>JANNYB010000244.1:0-6035 GCA_031409875.1 Acidobacteriota bacterium | reverse complement strand
GCGAGCAACAATCACCGCGTTTTTGTTCGTCGCCTTCAGCGACGGAAAATGTAATCAAACTTACCTAGCGATTCTCGCTAGGCTATAATGTCAGTCGCTTTCAGCGACAAAACCACAAGCATTCAAGTCAATTTGGACTTGTGTAGAAACTAATGCTTAAAAGACACGGCTAAACTCATCTTATCGCTACGCGATATTTTTATAGGAAAGCCCTGATGTTAAATTTGTTCAAAACTTAAGATTGATTGCGCGGTGAATGTGTCTGAGATTGATGTTATGAAACTTAAGTTTTAATGAAACAAACAACTAAATCTGCCGTATTTGTGTCTAAATAAATGCTCTTCCAAGTTTTTGTGCAAATTATTACATTTAAGAAAATTATGACTTTTAGATTTATAGCGCGAAAGGCTCTTGTTCTTTCGATGCTTTTTGTTTTCGTGTTTTCAAGTATTGCGTCGGCACGTCCGCCGAAAAATGCTTTTTGGCAACTGCAAGATGATGAAGCGGTTAAATTGCCGCCGGTAAATTGGATTCGTTCGCGGGCGATTGATGTCAAGCACGTGGCGATTGATTTAAAATTTGATTGGGAAAAGGAACAAGCCTACGGTTCGACCGTGATCACGCTTGCGCCGTTTCGTGAAACGGACAAAATCGCGCTCGATGCGGCAATGATGCAGATAAGTTCGGTTTCAATCGCGGGCGGCGCGACCTTGAAATTTAATTATAAAGGCGGCGAAACGAACGATAATCTCGAAATTATGCTCGACCGCGTTTATAAAAGCGGCGAAAATGTTTCGGTAAAAGTTGATTATCGAACAAGTTACGTTAATTCGGCAGACGCGGATACAGCAATCGGAAGTTTCGGGCGCGGACTTCGTTTTATCAAACCGACGAAAGAAGAACCGAATAAACCGATGCAAATTTGGTCTCAAGGCGAAACCGAATTTAACCGATATTGGTTTCCATCTTACGATTCGCCGAACGATTTTCGCACGTCGGAATTAACGGCGACGGTTGATAAAAAATACACGGTAATTTCAAACGGCGCACTCGCCGAAACCAAAGATAATACGGACGGAACGCGCACTTTTCATTGGAAAATGGATACGCCTTATACAAATTATCTGACATCAATCGTCGTCGGCGAATATGCCGAAGTCAAACAAGAATGGAACGGCATTCCGATTATTAATTACGGCTACAAAAATCAATCGAAAGAAGTTGCCGCAACGGTCAAAAATCTTCCCGACACGGTAAAATTCTTTTCTGAAATTACGGGCGTAAAATATCCGTATCCCAAATACGCGCAATCATTTGTCGAAGATTTCGGCGGCGGAATGGAAAATATTTCGGCAACGACGCAGATTCAGGAAATGATTCACGACGAGCGCACGTTGCTCGATGAAGACAGCGATTCACTGCAAGCGCACGAACTCGCGCATCAATGGTTCGGCGATTATGTAACTTGCCGCGATTGGGGGCAAATTTGGCTTAACGAATCGTTTGCGACATATTTTGACGGGCTTTATAACGAACATTCAAAAGGACACGACGATTTTCTTTATGAAAACGTCCGTGCCAATCAAAACCAATATTATCAAACGTGGAACGACGGCAACCGCCGCCCGATTGTTACAAAAAATTACGCCAACAAAGACGCGATGTTCGACAGTTACGCCTATCCGCGCGGCGCGGCGGTTTTGCATCTTTTACGCAAACATCTCGGCGACGAAGGATTTTTCAAATCGCTCAATAATTATTTGACGACCAACGCGCATCAGCCCGTTTCGACCGAAGATTTGCGAATTGCGATTGAAGAATCAACCGGCGAATCAATGGATTGGTTTTTCGATCAATGGCTTTATAAAATGGGACATCCGATTTTTGAAGTTACGAAAAGTTACGGCAAAGGCAAATTGAATTTGAATGTCAAACAGACGCAAAAAGTTGATTTACTAAACGAATTTCCGCAAGTTTCATATTTTGAAGGCAAACTCGATGTCGAAATTGACGGAAAAATCGAACAAGTTTGGATAAAACCGCAAGCCGAAAATATTTTCACTTTCGATGCGCCGACCGCGCCGAAATTGGTTGATTTCGACAATGAAGGAACTTGGATTAAAGAAGTAAAATTTGAAAAAACGACCGACGAATTGCTTTACCAAATGGCAAACGACAAAGACGTTTTGGGCAGACGTTGGGCAATGAATGAACTCGTCAAACGTGCGGAAGTCGAAGGCGAAAGAGCGAAAATTTTGACGGCTTTGCTCGAAACGGCGAAAAACGATAAATTCTGGCGTATTCGCCGTGCGGCGATTTCGGAAATCAGAGATTTGATTGTTCCGCAACAAAATATGCCGAATGTTGAAATTCCGCCCGTGAAAATAGACGAATCGCTCTCGACGTTTTTGGCTTCATCGGCGAAAAACGCCAAAGAATCGCTGATTCGCTCAGAATCAATCGAGCTACTTTCGACAACGAAAGACGCAAAATATACCGACATTTATCTCGCGGCATTGAACGATCAAAGCTATGGCGTGATTGATCAGGCGGCTGAAGCTCTCGGCAAAACAAAAAATCCGAAAGCCTTCGACGCACTGATGAAATTGGTCAATACGCAATCGTGGCGCGGCAGAATTCAGGTTGCCGGACTCAACGGTTTGGCGGCTTTGGGCGACAAACGCGCATTTGACGTTGCCTTAAAATTAGTTTCGGACAAATCGCAACCGATTGATGCCAGAAGCGCGGCTTTATCGGTTCTCGGCGAAACCGGCAGAGGCAATCCGAAGGCATTTCCGATAATCTTTGACGCATTCAAATCTGCGCTCGAAATTGACGATTTTAACGGAATGTTCACGACAATTCGCGCCCTCATCAGTCTTGGCGATCCGCGTGGACAACAAGCGTTTGATATGCTCAAAACGAAATTCAAAAGCAATCAGCAATTTACGGGTTTCATATTATTTTTAGAAATGCAATTCAAACAAAGTCTGGAGAAAAAACCGAAAAACGAAGGCTAAAAACTTGATTTATCAGGTATCATTGCTAAAGTCAGAACAGGAAGCGGTAGCGACCTGCTAAATATTGAGCGAGTCGCTACCGCTTCCCGTTCTGACTTCATTCAAACTTAATGAAAAATAATTCTTTCAAAATAAAACTTTTCGCGGTTTCAGCATTATTGATGCTGGTTTTCAATCAATTTTTACTTGCACGTCCGATGAACGAGGTTTTTCAAAATCCGTTTTTGCTGGACGATAAAGTTAAAAAACTTCCGAAGGTGAATTACGTTCGCAGTCGTGATTTCGATGTGCGACATATTGCGCTCGATTTAAAATTTGATTGGGAAAAAGAACAAGCCTACGGCACGGCGGCGATTACGCTTGCGCCTTTGGCGACGGATTTTCGGCAAATCAATCTCGACGCGGGCGCAATGATTATCAATTCTGTGAAAATGGCGGGCAAAGATTTGAAGTTTCAATATGACGAAACGAAATCGAATTTGGCAATAAATCTCGACAAAGTTTATGCCGTCGGCGAGGCTTTGACGTTGACGATTGATTATCGTTCAAAAGGTTTGGTCGTGGCAAATACGCTCGGATTCGGCGGCGGCGGCGGTTTGAAATTTATTAAACCGACGGCAGAAAACCCGAATCGGCGCAGACAAATTTGGTCGCAAGGCGAAACCGATTATAACCGTTTTTGGTTTCCGTCCTACGATTCGCCGAACGATTTTCGCACGACGGAATTGACCGCAACTGTTGAAAAACCGATGTTTGTCGTCGGCAACGGAAAACTCATCAACCGCAAAACAAACGCGGACGGCACGGAAACTTTTCATTGGAAAATGGACACGCCGTATGCCAATTATCTGACTTCGATTGTCGTTGGCGAATATGCCGAAATCAAAGGAAATTATCTCGACATTCCGGTTTCGACTTATCTGTTTCCGAACGAAGCCAAAGACGGCGAAGCGTCCGTTAAAAAATTGCCCGAAATGGTGAAATTTTTCTCCGAAATTACGGGCGTAAAATATCCGTATGTCAAATACGCGCAAACAGTTGCGGAAGGTTTTGGCGGCGGAATGGAAAATATTTCGGCAACTTCGATGACTCCGACGATGATTCACGACGAGCGCACTTTGCTTGATTTTGACAGCGAAGGTTTGCAGTCGCACGAACTCGCGCATCAATGGTTTGGCGATTATGTTACTTGCCGCGATTGGTCGGAAATTTGGCTTAACGAATCGTTTGCGACATATTTTCAAGCACTTTGGACGCAAAAATCGAAAGGCACGGACGAATTTCTTTACGATGATGTCAAAAGCAATCAAGATGCGTATTACAGCACTTGGGAGCAGGGAAATCGCCGCCCGATTGTTACGAAATATTATGAAAGTGCCGACGATTTATTCGACAGTTATGCTTATCCGCGCGGCGGTGCGGTTTTGCATCAACTTCGCAAACATCTCGGCGATGCAATGTTTTTCAAAGCGATAAATCATTACTTAAAATCAAATGCCAATTCGCCCGTCCAAACCGAACAATTGCGGATTGCGATTGAAGAATCAACCGGACAATCAATGGATTGGTTTTTCGATCAATGGCTTTATAAAATGGGACATCCGGTTTTTGAAGTTACGAAAAATTACGCGAACGGAAAGCTGACTTTGAACGTCAAACAAACGCAAAAAATTGATTTGCTCAACGAATTTCCGCAAGTTGAATTTTTTCAAGGCAAAATGGACATTGAACTTGATCATAAAATCCAACAAGTTTGGATAAAACCGCAAGCCGAAAATGTTTTCACGTTTGAAGCCGCAAACGAACCGAAACTCATTGATTTCGATAATGAAGGAACTTGGATTAAAGAAGTAAAATTTGAAAAACCGACCGATGAATTAATCTATCAATTTCGCAATGATGTTGATGTTTTAGGCAGAGTTTGGGCAATGAATATTTTGTCAAACCGCTGGAAGGCGCAAGAAACTTCCGCCGATGAAAAAGCCAAAATTCTCGCGGCATTTAATCAGACAATTTTCAAAGAACAATTTTGGGCAATCCGGCGCGACGCGATTGAAATTATCACGCAATCCGAAGGAAATGCGAACGAAAAGACATCAAAATTCGACGCGCAAACCGTCCGCGCTTTTGAAAATGCCGCGAAAGACACCGATTCGCGTGTCCGCGCCGCCGCGATTTCCGGTTTGGGAAGAATGCGCGATGCAAAATATACCGATTTATTTATCGCTTCGTTAAACGATAAAAGCTACGGCGTAATCGAATCGGCGGCGTTGGCTCTGGCGCGTTCAAAAGATGCGAAAGCCTTTGATTCATTGGTTAAATTAGTCGAAACTAATTCTTGGAAAGACCGCATCAGAAACGCCGGATTAATCGGTTTGGCAAATCTCGGCGACAAACGTGCAGTTGAAATCGGTTTCAAATATACCGATAAATCTTATTCAAACACCGTTCGTTCAAACGCTCTCGGCGTTCTCGCTTCGAGCGGCAAAGGCGATGCGCGTGTGCTTCCGCTGTTGCTCGATAACTTCAAAAAAGGCTTGGAAAATAACAATTTCCAAGTAATTTTCGACAGCTTTCAACATTTCATACGCCTTTCTGATCCGCGCGGTCAAGAAGCGTTTGATTTAGCCAAAGAAAAGTTCAAAGGACGACAGAATATTTTGAATTTTGTCGAACAACTCGAAACACAATTCAAAAAAGCAATCGAGCAGAAATAGAACCTTGGGAAGTTTGGGAAGTTAAGCAGGTATGCGTAAGTTTCGTGACATAATGCAGAAGCCCGCACGGAGTATGGGCGAGAACACACTTACTCCGTGCGTGTTTCTGCAAAGTCATTATGTTCCAAAACTTATGATGACCTGCTTAACAAATCAGTATAGAACCTGTTTGCAATTTCTTCATTAAGCAATTCTCCGTAATATCAAGCGGATGGCACAAATTCTAATCTTGGTTTCGCTTGTGACCAACAGACCTTCACAATTCTTCCACAGCACGCGACATTGATTAATCCACGCA
>JANNYB010000243.1:0-21686 GCA_031409875.1 Acidobacteriota bacterium | reverse complement strand
GTAGGCTTGATTGGCGGACACATCGCGTTTAAAGCGGATTGAAACGTTCCCAGCATTGATACAGGACAGTTATTGCCCAACATTGGCGGACACATCGCGTTTAAAGCGGATTGAAACTCTTGTTCAGCTTTTCAAGTTCCGAGATGCGCTGTATTGGCGGACACATCGCGTTTAAAGCGGATTGAAACTCATGGCGACCAAAAAAAAAATTCCAAACGTCAATTGGCGGACACATCGCGTTTAAAGCGGATTGAAACTCTTGCGCCGAAACTGACAAACTAAAAAAAACTACATTGGCGGACACATCGCGTTTAAAGCGGATTGAAACAATGTGTCTTAGGGCTAAAAGCCTTCTTGGGACTTGCGTAAATTGGCGGACACATCGCGTTTAAAGCGGATTGAAACCATTCCAATCACGCGTATAAATTACTCGCATAGAATTGGCGGACACTTCGCGTTTAAAGCGGATTGAAACTTAAGCGCATAAGGCAACGACACCGCAACATTCAAATTGGCGGACACTTCGCGTTTAAAGCGGATTGAAACTTTCACTAAAAACTTCCCGTCCCGTGCGCACACGAATTGGCGGACACTTCGCGTTTAAAGCGGATTGAAACTTATAGCACGATTTGGGTAATATTCATTCTTTGGAATTGGCGGACACTTCGCGTTTAAAGCGGATTGAAACCTTTTTCCTGATGGGTTACAGCACGGTGGAGAGCAGATTGGCGGACACTTCGCGTTTAAAGCGGATTGAAACAATCAGTGGATCGCCACCGGAAATAATTTCAGTGATATTAATTGGCGGACACTTCGCGTTTAAAGCGGATTGAAACACCCGAGCTGAGAAGTGGCTGAGTTCTTCTTCTTCATTGGCGGACACTTCGCGTTTAAAGCGGATTGAAACTTTAACTGTCCGTTCGGAGCGCGGCGGAAAATACATTGGCGGACACTTCGCGTTTAAAGCGGATTGAAACTTTTTCCAATTTCTCACAGGTTCGATAATTACTTTATTGGCGGACACTTCGCGTTTAAAGCGGATTGAAACTATTTCACCATAGCGACCAAGAGCCATTACGCCCAATTGGCGGACACTTCGCGTTTAAAGCGGATTGAAACTTATCCGTTGACGCGACCCGCGCCGGCGGACTGAATTGGCGGACACTTCGCGTTTAAAGCGGATTGAAACGAAACGATGATCAATGCCAAGAACGATGCGAAGAAAAATTGGCGGACACTTCGCGTTTAAAGCGGATTGAAATTTAAATCGCTTCGTTGATGCGCTTGACGATTTGAAAGGTTTTGGGGGCGCATTGTCGCGGACGAAAAGAAATTCACATTTGTAATACGCTTTCCCAATAGAAAGTAGGCAATAAAAGTCCAACACGCTTTAGCTTGTTGAATCGCTTAACTTTTATTATTACTATACTTAGAGCGACAAGCTAAAGCGTGTCGGACTTTTCTATTGCCTACTTTCTAACAGTAAAGCGTATAAGTTGGCAATTAACTCTATATTCTCTGTTTGATGTTGCCCGAATTTGACCAAAACGGATATTTACCGGAAGGCGTTTGGGATTGTTCCCTTGTCGAATTTACGAAACGCTTTGCACGCTTTCGCCGAAGCGATAGAAGACTTGTTTTGTTTGAGAAACTCGAAGGCTTTTTGAAAGAAGTTCTGGCAACGGGCTGGACGCAAGAAGTTATCATTGACGGAAGCTATGTAACGGCTAAAGATGAACCGGACGACATTGACCTTATTTTGGTTTTGAATCCGGCATTTGAAGATGCGGAAATTTCATTTTGGACAGGCAAAGTTTTAGACGGAAAATTTTTAAGTAAAAAATACGGCTTTGATGTAAAAGTAGAAATTCTCGGAAGTTTAGGTTACATAAAAACTCTTGACTTTTTTCAAAAATAAAACAATCTGATGAAAGGAAAGGCGTTGTGAGGCTGATATGATAACAACACAATTAGGTTACGAACAATCATTGCATTGGCTGAAAGAATTCGAGAATGTTTTGGAAGAAAAAAAACAAAAATATCTTCCGCATAAGCCGCGACATTTTCAAGTTTTGGCAAGCGGCACAATCGCTCAAATTGAAGATTTGAAAAAAGAAATTTCTGAGTATGAAAGTCGTTATTTAAGAAAGGCAAGTTCATTACTGAGCGGCACGGAAATTGATAGGACAAATCAATGACCGACATGTTTCCGGTTTCTTCCGTGTTTTCTGTGTCTTCAGTGGATAGATTTATTTTTCTGTCCACTGAAAACACAGAAAACACGGAAAACACTTGATTAAGTTGCTCATAATAAGCGATTTTTCAACTATGCAATTTTCAGACCGCTCAGTAATGAGGCAAGTTAAGTTAAATTACTACTTCCTGCGGTTGAGTGGGCGCAAAAAAAATTACAAAAAAAGCGCGAAAGTTTATAAATCTTTCGCGCTTTTCTCGTTAAGATTTTTGCACGGCAAATCAACAAAACTGGCAGAAACTGTGTGTTGAAAGCTAGTTTTTGCTTTTGGTGGCGCGATTGCAATTTTTTTGCAGTCGCTTTTTTTTTTCGGCAAGTTTGCCGTAAGTTTCGGGTTTGTTTTTTTGCGTTAGACTTTTAATCCTGTGGCGGGATTGAAAGTCTTTTTTTTGTTTTGGAGGCGGAAAATTATGTTGAAAAATTTTATGAAAATATTTTTGAAGTGGGCGGCGGCAGCGTTTGGTTTGCTGGTCGGCGGTGCGGCGTTTTTCTTTTTGCTTTTGTGGATTTTTTATTTGTGGATTGCTAATCGGATGTAATAGACATTATTTGAAATAAACTTGAATGATATTAAACAAAAATTTTGCCCGCTAATTTTCGCTAATCTTCGCTAATGAAAGAAAAAATTCGCGTTAATTCGCGTAGATTAGCGGGCAATTTCTTATTTCAAATAATCTCTTATAAATCGGCAAGTTTGCCGTAAATCGGGCGGGCGGTTTTGCGTGGTATGTTGGCTTTCAGGAGAAATTTTATTATGAACAAACTCGGAAATTTCAGACGTTTAATTCGCAACTTTTTTTGGTGGTGCGCCGGTGTTGTGCCTTCGGTGTTGGAAAAATGCCCGACAAATCACGGTCGTTACACGGCAATCGGCGTGATTATGGTGGTTATTGCCGCGCTTGCAAGCGTTTCTTTTGCTTATTTTTTGATGCACACTTTTTCGATTTCATTCGGCGCGGCACTTCCCTTCGGCGTGGCTTGGGGCGGCGGTGTGTTTTCTTTAGACCGAGCGATTTTGACTTCATTTCGCAAAAATGAAACGGGCAAAATCTCTATCGCGCAACGATTTTTATTGACTGTCGCGCTGGCATTAGTCATCGGCGAACCGCTTCTTTTGCAAATGTTTGGCAAGGAAATCCAGTTTGAATTGACGCAGAAAGGTTCGATAATTTCGACCGATGCGCGGCAAAAAGCGACGGCACGTTTTCAGCCGGAAGTTGATGCGCTTGAAAACTCAAACCGCGAAATCGAAAACCGTTTAGATACGCTCAAAAATGATCGAGACGAAAAAGAAAAAGCCGTCATCGGCGAAATCGAAGGCACGAGCGGCTCAGGCAAACGCGGTGTCGGAATTGCCGCCGACCGCAAAACTATTGCCTTTCAAGAATCAGACGCGAAATACAAAGACGCGAAAACCGAATCAGCCGGAATTTTGACACAAAACCGCGAACGTCTGGCGCAAATCCGCAACGAAATCGAAGAGGAAATCCGCCGCATCAACGCGGCACACACAGCTTCAGACGGCATTCTCGCCAAACACGAAGCACTCTTTAACATCGTCCGCACACAACCCGGCGCGACGTTGATATATATACCTCTGCTGTTCGTTTTGGTAACTTTGGAGTCGTTTCCTGTGTCGCTCAAAGTTTTCGGCAAACCGAGCGTTTATGATGACGCGCTCGAATCTGCCGAAACGGAATCGAAAGAAAATCTGGCATCGGAAAAAATGCGCCGACAAAAGCGCGAAAACGACGTTGAAGAACGGCTTACCGTTGCGGTTGCGGACGGCACGATTAAAAATTTGCGCGACAACGGCGAACGCGAAATCGCCCGCAAAATGCACACGGAAATTTTGCGAAAGATTGCCGATAAAGAGTTTAAGCGACAAGCATCGGATAACACTTCGGTCAATTTCGGCGAAGAAATCTTAATCGAAGTCGTCGGCGAAAACGATTTGACCGTCAAACTCCAACTGCCGGAAAACGCTCGAAGCGAAATTTCGTTGAAAGATTTGTCGGGCGACATTGCCACAATCGCCAAAGAAATCAGCGCAGAAGGCGCGAAATTGCAAAAGGCTTTTTCGTCGAAAGGACACGACATTTGGGAAGATTTGCCGCTTCTGCCGCAACTCGAACGCGACCAAAAACTCGTTCTGCATTTTGAACCGTTAAACGTAATCTAATGGAAAGACGCGAAAAAATTTATCTGCCGAAAATCAGCCGCACGGTTGATTGGTCAAACTTTCAAAGCGCGGCGAAAGACTTTGCCGCAAGCCTTCTGCCGATTGCTAAACGTCTGTGTTTATTTGGTTTTGTGGCTGCCGTTCTGCTTGTTTTACAAATTTTCACCGTCGGCATTTTTGACCGTTTGGGCGTTTCGCCGAAAATCTCGATCACGGTTTCGAGTCTGTTTTATGCCGCCGTTTTTGCAAGTTTGGCAATCTACGGCGGCGTAAAACATAGAGTAATCGTCATCGCATCCGGCGCGAATTTCAATCCGCCGATTTGCAAAAGGTTGATTATTAGAAAAATTGTTTGTCATAAGCAGGTGAGTAAAAGTAATGAGGCATTATGAAAAAGTTTGGAGTTCCAGCTTTAGCTGGCTCTTGCGCCAGCGAAGCGCGGCGCAACCCAACTAAAGTTGGAACTCCGAACGCGAAGCAAAATCCGGCAAAACTTTTGCTCACCTGCTTAGCTCGCGGAGTGAAAGCGTGTAGCCCAAAGCGCGAGCTATGGGAATGATATGCGCGAACGTCAAGTCCGCGTAGGCGGGCGACAGATTTTGCGATGCACGAATCTTTCTGTCGCTATCTACGATAGCTTGATTATTTAATAAACAAATTCCCATAGCTCACGCTATGGGCTACACGCTTTTGCCATCTACGATGGCTTAATTTGAAATAAATATTATGAAAAAATCCAACTTGAAAAACTTTCTCCGTAAAACTTCGGTGCGCGTTTCGCTGGCGATTTTCGCCGCGCTGTGGTTGATTTTTACTGCGCTTTTTTATGCGTCTTACCAAGCCGCTCACACGCATTTGCAAGCGAACCGACCTGACGAATTGAACAATCGTTCGGAACTGCAAATGTTCTACGCGCCTTTGGATTTGCGCGTTGGCGAAGAATTTTCCACCGACGATTTGCAAAATTATTTCGGCGAATTGGGTTACGATTTGGCGGAAAATCAATCTGCCGGAAGTTGGTTTGCGGCGAAAAATTCGGTCAAATTCGTGCCGCGCTCCGAAATGTTTTCGGGCGGCGAAATCGTCTTTGAAAAAAACCGTGTTCGCAAAATTTTCGTTGGCGGTCAAAGCGTCGAAAACATCGAACTCGAACCTTTGCCGATGCGCTCGTTTATCAAATTTATCAACTCCGAATCGCTCCGCGAACAGCGCGTCCGGCGCATCGTTTTAACCGCTGACGAAATCCCCGAAATGCTTTCCGACGCGGTTACGAGTGCCGAAGATACGAGATTTTACGAACATTCGGGCGTTGACGTTTTCGGCATCGGCTACCGCGTTGCAACATTTCGCGGCGGCGGCAGTTCTATTACCCAACAAATTATCAAAAATAACGTCCTCAAAGGCGCAAAAGAAGAATTTTGGCAGACATATCTCGGCTTTTTGCCCGAAACCGCACAGCGCAAATTGATGGAAATTCCGTTTGCGATGGCGGCGGAAGAAATGATGTCAAAACGCGAAATTTTGGCGGCATATCTTTCGATGATTCCGCTTGCCGCCAGCGAAGGCGTGGAAATTCACGGCATTTCGGCAGCGAGTCAGGAATATTTCGGTAAACCATTGTCCGAACTGAGTTTAAGCGAGTTTGCTCAAATCGCCGGAATAATCCATTCGCCTTCGATCTACGTTTCTGCGGCACGAAAAAACGACTATGAAAAACTCACCGGCAGACGCAACCGAATTTTGGATTTGATGCGCCGCAATCATCCCGAAAAATATTCGGCGGAAACCATCGAAAACGCCAAAAACGAGCCGCTCAAATTCGTTTTCGCCAGCGCAAACCGCACCGAACGTCCGGCAGATGCTTACAGCCGACTTTTTTCCGCTTACGTTGCTAATCATTTACCCGAAAACCTTGCGGAAATCCGCGAATCGGAAGGAAGTCTGCAAATTTTCACGACGCTCGATTATCGTCTGCAAAAAAGCGCAACCGAAATCGCCGAAAAATCCATTTCGGATTTAACTACAAAAATCTACGCCGAATGTTTGCGCCAAAAACCCGAAAATATTGATTGCCGCACCGTCAAACCGCAAATTTCGCTCGTCGCAATGAAAGCCGAAACCGGCGAAATTTTGGCGATGTATGGCGGAAACTCGCCCGAAATGAATTTTGCCTTAACCAAACGCTCGCCCGCCAGCGCAATCAAACCTTTTTATTATTTGTCCGCACTCGAAACGGGAATCTGGAACGGCAAACCTTTTACGCCCGAAACCGTCATCAATCCAGACACGGATGCGGTTAGCTTTCGTCCGAAAAACAACGTCGGCGAAACTTCGACGGCGGCAAACGGTTTGGCAAAAAGCTACAATTTTCACGCAGTCGCGGCGGCGGAATCGGTCGGCATCGAAAAAGCCGTGGAGTTCGTTGGAAAACTGACAAACTCCACGCCCGAAAAAAGCGGCGTGTCAGCAATCGGCGGCTCGAAAGGTTCGGAAACTTCCCTGCTTTCAATGGTTTCCGCCTACACGGTTTTCGCTAACCAAGGCATTTTCATCAAACCCGCGCCAATAAAATTCTATCAACAAAACGCGCAAAAATTCCCTTTCCCGCGCCCGAAACCCGAACGCGCCGCATCGAGCGAAAGCGCGTCGAAAACCTTTGAAATGATGAAACTCGTCGTCAGCGAAATCGGCACCGCGCCAAATTTCAAACGCGACGCAAATCTACAAAATAACCCGAACATCGCGGCGAAAACCGGATCGGGAATGTTCGCCGATATGTGGTTTTTCGCCGTTTCACCAAAAATCGTCGTCGGAATTTGGTGCGGGTTACCAAACAACGAAATCCCGCTTGAAATGAACCGAGATTTCACCGGCGGCAAAATCGCCGCGCCCGTCGTCGCCCGTTTTATTCAAGATTTACAAAAATCGTGCATCGGTTGTTTATAAAAAAAAATGTTTGCATTTCGGAAAAACTATGTTATAAAGAAAACGAAACACCAAAGATTTATCCGTTACCTTAAGAAGGCTTTCGTTCTTTTCCTTAATAATTGTTATGAGCCAAAAATACTTAATTTCTATTTCCATCGGACCAGTCCAAGATTTCATCGCATCCGCTCGCCGAAGCCGTGATTTATGGTTTGGATCGTGGCTTTTGAGCGAATTGTCGAAAGCGGCGGCTAAATCTATCGTTGAGCAAACTGGGGAACTTATTTTCCCGAATACTGATAAATCAAATTTAGAACCGAACACAAGTTTTAATGTGGTCAATAAAATTTTGGCTGAAATTAAAGCAAATCCTAAAACTATTAGTGAAGTTGGTGAAAATGTAAAAAAGGCGATTGATGAAAGGTTAAAAGTTATTCGTAACGAAGCATTCAAAAAAGTCTCGAAGCAGTATTTTTTGGAAAACATTGCAAAAAAACAAGTTGCGGATTTAGTCGAATTTTTCTGGACAGCCGCTGCGCGAACTGATGATTACGTCAAAGACAGAAACAATGTCGAAAAACTATTTTCTGCACGCAAGGCAACAAGAAATTTTAGCCAAGTTAATCTTTGGGACAGTAAAAAGGAAAATGCTTGGGGAAATTATGTTCCGAAATCTTCGCTTGACGGGCAACGTGAGTCAGTTCTTATGGAAGAACTTTACAAAGAAGTCCAAGACGGAAAAATCTCAAAACAAAAACTGCGAGTTGATTATGGCGTAAAAGAAGGCGAAAGACTTTGTGGAGTTGGTTTGTTAAAAAGACACGGCAAAGTAGAAAATAGAAACGAAAATTCGGATGAAAATTATCAAGACCGATTTTTTAGCACATCTCACGTTGCAAGTTTGCCTCTGTTGCAGAGATTAGATGATCAAGGTGCAGTAACTGACTATATTTCAATTCTCTCGGACTTATTAACAGAAATTGAGCCTAAGCAACTTTATAAAATTCTTGGTCGTGTTCCCGAAAATTTAAGCCACAATATTTTTGGAGTTTATGATGGGCATTTATTATTTGAAGAACGATTGAGCGAGTTTTTTAGCGACAAAATTGATTTACAAAAAGCAAAAGACGCTTTGATTGGTGTTCCTGAGAAAAATAACAAACCTCCAATAAAAGGCTTTTTGGAAAAGGCTTTTGGAAAAAATGCTAAACCTTTACCGTATTATGCTTTGGTTCTGGCGGACGGCGATTTTATGGGCAAAGCGATTGATAATATTCAGAAAATTGCCGAAATTGATGGAAGCAATCCAAAAGAAAAACACAAAGAATTATCGGGAAAATTAAGTGAATTTGCTAAAGAAGTTGGAAAGATTATTGAAAATGAAAAACAAGGTTCTTTGATTTATGCAGGTGGCGATGATGTTTTGGCATTTGTCGGACTTCATAAAGTTTTAGAATATGCGGATAAATTGCAAGATAAATTCCACAAAAGTCTTGAAAGTTTCAAATATGATGGCAAAAATTCGCCAACTCTGTCAGTCGGAATTGCCGTTGTTCATCATCTCGAACCGCTTGAAGATGCTTTGGATTTAGTCCGAAAAGCTGAAAAAGCAGCGAAAAGTGTTGATGGCAAAAATGCTTTGGCGGTTGTGGTGGATAAACGCAGTGGTGCTTCGAGAATTGCTAAAGGAACTTGGGGAACGCTTGATGAAAGATTGCAGACTTTTATCAAATGGCATCGTGAAAATGCAATTCCCGACGGTGCGGCGTATGAACTTCGAGATTTGGCAATTCGCCTGGACACAAAAGAATTCGTGGAAAAACTGAAAGATGATTCAATTTCAAATGATGAAAAAGAAAAGTTAAAAAAATTGATTGACAATTTGGATAACGCAAAGCAAGCAGAAGCAATACGAATATTGAAACGAAAGAAAGGAGATTTTGGCGGAAAAGACATTGAAAAAGAGATAGTTGAAAACATAGGAAAGTATCTTGAAAATATTAGACCTGTCGAAAAAGAAGGCGAAGAAAAGAAAAACGATGACAGCATTGCAATCTTAGCGGATGAATTAATTATCGCTAAAATGTTTGCAGATGCCGAAGATTTAGCACTGATGGAGATTAAATAATGAGCAAAGAAACTTGGTTAATTGAGCCGCACGATTCGCTGATTGTCCGCGACGGCAGACCGTTCAACGCGACCGCAGGCTCACGGGCGAAGTCTTTGGATTTTCCGTTTCCGTCAACCTTAATCGGAAGCGTCAGAACAAGAATCGGTTTGTCTAAAAACAATAATAATTGGCAGAAATTCGATGATGATTTAATTGACGAAATTCTTCAAATTGAAATGTTCGGTGCGTTGTTAGCGGAAATTAAAGAAAATGATTCACTTGAATTTTTCGCTCCAACTCCGGCAGATTCACTTTATATCAAAACCGAAGATGAAACTGACAAAAACCTCTTTCCGCTTGTTCCTTTGAGCGAAAATTATTTGTCTAATGTCAATGATAACTTGGACATAGAGTTAAGGCTTTTAGGTATTGAAAAAGACAAAGATAACCCAAACAAGGAAGTAAAAGGTAAACCAAATTCCGAAGTAAAGTTTTGGCATTGGAACAAGTTTGAAGAATGGTTGATTAAAACTGAATCACAAAAAATTGAAAGCGAAAAACTTGGAATTGGCGGTTTAATTTCCGACCAAAGAACGCACGTTAGGATTTTTGATGAAGAGGAAAAGAAAAAGGGAAAAGACGGTTATTGGCGAAAAGCTAATTCTGAGGGCGGACTTTTTCAAACTCGCGGTTTGGAGTTTACAACCAAAGACCGTAAACGTCTTGTCTTAGTTTTACAAGTTGATTACAAAAAAGAGTTTGAGCAAAAGTTGGAAAGCGGTTTATTCCCGCTTGGCGGAGAAAGACGTATTGTGCGTTGGACGCAAGGAAATTTCGATTTTGAAAACCGATTTGCTGATTTGAGAAAAAAGATAACCGTTAAAATTGATGAAAGTAAAAATAAACGCTATTGTCGTTTGATTTTGCTGACACCTGCATATTTTGAAAAAGGTTTTTTGCCTGATGAAACTAAATTAGGTGCAAAAGTTAAAGCCGTTGCAGTCAATCGTTCGCAAGTAATATCGGGTTGGGATTTTAAGTTACGAAGACCTAAACCAACGCGAAGACTGACACCTGCGGGAACGGTTTATTTTTTGGAAATTAGCGGCGACGTTGACGAATTTATTAATAAAACTTGGTTCAAAAATATCGGCGATTGCGACCAAACTAAACTCGATGGTTTTGGTTTAGCAGTTTTAGGAAATTGGGACGGAAATACGGAACACGAAATTTGAGGTAATTATGGCAAGAAAAATATCAGACGAATTAAACGCTTTTGTCAACGAACTAAAGGTTGAACCGATTGCCGATGAAAACATCATCAAGCAAATTCGCAAATACAAACTCATCACGCCACTTTTCGGCGGCGGTGCGGTAACGAAAAAAGCTGATGCTGTAAAAATCATTCGTGAAACCGAAATTCGCGGTCAACTCCGCTTTTGGTGGCGTGCAATTCGGGGTGGACAATTTTCTTCGATTCCTGAAATGAAAAAGGTTGAAGATTCAATTTTTGGAAGCACCGAAATTCCTTCTACCATTAAAATTGAAATTCAAATTGAAAATAAAGGAAGCAAGTTTAACTTACCTCGTGAATTAGGATACGCATCATTCCCTTTAAGAGATTCTGACGCATTTGTTTTAAATGGCATTTCATTTATTTTGGTTATATCTTTTCCAATCAAATTCAAGGATGATTTAGACGCAACATTTTGGATTTGGGAAACCTTCGGGGGAATTGGAGCAAGGACTCGTCGAGGGTTTGGTGCATTGCAACTTTGGGAGTTAAAAGAAAACGATAAGGTTACAACATTCGAGGTTACAGATTCTGAGCAAAAAATTAGAGAAAAAGCGAAAAAAGTAATTGTTGATGGCAATGCCCCAAAAGGAACGCCTTATTTAAAGAAAGAATTAAGAATCCTAGTTCTTGAAAAACCTTTATCAGTTATCGAAGTATGGAAAAAGTTAATTGATAACTATAAAAACTTTCGTCAACAAAGAAGAATTGAACAAGAATATAATTATGATAGAAAGAAACTGGAAGATAAACCAAAGCGAAGTAAATGGAACGAACCTGAAGCTATTCGCAATTTAATTGGGCAACGATTGGAACGATTGGAACGTAGAGATAGAGAAACTAACAAAATCATACCAGAACGACACCATCAACCAATTGAGCCGGATTTTGAAAAATTTCCAAGAGCGTCTTTTGGACTTCCAATTGTTTTTAAATTCAAAGACTCATTTAAATCAGAGAATCCAAATGATAGAGGGTTTGACAGAAATTACCTTGATCCAAGAAAAACTATTCTCAATCCAACAGGTTTTGAGAGATTTTCTAGCCCATTAATTTTACGTCCAGTTTTTTGCTCAAACAATAAATCTTTAGGAGTCGCTTTGATTTTAGAGAATGATAAAAAGTTGGATGAAATCGGTCTAACGCTGGAAACACAAGAAGGTAGTGATTGGAGCAGGTCAGGATTAAAATCATCTTTTGACGATGAGAATCAAGCGAAAGAAATAAAAGTTGCAGATACGAATAAAGAAACGATTAAAAAACTTGGAACTAACGACCTTTTGCAAGATGAAACGGATGTAATTCAAGCCTTCTTAAATTATCTTGAGAAAATGGAGAAATAAAATTATGAAATCTACATTAACCTTTATCCACGCACTTTCGCCTTTACACGCCGGCACAGGGCAAGGCGTTGGCGTGATTGATTTGCCGATTGCCCGCGAAAAAGCCACAAATTTACCTTATTTGCCCGGCTCAACTCTCAAAGGTTCGCTGCGTGATGAATTGAAGGACGACGATTTGCGAAATAAGATTTTTGGACCTGACAAGCCCGACAATGATTCAGCTTATTCAGGTTCGATTGTTTTTACTGACCAAAAACTTTTGTGCTTGCCTGTCCGCAGTTTGTTGGGAACATTTGCTTGGGTTACGTCGCCGTATATTTTGGAAAGATTTAGGCGGGATTGTAAAGAAACTGAAAATTTAGGAAAAAAATCAGTAAAACAAGGTTTTTGCGTTGTTTCTTCAAATCCTAAAAACGAAAACAAAATGAAGGTCAAAAAGCTAGACAGAGAAATCGAGCAAGTTATTTTGGAAGATTTAGATTTGACGGTTCAAACTGATTCAAACGCAGATGATTGGGCGAAATTTTTAGCCGAAAAAATCTTTCCAAATAGTGAGAAATCTCCAACAAACGAAACTTGGCAAACTTATTTCAAACAGCGTTTTTGCATTGTGTCAGATGATGTAATGAACTTTTTGGCGGAAACGGCAACCGAAGTTATTGCCCGAAATAAATTGGATGATGACACGAAAACAACTGTTAAAGGTGCTTTGTGGTATGAAGAATCTTTGCCGACCGAAACAATTTTGAGCGGTTTATTGTTGCAGGTAAAAGGCAATCACATTTCGGACATCGTGGAAATAGCTAAAAATCCGATTCAACTCGGCGGTAGTATGACCGTTGGACGCGGACTTTGCCAAATGATTATTGATAACGGAGGTTCAAATGCAAACTCGTAATCAAGAAATTGCTTCGGATGTTTTTGAGAGAGTTCAAAAACTCGAAAAAAATGAAAAGAAAAAGCAATATGGCTCAATGGCTCATAAACTTCCCGTGTTAATTCAAACTGCCGGATTAGTTCAAGCGTTAAGTTTTGTTCAAGCAAAATCGACATCAAAAGGCGGAAAAATTCTAGAAACTTTGCTTAATGATTTGGCACAAACTTTAGAATTTACCAACGGTGATGCTTTAGTTAGTGCGAGTCGAAACGCCGAATTATCAAAATATATGTATTTGACT
The DNA here is from genome assembly GCA_031409875.1 of Acidobacteriota bacterium. Taxonomy (GTDB): domain Bacteria; phylum Acidobacteriota; class Blastocatellia; order Pyrinomonadales; family Pyrinomonadaceae; genus CALMEH01. Next base: position 8,400 of record JANNYB010000243.1, on the reverse strand, counting down.
AAGCGAAGCCTTGCCGCATTACTTTGGTATAAACGGTTTGCCCAATCGGTCTTAGGCGTAGAAGCAGGTGAAAGTGATGAGTGAAAATATACAATCAAGACGAGATAATTTAAAGGAACTTAATTTTGATGAAAGTCCGACCAATGCAAGTCTTTGGCTTCATAAATACATCCGTGAGCAAAAAGTTGAGAAACAAGAAAGCACCGCAAAACAGGATTTAGTAAATCAAGTTTCAAACATTGAAGTTCCTGACATTTACGAAAGTTTTTTTAATGAGATTTGGAAACCATCGGTTGAAAAATACGCTCCTCAATCTATCGAAATCAGCGGACGAATGATTGTCGGTTTAGGTGCGGAAAGCGTTTTGGAAACTTCGATTACGCTTCATCGGACTTACGGCGTTCCGTATATTCCCGGCAGTGCTTTGAAAGGTCTGGCGGCAAGTTTTGCACATCGTTTTATGGGCGAAGGCTGGAATAAAGAGTCGAAAGATAAAACTAGAAAAATCGGCAAAGCACACAAACTAATGTTCGGTTCACAAGAATCGGCGGGTTACGTTATTTTTCACGATGCTTTGTATGTGCCGAACAGTTACGGCAAAAATCCGCTTCGAGCGGATATTTTAACGGTTCATCATCAAAAATATTATCAAGGGAAAGATTCCGAAGGAAAGTATTCGCCGCCTGCGGATTGGGACAGTCCTGTGCCGATTCCGTTGCTTTCCGCTCAAGGGAAATATTTATTGGCGATTTCAGCAAATTCGGGCGATGCTAAATTTGATGAAAAGATGGCGAAATTGGCAGTTGATATTCTTAGATTAGCTTTGCGTGATGAAGGAATCGGAGCAAAAACCTCAAGCGGTTATGGTCGTGCAATACTCAAAGATTATGCTATAAACCAAGACAATCTTTCAGCAAACCAAACCGCAAACGGTCAGCCTGTCGCAGAACCGATGCCCGAACCACGGATTTCCGATAAGGAAAAACAAAAAATATTGGAAGAACAAAACAAAAAGACTTTTGCCAATTTGGAAGAACAAAACAAAAAGGATTTTGCCAGTATTGAAAAAAAACTTCTCGAAATTTCCAAGTATGAAAAGAAAGACAGAGATAGGTTTAAGTCCATAGTAAAGGATGATTTATCCCGACTTTACGGCGATTTAAAGAAACAAGCCGCGACTTTAATTGTTGAAAGAGTTAGAGAAGTTAGCGAGATGGAAGATGAAATGCTTGAAAAAGCGGTTTGGTTTGTAACGGCAAAAAAACAAAAATAGGAGAATTCTATGAAAAGAATGTTGTGTTTTATCAGCGATATGATTTTGCCGACTTTTATTCCGTTAAATGAAGAGGCGACGAAACCTGATGTATTACACGCAATTTTTACTCCGTCTGAAACGCGGATGAGAAAGCGTTTAGATGATTTGGAAACGGTTGTAAAAAATAAGTTTCCTAATTTGAAAGTTGAAGAAGTTCCGATTTCCGACGCTTATGATTCGGCACAGATTTACCGCAAATGTAAAGATGTTGTCGAGGCAAATCCAAGTGCCGATTGGTCGCTCAATGCGACTGGCGGAACAAAACTGATGTCGTCCCCGGCGGATGAATATTTTCGTGATAAAAATTTGGCGGTTTATTATGTTGATACTCGTAAAAACTGCATCCTACAAATCGCTCAAGATTGGAGTTTTAATGCAATTCCGTTTCAAAATTCGATTGATGTCGAAACTTATTTTGCTCTGCACGGTCATAAAATAAAGGTTGATCTGCCGCGCACTCCACAAGAAACTAGAGTTTATGAACAACTTAAACAACTCGATTGGGATGTTTGGGCAAGTGTTAATTGGCTTCGTCCCGATGACGATAAAATGCAAATTGCCGAATATGACATAATTGGAATCAAAAATTACAAAATGTCAGTTTTTGAATGTAAAAGGCTAAATATAAACCGAAAGTTAGTTGAAATAGGTCGGGCAACACAAGAAGAATTGGACAGAGTTGAAAATGATATTCTGAATGATTTGTATAAACTTTCGCAAGCACAAAAAAGTTTCGGCGGATTCTTCAGCAAAATCTACTGGATTTTTAATGGTCAAGCGAAGATTAACCGAACAAATTACGAGCGCATAAAAGAATTCAATATAAAATTGATAAAAGGCGATGAAGTTAATCAACTGATTCAAAAAGCAGATGAATTTGGTTTTCCATCAAAGAAAATAAATTAGTTATGAGCGAAATACGCATCAACATAATAGATAATTTGCAAACGATTTCCGGTGATATTCACGGGAGTTTTGGTGATGTTTTGGTTGCGGCTTTGACGGCTGAACCGGAGACTGTTGAGGAATTGGAAACTGCGATTCAGCGATTTATTAGGCGTGAATCTGATAAATCTTTTTTTAGTTGGTTTAGGAAAGGTGAGAATTTTGAGCCTTATGATGCGGGGCTTTTGGTGATTGATTTGGTTGCCAAAGTGATTATGGCGGATTCGACTTATTCTTATTATTCGACCAGCGGCAAGGTGCGGATAAAGACTGATGAAGGCGAGGATTTTCCGCTTTCTTATCGGCTTTCGGATGATTGGAAGCGCGTCGGTTCTTTGCCGGAGTTTTATTACGCACAGGAGAAAGGGCGTGAAAGGCGTTTGGAAAATCCGGCGTTTGATGCGCGTGAAATTTTGTTTGAAAAACCGCTGTTCGATTTTATTTTTACAGAATATTTGGCGAATAAAAATGAAACGGATGAAGAACTTTTTACGAATATTCACGCGAAATGGATGATGACGGCGAGAAGCGATTTAACGGGGAAAACGCCGCGTGAGATTTTGCTTGAAAAGATGGATTTTATCGAGTCGGATTTGAGTTCGCGGTCTTTGCAGTGGTCGGTTTCGGGCGCGTCGCCGCCGGCTTTGTCGAAAGAAACAAACGCTTATAATTTTGGCGGTTTCGGGCGACACGAAATTGTGATGTATTACGATTTGTTTCGTCATCTGCTCGGCAAATGTTTTGAAAATCGCGTCGAAAATGCGGAAGAATTAGAACGAATTGCCGCTGCTTGGCTGAATAATCCGCAAGCGGAAACTTCCGGCAGAAAGCCTCATCAAATTATCGAAATGGAGCGGCAGAGAATAAATCTGACGGCTTCGGCGGAAGAATGTATGATTGACGATGATTGTCCGCTTTGCCAAATGATGGCGGTTGATTTTATTGATACGCCGACGTTTTCGCATTATGACGGTTCAAATATGGAGTTTGACCGATTCGAGTTTTCCTTTCATAAAATCCGTGCAGATTGGGAAGCCGAACAGCGTGAATATGAAGAGATGAGCCGCAAATTTGACGAAAAATATAAACTCGAAACACGCGCCGATGACAACTTTTTTGATGAAAATCAATTGATAAAATAAATGTTTCACGAACAACTTTCACAACTTCGTCTGGCGCGTTTCGAAATTGTTTTAGAGGCGCAAACCGAAGCGATTTTGCCTGCGCTGATCGGTTCGACTCTGCGCGGCGCGTTCGGACACGCACTCAAGGCGATTTCGTGTTCGGTGCAACATCAGGATTGCGAAAAATGTTTTCTGGCGGAGGCTTGTCTTTATACGACGGTTTTTGAGCCGACTTCGCAAAACTTAAAAGATGTTCCGAGACCTTTTGTTTTTCAGCCGCCTGTTCCGCCTCTGACGCGAGAAATTTCCGAAGAAAAAATCTTGAAAATGCGTATTTCCAAAGGCGGGAAAGTGTCTTTCGGTTTAGTTTTGATTGGCGAAGCGGCGAAAAAATTGCCGTATTTTGTTTATGCTTTTGAAATGATGGCGCGGCACGGTCTCGGCGCAGATCGTCAATCTTTTGCGGTTTCGGAAGTGTTTAGTTTAGACGCAAACGATTGTAAAACCTCGATTTACACACCGGATTTGCTAAAGATTTTGCCTTTTCATCAAACAACCGCGACAGAATTAATTGAGCAAAAACTTTCTCAAACGCATATTTCTCAAAATCTGAAAATCCGTTTTCAAACGCCTTTGCGGATTCGGCGAAATCGCAAATTGCTCGAAAAAATTACTTTCGGCGAAATTTTCAAACAATGTTCTCTGCGACTAAAATTTTTGACGGAAAATTACGGCACGGCTTTGGAATATGATTATCAATCTTTGATGAAAACCGCCGAAACGGTCGAAATTGTTTCCGATAAACTCTGGAAACACGCATTTTCGCGGCATTCTAATCGCCAAAATAAAAATTTCGATTTGGACGGAATGCTCGGTGAAATAGAACTTCAAAGCGACGATTTTTCAAAGTTTCTACCTTTTCTGTTTGCCGGTGAATTTCTCAATATCGGCAGTGCATCGAGTTTAGGTTTGGGAAAATTTAAGCTGTCGGAAACCTCATAAATGCTTGAATTTGTTAGGCTTTTACAAGGTCAATTCCCTTCTCTGTGAGATAAAATACTGCCCGAATTTACGTCCGAACACAATTCGATTGTCAGTTTAAACAATACTTCGGACAGCTTTTGACAAACAAAGCAAACTTTAATTGAGTTAAAGGTGAATATAATCTTTTTTTTGCTGTTAGCAATAGCTGTGCCGCTCAGTAATGCGATGAAATATATTTTAGGTTTTCTTGCATTTGGCGAAAATCAAATTTTGAATCAGCCGATTTTCGGATATGATTGAAATAGAATTCGAGTTTTCCACACTAAAAACAGCGAACAAATTTTATGCAAAATTCCCCTGAAATTAACAAAGAAAATATCAATCGTTTTTTGTGCCAAAATTGCGGCGCGAATATGGTTTTTGATGCGAAAAGCGGAAAGCTGGCGTGTCCTTTTTGCGGGCATAAGCAGGAAGTTGCGGCGGACGGAACGGTTGACGAGCGCGATTATAATGAATTTTTACAGCGCGGAATGCAGAATTTGCAACCGATGGCAAACGATGCGATGCAGGTTCGATGCGACAGTTGCGGCGCGATTGTTAATTTTACGCCGCCCGAAACGGCGACACAGTGCGGTTTTTGTGGCGGGAAAATCGTCGCGCAACCAAAAGCGTCTGATCCGCTCGTTGCGCCCGAAGGCGTTTTGCCTTTTTCAGTTCCGACTCCGCAAGCCGTTTCAAATTTTACCGCTTGGCTTTCTTCGCTCTGGTTTGCGCCGTCGGCGCTGAAAACGATGGCGCAAGCCGACAAATTGGTCAGCATTTACATTCCTTATTGGACTTACGATTCTTTTACAAACGCCGATTACGACGGCGAACGCGGCGATCATTATTATCAAACCGAATATTACGAAGAAAACGGCGAACAAAAATCGCGGCAAGTTCGATATACGAGTTGGTCTTCGGTTTCGGGGCAAATCGAGCGGCAATTTGACGACGTTTGCATTCCCGCAACGAAATCTTTGCCCGAAGAATATATTAAAAAGCTCGAACCTTGGGATTTGCACGAATTAAAGTCTTACGAGCCGGCGTTTTTGTCGGGACATAAAGCGCAAACTTATCAAATCGCGCTCGACGAAGGTTTTGAAAAATTCAAACAAATTGCCAACGAACAAATCCACGAAGATGCCGAAAACGACATCGGCGGCGACGAACAGCGCGTTCATAATTTGGCGATAAACTATGCAAACATTACGTTTAAACATTTGCTTTTGCCGATTTATGCCGGCGCATATAAGTTTAACGGCAAAACTTTTCAAATCGTCGTCAATGGCAGAACCGGCGAAGTTCAAGGCGACAGACCTTACAGTTGGCTGAAAATCGGTTGTTTAACTTTCTTTATTATTGCGATAATTGTGTTAATCATTATTTTGTTTGCGGTTTTGAAAAGGTAAGCAGATTTTGCCCGCGAAACACGCCAAATACGCGAAAAGAAATCAAATCTTTTTTTAGCGTATTTCGCGTGTTTCGCGGGCAAAAATTATTTCGTTGAGGCTTTCAAAACGCCTTGATTTTCGACATCGTAAATCAAAATTGTCGAATAACTTTGAAGATTTCCTTCTTTCGATTTGTCCGTTACCCAAACGATTAAATCTTGTTTGCCGTTTTTGTTGACATCGGCGGCGGCGGCGATTTTGATGGCGAAATACCAATCCTTCGTGTCGGAAACGATTGAATTATTTTCGATTTTTGCCGACATCTTTTCTTTTTGCGTTTCAAATGTCGCGTTTGTTTCAATCGTTTGCGCCATAGATGACGGAAAACTCGTTAAATCCAAACGATTATAAAGCTCTTTCGTATAATTTTCCGCGCCGTTTTGATTTACGAATTCGCTTTTGACTTCGGCTTTTTTCAATATCTGAAGCGCGTCGCAAATTAGATATTCCGACTTAAACATCATATTTGCAATATCTTCTTTAACACTCGATTTTTCTTTTTCGCTCCAATATTGCTGACAATTCGCGGCTTTTGTGCCAGATTCAAAAGCGATTTCTTTTCTTTCTTCGGTTGCGCTCATATCATAATTTTTGTAACTGTTTGACAATGTTTCGTCAAAAATAATCGTCTGCGTTTTGCCCAAACTCGTCGCGCAACCAACGCTCAAAATCACAAAAAGAAACGTGAACCAAATCTTATTCAGACTCATAATTATTTGAACAAGTTCGTTAAATTTGACGACTTGCTCCAATAAATCGGCTTCTTTGCCGCGTCTTGTCGGATATGAGTCGCCGAAAGCCCGCAAGATTTTTACCGATTCCGTCCAATCTTGCGAAGATGCGGCAGTCCAAAATTTCGGTGCTTTGCTCGGTAAACTGCCATATTGAAACGACACCGAAGCAATCACGGTTTGCGCCTGACTTGGCAAATCGTCAAACTGAACTTTTGCAATGTTGTGCGCCGAATTGATGTATTGTTGTTTGATTGCGGGAACTTTTTTTCCTTTAACTTTTTTGTCAATATCAGCGGCTTCGGCTTCGGTGATGGTCAGCGGATTTTTTTTCAAAAATTCGTCCGCCGTCGTTCCTTGCAAACCTAAATACGGTTTAAATTTCGTGATCAAATCAGTTGCCAGCCCAAGAACCGTCAAATCATTTTCGTTTCGCGCCCCTAAATCGAAACCTGTGGCGATGGTTACACCGCTTTTACTTCCCGTCGGATTCGGCACATAACCTGTCGTAACTCCTTTGCCTTCGAGACTTGCGATAAATTCCCAATCAATATTTTCAGCCATTTTGCTCTCCTTGAAAAAATCGTTTGTAGTATAATTTTGATGTAAGCTAATAATATGACGCAAACCGAAAAAAAATTTGCGCCGAAAAAGATAATTATTCGCGGCACGAATTGGGTCGGCGACGCGGTGATGTCAATTCCGGCTCTGCGCGAAATTCGGCGGATTTTTCCCGATGCTTTTTTGACGCTTCACACGCGCACTTGGGCGGAAGGAATTTTCCGCGATGCCGATTTTTTGGACGAGATTTTGACGTTTGATAGAACCGAATCAAAAATCGCCGACACATTTTCAAACGCTAAATTTTTGAAAACACACGAGTTTGATTTAGCCGTTCTGTTTCCGAATTCGTTTGAATCGGCGTTGGTTACGAAACTTGCAAAAATCCCGAAAAGATTCGGTTATGCCAAAGAAGGCAGAAGTTTTTTGCTGACAAATTCAATCGAAATTCCCGCGGGGAAAAACGAACGCCACGAAGTTTTTTATTATTTGAATTTAGTTTCTGAAATCGAAAAAGCGTATTTCGGCAAAACTTCGATTATTGAAAATCTGCCAAAAATTGATTTGCAGGTTTCAGAAGAAAGACGCGCCGAAGCACGAAAAATCTTAGAAGAATCTGGCATTGATTTGTCGAAAAAAACAATCGCGCTCGGCGTTGGTTCGACAAATTCACGCGCCAAGCGTTGGCAAGAGGAAAGTTTTGCGAAACTTAATAATTTACTGCAAAATGATTTAAACGCGAATGTTTTGCTGGTCGGTGCGAAAGATGAAATCGAAGTTGCAGACGAAGTTTTTACAAAATCGGCGCGAAAACCGATAATCTTAACGGGCAAAACTTCCCTTTCGCAGATTGTCGCAATTTTGGCGGAAATTGATTTGCTAGTTTCAAACGATATGGGTTTGGCACACATCGCGCCCGCCGTCGGCACAAAAACGCTGGTTATTTTCGGTCCGACAAACGAAAAAACGACTCAGCCTATTGGCTCGGAAATCATTCGCAAAAATGTTGATTGTGCGCCGTGTATGTTGCGCGATTGTCCGATTGACCATCGTTGTATGACGCAAATTTCGGCAGAAGAAGTTTTTGAAAAAGCAAAAGAAATATTGTCCACAGAGCAACTGTGATAAAAGTCAAGCCGAAACTTGAGTAACTTTGGGATTCCAAGCAGAATTATTTTTGACCATTGAATTTAGAAAAGTCATCAATTTTCTGGCACAGGCAATTAAAGCTACTTTTTTCAGTTTTC
>JANNYB010000242.1:0-2705 GCA_031409875.1 Acidobacteriota bacterium | reverse complement strand
GTTTCTGCTTTTGCCTTTTTGATTTTAAAAATTGGAGCGCGGGCATCTTGCCCGCCGCGCGTTCGAGGCTTTGCGAGAACAGGCGCGGAAACGACGAACATAAAATCAAATTTTGAGCATTTGAAGCGTGTCGAGCCTGTTCTAGCTTAGCTTGAACGCGCGGCGGGCAAGATGCCCGCGCTCCGACTTAAAAATTTTAATTGGGATACGGTTGAGATTGTTGTTGGCGTTGTTTTCTTCTGCGTCTTCGTTCGTCTTGCGGCATCGGTTGCGGGTCAATATTTACAGGAAAACGCGGAAATTTATTGCCGAAAACCGGAGTTTTCACGGGCTTCGGCGTTGGTTTTTCGTCTTCTTCAATATCTTCTTCAACTTGAACTTGTTCGACGGGTTTGTTTTTCGTCGGTTTGATTTCGGGTTTCGGCGTTGGCGTTTCTTTGACTTCGGTTTTAACGGTTTCGCGTTTTTGCGTGGGATTGTTTGAAGGATTCACGTTTATCAAATCTTCGATTGATTCGTTACTGACATCGAGAATTTCCGCGTCTGAATTTTCAGGCACATTGTTGACGATGGTTGTCGTTCTTTCGATTGAGTTTTCCGCCGAGTTTGAATTGGAAACAGGCGCATCGGTTTTGATAAAGAAAAAAGCCGCAAGCGCAGTTCCGCCAAGAAGAATTGCAAAAAGTGCAGTTGCGCCGATTGCCAAACCGCGCCTTGATGTTTGCGGTTCGGATTGCGTTTTGAGCGGTCTTAAAGCCGTAATTTGCGAAACATTTTCGCCCATCACATCGGTTTTAATGTCGGCTTGTCTGACGCTCGGCTTGTCCGGCGAAATTTTCGTCTTTTGCGTGAAAATATTTGTTTCAATCGGCGTTTGGACGTTTGTTTTGAGAGGCTTTGACGCATATTTTGCGCTTTCGTCAATCATTCGGCGCATCGCTTTTGCCGATTCGGGACGCTGATTGCCGTTCATTGCCATCACGTTATAAAAAACTCCCGAAAGACTTGCGGGAATTTCTTCTTTAATTTCGTGCGCCGGAATTAAAGGATCGGATTTGCCCGATAAAACATTCATTGCCCGCGTCAGCGCGTCCGCCGGCGGCACGCCTGTAACGAGATGATACGCGGTTGCGGCAAGCGAATATAAATCGCTTTTTGGATCAGTTCCAGAACCTTGAATTTGCTCGATTGAGGCGTAATTGCGCGAATATCCGAACATACTTTGCGCGGCAGTTGCCGAATCCGAATTTGTCGGATTGCCTTTTGCTAAACCGAAATCTAGCAAAACAATCTGTCCGCGCGGCGTTAATTTCAGATTTTGCGGCTTGATGTCGCGGTGAATCACGGGCGGATTTTGCGCGTGAAGATATTCGAGCGCGTCGAGAAGTTGAATCGTCCAATTGACAACTTCGCTGACGGAAAAAGCCTTGCGCTCACGATCCATAATTTCCGAAAGATCGTCGCCTTCGATATATTCCATCACGAGAAATTGCCCGTTGCTTTCCGCAAAATGGTCGCTCACACGCGGCAAAGCCGGATGTTTCAAACTGTTCAAAAGTTTGGCTTCGCGCTCAAAGGCTTTGCGGAATTTTTCGTCCGAAAAAAGCGTTTCTTTAATTGCCACAACACTGCCGAAACGCTCGTCCGTCGCCACAAAAACCGCGCCCATTCCGCCAAGCCCGATTTGCTTTTCGACTCGATAACGATTCTGCAAAAATGTTCCCGCTTCAATCATTGCAATTTTTTATTTATCCACAGATGGACACAGATGAACACAGATAGATTAAAGATAAAATCATAATAAAAGTCTGCGTGTATCAGTGTTCATCTGCGGAAAATTCTCTTTGAATATTTATTCTACTACAACTAGCGTTGCACCTTAAACTGATTCTCTCACAAAAATTCGGAAATGCACAAAAAAAACAAGTAACAGCAAGCGTGTCAAAAAACTTCTGAAAAATTGCGTTTGAAAAGTCCTTGTTTTACGGGCGATTTATTTTATGATTTTCGGCTGTTAAAAAACTACTGTTTTCTGACACATTATTTTCAGTATTTTTTCGCTTTAGGGAACAAATTTGAACATTCGGTGTCAAATCTATACCAAACAGGAATTGATTTGCGAAAATATTTGATTAAAAAGTCCAACACGCTTTAGCTTGTTGAATCGCATAGCCTTCCTTCATGCCAAACTTGAAGCGACAAGCTAAAGCGTGTCGGACTTTTGCCGGCTAACTATTTTTCGCAATTCATTTTCTTTTGGGTATAACGTCTTTTAATAAATTTCAAAGATTTTTTGCGAGTGAGGCAACCAAATCGGATTTTCAAATCTCTATGAAAGTGATTAGCAAATTATTTTTCAGCACGACTTGCTGTTTTTATCATTTTGAATTGACACGCGAAAGTTTATAATTTGCAATCCGATTCAAATATATTCGTGTAGATTTTTGAGAGAATGTTTCTGGCGGGGAAAGTTTTGGCAGAGCATTTTCAGACCATTCGACGACAAAAAGAGTTTTTTACGGGGAACAGATTAGAACAATCGTGTAAGTAGCGGTGAAAGGCGAGCAATTTAACTCGCGCCTTGGAAAAGTAACCTTTGATGTGAAGTTTGTGTTGTTCAAAGTTTATCTTTTGAATAATCCGAATCTTTCGCTGAGAGAATATGTAATGTCGAATTGCTCCTACAATTTAACACGAAACGCGAA
>JANNYB010000241.1:0-3385 GCA_031409875.1 Acidobacteriota bacterium | reverse complement strand
TCTGTTCAAATATCTCAAATTCTGTGGTATTATCCATCTATAAAAGACCTTCCTTTTTGATTTAGTGTTTTTGTTCAAACTTAGATTGAATCAAATTTGAATGGTCTTTTCAATTTTTCAACGACTTTGCAATAGCCCTAGAGCGTCCCCGCTTGCAATGAGCATTTGCTTCAAACGCGAAAAAGGGTTCGTGTTCCTTCAAGTTGATTTCTATGCAACCGCCGTTACACCGCTAAAAAACAGCGGCGTTTGCAAGCGGGGACGCTTGCGCTCCAGTCATTGAGCAAAATTTATGATTCTTTCCGAAATAAATATTTATCCGATCAAATCGTTGAAGGGAATTTCTCTGACCGAATCAAAAATCGAACGTCGCGGATTAGAGTTTGACCGACGCTGGATGCTGATTGACGAGAAAAATAAATTCTTAACACAGCGCGAATTCCCGAAAATGGCGACAATTGAAACCGAAATTACGAAAGACGGTTTGCAAGTTTCAAACGGCGCAGAAAAATTGATTGTGCCTTTTGAAATTGAAGAAAACAATACGGAAAAAGTTCAAATTTGGCAAAGCAAATGCGCGGCAAAAATCTATCAAAAGCCGATAAATGAATGGTTTAGCGATGTGTTAGGCGCAAATATCCGGCTTGCGCTGATGCCTGAGGAAACGCAACGTAAAGTAAGTTATTTTTACGCCGTGCAAAAAGACGATCACGTTTCTTTCGCTGATGCTTATCCGTTTTTGTTGATTGGGATGGGTTCTCTGGCAGATTTGAATTCACGACTTGAAACGCCCGTGCCGATGAATCGTTTTCGTCCGAATTTAGTCGTTTCGGGCGCGGAAAGTTTTGCGGAAGACGGTTGGAAAAAAATCAAAATCGGCGAAAATATCTTCCATATCGTCAAGCCGTGTGCGCGTTGTGCCATCACGACGATTGAACAAAATACCGGCGAAAAACAAGGCGTTGAACCGTTAAAAACTCTGGCAAGTTTTCGGATTCCGAAGCGAAGTCTTAAGCAAAAAATTCTTTTCGGGCAAAATCTTATTGCCGAAAATGCCGGAGATATTTTGCGCGTCGGCGATAAAATCGAAGTTTTGGAAACAAAACGCTCACCTAAATTTTAATGGGAATTATTTTCCGCGCCGTGCAATCAGACGTTTCGGCGGTTTTGGCGGTTCTTGATAGGCGGCGACTCTTTTGGAAAGCGTGTTACGGTGAATACCGAGTGTGTTTGCGGTATTTGAATGATGTCCGGCGCAACGCTCTAAAGCCTTTTGAATGTATAATTTCTCAAATTCAAACATTGCTTCGGTGAGCAAAATTTGCCCGTCAAGCATCTCATCAACCAAATTTTCCATTCTATCGCGCATCTGTTTATTGGTGGTTAGCGTTTAATCAAAAAAACGATTCAGTAACTAACTTTTGACTAAAATATGAAAAGCCTCTAAATATTTACTTCGCGTGGCTTCGACAATATTTTCGGGAAGCGCGGGCGCGGGCGGTTTTTTGTCCCAATCGAGCGTTTCCAAATATTCGCGCAAAAATTGTTTGTCGAATGAGGCTTGCGCGTGTCCGGGTTCGTAATCATCGGCTGACCAAAAACGCGACGAATCAGGCGTGAGAACTTCGTCAATCAGCAAGATATTTTCGTCTTCGTCCAAACCGAATTCAAATTTCGTGTCGGCAATGATAATTCCTTTGGTTAAAGCATATTGCGCCGCTTTTTTGTAAATTTCGAGTGAAATGTTTTTCAGTTTGGCGGCGTTTTCCGTGCCGATAATTTCGGCAAATCGTGCTTCGGAAATGTTTTCGTCGTGTCCTTTTTCGGCTTTCGTCGCAGGCGTGAAAAGCGGCTCGGAAAGTTGTTCGCATTGAAGCATTCTTTCCGGCAATTTATGTCCGCAAATTTCTCCTGTTGCTTGATAATCTTTCCAACCCGAACCTTCCAAATATCCGCGCACGACGCATTCGACAGGGAAAACTTTTGTTTTTTTGACAAGCGTCGAACGCCCGCGCAAAATCTCGTATTGTCGAACATTTTCGGGCATTTCGTCGAAATGTGTCGTAATCAAATGATTGGCGGTTATGTCCGATAAAAAGCTGAACCAAAAAGCGGAAATTGATGTTAAAATCTCGCCTTTTTGCGGAATTTGCGTCGGCATTATGCAATCAAAAGCCGAAATTCTGTCCGTTGCGACAAGCAAAAGCCGTCTGTCGTCCAAATCATAAACATCGCGCACTTTTCCTCTGTGAATAAGGCGCAAATCATCAAAATTTGTTTCCGAAATCGTTTTAACTGCCGACATTTTTTGTTGTGTTTCAAAAGAGTGAATATGCTACTTTAATACGAATTTTGATAATCGTAAAGTTTGAAAAATCGAAAAAAAAATCAGAACAGTTGAGCGACAACGAACGAACAAATTTTACTAAGTTTCTGTCGCACCTTGTTCGGGGTTTCTGAAATAAACCGGCAACAATTATTTACAATAAATCGAAAAAAACACCACATTAAAAATATTTTAACAAATGTTGAACAATATAAATAAAAAGACTAGACATTAAACATAAGTGTCAGTATAATAAAAAAGTGATTATCCGTTTCAATAAATGGATAAGCCGCGCTCAATCAATAAAACTCCATCTTTTTCAACAAAAAATCCTCCTGAAAAGGTTAAAGTTCTCGAAAAAAAATCAAGCAATTGGCAAAGAAATAAATTATGAAAGAATTAAATTTATTAAAAGTTACTTCACTTTTATTGATTCCGGTTAATTTTGTTATGGCACAGATGCCAAAAATAACCGTTCCACCGCAACAAACGCCCGCCGCACAGACGAAAAATCCGGCGACAATGCAGCCTCCGGTTGAGGATAATACTTGGTGGTATATACTTATATTCGTGCTGGTGGCAGGTTTGGTCGGCGCGATTGTTTGGATGAAAAAATCGAAGCAAGCCAACAATGCAGACAAAAATAAAAAAGAAATACTCCAAGACGAGAATGATTGGGACGAGCATTCACATTCGGTTGATGCCGACAAAGAAATGGAGTGGTTCAGAAAGCATAAAAAAGCCGTCAAACCGGCGAAAAATCCGAATGTCAAAGGAAAAATGCCCAGAAATCTGCCGCAAGCGAGCAATGTTTTAAAGCGCAAGGCGGAAATCAATAAAGAGCCGGATTTTCCTTTGATGACCGAGAAGGATTTACAAGACAAACTCGAAAAATTGCAATATTCGCAGTTGCCGATTGCGCGAATCGAAAAAATCGAACTGACCAGACCTTTCGAGCCGTTACCGCTTTCAAATGATCAAGCCTTGATGAGTGCTATCGAGCAAGTTCAGGATGAATACGAAGAAGACGAAAGCGTCCGCGACCTTGCTTTGCGAATT
>JANNYB010000240.1:0-53177 GCA_031409875.1 Acidobacteriota bacterium | reverse complement strand
GGACAGAATTATCTTTATGATTATCCACGGAAAACACGAAAGACACGGAACAGAAACACGAATATTTCAGTATCTTTTCCGTGATTTCCGTGATTTCCGTGGATAGATTTTCTATAAAAATAATTTTGTCCATCTACTTATCTTACGATAGCTTGAACATTTCGGGCATTCGTTCCCATAGCTCGCGCTATGGGCTACACGCTTCTGCAATCTACAATGGCTTATTCTCGGATTTATTTTCAAACACCATCTGCCGTAACTCTGAACAATAAATATTTCAACCGATGACGGTTTTCGGGTTATAATCTCGTTTATAAAGTTGAGAGGGAAAATTTATGTCAATCAGAGCTAATATTTTATTACTTGCGGTTTTCGTTTTTTTATCGGTTATCGGGGCAAACGCAGCGACTTACACGGTAACAAAAGTTGCCGACACGAACGACGGCTCGACGAGTCTCGTTGACGTTTTTGCGCCGAGCATTACATACACGCCGTTTGCCAACACATTGAGCGTTGCGGACAGAGTTCTGTTCGTCATCCTCACAGACGAAACCGGCGTTGCAACGGGTGGACTGACTCCGCGTATTTACTATAAAAAGAATAATGGGGGATATTTACCAGAGAACTGCACGCTCTTCGGTGGAACTGCCCAGAACGGAACCTGGAACTGCACCATCGTAGTTGCAGATATGGGCGGCATGGTGGCTACGGATGTGGTTTCTTACTTTGTCGTGGCACAGGACACGCTTGGCAATCTGGCGGCAAATCCGAGCGCGGGCTTTGTCGGCACCAACGTCAATACGTTTACGATACCGCCGACCACGCCCAATACTTACACAATCGCCAACCCCTTGTTCGTGGTTGATAATACGACCGACAACGGAAGTTTGACCGCTTGCACGGCGGCGGCGGCGAATGACTGTTCTCTGCGTGGCGCAATCTCGCGGGCAAACAGTTCAACGGACAATGACACGATTTCGTTTGACGCAACCGTTTTCTCGTCGGCACAGACCATCACGCTCGGCGGCAGCGAGCTTTCCGTTGCCAACAACGGCAGTTTGACCATCAACGGCACGGGCGCGAATTTGCTGACAATTTCGGGCAACAATCTGAGCCGCGTTTTTAGCGTCAACGGCGGAGACCTGACATTCAGCGGCTTGACCGTTTCACGCGGTAACGCGAGCGGCGGCAACGGTGGCGGAATTCTCAACATGGGAATTTTGACGATTACCGATTCGACCATCAGAGACAGCGTGGGACAACTCGGCGGCGGCATTAACAACGCCAACAATAGCGGCTTCTTTGTAACGCTGACAAATGTAACCATTACGGGCAATTCGGCAAACAACGGCGGCGGCATTAACAATGGCGGCATTGGTATCGGAGGAACGGTAACTCTCACGAACTCGAACGTCTTCGGCAATACATCGGGCAACCTGGGCGGCGGAATTTTCAACTTCAGCGGTGCGATAATTCTGACCAATACGAACGTCACCGCGAACAATGCCGCCGCTTCCGGCGGCGGCATCGGCAATCTTTCCGGCACGGTAACGATTACGAATTCAAACATCAGCCGCAATGTGGCTGCCTTCAGTAACGGCGGCGGCATTTATCACGACAACGGCGGCAATATGACCGTGATCAATTCGACCGTCAGCAACAACCGTGCAGCCTTACAAGGCGGCGGAATTTACTCTGCGACAACCGGCTCGACAACGCTCATCAATGCGACCATCAGCGAAAATTCGTCAGGCACGAGCGGCGGCGGCATCGCCATTTTGCAGGGAACGCCGACTTTCCGAAATACGATAATTTCCGATAACATCAATAACGGCAGTCCCAACGATATTCAGGGAACGATAAATTCGCAGGGCTACAATCTCGTCAGCAACACAAGCGGCTCCGGCATCAATGGCACATTGACGGGCAACATTCTCGGTCAATCGGCTCAACTGACTCCGCTCGGAAATTACGGCGGCGCAACACAGACGCGGAAATTAATGGCTAATTCACCGGCGATTGATGCGGGAAGCAACGCTCTGGCAGTTGACGGCAATAATCAACCGCTCACGACCGACCAACGCGGTGCCGGATTTCCTCGCATCATCAACACAACCGTTGATATGGGAGCGACTGAACGATTTCCGTCACTCGATTTGACAGTTGACACGACAAGCGACAACGGAAGTTTGACCGCTTGCACGGCGGCGGCGAACGATTGCAGTTTGCGCGGCGCAATCTCGCGGGCAAACGGTTCGGCGGGCGATGACACAATTGCGTTTGACGCGACCGTTTTTGCAACGGGACAGACCATCACACTTGGCGGCAGCGAACTTTCAATTAATAACAACGGCGGTTTGACCATTACCGGCACGGGCGTAAATCTCTTGCACATCAACGGCAACAATCAAAGCCGCGTCTTTCTAATCAATCCTAATTCCTACGTTGCAATTAGCGGAATGACCGTCAGAAACGGCAACGGCGTTGGAGCATTCAGCGGCTATGGCGGCGGCATCGCCAATTCAATGGGACAGTTGACGCTCACGGCAGTTACCGTCAGCGGTAACATCGCCACAATAGATGGCGGCGGTATCGCGGGCGACGGCGTAACCACGCTGGTTAATTCATCCGTCAACGGAAATTCGGCGAACAGTAGCGGCGGCGGCATCGCGTCATCCACGGGCGGAACGCTCAACATCACCAATTCAACCGTTAACGGCAACACCGCAGGTTTTATCAACGGCGGCATCGTCAGCACGGGAATAATGAACATCACCGGCTCGACGATTTCCAATAATACTTGTCTCAGCACGATTGGTTCGACGGGCGGCATCGGGACGACGAACGATACGGTGATCACCAATTCAACCATTAGCGGCAACACGATACCCAACGGCACGAGCAACAGCGGCGGCGGAATTTGGGCAAACGGTAATCTGACCGTGATCAATTCGACCATCACCGACAATCAGGGCTTTGACATCGGCGGCATTCGCAACGCAGGTTCGGCGACGTTTATTCTGCGAAACACGATTGTCGCGGGCAATCGCAACAGCGCAACCGTGCCGGAAGTCGTCGGCGCATTTACAGCAAACAATAATCTTATCGGCAACGCGGGAACGGCGACAGGTTTCACAGGCAACGGCAATCTGACAAACGCAATTCCGCGCTTGTTAGCGTTAGGAAATTACGGCGGCACAACGCAAACTCACGCGCTTGCACCGACTTCTCCGGCAATCAACGCGGGAACTTCCACAGGTGCGCCAACGCTCGACCAACGCGGCGCGGCGCGAGTCGGCAACGTGGACATCGGTGCGTTTGAAGCTCCGACAAGCCTTGTCGTAACCAACACTTCGGACAACGGCGCGGGCAGTTTGCGCTCCGCAGTTGCGGCGGCAAATGCCAATCCTTTCTTCGACAACATTACGTTTAATATCTTATCGAGCGATGCGGGTTGCATCAGCGGAGTTTGCACAATTACGTTGACAAGCGGCGAACTCGCTATCGCCAACAGCATCATAAACATCGTCGGAACAGGCGCGAATCTTTTGACCGTTTCAGGCAATAATGCGAGCCGCATTTTCAATATCAGCACCGGCGCAAACGTGATATTCAGCGGCTTGACGATTTCGCGTGGCAATGCGGGCGACGGCGGCGCGATTTCCAATGACGGCTTTTTGACTATCAACGACTCAGTTATCAAAAATAGCACGGCGCAATTCGGCGGCGGATTTCGCAACGGCAACACGGTAACGCTGACAAACGTAACCATCACCGGCAATTCGGCATTCGGCGGCGGCGGTATTCACAACGGCGGCGGCGCGGTAACAATGACGAACTCGAATGTCAGCGGCAATACTTCAAGCAACGATGCCGGCGGTATCTTCAACTCAAGCGGCTATGTAACGCTAACCAACACTACCGTCAACGGAAACACGGCACTCGGCACTGGCGGCGTTGTCAACCTCGGCGGCGTGCTTACAATCACGAGTTCGACCATCAGCCGCAACGTCGGAACATTCGGCGACGGAGGTATCGGGAACACTAGTGGCACCCTAACCGTAGCCAATTCTACCATCAGCGGCAACTCGGGTAGAACAGGCGGCGGTATTTTCACCGCTACATTTGCAACGGTAACTCTGACCAATTCGACCATCACGGGCAATTCGGCATCCAACGGCGGCAGCGGCATTTCTATTTTGCAAGGTGTGCCGAATATCCGAAATATGATCATTGCCGGCAATATCTCTGCTGTTGGCGATGTTCGGGGAACAGTAAATTCACAAGGCTACAACCTCATCGGCAACGCCTCCGCCACTATCATCAACGGCGACACCACCGGCAACATTCTCAATCAAAACGCCCGACTCGCCCCGCTCGGTTTCTACGGCGGCACGACGGAAACCCACGCGCTTTTGAGCGGTTCGCCCGCCGTCAACGCCGCAGATTCCGCCAATGTGATAACGCTCGACCAACGCGGCGCGGCACGAGTCGGCAACGTGGATATGGGCGCGTTTGAACTCAACAGCAATCAAAACGGCGGAAACTTCGTCGCCGTTCTGCCAAACGGAACACAAGGTATGAGCTACAATTTCACGCTCATACCGGAAGCCGGAACGACTTCTTATTGCGTTTCAAACGGCAGTTTGCCGCCGGGCTTGGGCGGTGTTTCGGGCTGTTTCTCGCTTGCAGAAAACGAAAAATCCGAAAATGCCGCGCCAAACGCCGCAATTATCATATCCGGCACACCGACGCAGGGCGGAATTTACAATTTCACCGTTACGGCAAACAACGGCGGAAATACAAATGTTACGAATTATCGTTTGCAAGTTCTCGCTCCCGTCGCGGCAAGCGTGTCGGTTTCGGGCAGAGTTATGGCACAAGACGGCAGAGGAATCAGAAATGCAATCGTTACAATGACCGATTCGAGCGGCAATGTTCGCCTCTATCGGACAAGCTCGTTCGGTTATTTTAGTTTTGATGAAGTCGAAGTCGGTCAAACCTACGTTTTCCAAGTTATCTCAAAACAATTTACCTTTGCGCCGCAAGTCTTAACCATTAACGATGATCTAACCGAACTAAATTTTACGGCGCAATAACGTAAAATTTGAACAATAAATATTTCAACCGATGACGGTTTTCGGTTTCGTTTCTCGTTAATAAAGGTAAGAGGCAAAATTTCGGATTAAATATTTGGGAGAAAAGAAGATGTTGAGAAGATTAAATTTGGCGGTTATGTTGGTTATTTTGATGGTTTTGGCAGGTTCGGCGGCGCACGCGGCGACTTATACGGTTTCAAAAATAGCCGATACGAACGATGGCGTGTGCGATGCCGATTGCAGTCTGCGGGAAGGAATCGCGGCGGCGAACGCGACGGCGGCGGACGATACGATTGTGTTTGATGCAGCCGTTTTCGCGTCGGCACAAACCATCAATTTGAGCGGTAGTCAACTCGTCGTCAACGACGCGGCATCCACAGGAACACTCTTGATTTACAATGCCGCGGGTGCAACGAATCTGCGCGTTTCGGGCAATAATCTGAGCCGCGTGTTCTTTGTCAGCGGCGCAAATCTCACCTTGAGCGGATTGACGATTTCCGGTGGCAATTCTAACAACGGCGGCGGCATTAATAACGGCGGCACATTGACGGTGATAAATTCGACCATCTCCGGTAATTCATCGAACGACGGCGGCGGAATTTCTAGCGGCGGCGCGATGACGGTGACAAATTCAACCATCTCCGGCAATTCAGGGAGCAACGCCGGCGGCGGAATTTCTAACGGCAGCACGATGACCGTAACCAATTCGACCATCAGCGGCAACTCGGCTAGATCCGGCGGCGGTATTTACACCAATACAACGGCAACGGTAACGCTGACCAATTCGACCATCACGGGCAATTCGGCAACCAGCAGCGGCGGCGGCGGCATTTCTATTGTTCAAGGTGTGCCGAATATCCGAAATATGATCATTGCCGGCAATATCTCTTTTGTTGGCGATGTTCAGGGATTAGTAAATTCACAAGGCTACAACCTCATCGGCAACCCCGGCGGTGCTAACATCACCGGCGACACCACCGGCAACATTCTGGGTCAAAACGCCCAGCTCGCCCCGCTCGGTTTTTACGGCGGGCAAACAATGACACACGCTTTGCTTGCCAATTCACCCGCCATTAATGCGGGAAGTAATGCCTTAGCGGTTGACGGCAATAATCAACCGCTGACGACCGACCAGCGTGGAACGGGTTTTGCCAGAATCAGAGGCGCGACGGTGGACATCGGCGCGTTTGAAGGTCTCCAACCGCTTAGTTTGAGTGTTGACACAACGAGCGACAACGGAAGTTTGACTGCTTGCACGGCGGCGGCAAGTGATTGCAGCTTGCGCGGCGCAATCTCGCGGGCAAATTCTTCATCGGGCGATGACACAATCTCGTTTGACGCAACCGTTTTTGCAACGGGACAGACCATCACACTTGGTGGCAGCGAACTTTCAATTAATAACAACGGCAGTTTGACCATCAACGGCACGGGCGTAAATCTTTTACACATCAACGGCAACAATCAAAGCCGCGTCTTTCTGATCAATCCTAATTCCTACGTTGCAATTAGCGGAATGACCGTCAGAAACGGCAACGGCGTTGGAGCATTCAGCGGCTATGGCGGCGGCATCGCCAATTCAATGGGAAATTTGACGCTCACGGCAGTTACCGTCAGCAACAGCACCGCCACGGCAGACGGCGGCGGTATTGCCGCTGACGGCGTAACCACGCTGGTTAATTCAAGCGTCAACGGAAATTCGGCGAACAGTAGCGGCGGCGGCATCGCGTCATCCACGGGCGGAACGCTCAACATCACCAATTCGACCGTCAACGGCAACACCGCAGGTTTTATCAACGGCGGCATCGTCAGCACGGGAATAATGACTATCACCGGCTCGACGATTTCCAATAATACTTGCCTTGGCACGATTGGTTCGACAGGCGGCATCGGCGTAACAAACGATACGGTGATCACCAATTCAACGATCAGCGGCAACACAATGCCCAATGGCACGAACAACAGCGGCGGCGCGATTTGGGCAAACGGTAATCTGACCGTTATCAATTCGACCATCACCGACAATCAAGGCTTTGACATCGGCGGCATCCGCAACGCAGGTTCGGCGACGTTTATTCTGACGAACACGATTGTCGCGGGCAATCGCAACAGCGCAACTGTGCCGGAAGTCATCGGCGCATTTACGGCAAACAATAATCTTATCGGCAACGCGGGAACGGCGACAGGTTTCACGGGCAACGGCAATCTGACAAACGCAAATGCGCTTTTGTTAGTTTTAGGAAATTACGGCGGGACAACGCAAACTCACGCGCTTGCACCGACTTCTCCGGCAATCAACGCGGGAACTTCGGTGAATGCGCCAACGCTTGACCAACGCGGCAAAGCCAGAATCGGCGCAACCGACATCGGTTCTTTTGAAGCACCGGCAAATCTGCTTGTCATAAACACGGGTAACGCGGCGGGCAGTCTGCGTGAAGCGATTACGACGGCAAACGCGACGACCGCCGACGAATCAATCTCGTTTGGCATCCCGACGACCGATGCGGGTTGCACGAACGGCGTTTGCACCATCAATTTGAGCGGTAGTCAACTCGTCGTCAACGACGCGGCATCCACAGGAACGCTCTTGATTTACAATGCCGCGGGTGCAACGAATCTGCGCGTTTCGGGCAACAATCAAAGCCGCGTGTTCTTTGTCAACGGCGCAAATCTCACCTTGAGCGGATTGACGATTTCCGGTGGCAATTCTAACAACGGCGGAGGTATTTACAACGGCGGCACGCTGACGGTGATAAATTCGACCATCTCCGGTAATTCATCGAGCAGCTACGGCGGCGGCATTAATAACGGCGGCACGCTGACGGTGACAAATTCAACCATCTCCGGTAATTCAGCGAGCACCCTCGGCGGCGGTATCGGGAACATCAGCGGCACCCTGACCGTAGCCAATTCGACCATCAGCGGCAACTCGGCATTCAACGGCGGCGGTATTTACACCGCTACATTTGCAACGGTAACGCTGACCAATTCGACCATCTCCGGTAATTCAGCGGTCGCCTTCGGCGGCGGCATTACTATTCCTCAAGGTGTTGTGCCGAATATCCGAAATATGATCATTGCCGGCAATATCGCTACTAACGGCGATGTTCAGGGAACGGTAAATTCACAAGGCTACAACCTCATCGGCAACGCCGCCTCCACTATCATCAACGGCGACATCACCGGCAACATTCTCAACCAAAACGCCCGGCTCGCCCCGCTCGGCTTCTACGGCGGCACGACGCAGACCCACGCGCTTTTGAGCGGTTCGCCCGCCATCAACGCCGGAACTTCCACCAATACGCCAACGCTCGACCAACGCGGCGCGGCACGAGTCGGCAACGTGGATATGGGCGCGTTTGAACTCAACAATTCCGCAAATGGCGGAAATTACGTCGCCGAACTTCCCAATGGACAAGCCGGAATGCCTTATATTTACACGCTTGTTCCCAACAACGGCGCATTTACCTACTCTCAAACCGGCGGAACTTTGCCAAACGGAATTGCATTAAATACGATGATTGCTCCGAATGCCGTTGTTTCACTCGGCGGAACTTCGATGATGGGCGGAATTTTCAATTTCACCGTTACGGCAACCGATGGAACGAATTCAAATGTTACCAATTACCGCGTTCAATTTCTTGCACCTGTCGCGGCAAGCGTTACGGTTTCGGGCAAAGTTATGGCGCAAGACGGCAGAGGAATCAGAAATGCAATCGTTACAATGACCGATGCAAGCGGCAACATTCGTTCATATCGGACAAGTTCTTTCGGCTATTTCACCTTTGATGAAGTCGAAGTCGGGCAAACTTACGTTTTCCAAGTTCAATCGAAACGCTTTACTTTCGCGCCGCAAGCCATAACCATCAATGATGAATTGACCGAACTGAATTTTACGGCTCAACCATAAAGCAAAAAAAGGCAAGCGATTGGGAATTTTATCGCTTGCCTTTTTTACCTTTTACCTTTTACCTTTTACCTTTTACTTATTCGTCATATATTTGAACGCCATCGAAGCAATATCGTCCATTGCGCTGCCGTCGCCGTCGCTGTCGAGCATTTTTTCAATAAACGAACCTTGCGGTGCTTGTTGAATTTGTTGTTGCTGCTGTCCGAGCATACTTTGCAAACCGCCTGCGTCCAAATTATTTTCTTGTTTTTGTTTGCCGAGATAACCCATCACGAGCGGCGCAAGCATCATCAAAATTTGAGCAACTTGACCAATGCCCAAACCGCTTTGTTGGCTGACTTGTTGTGTAACTTGATTTTGACTTCCGCCGAAAATATGACCTAAAATGCCGCCAGCGTCGGCTTGTTTCGTTGCCGGTTGCTGTCCGCCGCCGAAAATCATACTTCCCAAACCGCCCAAACCGCCGAGACTGTCGAGCAATCCGCCGCCGCTGTGGTCGCGGTCAAGCGCATTGTTCAAACTTTCCGCGCCTTGCGGTGTTGCCGTGTTGTTTGCCATCTGATTCAAAATCATCGGCAAAGCCATCTGAATCGCCGAATTTACCAGCGAAGGCTGTGCGCCGACTTGTTGGCTGATTTGATCAACCGCTTGAGTTCCTTGTTGTTGTCCTAATAAATCTTCTAATGAAAACATAATTTTTTATCTCCTTTTGTTGGTTAAAATTTTCTAATATCGGGGAATTGTGTGATGATATTATCAGAATTTCCGCAAATGAAAAACTCAAAACTTAATACTTTTATCAATTCCGTAATAATTTTTTTTGTAATCTTCGCATTGTTTTCCGCGTTCGCCTGTAAAAAGGGCGAAAAGCAACAAAAGCAAACAACAAATGCTAAAACTTTTGCCGGATTAAAAGAAAAATTCGGCGAACCGTTCGGCACGGCAATCAAAAACGATGAGATTTACGTTTCCGACGGCGAAAAAGGCGTGATTTGGCGCGTGTTGCGTGACGGCTCAATGCAGGTTTTCGCCGAAAATTTGCATACGCCTTCGCAAATCGTTTTTGACGCAAACGGCGATTTAATTGTTGCTGATTCAGGCTCGAACACGATTAAAAAAATTAATCCGTCAGGCAAAATCGAAACAATTGCCGGAACTGAAAATCAAAATGGATTTGCTGACGGCGAAGCGTCAAAAGCTCTGTTTAATGCCCCGATTGGCGTTGCCGTTTTTGAAAACAAAGTCTTCGTTGCCGACACTTACAACGACAAAATTCGCGTCATCGAAAACGGTCAAGTTTCAACGATTTCCGGTGGCGAACAAGGTTTTGCAGATTCAGAAAACGGCGCAAACGCAAAATTTGACACGCCTTGCGGAATCGCTGTAACAAAAGATGGAAATCTGCTCGTGGCAGACGCGGGAAACAGACGTTTGCGTTTAATCGAACCGAGCTGGAAGACTTCGACTTTTGCCGGAAACGGCGAGCAGGATTTGCTCGACGGAACTTTAAACGAAGCGAAATTTGTCGAACCCGTAGCAGTTTCAATCGGCAATTTCGGCGAAATTTTTGTCGCTGACGGCAATGCAATTCGCGTTATCGGCAGAAGATTTTTTCCGTTTGTCGAAACGATTTCAAACACCGCACGCGGATTTTCCGACGGCGATCTAAAATCAGCTAAGTTTAATCGTCCAAGTAGTTTAGCGGTTGATAAAAAAGGTAATTTGTTTATCGCCGATGCCGACAATCAAGTTTTAAGAGTTTTTACAGGCGAGGAAATCGGCAAAGAAATTGAAACCGAAGAAAAAAAATCTCTGCGCCAAACACCCGAACAATTTAGAAATTTTGCGATGGCGCGTTGGACATACAATCCGCCCGAAAAAAAACGGGAAATCGCCGGAACACTCGGCGAAATTCGCGGCGAAATTACCGAAGAAAACGCGCCTGTTTATTTTCACAACGGCTTGGATATTGTCGGCGGTTACGGCGAAACCGCGACTTTTATTCGCAATGAAAAAGTTTTGCGCCCCGTTGCCGTGCAAAATTTCGACACGACGCGGGAACTTCTCCGAATGCCGACGCTCGGCTACATTCATATTCGTTTAGGACGTGATAAAGACGCGAAAATTTTCGATGATAAACGCTTTCAATTCAAATTCGACGATGAAAAAAAACCGTCCAATGTTCGAGTTCCGCGCGGTGCGAAATTTGAAGCTGGCGAATCAATCGGAACACTCAACACGATGAATCACGTTCATCTGATTGCAGGCGGAAGCGGATGGGAAATGAACGCGCTCGATGCGCTTGTTTTACCCGACATTTCCGACAAAATTGCGCCTGTCATCGAGCAAGTATCGCTATTTGACGAAAATTGGATTCCGGTCAATGAAACCAAATCCGAAACAGCGCGTATAAACTTACGCGGAAAAACACGCATCGTAATTCGTGCCTACGACCGAATGGACGGCAACGCTGAACGTCGCAAACTCGGAGTTTTCGCGCTCGGATTTCAGATTTTACGCGAAGACAAGTCGCCGCAAACCGAAGAAAAAACGACAATATCTTTTGCCGAAATGCCCGACGCGGATTTTGCCCGACTTGTCTATGCCAAAGGCAGCAAATCCGGCGCAACCGGCGAAACGATTTTTAACTATATCGTAACAAACGAAGTGCGCGGCGATTTTGCCAAAGAAGATTTTTTCGACGCGACGAGTTTGGAAAAAGGAAACTACATTTTGCGCGTTTTCGCGGCTGATTATTTTGGAAATAAAACTGTTAGTGATATTGAATTTGAACGCTAATTTGAGCGTTGGATTATTTCTCATTTGCGAGTAAAATAAAGCTAAGGAAGTAAGAAAGTTATGTCGGCAATTTTAGAATTAAAGCAATTAGAACTGACAAAATCCGAAGTAATTTACGGCGTTAGTTGGGAAATTTACGAATCGCTCGTCAAAAAGTATTGGGGCGAACAATCTCCGCGACTGACTTACGATAGCGGAATTTTAAGAATTGATATGTCAAATTCAGATAAACACGAAGAATCTACTGCAACTCTGGAACTACTTGTTTCAATTATCGCCTCCGAGTTGGAAATTGATTTTCGACAGTTCCGGTCAATGACTTTCAAAAGAAAAAGCATCCGAAAAGGCTTTGAGCCGGATGCTTGTTTTTACATTAAATCACTGGAAAAACTCGAAGGACAAACAAATATCGGCATCGAAAATAAGATTCCGCCCGATTTGACAATCGAAGTCAATCGAACAAGCTCATCTGTGGCGCGAATGCCGATTTTTGCGGCTTTTGGAGTAAAAGAGATTTGGCGTTTCGACGGCGAAAATATCAAATTCTATACGCTCGAAAATGGAGTTTATCTTGAAACGGAAACCAGTATTTCATTTCCTTTACTGTCGAACCAAAAAGCTACTGAATTTTTATTTGAAAGAAACGAAATAAAAAGCACGGCTTGGATTAAAAATGTTCGTAAATGGGTAAATGAGAAAAAATAAATTCAAAATTAAATTCGCCCGAACCGTCCGCGAAATTAAGGAAGGAATTGAGAGTTTTGAAAAAGGCGAAGGCAGATTAGCAAACGAATCCTTTGTAGAATTGGCGGAAAAACACGGCATTTCGTATGATGTGCAAAAATGTTTGAGTGATTTAGAAATCATAGGAGCAAGCATTGATGAATAAATTTATTACTTTTTTGTTGTTAGTTACATTTTGTTTCGGCAGTATTGCGATAAAAGCCGAAACTCACGATAAATCAAAACCGGTTTCGATTCGGATAACGCCAACTGCGCCGAAATTTACTGATGCGGAACGACAGACGGAACTTGCGAATCGGCGAAAAAAAGTTGCCGGAGCAATGTCGCCGAACAGCGTTTTGATTTTGTGGTCGGCGGAAGCGCGGAATTATGCGGGCGATGTTGATTTTATGTATCGGCAGGAAAATAATCTGTATTATTTGACCAATTTGAAACAAGCCCGCGCAACACTCGTGATGACCAAATCGGGCGATGCAAAAGTAAGCGAATATTTATTTTTGCCGAAACGCAATCCACAGTTTGAAACGTGGAACGGCAAAATGTATTCAAACGAAGATGCAACCAAAATTTCAGGCGTGAAAACAATTGTTGACGCTTCGGAATTGACGGCTTTTTTGACGACTTTAGGGAAAAAAGAATCTTTTACATCTAAGGCAAACGTCAATATTTCGTCTGCCGAAAACGTCTATCTTTTGCTTCCGAGCGGCGAGCGCGATGCGGAAGGTTTAGCGGAATTTAAGCGCGAAGCGGAATTTTCCAAAAAGCTCGGCGGCTTCAAAATCGAAAATGCGCGTTCGATTTTCGATGAACTTCGTTTAATCAAATCGCCGTTAGAAATTAAATTAGTGCAACACGCGATTGATATTACGACCGAAGGACTGATGCGTTCGATGGCGATGGTGAGTAAGGCTAGTTGGGAATACGAAGTTCAAGCGGAAGTCGAATACACTTTCCGCCGCCGCAATGCCGATTATTGGGGTTATCCGTCAATCGTCGGTTGCGGTGTCAACGCAACGACTTTGCATTATGAAGAATCGCAAAGCGCAATCGGTAAAAATGATTTATTGCTGATGGATGTCGGCGCGGAATACGATCATTATACGGCTGATGTTACGCGCACTTTTCCGGTGAACGGCAAATTTTCAAAAACTCAAGCCGAAATTTATCAAATAGTTTATGACGCGCAAGAATCCGCCGCGAAAAAGATAAAACCCGGCGCGACCTTTGAAGAAGTCGGCAACGCGGCTGATGAAGTTATCAAAAAAGGTTTGGTAAAATTAGGTTTAATTACTGCGCCGGATGCGACTTATCAAATGCAGTTTCAAGGCAAAACGATTGAAATACCGCAATATACGATTTGGTTTATGCACGGATTTGGTCATTGGTTGGGAATGAACGTCCACGATGTCGGCAGTTATGAAACACCGCTTGCCGCCGGAATGATTTTCACGAACGAACCCGGAATTTACATCCGCCAAGACGCGCTCGATTATTTGCCGGACACGCCTGCGAACAAAGAAATGATTAAAAAAATTCGTCCCGCATTCGAGAAATACAAAACCATCGGCGTTCGTATCGAAGACGATATGTTAGTAACGCAAACCGGCGTTGAATGGATGACGAAAAATCTGCCGCGCAAAATTTCGGACATCGAAACATTTATGGCGCGTGCTTCAAAAGAATTTAATTTCAGCAGTTTGCCACGCAACGAAAAACCGCAATTTGCTTTGGTTAATTTCAGCGCGGAAAATTATTTCGACAATGATTTCAGCCAAACTCCAAACGGAAAAACCGTGCGCCAAGGTTGGGTTGGGCGCGACAAAAACACGATTTTTTCGGGTTTGACTCACACAAATCATTCACACGCCGACTAATTTTTTTGCCCGCGAAACACGCAAAATACGCGAAAATATTTTTATTCTTTTTTCGTGTGTTTCGCGTGTTTCGCGGGCAAAATTTCTTACAGACTTTGACTATTTCCTCAAAAAAAGTTAAACCAATAATAATCTTTCAATTTTCCGAAATGACAAAAATTTCTCAAAACGGCGCACAATTACCTCTCGTAATCGTCAATCCAAAATCGGCTGGCGGCGCAACAAAAAGCGTCTGGGCAAGCAAGGCTTCGGAGTTGCGGGCGCATTTTGGCGCGTTTCAAGTCGCTTTTACAAAATGCGCGGGCGACGGAAATTTGTTGGCAAAACGAGCCGCCGAACAAGGCAGAAAATTCGTTATCGCGTGCGGCGGCGACGGCACGATTAACGAAGTTGCCAACGGAATTTTAGAATCGGGCGCAGACATCGAACTCGGAATTTTGCCTTCGGGAACAGGCGGCGATTTTCGTCGAACTTTAGGGCTTTCAAACGAAACACGCGAAGCCGCGAAACAATTACGAACGGGCGAAACTAAAACAATTGATGTCGGAAAAGTTACGTTTTTAAATCACGAAGGCGAGCAAACATCGCGCTTTTTTCTAAATGTTGCGTCTTTCGGTTTGTCGGCTTCGATAATTGAAAACGTCAAAGGTTCGACTTCTTTAAATTGGTTGCCGAACAATCTTTTGCGCGGAAAAGCGAGTTTTGCGCTTTCGACTTTGCAGGAAGTTATCGGTTTGGATTTCAAAACAGTCCGCGTAAAAATGGACGATGCGGACGAAACATCTTTGAATACGATAAACTTTTGCGTCTGCAATTCGCGCTTTTTCGGCGGCGGAATGAAAATTGCGCCTGATGCGAAAATTAACGACGGATTTTTCGATGTCGTCAATATCGGCGACATCAAAACCGCGAAAATATTGCTAAATGCTTACACGCTTTATCAAGGTTCGCATTTAAATTTAAAAGAAGTTAAAGCGACTTTAGCAAAAAAAATCGAAGTAAAATCGGCAAGCAATGAAGAAATTCACATTGAAATTGACGGCGAACTTCCGGGCAAACTTCCGGCAACTTTCGAGATTGTGCCGAATGCTTTGAAGGTCAGAACGCCCGTTAAAACACAAGTCTCTTGATTTTTTACTTTTTACTTTTTACTTTTTACTTTATGAAATCTTTCTGCCAACGCTTTATCGAATCGTGCGAAAAGCATTCTGAACTCGTGGCAATGCGAATTGTCGGCGACGACGCGGAAGTTTATACATTCGGCGAAATGCTCAAGCAAATCCGCGCGATTGCGTATCGGTTGAAAGAGGAAAAAATCAAGTTTGGCGACCGCGTTGCGCTGATTGGCGAAAATCATCCGTGTTGGGCAATTGCTTATTTGGGAACGCTCTATCACGGCGCAGTTTGCGTGCCGGTTGATCCGCACGGCGAGATTGAAACGCTAACTAATTTCATTGAAAATTCCGAAGCAAAACTCGCTTTTTTGTCGCCGGATATGACCGAAAAATTCTCCCAAATCGAAGAAAAACTCGGCAGACATATTCCGTCCGTCGTTTGGCGAATGGAGCAATCTTCAAACGGATTTCAGCGGTTTGAAGATTGGTCAAAAACAGAATTTCCTGAGTCGTTTGCAAAAGAAATGCCGAGCGCAAACGGCGATGATATGGCACTTTTGATGTATACGAGCGGCACGACCGGAACGCCGAAAGGTGTGCCGCTTTCGCACGGAAATATCGCGGCGGAATTAGATGGAATTGTTCCGGTTTTGGCACTTTCCGAAAAAGATTCGATTTTGAGTTTGTTGCCGCTTTTTCACGCTTATTTACAAATCGTAAATCTTTGGGTTGCCACGACTTATGCGTGTCAGGTCGGTTATTTGAAAGAACTCACGCCGGACGAACTTTCACGAGCGATGAAGGAATTTAAGCCGACGGTTTTAACGACCGTGCCGCGACTTTGGTATCTGTTTCACAAAAAGATTTTCGATGCCGTCGAAGCCAAACCGAAACCCGTTCAAATGTTATTTAAAGGAATGTTGGCGGCAAACGGATTTTTCAGAAATTCATTAAATATCAATCTTGGCGACAAATTTTTCGGTAAAGTTCAAGAATCATTCGGCGGAAAATTACGAATCGCAATTTCGGCAGGTTCACGGTTCGATGAAGCGGTTGCAAAAGATTTTGACGCGCTCGGATTTACGATTATTCAAGGCTACGGTTTGACCGAAACGAGCGGCGCGGCAACGGCGACTTATGAAACGGACAATCGCGTCGGTTCGGTCGGCAAACCTTTTATCAACGCCGAAGTGAAGATTGCCGCGCCCAACAAAGAAGGCATCGGCGAAGTTATGATTCGCGGTGAAATGGTTTTTAAAGGTTATTACAAAAACCCAACGGCAACGGCGGAAGTTTTTACCGAAGACGGCTGGTTTCATTCGGGCGATTTGGGAAAATTTGACGCGGATGGACATTTGTTTATTGTCGGTCGTGCCAAAGACGTAATCGTTTTGCCGAGCGGAAAAAATGTGCATCCCGAAGATTTGGAAGTTCATTATTTGAAATCGCCGCTGGTCGAAGAACTTGCGATTTTAGGTTTGGAAGATGAGTCTGCCGGACGTGCCGGAGCGGAAAAATTGGCGGCGGTCGTCGTGCCGGATTTTGAATATTTGAAGGCGAATAATATTTCAAATTCGCAAAACGCGATTCGTTTCGATTTGGACACTTTAGGGCGCGAACTTCCCGAATATCAACGAGTTAGAGATTATATCATCCGCGCCGAACCGCTGCCGCGAACGGCAACGCGCAAAATAAAACGCTTTGCATTAAAGAAAGAAATCGAATCGGGACAAATCGCCGGAGCGCAAAAACGCGATGAAAAAACTTGGGATTTTTCTGCCGAAGAAAAAGAATTGCTTGAATCAAATCACGCAAAAACCGTTTTGCAAATCATCAAATCTCACGCGAAAGACACGGAAATTATTCATCCGAAAATGAATCTCGAAATTGATTTGGGTTTAGATTCTCTCGCTCGTGCCGAAGTTTTTGCCGCAATCGAGCAAGCATTTTCAACGGAATTTGATGGCGAACAAGCCGCGCAAGCCTTGACCGTAAAAGATATAATCGGTTTGGTCGCAACAAATCCGCAATCCGAAATCCAAAATCCGAAATCGTTTAGTTGGTCAACAATCATCAAGCAAGCAAACGATTTGCCGGAAATTCAGCCGATTTTGAAAAAACGTCCGATTTTTTCGCCGTTTGCGTTTGCGGTTTATAAATCTTCATATCTTTTCTGGCAACTTTTCACGCGCCTCGAAGTCGAAGGCATCGAAAATCTGAAAGCGATGAAACGCCCGTTTATAATTTGTCCGAATCATCAGAGTTTTCTCGATCCGTTTATTTTGTGTTCGACTTACGATTACGAAACTTTTTCAAACACATTTCACGTCGGCGCAAGCGAATTTTTCCAGAATCGTTTTATGAAATTCGTCGCAAATATGCTCCAAGTCGTGCCGGTTGATCCTGATACGAACTTGATGAAAGCGATGAAAGCCGGCGCAATCGGCTTAAAAAACGGCAAAGTTTTAAACATTTATCCCGAAGGCGAACGCGCATTCGATGGCGAACTTCACGAATTTCGCAAAGGCGCGGCAATTCTCGCAACCGAATTAAATTTGCCAATTTTGCCGGTTGCGCTTGATGGCGTTTACAAAGTTTGGGCGCGAGGAACGCTTAAAATTCGTCCGGCAAAAGTAAAGCTCAGTTTCGGTAAAGCATTTTACCCAAAAGACTTAGCAATAACTCACGACGGACAAATAACAAACGACGAACAATATGAAATCGTGATTAATCATTTGAAATCGGAAATCGAAGTAATGCTCGATAAGATGCGTGCAGAAACAAAATGAAGAAATATTGGAGAAAACTCGAAGAATTCCGACGGTTGAACGACATTAATTATAAAAAATGTTCCGACAATTTAATTCGTGCAGTTAATTCGCGCAAAAAATTAATTGATTTGCTCAAGCTCGCTAAAATGGTCAAAATCCGCGAAATCCGCGAAACCATCGCCGAAACTGATGAAATAATCGAAGACATCGAAAAAACTTTGGAAATAATCCTGCAAAAAACCGAAGAAATTGAGGAACTCGAAAAACTTTTCCAAGAAATAAAATTCCCGAACGCCGCCGATGAACAGCAATTTATCGAATTCGTTGCCGCAAAACATCCCGAAAAACTCGAAGTTATTCAAGATTATATTTCAGATTCGGCAAAATCGCATTAAAGTTCAGAGTTCAAATGTTCAGAGTTCAAACTTCAGTTTGTTGCCGCACCAGCGAAGCGAAGTGCGGCGAAGCGTTACGATTGCTTAAAACGACTTCTTCACCGAACGCAAAACCGATTCGCTTCGCTGGCGGTTACAAACTGAAGTTTGAACTCTGAACAAAATCCAAAAAAACGATTGATTGCAAATCTTTGCTTGTTTTGAAATGCGATTTCGGCGAATATGAAAATAATCTTTTTTTGAACATTCTAAAACTATGAAAATCCAACAACTTCTAAATTCATTCGTTTTCATTTTCGTCTTATTCATTTCGACATTCGCTCAAACGGCGCAACCGCAGTCGGAACTTGCGAAATATATTCAGGAAAATTACACCAAACGCGAAGTTTATATTACAGCGCGAGACGGCGTAAAACTTTTTACGGCGATTTATGAACCGAAAGATAAATCGCAAAAATATCCGATGTTGCTCAATCGCACGCCTTACACGGTTGCGCCTTACGGTGTTGATAAATTCCGTCAATCTTTAGGTCCGAGCGAGCTTTATGCGAAAGAAGGTTATATTTTCATTTATCAAGACGTGCGCGGGCGTTGGATGTCCGAAGGCGAATTTGTTGACGTTCGACCTGATATTGACAACACCGACAAGACGAAAATTGACGAATCAACCGACACTTTCGACACGATTGATTGGTTAATCAAAAACGTCGAAAACAATAACGGGCGCGTTGGAATTTATGGCATTTCTTATCCGGGGTTTTATGCTTCGGCTGGTTCGATTGATTCGCATCCCGCGCTCAAAGCGTGTTCGCCGCAAGCTCCCGTTTCCGATTGGTTTAGCGGCGACGATATGCACCACAACGGCGCGTTGTTTTTGGCGCAGAATTTTTCGTTTTTTACGGGCTTCGGACAAGAGCGTCCTGTGCCGACAAACAACGGCGCGAGTTATATCAAACCTTGGAAAGGACGCAATACGCAAGACGGTTACGATTTCTTTTTATCGCTCGGCGGATTGAAAGAAGTTGCCGATGAATACGAAAAATCAACCGGCGTGCGAATCAAAATGTGGGACGAAATGATGGCGCGTCCGAACTATGACGGGTGGTGGAAAGACCGAAATATCCTGCCGAAACTCAAAAATATCTCGTGCGCGACGATGACCGTCGGCGGTTGGTATGACAACGAAGATTTATACGGCGCGTTGCGGACATATCAGCACATCGAGAAGCAAAACCCGAAAATCCCGATGAATGTTTTGGTTATCGGACCTTGGGATCACGGCGGTTGGTCGCGGGCTGATGGCGATTGGCTCGGCACGGCTTATTTCACCGAAAAAACCGGCAAATATTACCGCGAAAATCTCGAACTTCCCTTTTTCAATCATTATTTGAAAGACAAAGGCGACATTTCAAAAATAAAAGAAGTTAATGTGTTTGACACAGGCTCGCACGATTGGAAATCTTTCGATAATTATTCGCCGACGGCAAGCAAAGAAACGCCGCTTTATTTGAATGCTAACGGCAAACTGACATTTGAAATGCCGACGGTTTCAGGCACCGACGAATATGTTTCAGACCCGATGAATCCTGTGCCTTACACGCAAAAAGTTACGCGAAATTATCCGCGCGATTTTATGACCGAAGATCAGCGTTTTGCTTCGACGCGCCCTGATGTTTTAGTTTATCAAACCGAAGTTTTGATCGAAGATATTACGATTGCGGGCGACATCAAACCGAATCTTTTTATCGCTTCGAGCGGCACGGATTCGGATTTTATCGTCAAAATCATTGACGCATTTCCCGACGATTATCAATATCCGGCAGGACAAAAACCGCCGCAAAATTCGGCTTGGACGGTGTTTCAGCCCGGCGGTTATCAAATGCTTCTGCGCGGCGAACCAATGCCGGCGCGGTTTAGAAATTCGTTTGAAAAGCCCGAACCATTGAAGAAAAATAAAGCGACAAATCTAAGTTTTGTAATGCCCGGCGCAACGCATACTTTCAAAAAAGGTCATCGAATTATGATTCAAATTCAAAGCACATGGTTTCCGCTCATGGCGCGAAATCCACAGAAATTTATGTCGAATTACAAAACGGCAACCAACGCCGATTTCCAAAAAGCGACGCAAAAAGTTTATTTCGGCGGCAAAAATTCTTCGGCGGTAATTTTACCTATTTTGAAAAGATAAAAATTAAAAGGAACGCGAACTGAAGTTCGCGTTCCTTACTATAAAAAGTTTTGCTGTTTGACTCTTTGGCATAAATTTATAATAAAATAGGTTGCAAGACACTCTGGGTTATTTTGGTATGAAACTTTTGATTTACGTTTTCACTATTTGTTTAATTTATAAAGGAGTTTGGGCGCAGGAAAGCAAAATTTCCGCGCCTGTTTCAAACGAATTTCGCAGTCAAAGCAGATTACTCGGTTCCGGCAATGATAAGTTAAAAATTCCCGATTTGAAGCCGATTTCAGAAAATTTCTCCAACGAAAAAAAGGAATTTGTTGCGGATTTTGAAATCAACAATTTAAGAAAGGAAATTAAATTGGAAAGAAAAAATAATTTCTCACAAAAGCAATCAGGCGAGAAATTTCATTGGAAACCTTTTTTAGCGCAAACCGGAATTTTTCTCGGTATGCAGCATTCTTTTCGTTTATTTCAGAAAAAAACGCGCGACGAACTCGGCGGGAAATTTTTCAAAGATTGGGGGAAATCAGTTACAAATCTGCGCGGTTGGAGCGACGGCGACAATGGTTTTACGAACTACATCGCGCATCCGATTCAAGGTTCGATAACGGGCAGAATTTTTGTGAACAACAGCGAACGCGCTAAAAAAGTAGAATTCGGAACATCGAAAATTTATTGGGAAAGCCGCGTCAAAGCCTTTGTGTTTTCAACAATTTACAGCTTTCAATTTGAAATGGGACCAATCAGCGAAGCAACCATCGGCAACGTCGGAAAGCGTCAACATAACGGAAAAAGCACGATGGCTTGGGTTGATTTGGTGATTACGCCGACCGTCGGCACATTTTGGTTAATTACCGAAGATATTTTTGAAAAATATGTTTTGAAAAATTGGCTTGAAAAAAAGTTCAAAAACAAAAACTTAATCAAATTTTTTCGTGTGCTGCTTGCTCCGACCACGAGTTTCGGAAGCGTTTTGCAGGGAAAATATCCGTGGTGGCGCGAATTTCGTCCGATGTAAATTCCGATGAGAACAAGAAGCGGTAGCGACTTGGCAAAAACTACAAAATTATGAAAACAAAAATATTTCTGCCGATTTTACTGCTGATTTTTTTCGTGGCGTGTTATAAACCGGGCGAAACCAACGATTCAAAAACGCCCAAACGCATCGAAAAAACTTCGCCTGTTGCGGAAAAATCTTCAACGCCCGACACAACATCTTCGCCTGTTGCGACCGGAAATTTTTCGCAAGCCAAAAGCGATTACGATGCCAAGAATTATGAAAAAGCCGCCGCCGGCTTTCAAGAAGTCGTCAAAGCGGACGCAAAAAATTTGGAAGCACAATTTTATCTCGGCAAAAGTTTTCAAGCCTTGAAAAAAGACGATGAAGCCATTGCCGCGTTCAAAGAAGTTTTGAAAATCAAACGCGAACACGCCGACGCGAATTTTGAACTCGGAAACATTTATAATTCTCGAAAAGATTACGAAACCGCTTCGCCGTTTTATCAGATGGCAGTAAAAACCAACTTCAAAGACCCGAAAATGATTATGGCTTTGGGCGATAATTACAGCGCGTTAAAAAAAGACGATTACGCGATTGTCCAATATTTGAAGGTCAACGAATTTGACAAGACGAATGCGGACGCGATGTATAAAACCGGTTTGGCTTACATTTCGCTGGACAATAAAATCGCCGCCCGCCAAGCACTTCAACGTCTCGAACCGATTGACGCGGCAAAAGCAAAAAAACTTTCTGAACTGATTGATAAAATGAAGTGAATTTAAGACAATAAATCTATGCCAACTTATTCAATTATTTGCGGAGTAATATTGAGTTTAATCGGAATTGCGGGCGCAATCGCCGCGCAATCGGACGGAAAATTTTCAATGACGGCGTTGATTCCTATGTTTTTCGGTGTGCCGTTGATTTTGTTCGGACTTTTCGCTCAAATGAAAGAAAGTCTGCGGAAACATCTGATGCACGCCGCGCTGGTCGTGGCACTTTTGGGTTTAATCGGCGTTCTTTTCAGTCCGGCAATTAAAGGCTTAATCGCCGGCGACGGCATTAAAAATATGACCTCGTTCATCGCGCAAATCTCGATGGCGATTGTGTGTCTTTCGTTTATCATCGCAGGCGTAAAATCGTTTATTGCCGCAAGGTCGAAGTGAGAAAGTGAGAAAGTGAGAAAGCGAGAAAGTGAGATAATTTTTCGTTAATAATCTTGAATGTGAAATATATCGCCCAAGATTATTAACAAAAGACTAAATCTCCCCTTCTCGCTTTCTCACTTTCTCCCCTTCTTCCTCAAGAGGTTGGTAAATCAATCTCAACAATCAATCCGTTTTCCGTATTTTTCGCTCTTATCGTGCCTTCGTGGGCGTGGACAGCGCGTTCGGCGATTGCCAAGCCTAAACCGATGCCGCCGGTTTTGCGCGTGCGATCTTCGCCGACGCGATGAAACGGGCGAAAAAGTTTTTCGAGTTCATCTTCCGGCACGCCTTCGCCGTAATCGCGGACGCTGATTTTTGCTTGTCCGCCGCCGTTTTTTAATGAGATTTCGACATTTGATTTCGTGTAACGAATGGCGTTTCTGAGAACATTTTCAACCGCGCTTCGCAAAAGATTTTCGTTGCCAAAAACTTGCACGTCTTGTTTTTCGATTATATTTACAGCTTTTGATTTTCCTTTGGCTTCATAATCGGCATCAGCCGCGACGGTTTCGACCAATTTTGTCAGATTTAATTTCCGTTTGCTGAAATCGCCCGCGCCGCTTTCCAATTTAGAAAGCATCAAAAGCCGTCCGATCATTTCGTTCAAACGGTTTGATTCGGTTTCGATTCGTTCTAAAACCGGCGCAGTCGCTTCGTTCACAGACCTTTGTTTGGCAATTTCGAGCGCAACATTCAGACGCGCCAACGGCGAACGCAATTCGTGCGAAATGTCCTGCGTCAGACGTTTTTGCGAATTCAGAAGATTTTCGATTCTCTCCGCCATTTCGTCAAAATCACGCGCCAAACTCGCTAATTCATCGCGCCGTTTGCCGACTTCTGCGCCAACCCGCGTTTGCAAATCACCTTTGGCAAATCGTTGTGTCGCATTGCGAATTTTGCCGATTGGCGATGAAAGATAACGCGCCATACCGTAGCAAACAAGTCCCGCCATCAAAATCGTTACTAAAATTTGCAACCAACGGTTTTGAAGTTCGTTGAGCAAAGACATCTGCGGCGGACGTTTGAATTGAATCAGAAAAACGAAACTATTTCCTTTGTTGTCAAGCAATTTTCTCGCCGCCAAAGTTTGTTCGGGAAGGCGCAAAAATTCGACGTTTTCGCTTGTCATTGATGCTCGTAAAAACTCTTTTCCTACGGAATCAATTTCAGTTCCGGCAATTTGGTTGCCGTTTTGGTCGAAAAATCCGATACCGTTGATGCGCTCGTTTCGCGCGTGGCGATTGAGGTAAATTTCCAACCCGTTGCGCCCTTCATTTTCGTAAATTTGCAGCGAAGTTTGCGAATTTGTTATTACCGCTTCGCCGATAAATGTCTGCCATTGGCGCGTTAAAGGCTCGGATTGCGTTGATAAATTAACAACCGTAACCGCACCGACAATCAGCGCAATCGCCAGCCAAAACCAAAGAAATATTTTTAAGAATAAACTCATTTTTAAAATTCCAGATTCCAAATTCCAGATTTCAGATTTCAGATTTCAGATTTCAATTTGGAATCTGGAATTTGGAATCTGAAATCAATCCGCAATCGTATAAATATAGCCGACTGAACGGATTGTTTTGATTCGTTCGTCGCCGTCGGTGCGTTCGCCAATTTTTTTTCGCAGGTTTGAAATGTGCATATCCAAACTGCGGTCGTAAGGCGAAAGTTTTCGTTCGAGAACGGTTTCGCTCAAATCTTCTTTTTTGACGACTTTTCCGGCTTCCCGAAGGAGCGCAACGAGCAAATCGAATTCAACCGCCGTTAAGCCCAAATCTTCGCCGTCTTTTTTCGCAGTTCGCGCCGTCATTGAAACTTCGATGTCTTCGACTTGGATTTTTTCCGAAGGAATTTGCGTTTCCGACTCGCTCGATCTTCTTAGAATCGCCCGAATTCGCGCCACGAGTTCACGCGGATTAAACGGTTTCGGCAAATAATCGTCCGCGCCGATTTCAAGCCCGACAATTCTTTCCATATCGTCGCCGCGAGCCGTCAACATCAAAACCGGAATTTTCGACGTTCCGCGCAAATTTCTTAAAACATCAAAACCGTTCATTTTCGGCAACATCACATCTAAAATCACCAAATCGTGCATTTCCGCTTTGGCATTTTCAAGCCCGCTTGCGCCGTCGTGAACCGATTCGACTGAAAAACCTTCGACCGAAAGATATTCCGAAACGAGTTCGCAAAGTTCTTCGTCGTCGTCTATCAAAAGTATTTGATTCATAGCTTTGATGATTTTACGCCAATTTTTTTCGCTTTGCGCGACATTTTACAAATCTTTACATTACTTCACGATAATTTGACAATTTTTCGCTCTCGAAATTCGTCTTATACTTTGAACGCCGAAATATTGGCGTTGCAATAATAGAAAATTTCAGGAGATATAAATGAAGAAAAATATAATTTTTGCAGCAATTGCACTCGTAACTTTAAGCATCGGTTCGGTTTTGGTTTTTGCCCAACGCGGCGGCGGCGGCGATGATTTCGGTCGCGGCGGACGCGGTGGATTTTTGTTTGGTCGTTTGGCGAAAGAATTAAATTTGTCGGACGAGCAAAAAGCGCAAATCAAACAAATTATGGACGCTGAAAAAGAAAAAGTTCAGCCGATTTTTGAATCGCTTAAAGAAAATCGTCAAAAAATGGAAGCCTTAACCGCTGACGGTAATTTCGACGAAACAAAAGTCAAACAACTTGCCGACGAACAAGGCAGTTTGACCGCGTTGATGATTGTCGAAAAAGAGCGCATTAAATCGCAAATTTTTCAGATTTTAACAGTCGAACAGCGCGAAAAAGCAAAAGCGATGAAAGAAAAATTTGAAGAAAGAATGAAGGACGGACGAAAAAACCGCAAAGATAAACCAACAGATAAGCCTACCGAATAACTCTACGCTTAAACCGCAAGAGAAGAGTTTGCAGAAAAATTTCTGCAAACTCTTCTCTTTTATGATAACTTTTCTCTAAAAACAGACGTATAAAACGAAAATGCCAACCACGATAACCGAAATTATTGACGAAGAACGCGGAAAACATCTGCTGCGCGTCGAAGGTGAATTATTGCGCGAAGACGCAATTTTGCTCGAAAAAATTGCGCTCGATATGCGCGAACATATCGGCGAAAATATCACTCTGGATTTAGCCGACCTCGATTTTATGGACAGCGAAAGCGCACCGATTCTCCAAAAAATGCAGAAAGAACACGGCTTTGAAATCGAAGGAATGGAAATCTTTCTGCAAACGGTTATTGATCAAGCCGAAAAACGAAGCGTGTAAAGTTTTGAGTCCCGCCTTTAGGCGGCAAATGCCAGCGTAGCGAGGCATTCTTTGTTTAATAACATTCAAGTAAATTACAGTAGAAAAACACCTTGCTTCGCTCGCGTTTTTGCCGCCTGAAGGCGGGACTCAAAACTTCAAATCCAATTTTTATAATTTGACAAATCAACCTATAAAAACCCACAATTTCTCAAATGAATCTCGAAAACATTGCGAAAATCACAAACGGAATTTTAGAAGGCGATGGCGAAATTGAAATTGTCGGCGTTGCTTCGCTCGAAACTGCGAAAACGGGCGAAATTTCGTTTGTCGAATCAAGCGAAAAAGCATTTGAAACTAACGCATCGTGTTTGCTCGTTCCCGAAAATTTCAATTCAAACAAAACACCAATTATCCGCGTCAAAAATCCGAAACTCGCTTTTGCAAAAATCGCCTCGCACCTTCATCCACTAAATTTTCAATATAATGTGTATCATCCGAGTGCCGTAATTGCTGAAATTGCGAATGTTCGTGCAGATTACATTGGCGCATTTGTCAGCATCGGCGAAAACAGCTACATCGGCGAAGGCACACAAATTCACGATGGCGTGAAAATCGGCAACAACGTCAACATCCGAAAATTTACAATTATTTACCCGAATTGTGTGATTTACGATAATGTTTCAATCGGTGATGATTGTATTATTCATTCGGGAACAATCATCGGCGCAGACGGTTTCGGATATGTGCGCGACGGTGCGAACGGTTATGTAAAATTTCCGCAGATTGGCAAAGCGATTATCGAAAATAATGTCGAAATCGGCGCAAATTCGTGTATTGACCGCGGCGCACTCGGCGAAACGCGCATCGGTGAAGGCACGAAAATTGACAATCTCGTCCAAATCGCTCACAACGTCCAAATCGGCAAAAGATGCATTATTGCCGCACAAACCGGAATTTCGGGAAGCACGATTATCGAAGACGATTGCGTCATCGGCGGACAAGTCGGAATGGGCGACCACGCAACGGTTAAAAGCGGCGCAATTATCGGTTCGCAAGCCGGAATTTTGCCCGGAAAAATCGTCCGCGCCGGCATTTGGTGGGGAACGCCCGTGCAACCGCTCGACGAATACAAACGCCAAAACGCACATTTGAAAGGCATTGCGCGTTTGAAAGAAGAAGTTAAAGAATTGAAAAGACAAATTCAAGATTTGCTAGGCGGTCGGAACAGCTAAAAATCTGTGGGAATCGTTTGTCAGATTGACATTGCCGCATTAAAAAATGTATAAATATGGCGTTCTACCTAAATTTAAACCATTCTGTTTGTCCCCTAAATTATGAAAAAATCAAAAACTTTGCTGATTGCAGGTCTTGTTCTTTCGTTTCTATTCTTCTGCGGTTTTGCAAACGAAAGCAGCGTTCAAGCCCAAACCAAAACATCTAAAAACCTAAAGAAAAAACGGGTTGTCAAAAAAAAGCGGATTAAAAAAGTTACCCAATCGCAGATTGATAATCTGGTTGGAAGTTGGACAGGAATTTTCGACTCGCAACCAACGAAACTCGAAATCGAGGGTGTTAATCAAAGCACTTTTTACGGAACTATGCGACAAGCCGGTTCAGAAATAAATTTTACAGGTTTCGTTGATAAAAACACGAGAAGAATTACAATGATTGAAACAAAAGTTGTAACAACCGACAATAATTGGATTCTCGGACTCAATAACGGAAGACTTTCCCTCAACGGCATAAAATTTTGGGGAAGCGGAAAGGACGCAAGTCGCTATTATTCGTGGTGGTTCACCAAGAACAGTAACTAAGCGTTGGGATAAAATTTCAAAAAATATCAGCCGGTAAGATATGCGCCGAAAATTCTTTTTTTTACTTTTCATCAGCGTAATTGCTTCGGCTTCGTGTCGAATTGTGCCTCAAAAAACAAATACAAATATCGAAACTGCAAATAATTCCGCTCAAAAATCTTCTGAAAAAAAACTGGAAAAATGTTTGCTTCGCGCTTATCCCAATTTTCTGCAAAGTGCTGAAAATAATATAGTTACTTGGAAAGATTCGGCACAAATGATTTTCGATGACGGCGTTGAACCGACCGATTATGAAACGATGCTGAACACCGCCGATTTAAAGGATCAGATGGCGCAATGTTATCCGAAATCGGACGTTTATCTGAAAAAATTAGTTCCGAATTACGATCCGGGACGCGCCCGAAATGAAGCGTTTTTCTTTAAAATGTATGGAAATTCGGCGGCGGAAGTTGAGAAAAAATTAGTTCCGATTGTTTGGATGCCGAAAAATATCAACAAAATGATTCGCGTAACGAGCGTCAACGGAATTGATAAAAAATTCAAACAAATTTCCAATGAATTAGACAATTTGCCGCCCGAATTTGTGAAGTTTTTGCAAAATCCGGCAGGAACTTTTAATTGGCGCGTGATTGCCGGAACGACTCGCCAAAGCACGCACAGTTTCGGAACGACGATTGATATAAACGTCGCGCTATCACATTATTGGCGCAACGCTTCGCCCGATGCGAACGGCGTTTATCAATACCAGAATCAAATTCCGCTCGAAATTGTGCGGATTTTTGAAAAACACGGATTTATTTGGGGCGGAAAATGGTATCACTACGACACGATGCACTTTGAATATCGTCCCGAATTGCTTGATGTCGAATGCGTTTGTCAAGATTGATTTTTGCGCGTTTTTGCTTCACAACCACAATCGTTTGAGCAAGATGAATTTGTCGGTTTGAACGATTTGGCTTTTTTCCAAACCATTGAAACGACATAAATTAATGACGCAAAAATGATTAAACCAACGATAATATTTTGAAAATTCACAAATTCAAGAATAAATTAACA
The DNA here is from genome assembly GCA_031409875.1 of Acidobacteriota bacterium. GTDB lineage: Bacteria > Acidobacteriota > Blastocatellia > Pyrinomonadales > Pyrinomonadaceae > CALMEH01. The sequence goes on along the minus strand of JANNYB010000240.1, from coordinate 23,958 downwards.
GGGATAAAATGGATTAAACGGATAAAAAATGAAAAAATGAAAAAAAATCCCTTTCATCCCTTTTATCCCTGTTAATTTTTGTTTTTTACCCAAATCCTAAAAGTTTTCCGCCTTGATAAGTTAAAAATGCCGCAACGTAAGCCAAAACGGTCATATATGCGACCATAAAAAACGTCCATTTCCACGAATTCGTTTCGCGCCGCACGATTGCGATGGTTGACATACATTGCATCGCCAGCACGAAAAAAACCATTAAAGTTATTGCCGTCAAAGGTGTCCAAACTGCGCTTCCGTCGGGACGTTTTGCGTCGCGGATGGCGTTTGTCAAAGTGTCGCTTTCTGCGTCGGCATCTTTGCCGACGTTGTAAATTATGCTCAAAGTCGAAACCAAAACTTCCCTTGCGGCAAACGATGAAATCAACGCGATGCCGATTTTCCAATCAAATCCGAGCGGCGCAATGACCGGCTCAATCGCGTGTCCGAGTTTGCCTGCGTAGCTGTTTTGAAGTGTTTGACTTTGCTTTTCGTCTTCGGCTTTTTTGGCTTCATCTTTCAAACGCGCTTCGGTTTCTTCACAAGTGCATTTTTCTTCGCTGGTTGCCGTAATTACTGATGTTTCAGCAGTTTCCGCCGGACGCGGAAAATATGTCAAAGCCCAAAGCACAATCGAAATCGCCAAAATTACCGTTCCGGCACGTTTGATAAAAAGCCCGGCGCGAGTGAACATATTTTGAAAAACCGTGCGGAAATTCGGCACACGATACGGCGGAAGTTCCATCACGAAAGGCGGCGTTTCGCTTTTGAGCAAAGTTTTTTTCAAAACAAATGCCACAATAATCGCCGCAATAATTCCGATTGCATACATTGCCAACATCAAAACCGCGCCGAGCGAAATAAACCCGAAAACTGTTTGTCCGGCGAAAAATGTCGCAATCATCAGCGTATAAACCGGAAGCCGCGCCGAACAAGACATTAACGGCGCAATCATAATCGTCGCCAATCTGTCTTTCGGATTTTCTATCGTGCGCGTTGCCATTACAGCCGGAATCGCACACGCAAAGCTCGACATCAGAGGCAAAAACGCTTTGCCGTGCAAACCGACTTTCGACATCAATTTATCGAGCAAAAACGCCGCCCGCGCCATATAACCCGTGTCTTCGAGCAGAGAAATAAACAAAAAAAGCAACAAAATCTGCGGCAAAAAAACTAGAATGCCGCCGACTCCGGCAATAATTCCGTCGGTAATTAAATCCGATAACATTCCTTCGGGAAGTTTGGTTTTAACGAATTCATTCAACGCGCCGAAACCCGATTCGAGCAGATTCATCGGCAATTCCGCCCACGAAAAAATCGTTTGAAAAACGAGCAGAAGCACACCGATTAAAATCAAAAGTCCGAAGAATTTATGCGTTAAAACACGGTCAATTCTTTCGGAAAAATTATGCGCTTCAATGTCATTATGCTTGACTGATTCCTGCACGACGTTTGAAATAAAATTGTAACGCTCGAAAATTTTGGCATTGTCTGTCAGAACCGCCTGCGGTAGCGGGTGGTTGAATGTTAATTTTCGTGTCTTTGATGCTGAAGATTCAAGTTCATCCGGCTTAAACCGCCCGCTACCGCAGGCGGCTCTGACTTGTTCCGCAAGTTCATCAATTCCGCGCCCCGTTGAAGCCGTAATCGAAACAACCGGCGCACCGAGCATTTCAGACAATTTTTCAGTATCAATTTCGTGCTTTTGATTTTCAAAAACATCAACCATCGTTAATGCCACGACGACCGGAATTTCGTATTCAAAAAGCTGTGTTACGAGGTAAAGATTGCGCTCCAAATTTGTCGCGTCAACAACGGCAATTATCGCGTCGGGCTTCGGTAAATCCGCAACTTTCCCTGTCAAAACATCACGCGCAATTTGCTCGTCGAGCGATGTCGCATCAAGACTGTAGAGTCCGGGCAAATCAATCAAACGCGCCGTTTTTTCGCCTAATTTCCAAACTCCTTCTTTGCGTTCGACCGTTACGCCCGAATAATTGGCAATTTTCTGCTTCAGTCCCGTTAAAGCGTTAAAAAGCGTCGTTTTGCCCGCGTTCGGATTGCCGGCAAGCGCGATGACGATTTCTGATTTTTCGTTTGTTTGTAATGATTTCACTTAGTTTGAAATTTGAACTTCGATAGTTTCGGCTTCTGATTTTCGCAAAGCCAAAGAATAGCCGCGAACGCGAATCTCAATCGGATCGCCGAATGGCGCACTTTTTACGACGCGCACCGAAACGCCCGGAACAATTCCCATTTCCATCAGCCGTTTTGTAATCGCAGTTTCGCCCAAAACATTCTCGACTTTTGCAGTTTCCCCTTCGCCTAAATTTGCTAACGTCATATTTTATACATTTATTGATATTTTATTAGAACCAATCTTTAAAATTGTAAGCTAATTGAAATCAAATTTCAATTTCAATATCAAGGAAAATTTAAACGCAACAAATTCAAAAACAATGAATTATCGTTCTTTTTATTGAAAATCTGCGATTGCTGGTTTGAAAAGTTAGATGAAATTATTGCGGCAGAATTATTTTTTGCGAGATTAAATCGGCTTGGTAACTTCCGAGAATCAAGCGAAGCGGAACGCGCGAATCGTCGTTGCTCAACCATACACGCGGTTGAAAATTAAGCGCGTCAACTTGCGGATTTCCCGTCGTTATTTGAATTGCTTGCGCGGAAATTTTTTCGTTATTTATCGTCAAGGCTTCGGCTTCGGACGGTCGAAGCACAAAAACGCTCGGCGTTGTGCCGATAAGCACGGCGACGCGCGTGTCGTTGACGGGATTTTTTATGACGTTGCTCGGCTTCAAATTAAACGAACGAATTGCATAAACCAACGACAAAAGATTATGTGTTCCGGTCGGAATATCAACCAAATTTGTGCCATTAACTTGCGCTTTGCCGTTTGCTTGATCAAAATTTACGGTCTGATTATAAACATTAAACAAATTGCTGAACCGCGTATTAAAATCAACCGGCGAAAGCGTCGCGGGATTGATTTGCGTCTGAATCGAATCGTTTAATTTCAAAACCTGCTGGTCAGGTTGCGCCGCCGTAACGGTCGCTGTGAGCAATAAACTGTCAACCGTTCTAAATTGTTTTCTTTCTTTGATTTGAAGTGTTACGTTGCCCAAATATTTTCCGGCGGCAGTAATTTGATATTCCAAAGTTTCGCCTAACTTAAAGGGCAAATCCGCCGAAAGCGGTTGATTATTAACGTAAGGTTGCGGCGTTGGATTTGGTTTCGGCGTATTGGACGAAACAGGCGTTTGAAGCAGAATCGGCGTTGGCGAAACGGTTACGTCGGGTTGGTAGATTGCCGCAATTTTCGCGTAAAATATTCCTCTGGAAGTTTTGAACCGCATCAAAACCGGAATTCGCGCTTCGTCGTTCGTAAAATTTATGCGAACATCCGTAATGCCTTTTTCCGTGAAATATTGGCTTTGGACGGTTGAAATGCTCGTGTCGAATTCGCCGAGTTCGTTTCTGAATTTTTCGTTTGTCGTTTTTGAAAAAGTTGCGGTGTAAAATTTATCGCCTTCTTGAAACGGATAAGTTCCCGTGCCGCCGTATTGACGGGCTTGATAAACGAGCGTCGGTAAATCGAAATTTGCGGTCGGAACAGTTAAAAAATTGTTAATCGTTTCCTGCGGCAAAACGCCCGCGCTCGAAGTTTTGCGAATGTAAAGCGGCAAACCCGTTTCAACCGCCGCGAAAGTCGTGCGCTGTTCGTCAATCAAATAAAAAACCGCGCTGACGAAATTTGTCGTCTTAAAGCGCGATTGAATTTCGACGGCATCTTTTCCGCTCAGTTTTCCGCGTGAAATAACCGAAATTTCGGCAACGCCGGCATCTGTAAAAGTGCCGAACGAAAGATTATAAGTCAGCCTTTCGCCAATCCGAAAAAACGTCGGCGAATTTGGATTAATGACCGTATTTTGTTGCGCCGATGTTTTTGAAAACGTAAAAAAGGCGGAAAAAAGTAAAATCGCCAAACAAAAAATCTGCCAATTTTTGCGGACAAATCGAATGTTATTTTTGAGGTTTCCTCTATTCAATCTCGTTAAATTCATTTAAATTCTACGTTCAATAATCTTTTATTTTTACTTAAAAATCTGTCTGACTGCCGCCAATCTGTCTTGCGCTTGTAAAATCGGGCGACCGATAACTATATAATCAGAACCGTTTTCGACGGCTTCTTTTGCAGTCATTACACGCTTCTGATCGTCTTTTGTTTCAAGTTTCGGACGAATTCCCGGCGTAACGATTAAAAAATCTTTGCCGATTTCATCACGAATCAGTTTAGTTTCAAGCGGCGAAGCGACAACACCGTCCAAACCGTATTTTGCCGAAATTTGCGCCAAATTCAAAACTTGCGATGTAATTTCTTTCTCGATGCCGATTTGATTCAAAGTTTCTTGGTTTGAACTCGTCAAAATCGTAACGCCGATAATTTTCGGTTTTACGAGATTTTCGCGTTCGCAAACGTCTTCAACCGCTTCGACCGTTTGCCTCATCATTTCACCGCCGCCGAGCGCGTGAATATTAAACATCCAAACGCCGAGCCGCGCAACTTCGACTGAGGCTTTGGCAACCGTGTTCGGAATATCGTGAAATTTTAAGTCCAAAAAAATCTTCACGCCCGATGCAACCAATTCCCTTACGAAAGATGAGCCGACAGACGTAAAAAGTTGCAAACCGATTTTAAATGCGCCGACTTCTTCGCGCAATTCCGCAACGATTTCCCGCGCTTCCGAAGCTATTTCAACATCGAGCGCAACGATAATTTTTTCTTTACTCACAAATGATAATCGGATTTTGTGTGATTTCGTTTCGTGATATTTTGTGTTGATTTGTGGTTAAAATTAAAATCTAACCACGAATCAACACAAAACTACACGAACGGAAACAAACTTAAATTGCAAATCAAAGATTTTATTCAATCGCTCGCAAAACCTGTTCGCGGAAAAATTTTGTCAGACGCGGCGAACCTTTAGTTAAAATTTTCGTGTCGCTTGCAAAATGTGAAAAAGGCAAAGCGGTTTTGATTTCGGGAGCGTTTTTGTTTCGCAAAAATTCTAAACATTGCGCTCCGGTTTCGCGTGATTCGAGAGCCTTTTGTTTCATTTCTTCGGCTTTTTCGGTTTCGCCGTTTTGTGCAAAAATCAAATTTTGCAAAAACCAAGCGTCGGCATAACGCGCTTCAAAATCAACGGTTTTTTCCAAAAAACTCAAAGCATTTTCCGTTTGCCCGAGTTGAAAATAAACTGCGCCGATAAGATACAAAATTTCGGCTTTTTCTTCCGCATTTGCCGATTCTTTAAATGCCGCAAGGCTTTCTGTCCAACTCATTTCTGAAGCGGCAAGCATTCCCCAAATAAAATTTACACACAGCGCAAAACGTGGATTTCCCGCTAAAATACTGAGATATTTTCGCGCATTTTCCGCATCGTTTTCATCTGCCAAACTTGCGCCGAGCAGAAGCAAAACTTTTTCGTTGCGCGGTTCGACTTGAAACGCTTTTTCGAGAAATTTTCGTGCTTCGAGAAATTTATCGGCGCGAAATAAAGTTTCAGCCGTAAATACAAAAAGCGGCACATTTTCCGGCGAAAGCAGAGCGGCGCGTTCGAGATTCAAAAATGCTTGTTTTTCTTCGCCTGCGTCCAAAAGTTTGAAGCCTTCATTAACAAAATGCGTAAAAAGTTCGGCTTTTTTCGGCTCGTGAGCTTCAAAAATTCCCTTCAAAAGATGTTCGCGTTTGTTTTTCGTTTTCTTTTTGGCGATTTTTTCATCGCGGATTTCGAGAAAATTGCGGCTGATTTCGTTTGCCAGATGCGGATTCATTTTCTCGATTGTTTCAAAGAAAACCTGTAAAAATTCGTGATCTTTCTTAAACTTTTCGGCTTCGAGGCGCACAAATTCGTAAGTCGTTTTGATATGTTCGGTCATCTGCGCGAGATGCAATTCGAGCAGCGAAACTCGTTCGAGCAGATGATCTTCGTAATAAGACGGCACGATTGATTCGTCGTGGCGAATCGCAGGCGGAAAAACGACAATCATCAGCCGCGTTCCGCAACTGTTGCAATGCGCTTCGCCCGGTTGATTCGCGGCGCGGCATTTTTGGCAATATTGAGCGATTGTTTTCATTTTTTTGTCCACAGATGAACACAGATAAAAACGGATAATTTATCTGATTTTTTATCTGTGTTTATCCGTGTTCATCTGTGGATAATAATTCTTTCCAACTACTTCAAAATCCTAATCAAAATCGAGCGGATTTCTAAACGGCACGTCTTTTTCGTCGCCGGCGCGTTTCATTGCTTCCTTAAATTTTTCTTCCAAAATGCGTTCGCGGTCTTTTTGCGACGACATTTCTTGTGCAAAAATTTGTTCGCGCAATTCTTTTTGTTTGGTTAATTCGCCTTGCAAATCTTCAAACGAACCGAGAACTTTCTTTTTCTCTTCGTGCGCCAAAATCGCGCCGGTTTGCGCGTCAATCACGAGCGTTGTTTCGCAACAAGGACAAATTATGCTGAACTTTTCCATCCAAATAAGATTATAAAGTGAAAAAGTAGAAAAGTGAAAAGGTGAAAAAGTTTAGTTTAGTTTAATGCCGTCAAACTTTTTCACTTTTTCACCTTTTCACTTTTTCACCTTTATTTACTGCCTGTTTGCGATTCGTCCGGTTTTTTCGCTAATCCGGCGAGAATTAAAATTTCTTGGGGCGAAATGCTTATGAATCTTTCCGAATTGAAATCTTTATCAACCGTAACATTTAAAACTTTGCCGTTTTTGAGAACAATTTTTAATTTATCGGTGGTTACAACTTGTTCGATGCTCTTAATTTGCGGATCGGAATTGAAAACGCGAATTTGAATAAATTCCCCGTTGTCGCCCATTTTGGTTGCCACGCCCGAATTTTGCGGCGCGGGAACAAACGTAAGTTTCGGCTTTTCCGTTGAAACTGTTGCCGAATTGTTCATCTTTTGAAGTTTCCGGTTTATCGGATTCTCCGATAAACCGAGATTCGCATCAACCGAATTTGTGGAATTTGCCGGATTTATCGGCGCATCATTGATGTTTTCTATCGTGTTTGCATTTTGAATTACGTTTGCGTTTGCGTTTTGAGAATTCGTATTTCCCCGAACCTTGTCAACTATCGTATTTTGCGTATTCGTTTCGGTTGAACACGCGCACAAAAAAGCTGAAATAAAAGTAAAAATCAAAAACTTCTTCATAAATTTTCATTGAGCTTTGTGCGAAGATTTTCCTTCACATCTTGCCATTCATTGTCAATAATACTGAAATAAACCGTATCACGAAAGCGTTGCGATTCGGTAATCAAATGACGGCGCAAAATTCCCTCTTGTTTCGCACCGAGCCGCAAAATAGCATTGCGCGATTTTTCATTTAAAACGTCGGTTTTCAATTCCACACGCACACAATCCCAAGTTTCAAAAGCGTGAGTCAACATCAAAAGTTTCGCTTCGGTGTTGACATAAGTTCTTTGCCACAAAGGACTTATCCACGTCCAACCGATTTCGGCTTTGCGATTTTTCACATCAATATTTCCAAACCGCGTCGAACCGACGATTTTGTTTTCCTTCTTATCAATCGTAACAAACGGTAAAGCGACATTGCGCTCGGCTTCGTCCAAAGCCGTTTCGACATACCGCCGCATATCTTCAACCGTCTGCACGACATTCGCCGTAAAAAACCAAATCGAATCCGTCATCCCAACCTCGCACAGCGCGTCCAAATGCTCGATTTTCAACGGCTCTAATTTAACGAATTTCCCTTCTAAAACTATCGGCTCAATTTTCATAAATTGTAAGTTTAAGACGAATGAAACGAATCAACAAACCCGAAATTAAATTGTTCAGATTTCAAGGTTTAACTTTAACTTTTCATCGCTCGTTATTTCCCCAACATCGCCCGACACCGCGCCACGCTTTCTCTGCCTTGAATCGTATAAGGATGATTTTTCGGCAATGTTTTCTCATTAATTCTCAATGCTTCTTCAAACAAATCTAACGCCTCTTGATATTTTCCTTGTGCCTCATAAACCACAGCCAAATTACCCAAGTGAATAGCATACTCAGGATGTTTTTTGCTAATAGTTTTCTCATCAATTTTTAAGACTTCTTCTAATTTCTCAATCGCTTCTGAGTATCTGCCTTGTGAATCATAAACAGCAGCCAAATTATTCAAGCGAGTAGCATAATTAGGATGTTCTTTACCGATAGTTTTCTCACCAATCTTTAAGGCTTCTTCTATTTTCTCAATCGCTTCCGCATATCTACCTTGTTCACGATAAACATTAGCCAAATTACTCAAGCGAACAGCATAATTAAGACCTTCTTTGCCGATAGTTTTCTCACCAATCTTTAAGGCTTCTTCATATTTCTCAATCGCTTCTGCGTATCTGCCTTGTTCACGATAAACATTAGCCAAATTATTATAGATATGCGCTTTAATTTCTAAATCATTGAGCTTTTTCGACAATTTTAGAGCTAAATTATATTCAAATTCAGCTTTTTTGTATTCGGCGGAAAAGTAATAAAGTTGTCCTAAACTTAAATGTAATCTAACTTGACGTTCTTTGTCTTTTTCTTCTTTCAGCAAATCGTGAATCGTTTTGATTCTTTCCTTTCTTTCCTCGATTGTCAGCGAACCAATTTCAGTCAAACCTTCAGAAATAATCTGCCCGATTTGAGATTCTTTTTTGTTTTCCCGATCTTCAAAATAAAATACGTTTGACCTGACGGAGAAAAAATCGTTTGCGCCACGCATAATTGCGGTGATTGCAAAATCCGGCACGAACAAAACTATCGGGCAATCAAATGTTTTCTGAAACGAATTGCGCGAAGCGTTGAGATTTTTGATAAAACTGTTTTTTGGCGAATCTGGCGTTGTCGGGAAAGAATCGTTTAGCCCATAAACTAAAACTGCAAAAGGTTTTTGATTAGCCAGAATTTTCCGAAGTGCATCAAGAAAATGGTTTGTTTGGTTTCTGAAATGAATTACCACTATTTTTTCTTTCGGAAATTCATTTTCAAGATTTGCAATCAATTCGGCTTGTGTCGAAATTTCATTGGCGCGGGCAAAAAACAACGAAAAACCTTTGGAAAGTTTGATTGAACGCACCAAAGTTTTAAATTCGGTTTCGTTTTCTAAACTCTCCGAATCGAAAACATCGTCTTCAATTATTTTGTTTGATATTGCCACAATTTTTGGTTAGCGCAATTTGCTTTCGGCTGTCTTTATAGCTTCTTTGGCAGATTTGAATTGTCTTAATTCTCTGACAATCGGATTGACGGCATACCACGGCGCGACTTCTTCCCAAATATCTTCGTTTCCGCCGTTGATATATTCGAGCAAGCTCTGATTTGCCAACATATCGCGGTAATCTTCATCGTCATTCGGAAAAGTTTGGTCGGGCGAAAGGTCAACCCGCGCAAGTTTTGCCCAATGACTTTCGGGAATGCCTGTGCTGTAAATTTGGATATTCGATTTCAGAGAATTTTTGGCGTGATTCAGCTTTATCGGAAATTCGTTTATTTGTGCAATCGAGTTTCTGACAAATCTTATCAAATCACGAATACTTCCGCCGGAGTATTTTATCAAGAATTCGAGCGCGTCTTTCTCAAAAGCATCATCAATCGGAATCTTTCCAAAACGCTTTTGCAAAATGCTTTTTAAGGCTTTTTCGCCGATGTCAAAAGGCTTTTTCGATTTCCGGTCGAAAGTTTTGACCATCGGCAAAACAAAAGGTTCGCTGTAATAATTTGAAAGTCTTTTGCCCAAAGGCGAGCGCACAAGCCGCAAAGGAACGGTGTAAATAATATGAGTTTCCAAAGCCGTAAGTTGCGCGTAGTTATCAATAAACAGTCTTTCGTGCGAAGCAAGTCCTTCTTCGGCATTTTCAAAACGCTGAATCTTTTCCAAATTATCGAGAATAATGACAATATCCGAATATTTCAGAGATGTTTCGCCGCAAGTTTTTTTGCGAATCTCATTCCGCGCTTTTTGAAAAAGTAGATTTATTTCGGTCAGCATACTGGAAGTTTTTAATTTTAAGGCTTCCCGAACTCTTTGCCGTCCTTCCTGATTGGTTTGCAGTCTTTTAACTTTGACTTTACTGCCGAAAATTCCCACTTCACCTTCGCTTATCTCAACTTCGCTGAGAAAAAATTCTTTGAGTTCCGACAGACGATTTTGAAAATAAGTGTCTTTGAGTTTGATGCCGAGTTCTTCATCCAAAGTTGCGGCTAATTCGGTAACAATCGCCAACAAAATGTCTGTTGTTGAAACATCGAAATCATCGAGATATTCCGAAACATCTAAATAAATCGGAAAATACTGCACATTATCAAAACAATGAGTTTTTAACTTTTGAGTCAGATAAACCAAATCAGAAGATTTTCCACAACCGCTATGACCTGAGAATAAAAAATACAGAAAATCGCCTTTTCCGTTAGTTTCCGAATCTACAACACCACATTTTTTCAAATTATCAAGAAATGTCATGACAAAAGCATCTCCGCCACGGGCTTCCCGACAATCTACATAAAACTCCGAAGTCGCAGATTTCAAAGGATTGCAGGCTTGAAATATTTTATCTAAAGCATTGCTCATATTTTATTTTAATCTGAATTGAAAAGATTCAACAGGTCAGTAATGAGTATATTACAAAGTAATTTTGAATCAAAGAAGTCTTCATTATAGAAAACCTTGGGAAAAGAAAAAAGGAACAATAAAAATTGCTCCTTTGTTGGGTTAATGTTCAGAGTTCACGCTTTAGCGTGTGAAATCACCAGCGAAGCGTGGCGATTTGCAAACTACAGTTTGAACTCTAAACGGATTTTAGATGTCGTAATACATTGAAAATTCAAGCGGATGCGGGCGCAAACGAAGCGGTTGAATTTCGTTTTCGCGTTTGTATTTTATCCAGCGTTCGATCATTGCGATTGAAAAAACATCGCCTTTGAGCAAGAATTCGTGGTCGGCTTCGAGGGCTTTGAGCGCGTCGTCCAAAGTTCCCGGCAAGTTTGGCACGTCTTTTAATTCTTCGGGCGACAAATCGTAAATGTCTTTGTCGAGCGGTTCGCCCGGATCAATGCGGTTTTGGATGCCGTCGAGTCCTGCCATCATCAGCGCGGCAAATGTCAGATACGGATTGCACGACGGATCGGGCGGACGAAATTCGAGCCGTTTGGCTTTCGGCGAACTCGAAAACATCGGAATTCGCACGGCGGCAGAACGATTTCTTGCCGAATATGCCAGATTTACCGGAGCTTCAAAACCCGGAACTAATCGTTTATAAGAATTCGTCGTCGGCGCGGCAAACGCAACCAGAGCGGGCGCGTGTTTGAGCAATCCGCCGATGTAGAATTTCGCCATTTCGGAAAGTCCGGCGTATTCGTTGCCTGCAAAAAGCGGTTCGCCGTCTTTCCAGAGCGATTGATGGCAGTGCATTCCCGAACCGTTGTCGCCGTAAATCGGTTTCGGCATAAACGTCGCGGTTTTACCGTGCGCGTGTGCCGTGTTTTTGACAACGTATTTGAAAAGCATCAAATTATCCGCCGTGTGCAGAAGATTTGAAAACTTAAAGTCAATTTCGGCTTGCATCGGCGCGACTTCGTGATGATGACATTCGACATCAATACCGACTTCGCCCAAAATCAACGAAATCGCGTTTCGCAAATCAATCATCGAATCGAGCGGCGCAACCGGAACATAACCTTCCTTCGGGCGAATGTGATAGCCCAAATTCGGCGATGCTTCATTTCCGCGTCGTCCGCTTGCCCAATGACCTTCTTCGGCTTCGATGTGAAATCCGCTTTTAAGCTGTCCGTTTTCAAACGAAACTCCGTCAAAGACGAAAAATTCGGCTTCCGTTCCGATGTTCACCGTGTCTGCCAAACCTGTAAATTTCAGATAACTTTCGGCACGAACCGCAACCGAGCGCGGATCGAATCCGTAACCTTCTTTGGTAATCGGGTCAACGACGTTTGCAATCAAACAAATCGTTGTTTCCATTGCAAATGGGTCAACCCAAACGCGGTTTGCATCAGGCACGAGAAGCATATCCGATTCGTTAATCGCCGCCCAGCCGCGAAGCGAAGATGCGTCGAAACCGAAACCGTCTTCAAAACTGTCTTCGGTTAAATGTGCAATTGGAAAAGTTAAGTGATGCCACGAACCGATTAAGTCCGTAAATCGCACCGATACGAAAAGCGCACCTTGTTCGGCGGCATAATTTAATACGTTTTTTGCGTTCATTTATTCTCCTAATATATTGTTAAATAATGATTTATACGAGTTTTTAGTTTTGGAGTTTTCCTAAAACAAAAAGAGATTCTACAACAGGAGCGTAGAACCTCAAAGTGTTTTGATTTCTATTTTTTCCTACAATTTTGTAGGTTGTTGAGTCAAAATAGAAAAGCGTAAAAGGGGAAATACGCAAATTTAATAAACTTGGCTGCCTTGCGAATCAATATAGGCGACAGTTTTGCCGTCGCTGTTGAGAAGTTGCGCCTTCGAGAAACCTTTTTCACCGCCAACGCCATAGATTTTTTTCAGAATATCTTCCTGTTTTTCTTTCGGAAGACTTGCCCAATTTGGACTGATAACTCCGAAAAATGTGTTATTACCGACGCGGGCTTCTTTGATAAATTCGTGAAACGGCGAATTTTCGAGATTCACTTTGACCACCGGCTTTTGGTTTATATCTTTGGTATCACCCGAACTCATCCAAAAATACAAACCAACATTGACGACAACAATCAAAATGGTGGCTGCCAAAAGCCATTTATTTACTTGAAAACTTACCTTGTTGACTTTGGCTGGTGCAGACTTTGACGTTTTTGCGAATTTCGGTGATTCTTTTTTATCAGGCTTCGGAGCTTCGTCAATAATGTTTTCGACTGTGTTCGCTTCTTCAATTTCAACTTTACCTTCAAGAATTTGAACGAGTTGAAGCGTTTTGCTCGAAGATTCCGAGATTGCCTGATCGTGCAGAAAACCGTATTTGTCTTCCAAAACGCTTTTATCGAATTTTTCTTTTTCGGCGCGGATTAAATCAACATAACGATTGCCGACGCGGACATTGCATTCGATTGTTGCCGCCGTAACCAGCGGTGCAAAAAAGTTTTCGTTCGTGCTTTCCTTAAACGCCCGCAGACGATTAAAGAAATCATCATTTATCAGGCTGTCAAAACTTTCGGCAGATTCCGCTTCGTTCATAAATTCTTCAAATTTCAGCGCAATCAGCAAAATTTCGGTATCGTCATCATTCGCCGTGTATAGCGGAATGCTCGCCCATTGCGAATAGAGTTTTTTGAGATGTCCGATCAATTCTTCGCGTTTGAACGGCATATCGCGCTTGTCATTATTCAATTCGCGGGTCATCAAGCGCGTTACGATAAAATCGAATTTACTGCGAACTTGTTCAGTAAAAGGCGCGTTTCGATAAAATCTTGCAAGCGAAATCAAAGCCGTCGAGCTTAAACTCGGGCGTGTCGTTTCGCAATATCGGCGCAAGTGAGTTACGGAAATATTTCGGTCACGGCGCGAAAGTGCGGAATACCAGCTTTCGGTTTCCTGCATCAAGCGAAATTCAGCTTGCGCGTGTTCCGGCGAATTTATGTCGGCGGAAACCTGCATAAATGCGTGCAAAGCCTTTTTGCATTCCAAATCATCGTAAGGTTTCGGAACGGTTTTCATCTGTTCGCGCTCGACACCCGAAAAAACGTGTTCGACTAATTGAAGCCCCGAAACTTCGTCTGTCGCGCGGCTCGTGTAAAAATTCGCTTGCAAATCCGGCACCGGCGCAATCGGCGCGTTGGGCGGATATTCAATTTGTGATTTCAGTAAAATTTGTTCTGCGTTATCGGCTTGTGCGGTTTCTGCAAAAGCGGCAAAGTTTTCCGCCAAAGGCGCGGCGGGCAACGGTTCGGATTCATCATCGAGAATATCTTTAAATTCATTTAACACCGCATCCAAATCCTCTTCAACAGGCGCGGACGGTTTTTCGTTTGCGACGGCAAAAAACTCCGAAGCAGTTTTATTTGCTGCTCTTTCTCTTTCTTGATTAAGCTCGATTACCGTTTCTTCGAGCAGATTTTCTTCTTTTAACTCTTCAACAAGGTCTTCAAAAATATTCATTGGTTTATTCACCGAATTTAGGAAAATTGATTTGGAATGATTGGGACAGATTAGAAAGTGTTTTTCGAGTGGCTCGACCGAAATTTTTGTGAGAAAACCGGACAAGTATTAGTTTAACAAATTATAATAATGTTTGTCATTCTTTTTAATTAAAAAAAATGACGAGGAGCGGCAGCGACTTGGCGAGGTTTGTCAGTTCGCTACCGCACAACGGGTTTGATTGGTGCAAAATAGTTTGAAATCGTCAGGAAACTAAAAATTAACAACTTGTAATTTCGAGAATAAAACCGCTTTGATCAAGCGAGATGATGCAAGGCAATTCGCTTCCGGCGACGGCTTTTGTCGCAACAATCGAATAGCCGTCACGGAGTTGGGTATCAGTCGGCGTAACGGGAGACATCTGAAAAGTAAATTTTCCGCGAACCATATCAGTTCCCGCAACAATGCCGAAAGCTCCGTTTTGTGAAGTATTCAATTCAGCAAGACGGGCAAATCTGCTGTTTTGACTAAAATAATTAACTTGCGCCGAAGAAGCTGTTCGCAAAGTTGCCAACACATTTTTGTTTTCTGCGGCTCTTTTGGCATTCATAAGAAACGGGAAAGTTATGGTTGCCAGAATTCCGATTATTACAAGAACTAAAAGTAATTCGATTAAAGAAAAACCTTTCTGATTTTTACATTGCATTTATTTTTACCTCAACAAACCTAATTATTATCCGGGGATAGTGACAAATTATGGCAGTAATATTTGACATTTCTTGTCTAATATCAACTGTTTGTTTTGAGCTAATCTCATAAAAGAACTTGTTTTTCAACGATTTCTGCCAAAATTCACTCAAACCGAATAAGGTTTCTGCAAAGCCCGTGCCAGAAAAAAAAGTCAGAACGGGAAGCGGTAGCGACTCGCTAAAATTTCCGGCAAGTCGCTACCGCTCCCCGTTCTGACTTTGCGAAAAAAAAAAAGCGGTTGTTCCGAAGTTTGTTTTTTGCTACATTTTAGTTAAGGTAGATTTTTCATTTTGCTCTTTCGTTAATTAGGGCGAATGCAGCATTTTTAATTTTTTTGGAGAAACACAAAATTTGAGCAACGTCATCGAGCAGACAATCGAAACATACGGCATAGAAAATTGGGGCGCGGGATATTTCGGAGTAAATAAACAAGGACATTTGATTGTCCGTGCATCGGAAAACGATTCGGAATCGGCTGATGTTTTTGAAATTATCAATGATTTGAAAAAACGTAATATCAATGCGCCGGTGCTTTTAAGATTTCCGCAACTTCTTTTCGGACAAATCCGCAAACTTCAGAAATCATTCAAAAATTCAATCAAAGAATACGGCTACAAAGGCGGACATCTGTGCGTTTTTCCGATGAAGGTTAATCAAAACCGGGCTGTTATCGAAGAATACTTACGCGAAGGCAAACGCTATCATTTTGGGCTGGAAGCCGGCTCGAAAGCCGAACTTTACGCGGCTTTGGCGATGGAACAATCTGATGAAAGCCTGCTCGTTTTGAACGGATTTAAAGACCGCGACTTTATCAAACTCGCTTTTGCAGGCGCACAAGCCGGAAAAAATGTCGTTATCGTTATCGAAAAAATGAGCGAACTCGACCACACGCTCATAATGGTTGACAAACTTGCGGCGGAAAATGCCGAAGGAAAACTTCCGATGATCGGCGTGCGCGTCAAACTTTATTCAAAAGGTTCGGGAAAATGGGAAAAATCCGGCGGCGAAGCGGCGAAATTCGGACTCACGACAACTGAAATTTTAGAAGTTATCCGCCGCCTGCAAGTTGCCGGACGAACCGATATGTTGAAACTTTTGCATTTCCACATCGGCTCGCAACTTACTGATATTAAACGCATTAAGAACGCAATGAAGGAAGCCTCACGAACTTACGCGAAGATTCGGCAGATGAATATTCCAATTCAATATTTGGATGTCGGCGGCGGTATGGCGGTTGATTATGACGGCTCGAAAACGGCATTTGAATCTTCGGCAAATTATAACGCGCAAGAATTTGCCAACGATGTAGTTTATGTCATCAAAACCGTCTGCGACGACGAAGATGTGCCGCATCCGACGATTATTCAAGAATCGGGGCGTTATCTTTCGGCTTATCACGCAATTTTGGTAACGAATATTCAAGACGAAATCGAAACCGTCGTTGACGACATTGCCACGCCGATTGTGAATGGTAACAATGATCCGCAAGTCGTCAAAGAATTATTCGATTTGCGCGAGACAATTAACGCTAAAAACTACCGCGAATACTATCACGACGCGCTCGAACACCGCGAAGATTTATTTTCGATGTTTAATCTCGGCTTGCTTTCTTTGGAAGATCGTGGTAAGGGCGAGGTTCTTTTTTGGGATGTTTGCGAAAAAGCCGATGAATACGCGCAACAAAAGAAATATGTATCAGAGGAATTTGACGACTTACGCAAACTTTTATGCGTCAAATACCTCGCAAACTTCTCGGTTTTCCGTTCAATACCCGATAATTGGGCTTTGGAACAACTTTTTCCGATAATTCCGATTCACCGTCTAAATAAAAAACCGACGGAATATGCTACACTTTGTGATATAACGTGCGATTCGGACGGAATTGTTGAGAAATTTGTTGATTTACACGATGTCAAATCTGTCCTCGAATTGCACAAATTGGAAGAAGGAAAACCTTATTATTTGGCGATGATGTTGGTCGGTGCATATCAGGAAGTGATGGGAAACAATCACAACCTTTTCGGAGTTCCCCACGAAGCGCATATTCATATCGGCGAAGACGGATATATCATCAAAAAAGTTATACGAGGCGCAACTGTCGCGGATTCTTTGGAAACCGTGCGTTTTGACAGCGTTCAATTAACCGACCAATTTCGTCGAACCGTTCTGCAACGAATCAAAGACGGCGAAATTTCCGCCAAAATCGGCGAAGAAATTATCGGCTATTACGAACGCCAAGCCGACAGTTATACATATCTCGCGCCGAATGGCAGCGAGTGAAAATTACGAATTACGAATTACGAATTACGAATTACGAATTACGAATTAAATAAAATTCTGTAATTCGTAATTCGTAATTTGAAATTCGTAATTTAATTTATTGGAGATTTTATGGTAGCTCAGAAAAAAACAAAGGCTTCAAAATTTTTAACCGTGCCGACAAGACCGATTCCGGTTGACCGCGATAGAAGCGTCGCGGGACTTCTTGAAAAGATGGAAGGCGCAGGGTTTGGAGCAAAACAACTTGCCGAAGCGCATCGCATTTGGCTCGATATGCTCGACGATAATTCGACGATTTATCTTTGCGGTTCAGGCAATTTGATTACTTCGGGAATGCGTCGGCTTTTGGCTTACGTCATCAAAAATCGTTTTGTTGATGTGTTGGTTTTGTCCGGCACGGTTCTGTTTCACGATATTCACGAAACTTTGGGTCGCAATCATTATCAGGCGCATCCTTCGATGAGCGACGACGAACTCGAACAATCCGATGTTGTGCGTGTCGGCGATTTGCTCGCAAATTCAGATGAATATCACGAAGCCGACGAATGGATTGGCAGTGTTATCAATCAATTGGATATGACACGCCCGTATTCGGTGCGCGAATTTTTGCACTTGCTCGGACGTGAACTCGCCGAAATTGCCCACGAAGACGGTATTTTAACCGCCGCTTTCAAATCGCGCATTCCGGTTTTCTGTCCTGATATTCTCGAAGGTCCGATTTCCGTCGGCATTGCCCGTGCGCGTTTTGAAAAGAAAATCCAATTTACTTTTGACATCACGCAAGACACGATGGAAATGATGCACATCGCCCAACGCACGCGCAATTCGGGCATTCTGACATTTGGCAGTATTTCCAGTCAAAATATGGTAAATATGGCGGAAGTTTCCAGCTATATCACACGAACCACGCCGCGCGGACATAAATATGCTGTTTCGGTTACGACCGATTCCGCACCGCTCGATATTCGCACGCCTTCATTTAGCGGAACTCATACGAGCGTTTTCGGAAAATTGCTCAAAAATGCAATTACCGCTTACGTTCCGTGTGATCCGTCAATCGCTTTACCGTTATTGGTTACGGCACTTTCACAAACTGCCGCCAAATATATGAAAGGTCGCAAGCGTCCGACATTCTCGTTCAGCGGCAAGGATTTGGGAGTTGATATTCCATAACGATTTGGGATTTGGGATTGCGGATTGCGGATTTTTTCCGTAAATCCCAAATCCCAAATCCCAAATCCCAAATTAAAATGTCTGAATCCGCACAATTACCGATGAATTTCGGCGGTATTGATGAAGCCGAATTTTCCGCGTTTGAAACAGCGCGGATTTTGGTTTTGCCCGTCGCGTATGAAGGCACGGTTTCTTTCGGAGTCGGAACGGAGCAAGGCGCGTCGGCGATAATTGACGCTTCGCGCAATATGGAGCTTTACGACGACGAAACCGATGCGGAAGTTTATAAAGTCGGAATTCATACTTTGGACGAATTTGCCCCGCGCGAAACGCCCGAAAAAATGATGAACGAGCTTTACGAACATACAAAAGAATTGCTCAAAGCTAATAAATTTATTTGTATGCTCGGCGGCGAACATTCCGTTTCCGCACCGATAATCAAAGCTCACGCCGAAAAATTTCATAACATTTCGATTCTTCAAATTGACGCACACGCCGATTTGCGCGATGAATACGACGGCACAAAATATTCGCACGCTTCGATTATGGCGCGAACCGTCAAAGATTTGAAAATTCCGGCTGTCCAAGTCGGAATTCGCTCGATTTCTGCGGAAGAAGCGCGAAGTTTGGACGATTTGCCGCACACGAAAATCTTTTGGGCAAAAGATGTCGTCGGGCGCACCGATTGGATTGATGACGCGGTAAATTCTTTGACCGAAAATGTTTATCTGACGATTGATATTGACGGACTCGACCCAAGTCTAGTTCCGACAACCGGAACGCCCGAACCCGGCGGACTCGGCTGGTATGAAACTTTGACCTTAATCAGAAAACTCGCCGAAAAACGCCGCATTGTCGGAATGGATTTAGTCGAATTTTCAAAAATGGACAACTCCGACGCGCCCGCTTTTCTCTGTGCGAAACTCGTCTATAAATCGCTCGCATATATTTTCAAAAACGACACGCCGAAAGTTCGCGGTGTGTAAAGTGTTCAAGAATTTGAAGTGATTTGCCATGCAATGAAAATAAATGAGAAGCAAAATAATTGACCTAATCTTCAAAATTGCCAAAGAAAAGAGTGCTTTTAATACCCTCGAAAACTATCTTTCAACACTTTCACGCAAGGAATTAAGCAATAATTTAATTGACTGCGGAATTTTACCCGAAATGTTTGCTCACGACAGTTCGGAAGAAAAACTTTGGGCAAAATTCTCGGACATTTTACTGGCAAAATCGCTAAATCATCTTGGAATTGAGTCCGAAGTGTTAGGCGCACGAGGAAATTCAGCCGATGTTTTCGGTAAAACTCAAAATTATTCAGTCGTTGGAGATGCCAAGACTTTTCGGCTTTCACGAACTGCAAAAAACCAAAAAGATTTCAAAGTAAATGCTTTAGATACTTGGCGAAAAGATGATAATTACGCGCTTTTGCTTGCTCCATTGACTCAATTTCCAAATACAAAAAGTCAAATCTACGCTCAAGCAATCGAGAAAAATGTTACTCTTATTTCTTATACGCACTTTCATTTTTTGCTTGATTTTCATACCAATCAAGATTTGCAAATGCTTTGGGAAACAGGCAATAATTTAAGCAAAGTTGTCGAAAAAACTGATTGGCAAAATTCCAACATTTATTGGTCTGCAATTGATATGAAAGTTTGTGAAATTGTCGGACAGAATCTTGATATTTTGGCAAAATATAAACAAATTGAAATAGATAAAACTAAAGAAATCGGCAACGAAGGAATCACATTTTGGAAAAATAAAATTCTTGAATTTCAAACTTTATCAAAAGAAGAAGCAATCAGACTTTTGATTAAATCGGAAAAAATTGAGGCAAAAATTAAAACTATTGAAAAAGCAATAAAGCTATGAATAATCAATACTTAAACAAAATTACCAACGCCGATTGTCTGGAACATTTGGCAAATTTGGACGCTAAAAGTATTGATTTATTTTTGTCTGATATTCCTTACGGCATAGGTTTGGACGATTGGGATGTTTTGCATAACAACACAAATTCGGCTTATTTGGGAAGTTCGCCCGCACAAGCGGGAAAATCAGGCTTCAAGCGGCGCGGAAAACCGATAAATGGTTGGAGTTCGGCTGATAGAAACATCGGTAAAGAGTATCAAGAATGGTGTTCAAAATGGACAAACTTACTTTTTCCGAAAATGAAAGAAGGCTCAACGCTTTTCGTTTTTGGAGCAAGACGCACGCTTCACCGAGTTATCAACGCTTTTGAAGATTCGGGGTTTTTATTGAAAGACGTTTTGGCGTGGAAAAAGAATTCCGCACATCATCGGGCGGCTCGTTTAACAAATGTGTTGGAAAAACGAGGCTTAGACAAAGAAGTTGAAGAATGGCAAGGCTGGCGACTCGGAAATCTAGCTCCGATTTATGAGCCGATTGCTTGGTTTATCAAGCCTTACAAGATTACAATAACCGATAACATTTTGAAGAACGGAGTCGGCGCAATTAATTTGGAAGACTGCAAATTAAACGGTTCAAGTCCGACAAATTTATTAGAATTTGGATTTGCGCCAAACGAAAAACGAGTTCACGAAGCGCAAAAGCCGCTTGAATTGATTGAGTTTTTGATAAAATTGACGATGCGCGAAAATCAAATCGTGCTTGATCCATTTATCGGAAGCGGAACAACCGCCGTTGCCGCAAAAAACTTAAACCGAAAGTTTATCGGTTTTGAAATCAACGAAACTTATCAAAAAATTGCAGTTCAAAGACTAGAAAACGGCTTCTCAAAAGTTGCCGCAAGTGATAATAAAACATTGACTTTATTTGAGTTATGAAAGAAAAAGTAAGAATTGCTGGCGGACAAGGTTTTTGGGGCGATTTGTTGACTGCGCCGATTGATCAAGTGCGTAATGGGCAAATTGATTATATGATGCTCGATTATCTCGCCGAAGTAACGATGAGCATTGTCCAAAAACAACGTCAACGCGATCCCAACGCCGGATTTGCGCGAGATTTCGTAACGCTGATGCGCGAGATTTTGCCCGATTGTGTTGAAAAAAACATCAAAGTTTTATCAAACGCGGGCGGCGTAAATGTCAAAGGTTGCGCCGAAGCAATAAAACTTGTCGCCGAAGAATTAGGTTTGAGCGGAAAAGTTAAAATCGGCGTGGTTACAGGCGACGATATTCTTGGGCGGCTTGATGAATTCGCTGAAAAAGGTGTTGAAATTGTCAATATGGAAACAGGCGAACCGCTTTCCGCAATTCGTGATAAAGTCCAAAGCGCAAACGTCTATCTCGGCGCACAACCGCTCGTTGAAGCATTGGACAAAGGCGCACAAATCATTGTCGGCGGACGACTTACGGACACAGGTTTGACGCTTGCGCCGTTGATGCACGAATTTGGCTGGACGTTTGACGATTGGGACAGAGTTTCCGCCGGAACAATCGCCGGACACATCATCGAATGCGGCGGACAATCTTCGGGCGGAAATTGTCAATACGATTGGCAAAATATTCCTGACCTTGCGAACATCGGTTTCCCGATTATCGAAGCCTCGCCAAACGGTGAATTTGTCGTAACAAAACACGAAAACACCGGCGGACGAGTTAATATTCAATCAATTAAAGAACAACTTTTATACGAAATGGGCGACCCGAAAGCATACATCACGCCCGATGTTGTCGCTGATTTTACGACAATAAATCTCGCGGGCGACGGCGAAAATCGCGTCAAAGTTTTCGGCATTAAAGGACATCCGAATACCGAATTTTATAAAGTTTCGATTGCTTACGCGGCTGGTTGGAAAGCCGTCGGAACGCTGGTTTATGCTTATCCCGACGCTTTTGAAAAAGCCAAAGCCGCTGACCAAATTTTACGAAGACGATTAGAAAATTTAGGCTTAAATTTCGATGTGATTTTAACTGAATTCGTCGGTGTGAACGCGACGCACGGACATCTCGCAGGCGAACCAGCGCCCGACATTCCCGAAGTTCAATTACGTTTCGGCGTTCGCGGACAATCAAAGTCGGATGTCGAAAGATTTACCAAAGAACTTGCGCCTTTGATTCTGACAGGTCCTCCGGCAGTTACCGGATTTGCGGGCGGACGACCGAAAGTTGAGGAAATTATGGCTTATTTCCCTGCTTTGATTCCGAAAACTTTGATTGAAACAAAAGTCGAAATTATTGAGGCGTAAAATTTTTCGGCGCACTCGACACTTTTAAAGTTTTCAATTTACTAAGGAGTCGGACACATATTGTATGAAAGAAACATTCGGAATAGCTGAAAGCTGATAACTGATAGCTGATAACTTAAAACTGCGCTCGAAGTTATTAGCTATTCGCTATCAGCTTTCAGCTATTCCGAAGAAAATACCTTTATCTTATTCTGTCAGACTGCTTACTCTTAAAAAATTCATTGTATTTCCGATTTTTGAACTTTCTATGATTAGTTCTTCATTTTCGATATAAATCTTGTCGGCTTCTCGCAAACTTCGGAAAAAGGCATTTTCGGTTGCCGAAGGCTTTTCACAAGCCAGTTTGGTAGAAACAATATCTTTAAATTTTATCTTCACAGGCTTTTTGTAGGATTTCTTTTTTTTATACGAAAAATTTCCGGTAAAACTATTGCAACCGCCGTTTCCGCTAATCTTGCCGTTTTCCTCGATGCTCAAAGTAATCGGAGCCATTATCGAATAAGCCATATCCAACTCAATGACAATCCAAGTTAGTTTCCAATTCCCGACAATGTTTTGAGCGTGAATCGAAACACAGAAAATCAGACAAATAAAACATATCAGAAAAGTTTTTTTCATATTGGTCTTAGAATTTTTCGCCTAAAGGAACTTCATATTGCACTCAATTCAATCTGCAATCTCGATTTTCACTATAACACGACTACATTGCACAATTGAAAAATATAGAGTTTGATGTTAAGAGTAAATTAAGTCGAATCTTTTAATTGAATAATATGCTCAATCTCGAAGAATTTTTTACGCAATTTCAGGACAATCTTGCTCCCCGACTAGACACATACGAACAAACAATTTATCTCTATGTCTTTCGGCACAGCCGTTTAATCGGGATTGATGAAGTAACAATTGGTTTTAAATCAGCTCGAACTCGTATGGCTTGCGGTATTGGTGAGAAAGGCAAGCCGATGTCCGAAGGAACCGCCTATTTGAAACTCGCTTCTCTTCAAGCTAAAGGTTGCGTGTAAATAGTTCGCACGACACACACCGGGCGTGTCCTTCGCTTACGTTTACCATTCGAGATTCCGGGAGTAATTCCTTCACCGATAACGGAATTTGAGCCGGACATCGAGGATATGGATTTCTTCAACATCCCGAAGAATCGCCTGTTGTTACTAAAGCGAGAAAATTACCGATGTTTTTACACGCTTCAAATTCTCGACGAAAGCAATTTTGTTGTAGAACATATTGTATCGCGCCCTAATAGATGTTCCGATAAACTTCTCTAGAAAATCAAGTTCATTGAAAATTTATTAAGGTTATGAGTCTTGATAACCTAAAAATGTTTCCTAAAAATCGAATCAAGTCATTATTTGGACTTGAGCCGGAAGTCTTAGCCG
>JANNYB010000239.1:0-7470 GCA_031409875.1 Acidobacteriota bacterium | reverse complement strand
AGTTTGAGGACTTTAACCACCGCACTTTTACAAAAAACCAAGTATCAAAATAGAAAAGCGCAACTGGATGATTTTGCCGATAATTTTGACAATCTGATTTTATCATTAAAATTACTCAATTTTTTATAGGAAAGCCCTATTAGAATAAATGTAAGACAAGACAAATTGCACAGAAGATTTGACAAAAGTATGAAAAAAATATTTACTTCGGTTTTATTAATTGCTTCGTTGATTTCGCCGATTTTGGCGCAGAAAAAGCAGATAGTTTTTGCGGTTTTGAACGACGGTCGTGCGCTTGAGCCGATTGTGCAGGTTGAGAAGGGCAAAATTGTCGAACTTCAATCGAACTCGGAAAACGGTTGGAAGGATTTTTCCAAGATGTATTACACGCCGAAAACGACTTATAGTTTGATTTTTGGCGGCATTGCAAACGGCAAAGTCAATGTCGTGAAAGGTCCCGAAGGCGGCGATTGTGCGGCGAATATGGCGACAGTAACCAATACTTCCAAAAAGCCTCTGAAAGGTTTGGTGATGGCTTTGGCAACGGATATTACACCGAAAAAAGGCAGTTTGGGAACGCGCCGAACGCCGACGCTTGCCGAACGCACGGAGATTGAAAAGCTCGTCAAAGCCGAAATGACAAAGCAAAAAGTTTCCGACGCAAATTTGAAAGGTTTGCGTTATCACAATTTGACCGGACTTGATGTGAACAACGATAAAAAGGCTGAATTTGTCGGTTCTTATTGGCTTCCGACGACGAAAACCGAACGCGCTTTGCTGTTTATAATTGCCGAAAAAGGCGCGGACGGCAAATATGCTTTGGCACACACCGATTTTCAGTTAATCAAACAAGCGGACGTGATGAGCCAAGACATCAAAGACGTTGACAGCGGCATTTTGAACGAACTTTTGCTCGATGCGCTTGACGCGGACGGCGACGGAACGGCGGAAATTTTCACCATCGGGCAAGCGTTTGAAGGCAATAATTTTCAGATTTACAAACGCGCTGACGGCAAATGGACAAAGGCAATGGAAGTTTATAATTACCATTGCGGTTATTAGTTCTGAGTTCTAACCTCAGTTGGCGGCAACCGTAAGCGAAGCGGAACGGTTGCTCAACGCCGGCAATCTCGAATTCAATTAATGCAAAAACTGCTTCGCTTCGCTGGCAGTTTGCCATCTGAAGATGGAACTCAAAACGAAAAAAGCCGTAATTCTCGCACGCGGACTCGGAACGCGGTTGCGGGCAGATTTTTCGGACGCAAATTTAAATTCGGAACAAACAAAAATCGCCTCGCTCGGTATTAAAACTTTAATGCCTGTGCGGGGCGATAAAACTTTGCTCGAATTTATTTTCGAGAATCTTTCAAAAGCCGGCTTTTCTGAATTTTGTTTGATTATCGGCGACGAGCATCAAGCGATTCGAGATTTTTGCGCGGCGTTAAATTACAAAATTTCGTTTGCAATTCAAGAAAAACCGCGCGGCACGGCAGATGCAGTTTTGGCGGCGGAAAAATTTGTCGGTGATGAATTATTTTTGGTAGTCAATTCCGATAATCTGTATCCGTTCAATGCTTTGCGCGAATTACGCGAACTTAGTCAAACGGGATTCGTCGCTTTTTCGCGCAAAGGTTTGATTGAAAAAAGTAATATTTCCGAAGAAAAAATTAAAAAATTTGCAACGGTAGAATCGGACGAAAACGGAGATTTAATCAAAATCGTTGAAAAGCCCGAAACGATTGATGAAAATTCCTTTGTTTCGATGAATTGTTGGCTTTTTTCGCCCAAGATTTTTGAGGCTTGCCGACAAATAAAACCATCGGAACGCGGCGAATTTGAAATCACGTCTGCCGTTCAATTTGCGATTGAAAATCTCGGAGAAAAATTTACGGCAATTCTTTCAAACGAAGGCGTTTTAGACCTTTCGAGCCGCGCCGATGTTGAGAAAATTGCAAATTTTATATGTTTATCAGCGGACGAATCGAATTTTTAGGAAAACACACCGATTATTGCGGCGGACGAAGTTTGGTGTGCGCGATTGATAAAGGTTTTTTTGTCGAATTCGAGCCGAATGAAGAAGATTTTATCAAGCTAATAAATGAAGACAGTAAAGAAGTTATGACGATTTTGATTGACGGAAATCAAACATCAAAAGACGCTCATTGGTCAAAATATCCGCAGACGGTAATAAACAGAATCGCAAACAATTTCAAAAGCCGAAAACTATTTGGCGCAAATATAAATTTTCGTTCAAATCTGCCGCAAGCCGCCGGACTTTCGAGTTCGAGCGCGTTGATGATTGCAGTATTTTCGGCGATTTCAAAGATAAATAATTTGCCGGATTTTGAAGAATATCAGCAAAATATCGGAGATAAATTCGAGTTGGCGGAATATCTCGGTTGTATTGAAAACGGGCAAAATTATAAAAATTTGACGGGCGAAAAAGGTGTCGGAACTTTCGGCGGAAGCCAAGATCACGCGGCGATTTTATGTTGTAAGAAAAATGCCTTAAGTCGTTTCAAATTTTCGCCGTTGGCTTTAGAAAAAGAGATTCTTTTGCCGGAAGATTTTTGTTTTGCGATTGCTTCGAGCGGCGTTATTGCGGAAAAAATAGGCGCGGCGAAGGCGAACTATAATCATTTGTCGCTTTTGGCGAAAGAAATTGTGAGTAAATTCAACGAAAATCTGACGCTCACGCAAATTATTGAAAAATATGGCTTTGAGGAGATGAAAAAGCGTTTGGAGAATCGAGATTTAATCAATCGTTTGACGCAATTTTATGTTGAAAACTTTGAAATAATTCCACAAGTTTCCGCACATCTTGAAAAAGGTGAAGTCGGAAAAATCGGCGAACTTGTTGATTTATCGCATCGAAACGCCGACAAATTTTTAGGAAATCAAACAGCAGAAACAAATTTTCTGCAATCCAATTCACGAAAAATCGGCGCGTTAGCAAGTTCGGCTTTCGGCGCAGGTTTCGGCGGAAGCGTTTATGCTTTGGTCAAAAAATCGGATGCGGAAAAGTTTTTGGAAGAGTGGCGAAATGAATATTTGAAAAACTTTTCGCAATATATTGAAAAAAGCGAATTTTTTATTACAAATGCCGGCGAATCAAAATTGCAATAAATTAGAGCGCGGGCATCTCTGCCCGCACCGTTCGAGCGAAGCAAGAACGGTAAACGTCGCGGAGAAATCAAGTTGATTTGATGTGGGGCGTTTCCGCGCCTGTTCTCGCAAAGCCTCGAACGCGCGGCGGGCAAGATGCCCGCGCTCCAATTTAATCGCCTTTTTTCTCTTCCAATCGTTTGAGCATCTGTTTTATGTCGGCAATTCCTTTAAATCCGACATACGCGGTTACGATGATATACCAAATCAGCGACAAAATTGTCAGCACGAACCAAAATGTTTTCATATTTCAATTTCTCCTTTCGGTTTCAGAAGCGAACCGATAATCATTGCCAAAGCCGAGCAAACGTAAGCGGCGATTCCCGAATAATATGGTCCGATTTGTTTGGATAAATCAATGTTTGTTTTTTCCAAAATCAGAAATCCGAGCGGAATTGCCGCGCTCACGAAAATCGAAGCAACTGCGCCCCAACTGTTCGCTTTTTTCCAATAACACGCCGAAACTAAAAGCACGGAAATGCTTGCCAAATAAATAGTTCCGGTCAAACCGAGATATGTCCAAAGATCGCCTTCGAGTTTGAACCAAAGTCCGTAAAGAAGCAAGAAAATTCCGATAAAAGCAACGATAAAACGATTCCACAAAAGTCCGCGTTTTTCGCTCCAGCCTTGGCGAAACGGCGCGAGAATGTCGTTGTAAATAACGCTTGCCCACGTCAACATATAGCTCGAATCGGTTGACATATCTGCCGCCAACATTGCCGCGATTAAAATTCCCATCAAACCAACGGGAACAGATATTGCCAAAAATTGCGGCATTGCGTCGAGCGAATCGGTGGCATTTCCCAACACGGCAAGCGCGGCAATTCCCCAAATGCCCGGAATTAGAAATCGGCAGACGAAAAAGAAGCTCGTGCGCGTGTAGATTTTCTGACCTGTGGCGGAATCTTTGGCGGCGAGAACGCGGGCGATTGTCGTTTGCCACGTCAAAACTGCCGCGAGATTCAAAAGTCCGTTGAAAACAACATATTGCCAACCCATTTCGGGATTGACAAAAGGATTAAATCCGCCCGCGCCGTGGTTAATTTCAACGGTTTGGACGAGCGTGTCCCAGCCGACTGTGTAGAGAATTAAAATTGTTACGGCGATTAAACCGACGCTCATTACGACAAATTGAAGAAAATCGGTAATTAAAACCGAAAGCATTCCGCCGAAAATCGTATAAACTGCGACACCGATGAGCAAAACCGTCATCATTATTTCCAAATATCCGACGTTCAAACCGGCAACAGTTACGAGAAATTGTCCGCCAATCCGCAAGAAAACGCCCATATTCAGCAAACCGCCGAGAACAATAACGATGCCCGCCGCCATCCGAATTCTTGAGCCGAAGCGTTTTTCGATGAGTTCGGGAATCGTCATCACGCCCGAATCGCGCAGAGGTTTTATGACAAATCCGGTCAGTCCGACAACGAGCATCGCCAACGCCATCAAAATTCCCGGTGTCGCGCCAGCAAATCCGTATTTGTAGCCGTTTTGCGCGGTATACATACAGGTTACGATGCCGAATTCAGTCGCCGCCAGACTCGCAATGCCGAGATAAACGTCCATTTCGCGTCCGGCGACGAGAAAATGTTCAACTTTGCCGACGTATTTTCTGACATACAATCCGGCGAACATCGTAACGAGCAGATAAAGCCCGACGATGCTTCCGTCTAAAAGCCAATTAAAATTTTTCATTGTGTCTTAAAGAAAAGTCAGAAGGATTTTCGCTTATAAATTGAAACATTTCAAGTAATCGGATTAAACTTAAAGCAATGAAAATTGTTTTTATGGGAACTCCGCACGCTGCGGTTGCAAGTTTGGAAAGAATTTTGAATGACGGACACGAAATTGTCGCGGTTTATACTCAGCCTGACAGACCTGCGGGACGCGGAAACAATTTGACCGCACCGCCGGTGAAAGACTTTGCTTTGCAGAACAATTTGCAGATTTTTCAGCCGACAAAAATTAAAAATGCCGAAGCGTTGGAAACTTTTAAATCGCATAATGCCGACGTTGCGGTCGTTGTCGCTTACGGACGGATTTTGCCCGAAGGTTTTTTGAATGCGTTTCCGAAAGGCGCGGTTAATGTTCATTTTTCGCTTTTGCCGAAATATCGCGGCGCGGCTCCGGTGAATTGGGTTATCGTGAACGGCGAAGAAAAAACCGGCGTTACGACAATGAAAATGGATGTCGGTTTGGACACCGGCGATATTTTGCTCGTTCGTGAAACCGACATCGGCGCAGACGAAAACGCCATCGAATTGATGCAAAGATTGTCAGTTACGGGCGCGGATTTGCTTTCGGAAACGCTGATGAGGTTTGATGAATTGTCGCCGCAAACACAAAATCACGATTTGGCAACGCTTGCGCCGATTATGCGGAAAGAAGACGGCGCAATTGATTGGAGTTTGAGCGCAGAAGAAATTTCCAATCGTGTGCGCGGATTTCAGCCTTTTCCGACTTCATTTACAAAATATCAAGACAAAAAAATGACGATTTGGAAAGCGCGTGAATTACAAATTACTGATTACAAATTACAAAATGCAGGCGAAATTATTGAAGCAAAAGGCGATAAACTTTTCGTAAGTTGCGGAAAAAGCACGGTTTTGCAGATTGATGAACTACAAATTGAAGGCAAACGTCGAATGACGACACGCGATTTTTTGAATGGCGTGAAATTGCAAGAGGGCGAGAAATTAGGCTAAGAATTTAACCGCGAAATACGCGAAAGGGCGCGAAAAGAAGAATTTTTTGGTAGAATTTCTTTTTCGCGTGTTTTCGCGGTTTTCGCGGTTGAAAGATTTATGTTTCAAATCATCACATTTTACGAATTCAAGCGGCTTGAAAATTTGCTTGAAATGAAGGCGAAATTGAGGGCGGCGATGGATGAATTTTCTGTCAAAGGCACGCTTTTGATTGCCGAGGAAGGTTTTAATTCGACGATTTCTGGTTTGCCGGAAGATGTTAAAAAGTTTGTCGGGGTTTTGGAAGAAATATTTGAAACGAAAATAATTTACAAAACTTCATATCATACGGAACGTCCGTTTTTGAAGGCTAAAGTTCGGATAAAGCAGGAAATTGTTTCGCTGAGGCGAAAAGTCGAGATTGAAAAAGGCATCGGAACGCATACGAAAGCGGCGGATTGGAACGCGATAATTTCCGACGAAAACACGATTGTTTTGGACACGCGCAACGATTACGAAGTTGCGCTCGGAACATTTAAATTTGCGATAAATCCGAAGATTGAAAAGTTCAGTGATTTGCCGAAATTTGTTGCCGAAAACTTTAATCCGAACGAACATCGGCGGATTGCGATGTTTTGCACGGGCGGAATTCGTTGCGAAAAGTTTGCGCCGTTGATGGTTGAAATGGGTTTTGAGGAAGTTTTTCAGCTTGACGGCGGAATTTTGAAATATCTCGAAGAAACGCCCGAAAATGAATCGCTTTGGGAAGGCGAATGTTTTGTTTTTGATGACAGAATCGCCGTTGATATAAATTTGCAAGGCGGAAAAACCGAAGATTTTCGCCCTTTAACCGTTAATCCGCCGCAGAAAAAAGTAAAATAATGAAAATCTCGCCAGCCAGAATTGCTGCCGTTGAAATCTTGACGAAAATCGAAACGGAAAAAGCCTTTTCATCGGTGCTTTTGCCGCAATTTGAAGAAAATTTGGAAACGAATGACCGCGCACTTTGCCACGCGCTCGTGCTTGGCGTTTTGCGAAATCAAATTTATCTCGACGCGATAATTTCAAAATTGTCAGGCGGAAAAAAGATTGATTCGGTTGTGAAAATTATTTTGCGGATTGCGCTTTTTCAGATTATTTTTCTCGACAAAATTCCGGCTCACGCGGTTTTGAACGATGCGGTAAATTTAACGCATCGCGCAAAAAAGACTTCGGCAAAAGGTTTTGTCAATGCGATTTTACGAAGATTTCAGCGCGAAAACGTCGAATTGATTTTTACCAATGAGATTGAAAAATTGGCGGTCGAAACTTCGCATCCGCGTTGGCTGATTGAAAAATGGATTACGCAATTCGGCTTTGATGAAACGGCGAAATTGGCGATTGCAAATAATCAAACGCCCGAAACGAGTTTTCGATTTACGGCGAAAACAACGGAAGCAGTCAAAAAATCGCTCGAAAATGTTTCGGACAAAAAATATTTACGCGAATTGGCTGAAAACGGCAAGATTTATTTTCAAGAAAAAGGTTCGCAAATAGTCGGTAACGCAGTTTCATTGAAAGAAAATGAAAATTTTTTAGATGTTTGCGCCGCGCCGGGAAGCAAAACGACTCAAATAAT
>JANNYB010000238.1:0-22350 GCA_031409875.1 Acidobacteriota bacterium | reverse complement strand
ACTATGAAAAGAGTTTTAATGTATCAATTTTTGGTGTTGTTGATTTGCATTCCAATTTATTCACAAAAAACGCTAAACGAAGAATTTATCGGAGTCTTTCAAGATTGCGTTATTCATTGCTCAACTTATTACATAAATTCTGATTTTACCTTCAAACATAAATTTAATGGAGAAGAAAGATTTGGAACTTGGAAGTATGTTGGTAAAAACAAAATAAAACTTTTTGCGCCGAGCAGAAAAAAAGAAACTGGTTTTCTGCCTATAAAACAAGACAACGGAGAAATTGTGAATGTAGAAGTCAAATTCCCGAAAATTCCGGCATTTAAGCGAATTTTTATCCTTCAAAACAATTCCGTCTGCACTCTTGATAAAAAAGGAAAAGCAGAATTTTGTTATAAGAAAGTAGAAATAAATTCACAAAACATCGAGTTCTGAAAATGATAAATAATCCTTTGCTTTTTGATTTGCAGGAAGATATAACTGCAACCGAAACGGTTGATGAAATAAATCAAGAATTGCTCGAAAAAGGCAAGGCGTTATTTCCCGACAGATTTTTTATTTTCGGAACGGGCAAGATTGATGCGAAAGTTATAATTATCGGCGAATCGCCCGGACTTCCCGATGCCGATTCGGAAAAACCTTTTATGGGTCCGGTCGGCGATTTGTTGGTGAAGATTTTGGCGGCAATCGGTTTGAAGCGTGAAGAAGTTTATTTAACAAATATCGTCAAATTTATTTCTGCCGGAGATGAATTAACGCCGGAAATTTTGAAGTTTTTCACGCCGTTTTTAGTTCGTGAGATTTTGGCAATAAAACCGAAAGGTATTGTTTCGCTTGGAAATACGCCGACAAAAGCGTTGTTGAATACGAAAAAAGCTATTTCACAGATTCGCGGTGAATTTTATGATTTTCACGGCATAAAATTGATGCCCACTTTCAATCCGGCGTATCTTTTGCGAGATCCGACGAAGAAACGCGAAGTTTGGGAAGATATGAAGAAAGTTAGAGATTTTTTGAATGAAAACTGAAATAATTTCAACCGAAACAATTTATAAGGGCAAAGTTTTTGACCTTCAAACGGCAAAAATCCGCGAAGGCGAAATCGAATACGAACGCGAAATTGTCAAACATCACGGAAGCGCGGTGATTGTGCCGGTTTTCGCTGATAAAACCGTCGCGTTGGTGCGACAATATCGCCACGCGGCGGAAAAATATCTTTTGGAAATTCCCGCCGGAAGTTTGGAATTGGGCGAATTGCCCGAAGCCGGCGCACGGCGCGAACTTGAAGAAGAAATTGGTTTTAAAGCGGAAAACATTGAGAAACTTACGGAATTTTACGTTTCACCGGGATTTTTGACAGAGAAAATGTTTGTCTTTTTGGCGACGAATTTGACTGAAACCGCTCAGAATCTTGATGAAGACGAAGTTATTTCAATTGAAAGATTTTCGTTCCCGGAAGTGTTTGAAAAAATCCGAAATGGCGAGATTGAAGATGCGAAAACGATGGTCGGAATAATTTTAGCAGGTGCAAAATTCGGGTTTTCCTTGTAAAAGCTAACATCGGCTTGACCTCGAAAGCTATTTTCGATATTCTATCAGTTCGCTTTTTGGCGGAAATTCTTAACGGAATAGACTATTATGACTACTTATTTTCCAAGCGGAAAGGGTTTAGCAGAAAACCGTAAATGGTTTGTCGTTGATGCCAACGGCAAAACGGTCGGACGACTTGCTACGGAAATTGCGCGTATTTTATCAGGAAAAAATAATCCAAATTGGACACCGTTTCTCGATATGGGCGATCACGTCGTCGTGATTAATGCTCGTCTCGCGGTTTTTAAAGGCTCAAAAAACGACCAAAAAGTTTATCGCTATCATACGCTCTATCCGGGCGGTTTGCGTGAAACAAGCGTGAAAGATATGCTCGCCACGAAACCCGAACGCATTATCGAACTCGCAGTAAAAGGTATGCTTCCGAAAACAAAACTCGGTAAAGCAATGGGAAAAAAATTGAAAGTTTATGCTGACGGCGACCATCGCCACACAGCGCAAAAACCAGAGGTTATTGAGATTGAAACTAAGTAAAAAGTAATAGGTAATTGGTAATTAGTAAAAAACCAGCTACCTATTACTTATTACCAATTACAAAAGAAATATGGCAGATATTCAGTATTACGGAACAGGTCGCAGAAAAACTTCGACGGCTCGGGTTTATCTTCGTCCGGGTAACGGAAATTTCACGGTAAATCGGCGCGGATTTGAAAATTATTTTCCGAATGAAGCGTTGCGAATGATTATTTTTCAGCCGCTTCGTCTGACTGACACGGCAAAGAAATTTGATATTCTAGTAAATGTTGTAGGCGGCGGATCAGCCGGACAAGCCGGGGCGGTTCGCCACGGAATTACACGCGCATTGCTCGAATATAATGTAGATTTGCGCTCGGTTCTGAAAAAAGCCGGACTCGTTACACGCGATCCGCGCCAGAAAGAACGCAAAAAATACGGACAGAAAGGAGCGCGTGCGCGTTTCCAATTCTCGAAACGATAATCAATACATTTATCATTCAAAATTTAGCATTTAGCAAGTTTTCTTGATAAATATTGAATGATAAATGTTTAATCCATTGCTAAAGTTTATTGGTTTTTCAAACAAACTTTAGCGATTACAAAAACCAATAAGTTAAGGAGATTTTAAATTTTGGCAACAGTAACAATGAAAGAACTTCTCGAAGCAGGAGTTCACTTTGGACACCAAGTTCGCCGTTGGAATCCGAAAATGAAGGAATATATTTTCGGTGAGCGCAACGGTATTTATATTATTGACCTTCAAAAAACGCAGAAACTTTTCCGCGATGCGCTGAATTACGTTCAGGAAGCCGTTACGGAAAAGCCGAATATGAAAGTTTTGTTCGTCGGCACAAAACGTCAAGCGCAAGACGCGATTAAAGAAGAAGCTGAGCGTTGCGGTCAATATTACATTAATAATCGGTGGCTCGGCGGATTGATGACGAATTTTCAAACCGTTCAAAAATCTGTTAAGAAAATGAAAGACATTGAAGCGATGAAGGAAGACGGTCGCTTTGAAATGTTGACGAAAAAAGAACGGCTCGGTCTCGATAAACAACACGAAGGTTTGATGAAAAATCTCGCGGGCATCAGAGATATGACGAAATTGCCCGATATGCTGTTTATCATTGATGTTCGCAAAGAAGATATTGCCGTCGCCGAGGCTAATCGTTTGAATATTCCGATTGTTGCGGTAGTTGATACAAACTGTTCGCCCGAAGGAATTACGCAGGTTATTCCGGGCAACGACGATGCGCTTCGGGCGATTCGTTTGTTTGCTTCGCGCATTGCCGATTCGATTTTAGAAGGGCAAAACGTCGGCACGGAAGGCATCGGAGTTTCGCCGGAAACTTCGGAAGAAACTGCAGAAACAGTTGAAACGCCGTCTGAAACAGTCGTTGAAGAAACAGTTGCAGAGGCAGAAACAACCGAATCTGTAGCGGAAATTGCTGTTGAAGAAACCGCCGAAACCGCTGTTGCGGAAGAACCGGCGGCAGAAGCAACCGCAGAAGTTGCCGAAGAGGAAAAAACGGAAGCAACCGCATAAACATTTAATTTTATATTTTGAAAGCGTAGTTCCGGTTGTTTTTTTGAAAAACGGGCTACGCTTTTTTACAAGATAATTTAAGAAATAATATTTTGGAGCAAGATTATGGCAGAAATTACAGCAAGCGCAGTTAAAGCTCTGCGCGAAAAAACAGGCGCGGGAATGATGGAATGCAAAGCCGCTTTGGTTGAAGCAAACGGCGATGAAACACAGGCTATTGAAGTTCTTCGCAAAAAAGGTTTGGCAAATGCCGAAAAGAAAGGCGGGCGCGTAACGGCTGAAGGCGCGGTCGGTTCATATATCCATATGGGCGGAAAAGTCGGTGTGATGGTCGAAATTAATTGCGAAAGTGATTTTGTTTCACGCGGCGAAGAGTTTCAGCAACTCGTTAAAGATGTCGCAATGCACATTGCCGCAGTTGATCCGCGTTATTTAACTCGTTCGGAAGTTCCGGCTGAAATCCTCGAAAAAGAACGCGAAATTTTGCTCGAACAACTGAAAAACGATCCGAAAAATGCGAATAAACCCGAAGATGTAATAAATAAAATCATCGAAGGTCGCTTGAACAAATATTACGAGGAAAATGTTTTGCTCGATCAGGCATTTGTTAAAGATCCTTCAAAAACGATTGATGAATTAGTCAAAGAAAAAATTTCTTCGATTAAGGAAAATATCTCGGTTCGCCGCTACACGCGCTACAAAATGGGCGAAGGCATCGAGAAAAAACAAGACGATTTCGCGGCGGAAGTCGCTTCGATGGTAGGGTAAAATCAATGATGAATGATGAATGATGAATGATGAATTAAAAAATTCTTCCATTCATCATTACATCATTCATCATTCATCATTTCTTATGAAGCCTGCATACAAACGCATATTGCTAAAACTTTCGGGCGAAGCCTTGATGGGCGATCAGAATTACGGCATTGATACGAAAGTTGCCGAATCTGTCGCGCAGGAAATCAAAGCCGTCCACGCGCTTGGCGTTGAGATTGCGATTGTCGTTGGTGGCGGCAATATCTTTCGCGGCGTTTCAAAATCGGCGGGTAATATAGATCGCGGAAGCGCAGATTATATCGGAATGTTGGCAACCGTAATGAATGCCGTTGTGTTGCAAGACGCGCTTGAAAAACAAGATGTTTATACGCGAGTGATGTCTGCGGTTGATATTCCGCAGCTTGCCGAACCTTTCATTCGTCGCCGCGCCGAACGCCATCTGGAGAAAAAGCGCGTCGTAATTTTTGCCGCCGGAACCGGAAACCCTTATTTCACAACCGATTCCGCCGCCGCGCTTCGTGCGCTCGAAATCAAGGCGGAAGTTATTTTCAAAGCAACAAAAGTCA
The DNA here is from genome assembly GCA_031409875.1 of Acidobacteriota bacterium. GTDB lineage: Bacteria > Acidobacteriota > Blastocatellia > Pyrinomonadales > Pyrinomonadaceae > CALMEH01. The sequence continues at coordinate 17,397 of JANNYB010000238.1, read as the reverse complement.
GCGGAATCTATTCCGCCGATCCGATGATTTTTATGGACGCTAAAAAATTCGATAAAATCACTTATCAAGAAGTTCTCGAAAAACAGTTAAAAGTAATGGATGCTTCGGCAATTTCGCTTTGTATGGACAATAATCTGCCGATTATGGTTTTCAATATGAAAGAATCCGGCAATATTATGAAAGCCGTCTGCGGCGATTTAACGATTGGAACTCTCGTAACCGTCGGCGATAAAAAACAAACTGCCTAACAAAATTTTAGAGGAAAATATGAGTGTAGATATAGTTTTGAAAGAAACGAAACCGAAAATGGAATTGGTTGTAGAGGATTTGAAGCGCAAATTGACGAATGTCCGCACGGGACGCGCGACCGTCGGTTTGCTTGATGACATTAAGGTTGATTATTACGGCACGCCAACGCCGCTGAGTCAGATGGCTTCGATGAATGTTCCCGAAGCGCAGACGTTGACCGTTCAACCTTGGGACGCGACGCAAATTTCGGCGATTGAAAAAGCGATAAACCAAGCAAACTTGGGTTTTAATCCGTCAAACGACGGCAAAATCATTCGTCTTTCAATTCCCGCTTTGAACGAAGAACGCCGCCGACAGATGGCGAAACAAGTTCACGAAATCGCCGAAGAACACAAAGTTGCCGTCCGAAACGTGCGCCACGCTTCAAACGATTCGTTGAAAAAAATGCTCAAAGATAAAACTATCGGCGAAGACGATGAGCGTTACGGAATGGATGAAGTTCAAAAATTAACTAATACTCATACCAGCAAAATTGACGAGTTTGCTAAGAATAAAGAGCAAGAAATTATGAGCGTCTAGGTTTTTGGTGAATAGAAAATAGTGAATCGTGAATAGAACTTGAATTTTCTATTCACGATTCACTATTTTCTATTCATTAAATTTACTTCATCGTAAAAACATCATCCGCAACTTCGTTATTTATCAGAATTTCCTTCGCCTTAAAATCCGCATACATTGTCAGTTGACCGAGTTCAAAGCGTTGAGCATAGCGTTCGGGAATGATTACGCCGTCAACATCGCGCACCTTGTCAATTTCAACCGAAGTCGTGATATTTCTTTCGCCGTAAGTGTAGCTTGATTCATAGCTTTTAACTTGCGCCGTTTTTTCGTCCAAGAAAAAATCCGTGTAATAACCTTCGGGCGAAGTTACGCGAAAACCGAGTTTTTTGTTTTTGCCTTCAGCCAAAGCCACAACCGCGTAGCCTTTTTCTTCGATTTTCGGCAGCAGCGGCAAGCCTAAGCGATTTAAAGGCGGAAGCGTAAAATTCGGAATTGAAGAAAATGTGTTTTCGCCGTCATAAACTTGTTTGAACGGCTGAAACGGATTTGTAATTTCAAGCCGATATTTTTCACCGGCTAAAACCATTGCAAAAGTCGCCGGAATTACCTGCGTCGGTGAACCGGAAATTTCCGCTGAACCACGCACGATTAAGGTTTTCATTGCTTTGAATTTATCGCCGCCGTGCGCCGCAAGCGCGGCTTTAGCAAGTTCCATCGGCGTTGAAGTTTTTGAAATCGTTACGCTTACGGGTTTGGTTTCCGTTTTCTTTTCGTCTTTTTTCTGGGCAAACGCGCTCATCGCAAACGCAAAAATCAGCAGTAAAATCGAATATTTTTTCATATTTTTTTCATCTTAACAGAATTTGTTAATTCCTATGATGCTTCAAAATACGAAAACGGATGCGAAAAGTTTCTCAAATGCAGAAACCTGCACGGAGTAAAGGCGCATTTCATAAATAAACGAATGCGCCATTATTCTGTGCAGGCTTCTGCATTTGAGAATTAGAAACTAAACCGCAGTTGCAGTTCGACACGGCGATTGCCACTGGTTGCACCGCCGCCGCCGAAAAATCCGAAGCCTCCGGCAGTTGAAGTTGATTGTCCGAAGCGAAGCGAATTCAAAACTCCGACGGGCGTATTGAGATTTACAGTGTTGAAAAGATTGTTGATATTCATTCCAAGCGTCAGATTATACGGACTGTTTCCGCCGCCGCCGCCGCCGAACATTCCGCCCATTCCGCCGCCGCCGCCGCCGCCGCCGCCGCCACGATTCCCGCCGCCGCCTGCGCCTGCGCCGACGGGAATATTTCCGCCGCCGCCTTGCGTTTGCGTTTGCGTTGTCGTGTTCGCTGTTTTATTTTTCTCACCGCCGAAACCGAAAGTTTTGCTGAGATTCAAATTGACGACAAAATACGAAGGACCTCTGCCGTAATTTCGCGGAATCGTCGCATTAACATCCGAAATGCCAGAAGTATTGCACCACGAAGCCGTCAAACCGACTTGGGCGCAACGCGCATTGAGTTGAGCATAAGTCGGACGTTCCGTGAATTGCAAATCGAGGTTTGAATCAGGAAAGCCGCTCGTGATGTTAAACGGTCTGCCTGAAGATGCAATAATAAACGGGCTGACACGAATATTCCAAGGCATTGTCATTGAGCCGCCAATAAAGAAATTATGGCGAACGTCGAGCGCAGAATTTCCATATTCATTGCTCAAATCGTAGGTGTAAGCGGGAAAACTTCCTGCGCCGTCCGTGTCGCTTTTCGCAAATCCGAGCCGATAATTTCCGAACAGCGTCAGTTTATTGCTGATCAAAGTGCGAAAATTGAAAATTATTTGCTGTTGATCCAAAACGCCGGTTGATTCATATTGATTGATCCCGCCGAGTGCCGGATTCGGTTTCAACGCGTTACTGCAATTTATCTGTAAAGGACAAACAGGCGCATTGACGTTGCGGGACCGAAGCAAATTATTTGTTCTCGAACCGATATAGAAAATCGCCGCCGTTGTTTTGAACGGCAATTGACGTTCGATTCCAAGCGCATATTGCATCGTGTAAGGCGTTTGAAGTTCGTCGGAAACTTGGCGAATAGTGTTTGAAATCGGCGATGCAGTGCCAATCTGTGCCGCCGTTGGAACATTCGTAACGCCGTTTAATGAAAAAATTGGCTGACCTAGCAAGGCAATTGCCGAAGCACCGTTGGTTACGCTGACAACGTAATTTAATTGCTGAACGCCATCGAAACGAAGCGATTGCAAAGTTAAATTTTCGCTGAAACGGTCATAAAAAATACCGAAACCGCCGCGAAACACCGTCTTCGGCTGACGCGCTCCGCCAGCACCGGGCGACCACGCAAAGCTGAAACGCGGCGAAAAATTGGAATTATCGCTGATGTTCGTCTGATTTTCGTAGCGCAAACCGAAGCCGAGCGTCAACGCCGGGCTAATGCGCCAATCGTCTGAAACAAAAAAACCGACATCATATTGCGAAACGTCCGCCAAAGGATTTCCCGCCGTCAAATTAAACTGATTCGGATTGTAACGCGGATCAACCGCACCCAAAAGTTTGGCGCGATATTGCTCGATTCCCGAAACAAATCCATCGCCGTTGATGTCGAACGGGTCGTTCACGTTAAAAGTTCCTTGAAAAGAAAATGTTCCGCCAAAGCCTGATTCCGAACGGTCTTTGAGCGAAATCCCGCGAAGTCGAACGCCGAATTTCACGGAATGTTGATTCGTTTTGCCGAGCGTTGTGGTCGTGTAATTTTGCAATTCCCAACTTTGCGAACGGTTGTAATTCAAACCGATTTGCGCTCCGCCACCGATAAAAGCGGACGAAACATTAATGGTCGGAATCGTATTGTCGCCGACTTGTTGGCGGTTTCTGTTTTCGTAAGAAAAGCGCGTTTCGTTAATCGTTTTGGCATTAACAATCGCCGTTTCGGTCAGACGAATTTCGTGTTCGGTATTAGTTGATTCCGATGCACGGCTCAACAAACTCAAATCACCGATGCCTTGATTGTCCGAGTTTGAACGTGAAAAATTGTATCGCGCAACCAATGTGTTTGTCGCATTTAGCTGATAATCAATGCGCGGTCCGATAGAAAATCGGCGAGTCGGAAGCGTATATTCTTCACGAAATTGCACAATGTTAAAAGCGTTATTAAGCACCAAAGCATTGACCACCGCAACATTATCAATCTCGCGGTTGCTGATGTCTAAAAAGAAAGAAGATTTGCTTTTCTGAATCGGTCCCGAAACACTTCCGCCGTAAAATCTCGTCTGACTCGAAGCGCGATTTGCGGCAAACGGATTGCGCGAATTAAGACTTTCATCGTTGAAATTAAAAAATGCTTGACCGCGAAATTTATCGGAGCCGGGTTTGGTCAAAATTTCGATTCTGCCGAAACCGAGACGATCATATTCTGCTGAAAACGGATTTTGATTGATGCGAATTTCACGAATCGAATCTTTCGGCGGAATTCTGCCGCCCGTAAAACCGTCAATGTAAATTTGTCCGCCGTTAGGTCCCGAAGAAGGTCCGGCGAGTGCTTGCAGAGCGGCTTCGAGTTCGTCCGGGTCATCTGGCAAAGCGTTTAATTCCTGATCGGTTAAAACGGTTGCGCTCAAATTTCGGTCGGAATCGGTGTTCACGCCATCGCCGACGCTGACATCAACCTTTTCGGTAACGCTTTCAACCGTCATCGCAATCACCAATTCTTCGCGCTGTCCGCCGGTGATATTGACTTCGCTGTTTTCATAAAGCGCAAATTTCGGCGCAGAAACGCGAACCGTATATTTGCCGGGTGCAAGTCCGTTAATCGTAAATGCTCCCGAAGAATTCGTCGTCGTGCTTTTTTCTTTATTGGTCGCGTCAACCGCCATCACGGTTGCGCCAACGACAACTGCGCCGAGCGAATCATAAACCTGTCCGGTCAAACTTCCGTTCGCTTGGGCGAATACCGCCGAATTTATTAATAAAATTGTAAATATGAATGCTAATATGTTTTTCATTTTTTTAAGTCTCAAGTCTCAAGTCCAATGTCCAAAGTGATTATCCCTTGACTTGGGACATTGGACTTGAGACTGAATTTTTACGGAGTTCCCGCGCCGTCGAGTCCGGGAATCGAGAAATTGGAATTAACGCCGCTGCCTTGACGATTTCCGCCGCCGCCCGACGCTTGCGCCGCTTTTTGAAAAGGTTCAACACCGGCAACTAATCTGACGGTCGTTGTGCGATTTGAAGTAGTTGAAACGCCGATTAAATCTCCGACTTTCAAATCTGAAATGGTGATTGTCGTCAAACGCTCAAAAAAATCTCCGCCGCCGCGATTCATTCCGCCGCCTTGTGTTTGATTCGGATTTTGTTGCGGCAATTGCTGATTTCCCTGCTGTGTCGGGCGCATCGTATTTCCGCCGCCGCCGGCTTGCATCATCGCCATTCTCTCCGCCAATTCGGGCGGAAATTTCTTCAACATCGAATTTTTGCCGATAACGACGATGACATCTTTTTTCGTTTGCAAATCGGTTACGGTAATTTCCCCTTTTTCGGCATTGATGGCTTTAATGTTTCCTTTGATTTGCGGAAATGTTCCGGTTAGAAGTTTTTCCGCCTTGAAAGTTGTGCCGTCTGCGCTTTTTTCGCCGACTGCGTTGAGCGAATCGCCGACGACAATTTGGCTGAAATCGCCCGTTTTAGCATCGTTGAAATTTGCCGAATCTTGAGCAAAACGCATAAATTTCGCGTCGGCGTTCGGCGTAATCACGACATTTGCGCTCATCATTCCGTCTGATTTAACAGTAATTTCTTTGGTTTGCGGATTGATTGCCGTAACTCTTCCGCTAATTCCGCGTGTCCGCCATTCTTGATCTTTCTGTTGTTTTTGCGCGATGTCGGATTTGCTTAAAATATAGACGGCTTTGGCAGGCATCGTTTTTTTATCATCGGAAACCAATCCGGTAATCAAAACCTTGTCGCCAACTCCGACCTCCGCAAAGCTCGAAGCAACCGCCGCTTTCAAAACCGGATTTTCCGGTGGAACGCGCTTATATTCCGTCGTTGAAGACAAATTTGCGTCAATCACGCCGTCTGTCGTTTTCAAAGTTATTTTTGAAGCAGTAATAGCGGTAACTTCGCCGCTCGCCAAATTTTGTTTAATGCCTTGCGCCGCCGCCGAAAACGCGAACACGCAGAACACAAACAAAGTTGATAGAAATATTTTTCTCATTGCAAATTTTCTCTCTTTTGAATTTAGAATCTCTATTGTTATTTTACGCAAACCGTAAGAATACGTTTGCTTTTTATAGACACTCTATACAGACGTTGATTATACAAGAAAAGTTTCTCGCAAAATGTAAAGAATTGTAAAACAGTTAGCAGTTAGCAGCGGCATTCGGCAGTTTGCTCTTAATCTTAACTGCCGAATGCCGCTGCTAACTGCTAACTAGAACTCCGAACGAGTGGAACGCGCCGTGAGAACCAAACCGATGCTGGCTGAGAAAAGTGTCAAAAGCGCGATTGTCCAAATATATGGAATCGAAAGCAGAACTGTCCAAAAAATCACGCCGATAAACAGCGCACTCGTTTCGGATTGGCGATTGTCGGGCAAAAATTTCTTTTGTAAAAGTTTTCCGACGGTCATTTGAAGCGCGGCGCGTCCGAAAACGTATCCCAAAATCAATAACAAAAATGCCATCAGTCCGACAATCGCACTTACATAATCGGGCAAAAAGTTTAATCCGGCAATCACACCGAAAATCGTCAGCAAAAATCCGAAAAATCCGATGGCAAATACTTTAAGCGCGGAAAGCCGGAAACGTGCAACAGCGCGACTGATTGCGCCCGGCGCGATTGTTGTTAAGGCAAGCGAAATGATGAACCAAAAAAGAATCGAAATCAGCCTTTGAACCAGAAACGACCACGAAAGCGAAGGCGAAAGAATCTGCGCCGGATTGCTTGCAAAATCGCGTAATTCTTGTTCAAACATCGCCAACATCACGGTTTCCTTGCCTTCGTTGCGAAGCGGATTTTGACTTTCGGCGCGATAAGTTCCGCCGAAAACAATTACGTCACCGCCGATAAACGCGCCTTCTTTTTGGACGATATTTCCGCCGATAGTCGCCACATCACCTTCGACTCTGCCGCGAATTTCGATGTCGCCGCCGAATGATAAAACGCCTTTGGCTTCTTTTTCGATGATTACTTTTTTACCGAATGAATAAATTTCCTGACCTTTGGCATCGCCGACATTGAGCGTTTTTTGATCCTCAGACAACGAAACATTTTGCGAAAAAACAGCGAAACAAGCGCACAAAATAAAAACAAATCCCGAAAGAATTTGTCCAAACGGGATTTGTAGATTTATTGAAAAATTTGTTTGCGATGCCGTATTAATCACTTTTCTTTACTTGAGCCTGTTCAACACAGATTTAATCCGTCTTTTATTACGCACTCAATTAAATTTCGTTTCAATTTATTGAGCTTTATGCGCGATTAAATCGGATCACGAGCCGTGAAACCGTTACCAGAGAAAAAATGAAAATAATCAAAAGAAAAACTATCGAAGCAATCGAGTTGAAAACAAATTGACTGCTCAACGAACGGAGAATTACGGAGAAACCGACCGCCAAATCGTAGATTAAATGAAAAACCAAACCGCCGACGGCAAAAATTTGTTCACCGAATTGTTTAAACGTCGCCAAAACCGCTTCGGTCTCCGCGCCAAACCAAATCAAAAGCGGCAAAAACAAAGCTGCACAAATAAATAGCGCATTCTGTCGTTCCTGCGGACGGCGCAAACCGCTGACGTTTGATTCGGCTTTGGCGACGATTATTTTTGTAAAATCTTTAGGAAGTTCAACTTCCCTTTCCGTCAAAAGCACGGAATCGAGAGCGCAGAGCAATTTTTTCTGCACATTCAATTCCTCGTTGCAAACGGAGCAAACCGCAAAGTGCATTTCAAGTTCGAGTTCGCGGCGCGGCGCGATTTCGCCGTCGAGATACGCGGCGATTTCTTCACGCGGGCAAAGTTCGTTTGATTGTGCAGTTTGCGGTTTCATTTTTTGTTTTGAGTCCCGTCTTTAGACGGCTGAACCGCCGCGCGTCGCTGGCGGTTGCCGCCTGAAGGCGGGACTCAAAACTTTTTATTTAATAAATTTAATCGTCAAAGGATATTCGTAAAACTCTCCATTATTAGCCTTTAACGCGCCCATCACCGAAAGAACGGCTCCGCCAATGGCGACTACGGGAAGTAATAAAAATCCAATCAGCAAAATCATTGAAAAAGCACTAACCATTAAATAAATAGACAATGAAATCACGAAATTAGCAACCATTTTGCCGTGGGCATCAAGCGCAGGCATTTTATCTTTTTGGGTTTGCCAAAGAATAATCGGCAAAGCTATTCCTATCGGGAAAAACAATAATTGTGCCAATCCTGACAGATGCAAAAATAATCCCATCTGTTTTTCATCGGGCGTTTGCAAAGACATATTTCCTTGCGGCTGCATATTATACATAACTTAATTTTCTCCTTTTTTGTTGTTTTGAGTTCCAACTTCAGTTGGCAAACCGCGAGCGAAGCAATGCGGTTTTTGATTCAATTAAAATTCGTGTTAATTCACGCCAAGCAAATGCTTCGCTTCGCTGACAGTTGCGCCAACTAAAGTTGGAACTCAAAACCTTTAAATTCCAGTAAAACCGCGCTCGACAAAAATCTCGCGCATCATTTCACGCGCCCGGAACAGACGGTTTTTGACCGTTCCGAGCGGTAAATTCGTAATTTCGGCAATCTCGTCGTAGCTCAAATCCTGCGAATGCCGCAACACAATTAATTCCCGATAAACCGTCGGAAGACATCGAATCACCGATTCGATTTCGGTGCGCCATTCGCTTCGTTCGCGCTCTTGTTCGGGTGTCGGATTCGGACTTTCGATTTGGATTTGATAACTGCCGTCGGCATTTTCGGCTTCGAGACTCATTTGATGAACTGAATTTCGGCGCATATAATCAATCGCTGCGTTGTGCGCGATGCGATAAAGCCACGTCGAAAATTTGTAATCGGAACTGTAACGCGCCAAGGAATTATAGACTTTGATAAAAACTTCCTGCGTTACATCAAGCGCGGCATCGTAATTATTGAGCATTCGATAAACATAATTCGTAATCGGACGTTGATAACGGCGCACGAGTTCTTCAAAGCCGTCTTCGCGCCCGCCGATTGCATTCGTAATCAGTTCGCCGTCCGTTAATTTTTTTATCTTTTCCAAGGCGATTGCGTGTGTCGTCATGATGCTTTGGTTATACGGTATTTTTTTCGAATTTGTTTCACAGGGAAAACCAAACTATTAAAAAGAATCTATATGGCGCACTTTTACCAATTTTGTCTGATACATTGCTTTCGTAATTTTTTCAGTCGTAATCAATTCGTCCGCACCTGCTTCGTGTGCCGAAACAATATGCAAAGCATCCATTCCGCTCAATCCGGTGCGACAGGCTTCGGCGTAGGCTTTTTGATATAAATCTTGGGTGATTGGGATGTGTTTGACACAAATAGAAAAGAAATTTTCCAACAATAAAGTTGAATATATTTCACGAAAAAAAGTCGGTTTCGGAAAGACTTCTATTTTCAAAACATCGCTCGAAACAAAAGTGCGATTCGGATCAGCGAGAAGATTTGCAACTTGGCTTGTTCTGTGCGGAGGGCGTTGCATACTAAGCGCAATTAAAATGCCGGAATCGGGATATGTCAACATTATCTTTCAAGAATTAACTCTTTAATTTCTTTCTCCGTCAAAAGCCGTCCGTAATTTCTCTGCGTTTCTTCGCGGGCAGCAATTATAAGTTCAGCAAAAGGATTATTTGTTTGCCGTAAAAATTCCTTCAAATCTTCTTCCGTTTTTACATTATTTGGAGTAATCACTTTTCCATTTAACTTTTGACCGTTTTTCTTCTGCGTTGACATTTTTTTCATCTCAGCCTTATTCTATCACGGTTTTGTTCAAACTCAACTCCAACCATATGAAGCAAGTCCGGCAGGTGCGGCAAGGTCGTCGAAACTCAAATCTTGCACGGGCAAACTTAACCCGACATCTTCGGGGCGCAAAACATTTAAGGCTTCGCCGAGTGCTTCAGCGGCGATTTCGGTGAGTTTTGCGGGCGCAAAATTTTTGCCGACGAGCAGTAATCTTTCAAGAAAATTCACATCCTTATCGCCACCCAAACGGTCGCGGTAAAACATCAAAAGACGGTAAATTTCGTCATCGCGTTCGCTTTCCGTGCAAGTTACGCTGCGAATGACGACAGGTTCGTCGCCGCGAAGCAACAGCGCGGTAAAACCGTCGGATTGCGAACTTATCAGAAGCGAATCGGTATCGGCACTCGCGCCCGAAAGCCATCTTGCTTCGCTGACCGCACGCGGCATAATTAATCCGGCTTTCCAACCTTTGCGCTCGAAAAGTGTTTCGTATTCGTCAATTACGGCGAGTTTGACGGCAGTTGCAAAATAGCGCGATTTGCCGTTTGCGTCCGGCGAGATTTTACGGCTCGAAACACGCATTTCACCAGCCGAAATACCGAAAACATTTTCCGCTTTCCAATCGAAAACATCGGCAAATTCGCTTTTTGAAGCCGGTTCGGTTTCCATCGTCAAAATCGCCGTCCGCGCTGTGTTGCTCGGTAGAGAAATTGACCAACGCTTTTGACTTTGCAAGCCTGATTTGCTGACTGCTTCATCGAGATACGCCAGCATTTCTTCTGAGTTTGAAATATTTTTATCGGTAAAACTCGGTGTCAGCAGATTGTTAGGCAAACCGATTGTCGCCGCCTGTCGAATGCCAAAACGTCCGCGCCCTTCTTTTTTCAAAGCCAACGCCGTCAAACTCTCGCGTTCAAATCCGAGCGCGGCTTTCGGAAAATTAGGTTGTGTAAGTGATGAAAACATATTTCGATTTGGGATTTGGGATTTGCGATTTGCGATTTGTTTGATTGCAATGGTTTTCGTTTTTAATCGAAAACATTCCGCCGCAAGCAATCGCAAATCGCAAATTGAAAATCGCAAATATCAATATTCCGAGTATTTTTTGCCGTTTGAATCTTCGCCGTCGGCACGACTTTTGACTTTTATTAAACCTTGTCCGTTTTCGTTTGAATTCGGGTCATCGCCCATCACCGAATCCCATTCAGCCTTTCCCAGAATCGGATCCATCGGGATTTCGGACAGGTATTTGTCTTCTTTGAGTTTTTCGATTGATTCGGGCAATTTACCTTTGTCGGCGGCGTATTGGTCAATTTGCCGGCGCATTTGCCAGAGATTTTCTTCCAAAACTTTTTCCCGCGCATACTGCACACTTCGCTGAAATGTCGGCAAAGCAACGGATAGCAGAATCACGATGATAAACATCCCGATCATCAATTCGAGCAACGAAAAACCTTTTTGATTGCGGATTGCGGATTGCGGATTTCTTTTCTCCCTTTCTTTCTTTTACCAATCACTATATTTCTCCCCGTTAAACGCTTCTTCGTCCGATTTTGAGCGGACATCGAAAACATTTATGCCGTCCCAACTGCCGTCGTCTTTGGCTTGATACGACGATTGGAAAACCCAATCTTTTTCGCCCGTCATCGGATCAACCGGAATTTCGCGCAGATAAATTTTTGTAACTTCTTTGCCCGCGCCCGATTCGGTTGCATTTCCGTTAAAAACACCGCCGCCCACTTTCGTATCAGGTCCACGGCTTCTGACCTTTACGCCTTCGACTAAAATTTCCAAAGTCGGCGGCAGTTTGTCGAGATTTAACGTATCGAAAATTTCGCAATCGTCAATCACGACGCGACTTCGCGGGTCTAGCGGAATATTTCCAGACAAATCGTTAGAATTTCTACTCGAATTGCCGACAGTGCAAGCACCGTTCGTGTCGCGCCTGAATTCGTCAATCGCATTTCGCATCAAAGACAGCGATTCGCGCAAACGCAATTCCTTCTGCCGTTTAATCGCGTTTTGCGAAAGCGGAATCGTTCCCATCACCAAAATTGACAAAACCGCGAGAGTGATAATCAGCTCCAGAAGACTGAAGCCGATTTGCGATTTGCGATTTGCGATTTGCGATTGTTTACTCATCAAATTTCAAGTCAGAACCACCTGCGGTAGCGGGTGGTTAAAGTTTGCGCTTCGGGCGTTAAATTAACCCTCGAAATATCGAGTTAAACCGCCCGCTACCGCAGTCGGTTCTGACATTTTTCAACTAAAATTTAACCGTAAAATTCTTCCCGTCCGCCGTTAAGAAATTCAAAATATCGCCTTCAAACGCGATTTGCGGTTTGCCGTCGGCGAGAGCTTCGATTTCGATATAAGCCAGAACGCCCGAACTGTTTTGCGCCGTATCTTTCGGCGAAGTCAGCGTTACAAACATTTTTCCGTTCTCATTTATAAACGGCATAACTATTTTTTGCGCCATATCTGCGCCGAAAACATCGCCGTAACCAACCGAACGAATCGCAACTTTATCTTTATCGAATTTCAAACCTAAAACCGCCGAACGAAATGCCGTCGCGCTTCTGACCATAATCGGAACGCGCGTTTTTTCGCCTTTTTTCATTTCCGAAATTGTCGGCAAAATCTGCAATTCGGCAAGCAAACCGTTTGATGATTTGTTTTCCTGCACAGTTGTTGCATTATCTTGCGTGTTCACGCTCGTGTCCGAAGTTTGATTCAATGTCAAAGGTTTAAAGCCCGTGTCAATCGGATTCAAGTTAATATTATTTTTCACCGCGCCCGAAACTTCCGTTTCAGTCGGTTTTTCGGTCGTGTTATTTTCCTTCGTATTTACCGTAGCCGTTTCGGTCGTTTTCGTATAAGTCGGCGTTTCATCAACTTTTCGATCTTCAAGTTGAACAACCGAATCGGTCGGATTTCTACGCGCCAGAGCAACTTGTTCGTCAATTTCTTCTTGAATAATCATCGCTTCCAAGTTACTGCTTGTCGGCTGAACTTGGCTTCCCGTCGGACGTTCGATTAAATCGTCGGGCAAAATTGTCGGTGCGCGAATGACTTTCGGCGTAATTGCAATGACGATGTCAACTTGACGATTGTTTTTTGTCGGCGCGGTAAAAAGTCTTCCGATAATCGGAATCAAACCGAGCAGCGGCAAGCCCGAACGTCCTTCGCTTTGCGTGTTTTGCGCGACGCTGGCGAGTAACAAAGTTTTATTGTTTTGAACACGCGCCGTGCCTTTAATTGTGCGTTCCGTGAAAACCGGATTGTCCGAAAGTTCGCCCGCAACGTCTTTCGATTCGATTTCCATATCAACTTGCACATCTTGATTCGGGAAAACAATCGGCTTAAATTTCAAGGTCAAACCGACTTGTTCATATTGCGTTACATTTGAAACAACGCCGCCGTTTCCGGTTGAGCCGCCGGTAACGAATTGTGCGCTTCTGACCGGAACGCGCTGACCGATTCGCGCCGAAGAATCTTGATTGTTAAAAGCGTGAATCTGCGTCGAAGCAATCAGTTTCGTGTTTTGTTTGGATTGCAGAGCGACAATGTTGCTGACCGGCAAACCGAGCGCGATGCTGATAACATCCGCCGCCGGAAAACCGAAGCCGCCCGTAATATTTCCCGTCGAACCTTTCGTAATAAACGGCAGATTTATGCCACCGATATTGTTCAAATTCGTATTATCGCCCGTGGCAATGCCGAGTTGATTTCCGAATTGCAGTAAATCCGATTTATTGACTTCATAAATCGCCACATCCATCACGACTTCGGCGCGGTCTTTGTCCAGAGCCTTAATCAAACTTTCGATAATTTTGATATTTTCCGTCGTGTCGCGGACGGTGATGCTGTTCGTTGACTTATCAATCAGCGGCGGCGAAGGCGATCTGCCTTGTTGCGGCGGAATCGCGGTTTGGAGAACTTTTGCAACGTCGTCGGGATTAGCATTTGAAAGATAAAACGTCCGCAAAACCATCTGTTGGAAAAACGGTCGGCGGTCGTTTGTAGCAACAAAAATCGTGCGCGGACCGACACGCTGAAAGAAAAGATTTTCCTGCAAAAAGATATAATCCAAAGCCTTTGCCGCTGTAACTTGTTGCAATCTGATGGTTAATTTGCGGGTTTTGAGTTGGGTTGCGCTTTGATTATCAAACAAAACATTCAAGTCCAAAGATTCGGCGTATTCGCGGATAACCAACATCAAATCGGCTTCGGTTTTGATAACGTCGGTCAACTTGTCCATCTTTTGCGAAACACGGAAATTCGGCGGCAGATTCGACGGTGAATATTTCGTTTCGACGAGTTTCACGCCGTCTTTATTTTGAGTTTGCGCGGTCGTGTTGCCGGTGCCGTTCAAAACTTCCTTCTGCATTCTGACCATTCGCTCCATTTCGGCTTTGGCAAGTTCGTTTGTCGGATCATAGCCGTAAGCCTTGCGATATGAGATATATGCGCCGGCATAATCTTTTTCGGCGGCTTGCGTCGCGCCCTTTCTCATATACATTTGCGAAGCATTAAAAAGCGCACGAATTAAATGCAGTTTATATTCGCTGTTTTTCGGGCTTTTCGTTACTGCCATCGCAAATTGTTCGACGGCTTTGTCCCATTCCTCGGCGACTTCGGCTTGTATTCCCTCTTTGAAAAATTTCTTTCCGTCGTCCAATGTAACGGCAAGTGTCGCCACCGGCATAAACAAGGAAATTAGCAAAAGCAGAGAAATAGAAAAACGTATGGATGCAGATTTTTTCATAATTAGTTAAGTTTTTATCCGTTTTGTATCAGAACAGCCGCATTAAGGAACGCGAACTTCAGTTCGCAAATGTCCGGCTTTTTGTTTCGCCATTTTTACACGCGACCAAAATTCTAAAGTTTCAAAAAGTTTTCGCAAATCGCACAAACACCGATATTTTACAATATTTAACCAAAAAAACGGAAAAGCGAAAAAGCGATTGAATTGCACAATCAAACTTTTTTACTTCTTCGTTGTTTAATAATGACAATTATCTGTTCCGTGATACCTTACTTCGGCTTATTGCTTCGGAAAACCTTGAACACAAAGAACTGATTAAGTCATTTACTCACTCTCTTTTAACTCTTTAAGAATTTTCTCCAAGTTACATTTCTTACTATAAAAAGCATCTCTTTCATCCTTGCCTGCAGACTTTTTAAAATGCGGGTAAGGAATTTTGTCTGCCACATTTACCAATCTCAAGGCTTCTCGAACATCAAATTTTTGCGTAACATAGTTTTCAAATCCTTCAAGCCATTTTTGATAGTTTGTTGAAAACTCTGAATTTCTTACCCTACTTTTATCTAAATAATATTCGGCACTCTCAAGACGCATCTCCAACTGTGAAATTCTATTTTGCTTAAGAAGTCCTTTCATTTCGGATGATAAATAAATTGATGGTTCGCCTTGTGTTTGATTTTCGGCAAATACCTCAAAACTAAATTCAAATTCTTCGCTCATATTTCCGACAATTAAAGTTACTTTTGCAATAAATTGTCCGCTAAACAATCTATTGACTTCTGCCGGTCTGTGTTCATTCGGTTTATATGCTACTAAATCACAGACATTACTGATTTCCCCGTTGTTACGTTTATACAAACCTAAAATTAAATAATGTCTTTGTTGTAGTTCAAAATTAACGTATTGTGTAGGTTCATTAACCCAACATCCATATTCAACAGTAAGCTCAAAAGGCGAAGGAAAATCACTACCTTTAGGAAGATAAACAATCTCGGCTCGAACATTTTCAGCAGTTCCAGTTGTCCTATCTGGTAAAGAATTGTTTTTGAAGCAAACTATCATTGCGTTATAACTTGCCGATTCTAGAGATACCTCTCGAAACAAAGGCACGTCATAAATTAGATTTTTGTCAAACGGGTGTCCAGTGCAAATAATATTTGGTTTTGGTATTTCTCCAATGCTTTGTTTTATTTTTTCGGATTTTTGATTTTGTGGCTTCGGCGCGTTTTCCTGCTTTTCCTCTACATTTGACGGATTTTCGTCGCCTATGGCTTCTGTCTGCTTTTTACGCGGGCTAAAAAAAACATAACCTAAAAGAAAAATGAAGAATAAAACAAAAAACATTGTAACCGACCAAGTAATACTTAACGGTGATTCTGTATAGAATTTATGTAAGTAATTATAAATTGTAGTAATGAACCCTGAAAACGAAGCGGGTAGAATATATGTTTTAATGAAATCCCAAACCGCATTCGGAGCTAGTTGTCGTCCAAAGTCTTTTAACCTTTTCATCATACTATTGCGAATTTTATTGTCTTTTTGATATAACCGCAATCATATATTATCTTAGGACTTACGCAAAAGTGTAAAAAGTAGATAATCAAAAGCATGTTAATGCTAAAAAAACCAACGCGCCTAGATTATTGTCAATACTTGTTGAGCAGTCAGATAAATTACACATTAACCAATTTTGCCGACCACAGTCAGCATTTTACACACGACCAACTCAACCGATTTCTGAAAGATGAGAAGCTGACCCCGCGACTTGTATGGGAGCAAACAAAAGAGCAAATCATCCTTTCACAGGGCGGCTATTTGATATTTGACGACACGGTTTCGGACAAGAACTATTCGTTTGTGATTGAACTTGTCCGTCGTCAGTGGAGCGGAAATGCCAAATCAGTCATCAAAGGCATTGGCATTGTCACTTGTCTGTATGTCAACCCGGAGCTTAACCAGTTTTGGTTGATTGATTATCGCATTTTTGCTCCCGACGAGGATGGCAAAACCAAACTTGACCACGCCAAAGAGATGTTCGATTTAGCTCTCCACAGCAAAGAACTTTCTTTTCGGGCAGTCTTGATGGACACTTGGTATGCGACCCGCGCCTTGATGATGCACATTGAACGCAGTGGCAAAATTTATTACTGTCCTTTGCAAGAGAATCGCCAAGTGGATGAAGGTGACGGGACAATTATAAATTACCAAAGAGTGGATTCTTTAAGTTGGAGTCCCGCAGAAACACTTTCAGGCAAGAATATTCACGTCAAAGACTTTCCCAAAGGTCATCGTTTGCAATTGTTCCGGCTGGTGGTCTCCAAAGACCGCACGGAGTATATCGTGACTAACGATTTGACTCAAAACTCAACCGATGACACCCAAAAGGTGTGTGCCACCCGTTGGAAGATTGAGCAGTTGCACCGCGAAGTCAAACAAATAACCGGGCTTGAAAGTTGTCAATGTCGAAAGAGCAGAATCCAACGCAATCACGTTGCGTGTGCGATGTTAGTCTGGTGTCGTTTCAAAGAACTGGCTTACGAAACGGGAGAAACAGTTTATCAAATTAAGTTTGGTCAGATGTCTGATTACTTGATTCAACAACTAAAATCCCCGTCAGTCAAAATGGCTTTTGCGTAAGTCCTATTCTAATTTATCCTTGTAGTAAGTAGATAATTACTAAATTTATATTTCCCCACAATATGTATCAACACTTCGGACAGTTTTTAATTCGATAATTACTGTAAATTATTGAAAAACATTGAAGTTATGAATTAAATCAAAGTCAGGTTTTGAGCTAAGTTTGATTTAATTCACTTGTTCAAATTTAAAAAGCCCGTCTTTATT
>JANNYB010000237.1:0-72987 GCA_031409875.1 Acidobacteriota bacterium | reverse complement strand
AATTTAGGTTAACACAAGGGATTTTCCCAAGCGTCGTTTCAGTTGTCGTAGGTCTCATTCAGTTTGCAGACCTCGTGAACTAGATTTTCAAAGAACAGGCGTAGCTTTACTACTTTTTAACTTTATCGGAACATCTAATGTTAATAAATTTGACAGACCGCCGGAAGTGGACGGCAGATTTGAAATAATCCCGAATTGGCGAACGTGCAAGCTGGACGAATTTTTGCGGAACGATTATAAACCGGAACTCGTTTGGCGCGAATAATTCTGATTCACTCCTCGAAGTAAAATTAAAATTTGCATTTGGGCGAGCGCGGAAACGCCTCGCCCGTTTTTGAAAATTAAGGAGAAAGAAAATGATTTTAGTATTTTTTGGATTAATGATTGGGATGGGTAATTTTTTTACCGCTGAAAATATTGCTAGCGTGATTGTTGGGTTTCTAGCGACGCTCGGCGTTACGCAATTTATAAAACAATGGAAAGGTCTGCGCGGATTCGGCGCGACGGTTTTGGCGTTGGTCGTATCGTTTGCGGTCGGACTGATTTCGGTTCTGGTGCAGATGGCATTTTCGGGAGAATTTTCACCGGAAAAACTCGGCGTTTATGCGATTTCAATTTTCACGACGGCGACGGTCGTATATCGTTTGATTAAATCGGCAGCGGAAAAGGCGGAATAATGTTTTTACTACTCCTGCAAGCTGATGTCGGTTGGGAAAAATGGGTTGGCGAAGGCGTTGCTGTGATGATGTTTATCATTATGCTCGGCTTTCTTCTTCGCGCCTTGCCAACTTGGAAAGAAATCAAACTCGCCGAATTTGACGTGCGGACAAAAGAAGCCGAAGCGTCAGGGCAGATGAGTTTGTCGCTGACGCAATTTGCAACGGCGCAAAATCAACTTGCCAACGCGCTCGGCACGTTGGGCGAAACCGTCAAAGATATTGCCATCGAGCAGAAAAAAGCAACCGACAACGTAATGATTCTTCAGCGCATGAATACGGCGGAGTCAAACCAACTTTCAAACAGCGTTGACGAATTGATTGACCGGATGGATACGTTGGAAGAGGTAATCAAGGAACAAGATTATGAGATTCGACCCAAAACAACAGCGAAAGCTAGAAACTGAAAGACGGCGCGGCTGGATAGTCTATTTGCTTTACGCGGCGCGTCCGAAGCCACTTGATTTTGCCTCATTAATGAATTTGCTGGATGCGCGAAATTTTCCGCTGTCGTGCCGACGATTGTCAGAAGAGCTTGATTTTTTGCGTTCAGCCGGATTGCTTCGCGTGTTTCCGGTCGGCGCAGATAACGCGCTCGATGAAGTTGCCCAAGCCAAATTGATTGAGCGTTATTACGATTCTGATGGCGAATTGAACGACGATTATTGCGCGAAAATCACGACTCGCGGCACAAATTTTCAAGATGATCATTTTAACGAAACGGGCGTGATGCGGGTAAATTGATGGGACAAAGAAGTGCGATAGAGAAATTGCCGGAAGAAGAGTTTGATTTTGTTATCAATTGTATGCTTAACAATCTCAACGACCGAGAAGTGTCTCTTGCTTTTGCTAACAAATACAGCAAAAGTCTCCCCAAATCTAACATCGCGGCGTGGCGCAAAAAAGCCGGAGACGAGCTTGTTGACCGCTATCGAATGGCACGGTTTCAGGCGAAACAGTTGCGCGAAAATCTGGAACTCGAAGATAAGGACGATTATCAAAACGTCATTAAAACCATCGAAGAACGATTGCTCACGGCAACCCGCGAGGTAATTCATCAGAACCCAACAAAATTATTATTAGCCCGGCAACGCGAAGAAAACTTTCGGCTCAAACGCGAACAAATAGAGCTGAAGCGAAAAGAACTCGAATGGGAACGCGAAAAATTTGAGCGAACGCAAAATCTGCAATCCGACAAATTTAAGGTCGCGTCGGAGTCTTGGAAATATATTTTGGCTTATTTCACCAATTTAAATTCTCCGGTGGCGGATTCATTGACACAACACAGCAAGGAATTGATAGACGGACTTGGCGAATACATCGAACAAATTTAATCTGCCTAAAAAGCCCGTCGGCAAAGCTGAATTCGCAAAGCTGGCGCAAGCGGCAACCGAACTCGTCCAACAACATCGAGCGGCGGCGCAAGTCGCCGCTGAAAGTTTGGCGGAAGGACGAAGCGCGTTCACTGCGTCGAACGGCACACGCGAAGAAAGAATGGCGCGGACGCGAGATTCAGCGATTGAATTTGGTCGCACATATCTTCCGCATTATTTTGAACAGCCGTCTGCGCCCTTTCACGAAGCACTCGACAAACTTTTAAGCGGGAATTATACCGACGCGGATTTAATCGAATGGGCTGACGAATTCGGCATTGAGGCTCACACCGGCGATGTTGATTTAAATTTGCTGGCAATCTGCATCTTTCGCGGCGGCGGCAAATCCGTTTTGGCAATTCTCTGTGATGTTCTGCGGCGACTCTGCCACGGTCTTGATCCGTATATTATCATTGGCTCGGACACGCTTGATCAAGCAGCTTCACAACTCGAAGACATCAAAGATGAACTCGACGCGAATGAAAAAATCAAAGCCGACTTCGGAAATCTGAAACCGGACAAAGGACTTTGGCGACAAGCCGAACTTATTCAACGCGCAGACGGTCGCGTTGTTTGGCGTGAAGGTCGCATCATTACGACAAATAGAATTCGGGTTGATGCCATCGGCGCAGGCGGAAAAATGCGCGGTCGGCGGCACGGACAAAAACGCCCAACGTATATTATTCTTGATGACCTCGACAACGATGAAAACGTCGTTACCAAAGAACAGCGCGAAAAGAAATGGAATTGGGTAACAAGCGCGGTCGAACCGGCGCGTGATCCGCACGTCGGGCGCATCGTCGTCATCGGCACGATTATTCATTTTGATTGCGTCATCGCCCGCGCCGTGCGCGTTACAGACGAAGATAACGTCCGGCTTTTTACATCAATCAAATTTGCGGCAATGCGCCGCGACGAAGACGGCGATTGGGTTTCAAATTGGGAATCAAGATTTTCGACAAAAGTTCTGCTGAAGAAAAAAGGATTGCTCGGTGCGCGTAAGTTCGGCGCGGAATATATGAACGATCCACGCGACCCGGAAACACAGATTTTTAAGCCGGACGATTTTGTATATTATTCGCCGCAAGAACTCGAATCGCGCCGACTTATCCGCATTCTGTATGTTGACCCGTCAAAGGGCAAAAAAGGAAAAGGCAGAAAAAAATCAGACTTTTCCGGTTTCGCAGATGTCCTGGTTGATCCGCTCGAACGAATCTCCCGCGTCAAAAATGCTTTCCGAAAACGACTTTCGCCGAACGCGGCAAAAGTCGAAGTGGTCAGTTGGGTTAAACGAGCGTTGGAAGAACCCTATCAGTTGGAACTTTGGATTGAAGAAAACTCTTTCGGCGACATTTTAGGCGAAAATTTTCAAGATGAATTAAGACGACAAGGTATTGATATTGTTGTTCATACACTTTTGCACACAACGGAAAAAGAAGCTCGTCTTGAACGGCATTCAATCCGCACGGAAACCGGCGGAGTCAGATTTCCCGACAAATGGGAAAACGAATCGCGGCGACCGGAATGGTTTTCGGAATACGAAGATTTTCCGGCTGGAGCGTGGGACGACACGATTGATGCGATTGAATCGGCAGACTATATCGGAATGAATTGTATCGCCGGAGAAATCAGTTTCAAATCAACCGGCAAGAAATTAGGCAGCGCAAGGATAAGTGGTTATTGATATGGCGAATAAGCAAAAAGCAGAAATCTTCGAGGAAATTTTAGAATCATCAAAAATGGGTAGTTTCCTAAACTGGGGCAATCAAAATTTATCGAATATCAATCACGACGACCCATCGTGGACTTGGCAACGCTTAAAAATGAATCCGTGGCTGGCAATGGCGGTTTATGACGACATCGAAGAAAAAGATGCGCGTGTCGGTTCGTGTTTGGAAACGCGCAAAACCGCAGTCTTAGCAAAGAATTGGCGAATCATTCCGGCAAGCGACAAACGGCAGGATAAACGGGTTGCCGAATTTGTCGAGGAAACTTTGCGCGATTATTTTACTTCTGAATCTGCTGAATCTGATTATTCCGGCTTCGACAATTTTTTGTTTGAAGCTCTGGACGCAATTAGCAAAGGCGTTTCCGTTGGCGAAATTATTTTTGGCGACGGTAAAGATCGCGTGTATATCGAGAACGTGAAATTTAAACCGCAACAACTTTTTGCTTTTGGGGATACGGCATTATCACCGTTCTCAACTGCTTCCCTGATGTATCCGCAAACCGGATGTCTGCAACTTCGGCAGGGCGTGATGCTCGACAATATGATTGGAGGTAAATTGTCGGAAGATAAATTTTTTGTATTTACTTATCGCCCGAAACACGGAAATCGTTGGGGACAAGCTCTGTTGAAATATGTCTATTGGGCATCTTGGATGAAACGCGCTTCGGTTCGTCAATGGCTGAAATATCAAGAAAAAGGCACCGGAACGGTAGTTGGTAAATATCCGGGCGGCTCCTCGGTTGCCGAACAGCAAAACGCTTTAGGTGCGGCAACGGCAGTAGTTGAGGAAAATGCTGTTGCAATATCTGATAAATTCGTTTTGGAAGTTCACGAAATGGTTCGGCAATTAGGCAGTTCGCATAAAGAATTGGTTGATGACTTTTGTAATGTCGAGATTACGCTACGATTGACCGGACAAACATTAACCAGTCGCGGCTCGGACGGCGGCGGCAGTCGCGCACTCGGCGAAGTTCACGACAAAGTGCGCGGAGAATATACCGAAGCCGATTGCAAACAAGTAGCAATTCCTATTAACAAACGAATGGTCAAACCTCTGGTCATTCATAACTTCGGATATAATGCAAAACTTCCGACATTCAAAATAGATTACGAGCCGGAGGAAAGTGTTGACTCGAAGGCAAAATTTTTCGGGCAAGTTCGCAAAGAAATCGGGATTGAA
Organism: Acidobacteriota bacterium; assembly: GCA_031409875.1. Lineage (GTDB taxonomy): Bacteria > Acidobacteriota > Blastocatellia > Pyrinomonadales > Pyrinomonadaceae > CALMEH01. The sequence continues at coordinate 67,989 of JANNYB010000237.1, read as the reverse complement.
CTTTCCAAAACTCAAGTGCGCGACGAACTTCAACTTGATATGCCAAAAGACGAAGCCGATACGCTCGGCGGCACGAGCAGAGAAAGGGAGAAAGGGAGAAAGGGAGAAAAGGAGAAAGATGATCTTGATGCCGAAACTTTAGAATTTGCTGAAAAAAAAACTCTAAATTACGGCGGCAAATTGAACTCGAAGACGGAACGCTTTCGGCGATTGCGCCCGTCTATGATGAAATTTTCGGACGAGTAATCACCGAACTGGAGAAACAAAATGCGCTTGAGTTACCGTCAGAGACGTTCTTTAATTCACTTTCAAACGAGTTCCAAAATCTCGAAAAGATTTTCGCTGAAGGGATTTTGGCGGCGTATCTTCTCGGCTTTGACGAATCAGCCGAAGAAACTGCGGCAACTATTCAAAAAATAGAATTTGCCGACGGCGATGATGACAAAAGTGCCGAGAAAGCCGGACCTGTTGATTTGCGGTTTGATGTTCCGCCGAGCGAAGCGATTGATTATTTCAAACGCAAAGAAGTCGTAACGAAAAAAGAGTTTAAAGATTTGCGCGACGAAGCCAAAGGCACCTCTTTTTACATTTCGGGCGTTTATCAGAAAGATATTCTCGAAGCCTTCAAAATGGAAATTACGGACGCGCTCGAAACCGGAAAAACTCAACGCGAAACAATCAAAAATTTCAAGAATATTCTTTCCGGCGCAGGTCATCGGGAACTTGGAAATTATCATCTCGAATCAATTTTTCGGACAAATATGCAAATGGCTTACGGCATCGGTCGCCGTCGAGCGTTGGAATCCGTTGCCGAAGATTTGCCGTTTTGGACTTACAACGCGGTCAACGATGACAGAACCCGTCCGACTCACCGAGTTCTTGACGGAATTACTTTGCCGTATGACCATCCGTTTTGGGACACGCATTATCCCCCATGGGGATTTCTGTGCAGATGTAATGTAACTGCGTCGTATGCTTTGCCGGAAAATTATAATCCCAACAATCCGAGCGGACTTGGTGAGATTGCGTATGACGATAAAGAAATGCCGGTCAAAGCCGAATACGATACGCAGGTTTTAGATTTGAATGCCGGAAAATTTGTCAGCGTTCAGCCGCAAGGTCGTCTTTCGGATTTGATTGACTTTGCCAAACTGCGCGGACAGAAATTGAATTATCCGACTCCGCAATCAGTTGTCGAAGAAGAAAATCGCATCAGATTTGATAAGCGCGAAACGGTTAGCTTTTATGACCAAGACGGCAACAAACTATTTACTAAAACCGGCGAACCGGACAGAGTTGCGTTTGATTTGACGGATGCTGAAGAAAAACTTCTGAAGTATTCCACGATGACTCATAATCATCCAAATACAACGTATGGCGAAGTAAATAGTTGGCAATGGAAAGGCGTTTCTTTTTCGCTCGAAGACCTCAAAGTAGCAACGGCGGTAGATGTTGCCGAGCTTCGCGCCGTCGGTAATTATTTCAGATATTCGTTTCGTCCGGGCAAAAACGGTTGGTCAAAGAAATTTAAGTCGGAATTGGAAGCCGAATATAATAAAGTTCGGGCAAGACTTTATGCAGACTTAATTCAAAAAATCCCGACTGGAGAGGTTAATTTTGATTACATAACAGGTGTAATTCATCATTTAATTTGGGAAGAACTTGCAAATAAATTCAAGTTGCGTTACAAAAGGATTGAAAACTAATGGCACTTTACGAATTAGACAAAGAGCATGCAAATTCCGTGATGGTCGTCAGCCCGACGTGCTACAACTGTCATTATCTTGAGCGGTCGGACGAGCGGAGATGCGCGGCGTTTGCTAAAATTCCACTTGAAATTTGGAATGGCAAAAACGACCATACTTCAGCCTATCCGGGCGACAACGGAATTCAGTTCGAGATGATTCAAATTAAACGCGCCGCGTAAGTCATTTAAACTCAAGCGATAAACGCGCTGTGTTTAAAGCATTTAGCGGCTTTTGATAGACAAAGCGGAAAACTTTAAAAAAGCGAAATTGAACGCATTGAACGCTATTGAAAGCGTCTTGGTGTTTGATTCTAACTTGAGATGAACAGTTCAAATGAAAAAGACAAAAATTTTATCACGGTCGAATGTATCGGCTGTCATAAAACTTTAATGGAAGTCAGCGGCGAAACGACCGGAACGATTAAGAAAAAATGTCCGAAATGCAAGGTGTTTAGAATAATTAGCTTGCCTTTGGGATTAAAAAAGAATAATCTGTCATCTGTCGGAGCAATGGTTTCGGCGTAACATTATTATATTGCGGCTCGTAGCAGTCCTTTAAATATACATAGCGGTTCTTAGCAGCCCGATAACTTGAAAAAGTTATCGGGCTTTTTGCTGTTTATGCCAAAACAAGGTTTCAAAAATCAATGGATTGCGATTTCGCAAATAGGAAAGTTCACGGACAGCGCGGGCGTTGAGCGCAATTTGGACGAATCCTTTTTAAAAGAGGCAATCGCAAACTTCACGCCGTCTGATGCGCCAGCCGTGATTGGACATCCCGCTGACAACGCTCCGGCATTCGGTTGGGCAACTGCACTTCGGCTTAATGGAAATGTTTTAGAAGCGCAATTTGCCGACACAAACGACGATTTTGAAGAAATGGTCGAAAAAGGTTTATTTCGGAAGCGGTCGGCTTCCTTTTATTTAAATCCGGCGCGGTTGCGCCACGTCGGATTTTTAGGCGCACAGCCTCCGGCAATCAAGGGCTTGCGCGAAATTCAATTCAGCGATGGTGAATCTGTTACCGTCGAAATTTCTTTTAGTGAGGAGCAAATAATGAAAGATGAAGAAGTAAATCAGGTGGCAGATAGTCTTTGGGAAAAGATTAAAGGGAAATTTAAAACGCCCGAAGCCGCTAACAAAGAACCGGAAACGCCGACGGCACAATTTTCCGAAGAGGATAAAAACTTGTTGATCGCCGAAGCGGTAAAACAAGCGACGGCAACGGCAAGCACGAGCTTTGCGGAAGAGTTGAAAAAGCGCGATGACTTAATCAAATCGTTGACCGAATCATTTGATGCAACATCGGCTTCCGGCAAACGTGCGGAAATCGTCGCTTTTGTCGAATCAATTCCGACAACGAGCGGCAAGCATTATCTGAAACGCGCCGGAGTCGTCGAGTTTATGGAAACTTTGGCGAAAGACGATGCGGCGGATTCGGAAAAAGCAATCTGTTTTTCTGAAGGCGACGGCGACGCGAAAGTTGAGCATAAATTCTCACGCTTGGAATGGGCAAAAGAATTGTTCAGCAATTTGCCGCAGACAATTCAATTCGGTGAAAAATTCGCGGGCATTGTCGCAACCGAAGAGGTTCAAGAAACCGAAATGAAACGCCCGGCAAAGGTCAAGTCAATGAAAGCAAAAATGGGAATTCCAACTGACGGAGGTGCAAAATAATGGGAACGAAAATTATCGGAACATATACCGATCCGCGTTCATTGGCGGAAGTCCGCGCCGATTTGCTCGTTGAAATCAACGCGACGGTCAAAAATGGCTATATGTGTTCACGCGGCGAAGTGATGGGAATTATCACTTCCGGCGGATTAGCGCGACGACGCACTTATTCGCTGGTAGCCGGAACTGCTTTTGCCACAAACTCGGCAATCGGCGCGGTTGCCGACGGAACGAAATTCAAAGTCGGCGATATTTTGACCAATGCCGCCGGAACGGTTGTCGGCACAATTTTAACGATTGTCGGAAACACGATTACGCTGGCGGCGAATGCGGCGGTTGCTGTTGCAATCGGCGCGGCGGTTCTCGGCTCGGATGGTTCGCAAGTTGCGAAATTCATCACGGACGATGCGACTGATGGCGATGGCGATACGCCGGTTACGGCAATCGTCGGCGGTTATTTGCTTGAATCATTACTTATCGGTCTTGATGGAAGCGCAAAAACAGAACTCGGCGGTATCAGTTTGCCGGGCGGAATCTTTAAATACTAAGGAGAAAAGAAAATGTCAGTAACAGTTACTTACCCGACAAACGCAGAAATTGACGAAACCATTCAGGCATATATTCCTGAAGTTGATAAATTTATCGGTTCGCAATTTATGCCGATTAAACCGCGCAACACAAACAAAGTGCGTTGGACGGAAAAAAATAAGATGCGTGGCAAAACATCGGTGCATAAACGCGGCAACGAGCCACACGTTGACGACCGCGAAGGCTCGGTCGAACGCGAATTTTCGCCGATTGATTTCAAGGAAACCGATGTTATCGGCGAAAAGGAAATCCTCGAAAAACGACAGGAAGGAACGTGGGGCGAGCCGATTGATTTGGAAGACACGGTAGTCGAAACGATTCAAGACCGTGCCGACAAAACGATGATTGCCGTCGAAGACACTCGTTGGAATGCCTTTAGAGGTTCGTTGACAATCAACGAAAAAGGCGTGAAAGTCAGCGAAACCTTTCCGGTGCAGACGCACGAACCGCTGGTCGAATGGAACGATTTTCCCAACGCCAAGCCGTTGATGACGTTGGACGAAATCGGCGATAAATTTGACGGAACGGGCGCACGAAACGAAGGCGCGATTCACGTTATGAGCCGCAAAACTCTCCGTCTGTTGTGGCAAAACAACAACGAATTGGATTTGAAAAAATTTGCCGGTTCAAATTTCGTGGACGTAATGAATGGACTCGCGGCTTTCAACAAACTTCTGCAAGACCGCAACGGTTCGATGGTGATGATAACCGACGAAGGTTATATTGACGACGCGAACGCCTACATTCGTTTTGTCAAAGTCGGGGAAATTTTCACGTTCGGCAAACGCCCGATGAATCAGATGATCGGCGAATGGCAAGCGACGATTTCGCTCCATCGGCAGGAAGGCGGCAAGCCAATCGGCGGATATTTTTCAATTTTGGAAGCCAACGGTCAAGCGTCGGACGGCGCGACAAGCATCAGCCTCGCACAGCTCGGCGCAGGCAAAAATCCGAAATTTGAAATCACCGGCGGCATCTACGGCGGACCTACGCTGAAATATCCGCAAAGCATCGTTTATACGAAAGTTTTGGATACTTTGACCGAATAATAAGGAGTAAAAACAATGGCAGAAACAAACGATGCCGCTAAAAAAGCGGCTGAAGAAAAACAAAAAGCCGATGCAGAAGCCAAGAAAAAGCAAGATGCCGAGGCTAAGAAAAAGGCAGACGCGGAAGCCAAGAAAGATGCAGAAGCTAAACCGAAACAGGTGCGCGTGATTTTGAAAAACGGCACACTCGGTCATCTGCTTTTGACAGAAGGCAAAACGACGGACGACCCGGCATACGTCGCGCTGTTGGGAACGAAACGCGGCAAGCGTTTGGTTGAGGAAGTTAAATAGTGGCGTATATCACGTTACAAAATGTGTTTGACAGGCTGGGCGAAGATACACTCGTCCAGCTTACCGACAATGCCGGAACAGGTGAAGTTGATGAAAACATTGTCAACGATGCCATCGAAGCCGCGCAAGGCGAATTTGAAAGCTATCTGCGAAATCGCGGATATTCGCTTCCCGTTCCGTCAACGCCGTTGGTTCGTCAATTAAATTTGAAACTGGCTATTTTCACGTTGTTTGAAAATCGGGCGACGTTGGACGAAGGTATTTACAAAGTCCATCAAAACGCCTACAACAACGCGATAACACGACTCAAAGACATCGCCACCGGCAAAGCCGCGCTCGATGTTCCGGCAAGCGAGGAAACAATCGAAAATCCGGCAACGAGCGACAAGATTTTAACGAACGCGAGTAAATCAAAATTTACCGACGGCAAATTATCGGGATTTTAATTATGGGAATCGAAAACGAATATTTTTTACAGCATTTTGAATACGACCATCTGCCGCCGTATTTGCAGGAAATTTCAAAACCTTTCGGCGATTTGGCACGGCAGATTTGCGATACGATTCCGCGCAATCAAGAACGGTCGGTAGCATTGCGAAAATTGCTCGAATCAAAAGACGCTGCGGTTCGGGCAAAACTGATGAGTTTTATTAAGAACGAAAACTAATTATCTAAAATTTTATCCAATTTTTTATCGAAATTATTTGCGAAAAGAGTATCTCTGATGAGTGAAGGCATACAAGGAATTGAAAGATTGTTTCGGCGGGTCAAGAAACTCGCTACCGACACCAAGCACGTCGAGCGTCCGCTCCGTGCCGCCGGTGTGTTGATGCTCGGCTCGATTGAAAAGAATTTCAAGGCGCAAGGTCGCCCGACAAAGTGGAAAGCCTTAGAAGAAACTACATTGGCAGGTCGGCGCAAAGGTAAAGGTAAAGGCAGTTCGCAAATTCTAATTGACACGGCTCGTTTGAAAAATTCACATTCGATGAAAGTCTTTACTGACGGCGTAGCAGTCGGAACTAATGTGATTTATGGACCTCGCCAACATTTTGGTTATAAAGCCGCAGACGGTAAAAGTGGACGAGGACATTCTGAAACTCCGGCACGTCCATTTTTGATGTTTCAAGATGAAGATATTCGGGATATTGGAAAAATCTTTAAACGGCATATTGCTAAAAAATAATGGCGCAAGATTTTGAATTTTTTGTCGGCGGAATCGAAGACGCGATTCTCCAGTTACTTGAAAACGAGCTGAAGCCGCTCGGCGTGAAAGAGTTTGCGACATATTCAGGCGAACTCGACAGCGAGAATTTGCGGCAAGCTATCGGTGCTTTATCGCCGCGCTTTCCGCTCGTGATGGTTTCATACGCGCAAGGCATTGATACACAGATGCCGATTACGAGTCCGGTATTGGGCAAGCCGATTCATTTCCGGCACGATTGCAATTTTATTGTCGTTTGCGCTTCAGCCGATGCTCGCGGCGATTTGGCACAAAGACGCGGAAAACTCGTCGGCAATAAAAAGATCGGATGTTACAAAATGTTATCGAAAGTCCGCGAATTATTAACCGGCATTCGATTTAAAACGTCAGTCGAGGATGAAGATGTTCTTTTGACATATCAGCCGTTGATGCCTGAAGCAACCGAGTTTATTGCGCGTCTGCCTCAAATTACGGCTTACGCAGTTCCATTCAAAACTTACTTCAAATGGTCTTCAATAGATCGAGGCGTTTCGGGAACGGCAGTCAGCGAACTTATTCTCGGGGTGGATAAAAATGAAACCAAGATTTTGCCGGATGAACGTCCGGGCGTTCAGAAGTTAAGTAAATAAAAAGGAGAACGAGATGTTTATAGTTACGAATTTATCAAGTAATCCGCTTGTCCTTTCCGACGGCAAATCATTAGCGTCGGGCGACAATCGGAAAATGAAAACAATTGGGGAGAGGGAGCGAAAATTTGAAAATCGCGGGTGGCTTTCGATTATTGAAGAAGCCAAAGAGGAAAAAACTGACGGAGGAAAATCAAAATGAGTTTAACGATTGAAAATACAAAGCCCGGCGTAACTGCCATTGTCAATGCCGGACAAGTATCGCGTCCGATTGAACGGCAACCGACTTCGACAGCGTTTGTTGTGGGATTTGCAAATTGGGGTCCGATTGGTGTTCGTCAAACAATTACGAGTTGGGCGGAATATTTGCGCGTTTTCGGTGGTTTTCATCCGCTTGGTTATTTGGCAGATTTTTCCTATATCTTTTTTAATCTGTTCGGCGGCAAACAAATCGTTGCGGTTCGCGCTGGTGAAAGCGCGGCTAAAGCAACTTTGACGCGAGCTAATCGTGCCGTAACACCGTTGGCAACATTTAAATTCGATGCTAAATATCCATCATCGAGCGTTGATATTTCTGTAACCATTACTGATACATCTGATACGAACAGATGCGACATCAAGGTTACAAGCGTTGCGCTCGGTATCACCGAAAATTATAAATCTGCCGATATTCGAGTTTTAGCAGAACGCACGGCAATTAATTCAGCTTCAAAGCTGATTGATATTTCGCTCGTTGCTACTGCCGTCGCAGGCGCAACGGGAAGACCGGCTTCGGGAACATTTGCCCTCGCAGGCGGAGACGATGGTTCATCTGGAATGGAGTCCGGCTCTTTGGCGACATTCCTTTCGCAATTTGAAGACGAAACGCTTGGAACGGGACAAGTCGCCATTCCGGGGGATTCTCACCCCGACCATACTGCCGCGCTGATTACTCACGCCGAAAATTATAATCGGTTGGCACTTCTTGAACCGGCATTGGCAGAAGATTATGCGGACGTTGCAGATACTTTTAATGCCAGCCCAAGTTCGTTTTCAGCAGTTTATTTTCCGTGGGTGGAAATGCAAGCCATTGACGGAAGCGGCGTGAAGAAATTCTATCCGCCAACGTGCTTTGCCGCCGGAGAATGCGCCAAGGTTGATCGCACTATCGGAACGCATAAAGCACCGGCAAATAATGGCACAGTTCCGAACGCCCTTGATGTTGAAAGAAATTCAGACGGCACATCGGTCATTAACGACAATGTGCGCGAATACCTGAACAGAAAAAACATCAATGTTATCGCGCCGCTTGCCGGACAAGGCATCAAGATTTACGGTGCGCGGGTAAATGCGCCGTCGGGTGAAACTCGCGTTCGCTTCGTCCACGAACGCCGGATGCTGAATCTGATTTACTATTCCGCGAAAATCGGTTATGCGTGGGCAGTGTTTGCCGTCGTTGACGGGCAAGGCAGATTGTTCAGAGATTTAGTCTCGTCAGGTAAAAATTTCTTGCGGAATTTCTGGCGCGACGGCGGACTTTTCGGCGCGACGGAAGCGGAAGCGTTTTCGGTTGTTGCTGACAGTTCAAACAATCCGCAAGAAGAACTCGAAAACGGTCGTGTTCACGTCCAGCTCGGTGTGAAACTTTCGCCAACGGCGGAAGTTATCATCATTAATATTGACAGCGTGAGCCTTTCTACTGACCTTTCTGTTTTGCAGAATTAAGAACTGTTGAAATCTTAATTGCTTTTTTCGCCCTAGCAAGTTTTCTTGTTAGGGCGATTTTGCAATCGGAATAAAGCAAATCAATAGCCTTGATGCCTGATTGAACAACGTAGCAACCTTTAGCCTTTCTAACTGTTGCTTTATATTCAGGAAAGTGAGAACGGACGAAACTGCTGAATTGATTCAATAGAGATTCAGAACCATTCAACGACAGCGACCAACAAGTGCGGGTGAAAACACATCCGTCGCCATCAACGACACCGCGCCAAAAGTGGCGATTCATTTCTAATCCGATTACTTTAGTTACTTTACATTTGCGCGGAATTACTCCGTATTTCATTACAGATTGGCAAAGTCTTTTTGAGCCAATCGTGAATTGTGCCATTTTCCCGTCTTTTTGAATATGAATCGCACGTTCGCTTTTAAGAAATTTCCGAAATTTTTCAAGATGTTTGATGTCTGATATTTGCAAACCCAGAACTATATTGTTTTTCTTGGGCGTAACTTGAATACAGCCATCTGCCATTAAGAATCCTATCCAATAAGCACTTTCTTCAGTAACAATATCAAAGGCAGTTTCGTCAACTGAATATTGAGATTGATGACTAATTTCAGACGGTTTAATACCATTTTTTTTAAGTTGAATTGTTAATGTTTGGCGGTGTAGTCCATTTTCTCTGGCGATACGGGAAAGACTTTTCCCAGATTCCAACAACTTAATAATTTCTTGGGTTTGAATTTTTCTAATTTGTTTTCCGGCTAAGATTCTCGATTCTTTCAAGCCGCGTATTTTAATCGCATTCTCGCGTAAAATGCGATTTAATGCTTTGGGCGAAATTGCAAGATTTTTACTTAGCTTTGAAACAGATTCGCCATTTTTATAACGCTTAATTAAAGATTTCAACTCGGACTTTTCCAAAATGATTTTGTTCCACATATTACCTCCAAAATAAAAAGCGATGCCACCATCGGCGGCATCGCACAGATAAATTCAACTAAACCATTACTCCAACTGAAATTGGCACAATGTTAATCGGCATTGATTGTTTTATAGGATTTTCGCCGTAACCGATGATTTTCCCAAAGTATTCAATCTCGTTTTGATTGTAAATTTCCACCTCAAAATTGCGGTCTTCAAGGCAAATCATTCCAAACAACTCGCTGTAAAAACCTATTACAACTTCATCAGATTCGATTATGGTAAAAGCCGCCAAATCACCTTGTTTAAGGTCAGAGCGAACTATCAAAGCCAATCTACCGTGTTTTAATCCAATGTTTTCTAAGTTATCATTTTTAATGCAAACACCATAAAAGGTTTGATCGGCTGAAATTTCACAAGGTAAATTTAAGTGAATGTTTTTCATTTTTTGTGTTCTCCTACGAATTATTTTCATTTAAGTCGGGTGCTGAAAACCGTTCGTAGAGCGGCAGGCTTATTTCTCTTGCGAGTCTTGTATTCGCCTACACCCGACAAAAGTCGGACACAAAAAATCACGGCTGACGGGCGTGTTAATCCGCTACGAAGGTGTTTTCAGCACCGAGAAAGATAATACTACAAATTTCCGCTTTTGCAAATCGCGGAAAAAGTAGCAGGGTTACTTACTTTTTCGATAATAAAAAGTAAGTAACCTTGCTAACTAAAATTCTGCTTTGTAATTCGTTGAAGATGCGTTATCATTGTCGTTAATTGGCGACTCGTCAGCAGTCCAAATATAGATTTTTAGCGGCTCGTCAGCAGTCCATTGGTTTTCTAACCAATGGACTTTTTATTTTTTAAATAGGAGATAGTTATTATGCCAGGTGCAGGTAATGGATATTTTTTGGTAGAAGTTGACGGAGTTTCAGCGATTGAAGCAACCGAGTGCGACATCGGCGGCGTGAAACACGAGCCTTTTAAGATTGCCGTCGGCAATCGCCCGAATCCATATTTAGGGCGCGGGAAATTTGAAGTCGAGGAAGTCAAATTGAAAGGTGCTTACGCTTTGAATTCACAAGGCGAAGAACTCTTTCAAGCCTTCAACGATTACATTCGCGGATTCACGGTGCAGCAGTTATCGTTCCGCGTCGTCCAACTCAGCGAAGACGGTTTTTCGACATTAAAGGTTCACGAGTTTATCGAATGTGTTCCGACAATGTTTCAACCCGAAGGCAAAAAAGGCGACTCGAAAGATGCCGCATATTTTACGATTGCTTTCAAACCGACTGATTACGTCGAATATTAAAATGAGCGAAAATTTTGAACATACAATCGAATTACCAATCGGCTATACCGATAAAGACGGCGTGGTGCATCGGGACGTTACTTTTGGAAAACGCCCGAAAATTTCGGATTTGATTCTAATTGATATGAATCCGCAAGCGCAGAATATGACGCAGTATCAGCAACTTGTGCGGCGTTTGATGATTACGAAATTCGGAGCGTTGACAATGCCGGTTGCGCTTCCGGTTTTTCTTACGCTAGACACGGCGGACGATGATTTTTTGTCCGCAGAATCTGACAAGTTTTTGCAAGATTCACGCGGAGATCGGCAAGGCGAGATTTTGGATAATAATGAAGCGCGGCTGATGTTCGGCATTGAAATTGACGGTGTTGAATATGACATCGTAAAGTTCGGTAATCGTTTGACCGTCGGCGATAACGCTGACGCGGACAACTTGAGATTAGGCAACGGCGTGGCTCGACTCTGTTTTCAGATCGGCAAACAAATCTCCGAAATTCGCCACAGCGAAACTGGATTAAAACTCGAAGGCACACTTGCGCTCGATTCTTTCTCAAATGTTGACAGCGAAGATTTCAATGTTTTACGCCTTGCTTGCGAGTTTTTTCGTATCCCAATGCGCGGAACAGGAAAAAATGTTTCAAGAAAATCTGGCAAAAACGGTATTTCTGATAGCGAAGGAAACGGGCTGGACGGAAAAGGAGATTCTAAATCTGCCGACGGCGCGATTTAATTCTTACGTCCAAATTTTAAATCGGATTTACTCGAAAGATTAGGGCGAATATTTTCTTCGCCTTTTTTGAATTATGGCATCAGAGGTTTTCAATTTAGCAATTCTACTCTCGCTTAAAGACGCGGCTTCGGGAGGACTTGACCAATTTTCAGCGAAGTTGCGCTCTGCCGGAAAGGACGGCAAAGCATTCACTCAAACTTTTGAAGATTTACGCGAGGAAATGAACAAAGGTTTGGCGATTGGCGGAGTCGGTTTGGCGAGTTTGGCATTGCTGGCAAAAGGTGTGCAAGTTGCCGGAAATTTCCAGTCCACAGTAACAGATTTAAGAACGACATTTTCGCAACTTGGCGCGGACGGAAAAGTAAATCTCAACCAACTCGGCTCAGATATGCAAAAAGCTGAAGCGATTGCGATGCGTCTTGGCTCGGCTTTGCCCGGAACAACGGAAGACGTTTTAAAAACTATACAAGTTCTTAAGATGAACGGTTTAGCGACTGAAACTATTTTAAACGGCGCGGCAGATGCCGTCTATAATTTAGCCGTTGCGAGTGGTGAATTGCCGACTGAAACCGCTAAGAATTTCGCGCAATTCGGGCAACTTTTTAAGTTAAAGCCGGAAGAATATAAATCCGCCGCCGATACATTTTCACGACTTTTCACTTCATCGGGAATCGGCTCAAGCGAATTAATTGAAGCCTCAAAATATTTTCAAGGTCGCGCAGGTTCGGCATTAGGTATCAGCGGACTCAAAGATGCTGAACAGACAGTCAGGGTTTTAGGGTTACTCCGAAAACAAGGTTTGGAAGGCTCAATCGCTGGAACATCTTTGAACAATTTATTTATGGGTTTTCTCACGGCTCGGAAGAAAAAAGATGATCCGATTGAGCGACTCAAAGAACTCGAAGGAATTGATATTAAACTCTTCGATGATAAAGGTAATTTCGCCGGAATTGACAACCTTTTTAAACAATTAGAACCTTTACAAAAATTAACCGAAGAAAAGCGCGTTGACTATCTCAAAGAAATTTTCGGCGAAGAAGGAATGAGCGCAGCAACGGCAATTTTAAAAACCGGCGCGGATGGTTGGCGTGTTTATAACGCCGAGCAAAACAAAACGATTTCGCTTCAGCAAAAGAACGCCGAAAAAGCTAAAGATTTTAACAATCAACTCGAAGCCTTGACCGGAAGCGCGAAAAATCTGGTCGTAACCGCCTTTGAGCCGATGCTTCCCTCAATTACGAGCGGAATTACTTCGCTCAACGGAATGGTTAGTTCGCTTCAACAGTTCGGCAAGGAAAACCCGAATTTAATCAAAACACTTGGCACGATTGCGCTTTACGGTTCAACGGCGATGGTCGTTGTCGGTTCATTCAAAGCCTTAACGTCCGCGTGGAAATTATTCCAACTGACAACTACGCTTTCTCGCGGAGACGGATTGCTTTCATTTTTAAACGGAGTTTCACAATCGGCAGATACAACCTCAAAAAGAGTTGCAGGATTCAGCGGAAGTTTGGAAACGGCTAACAAAAAAGCAACCGGATTAAAAGGAACTTGGCAAAACTTGATGAAGTCGCCAGCCGTCAGTCTTGGGGTTCAATTTGGAACAGTAGTTGCCGCCGAAATAGCACTTAAAGCTATTTTTGATTTAGTGTCCAAAATAGAGGAACGAAGCCAAAAACTTTTAGAGAACGCCAAAGCCGCAGGCAAATCCTATGATGAAATGATGGGCGCAGGTTTGCTTTTCAACAAACCGGGCGATTTCGGGAAAGATAATCAATTTTTAAGTGTCTTCGATTCTAAAGCCACCGATCTTCTTCAAAAAATGAATGAAGGGCGAGTTTTGGAGTTTGCCTTAAATCCAGACCGCAAAAATTTTTGGGAAACATTTACAACGCCAGCAACTTTCGGTTGGACAAAAGAACAAGGCACCACAGAATACAGTGGTAAAGCCTTATTCAATCCTGAGATTGCGGTGAAAGAATTCAAAAAACAAAATCTCGGACAATCATTACACGACCCGAATGTTTTGTCGCGGTTGCTTTTGCAAATTGATAAAGGCGACCAACGCGAGGGTGGTATGAATTTAAACCTCGAAGGCATCGGGCTGATGCGCCAATTTCTTGAAAAAATGGTTAATCCGGCAACGTGGCAATCCGCTAATGAATTAGCCAACAAAGAAAAAGGAATCACACAACAACCCGTTTCGGCGAATAAAGACACCTTCAATTTTCTAGGCGCATTTAGTCAATTATTTCCGCAAAAAAACAATCCGATTTTAAATCCGTTACCGCAAACACCAAACAACAATCCTTTTGGGCTTATCAATCCGGCTTCGACAAACTTTTTCAATAATTTAGATAAGCCGATTAACAATATGACGACGGCGTTAGGTAATGTATCGCAACCTGCAAACGATACATCAAAAGGACTTTTTAATTTGAATTCGTCGGCAGTAGAGTTGCCTCCGCAATTTCAAACATTAGGCAAATCAACTGAGTCAACCAAGCAAAACGTGGTGGATTTTGGGCAAGCGATGACTCAGACACAATCACCGCTTTCCGCGTTTATTACGGGCGCAAATAATGCTTCGGGCGGCTTAAATTCATTAGCGGAAAAACTTCTGAATTGGACTCCTCCGACTCCGCAAGTTCAAACAATCACGATTGGTGTCCCGAACGGCGGAGCAGTAATTGATGGTTATGCAGTCGGCGGGCATGTCCGCCAAACCGGAGTTGCTTTGATTCACGCAGGCGAAGATATTGTTCCGGCAAAAGTTGCCAAAGGGTATCGAGAAAACGGACAGTCTTCGGCAACGATTAGCTATTCGCCAAACATAACTATAAACGGCGGCGACAAAAATACGGCAACGCAGTTTCGGGCAATGCTTTATGAACACAAGAAAGATTTAGAACGGATTGTGGCGGAAAGATTGAATAACGGGAGGATTCGTGCCTGATGCCTGAAGCCGGATTTTCACTTGTAAATTTGACGAATCAAGATTCTTTTGTTTTTCAATATTTTCCGAATGAAACGCGAACGAATGATCGTGCAAATTGGAATGCACAGGAAACCACCAACGGAGTGAAACCGTTGTTTTACGCGAATCGTGAGCCGCGCACGTTTGATTTCCAAGAGTTGTATCTTGACAACACGGCAACCAATGAATCGCTCACGCCGGATTTGAAAAAACTTCGGGCGTTGATGGATGAAAACGAGGAGCGCGGAACGCCGCCTGCTCTTTTGGCGATTTGGGGCGATAGAAACGAGCGATGCGTATTGGAAGACTTGACGATTGAAGAGATTTTTTTTAACTCGGAAGGTGAGCCGACGCGGGTGAGGATTTCGATGACGTTGTTGGAAGTTCAACCGGAAAGCGGTGAAACAACGAGCGTGGTGGTGAAAGAATGAGCGAAAGGTCAATTAGTCCGTTTGAAAGGTATGGCGCGGCGCGTCCGACGGCGGATGCCGTGCTTCAGGTTCACGTTTTCGCCCGGACGGATAAGATTTCCGCGTTGGCGCAAAAATACTATGGCGATTGGCGTTTATGGCGGATCATCGCCGAACGAAACAAAATCGCGGACGTGCGCCAAATTGAAATCGGGACGGAATTAATAATTCCTCGCCGTCCGCTCGAAAGAGGTCGTTACGAAAGTTTATGAGTTTGCCGACAAATCCACACGCCATTATTGAAATCACTCGCCCGGACGTAATTGACGGCGACGGGCAATCGCTTGTCGTGTGGGATTCGTGGGAGCAGAAAAAGTTGTTTGAAAGTGTAGATGTCGAGCTTGTAACTAATGAATCAAGTCAGGTCGTTTGGCGATTTTTTGACCCGACATTTCGCATTATTGATTCTTTCAGCGGCGCAGACGCAATCCCGATGGCGACTGTTCGCGTTTGGCTCGGTTACGGGCAAGATTTGGGCGAACCTGTTTTCAAAGGCTTGTTGGCGCAAATTCGCCGGGACGAATCTTCGACCGAATTTACGGCATTTGATATGGGTTTCCGAATGAAGCTCGAAAAACGCGCCGGTTACAAAAACGGCAAAAACGATTTGGAGATTATCAAGGCATTAGCGGCGCGAAATAAATTGAAATTTGAAGGTCCCGAAAAGCCGAAAACTTTGGAGAAAAACAAAGCGGCAATGCAGGACGAGCAAACCGATTGGGAATGGGCGATGGAACGCGCCAGAGATTCCGGTTTAGTGCTTTTCGTGCGCGGCGACACGCTTTTTGCAAAATATCCGGCACAGGTCGGAACTCCGGTTTTATCTTTGAAAAATAGAAAGGATTTCGTTTTGCAATCCGGTTGGGATTTCACTTATCACACACCGGAATCTCAGGACGGCAGACCTCGCCGCGTGAGAGTTAGACGGCGAGGACGCGGCGGCAGACGAAACGAATCTCAATCGGATGATTCGACTCGCGGGCGTGAATCTTTGGTGCTGAAGCGCGACGGCTCGGCACGGAAAGAAAAGTTGACCAAACGCGCTCAGGCGCAAAAAGAGTTAGAGCGTGAACACGCTTTTGAAGGACAAGTCGAAATCGTATTTCCGCCAAATGGTCAACGGCTCGATGTGCGAAACACGATTGAAGTTTTAGAAGTCGGGAAACTTTTCTCCGGCAAATATATTTGTGATTCGGTTGGGCTGAATTTCGCGCCCGGCGAATTAGGAATGGATTTAAGTTTGTATCGAGATATTGGAAATGCCTAGAAGACTTTACAACGAAACGAACGCCAGCGCGGGACAGGCTATTGCTGAAGACGGACGCTGGCTGATGGGCGTTCCGGCAATCGTCGCCGACAATGATGATCCTGAACGACAACATCGAATCCGCGTGATAATTCCTTCGATTGACGAAGATTTGATTTATGACGAATGGGCGCGGCAGATGGTTTTTTGCTTGGGTAATGGTTTCGGCTCGGTATTTATTCCGCCGACAGGTTCAGAAGTGGTTTTGTTTGGGCAACTCGGACAAAAATTTAATTTCTTCTATGCTTCGGTTTATAACGAAGATTTCATCGTGCCGCCGGATTTTGAAGATTCGACCGTTGCCGGTTTTCGTGTTCCGGGCGATTTGAAAATAATTGCCGATTTAGATGCCCAAATTCGTGCCGGACGCATTTCAATCGAGGCAGACAGCCAAATCAATATCGTCGCGCCCGGCGGAATATTTTTGAACGGTAAAAAGTTATGAGTAACGCATTGCCACAAATAAAATTACCGAGTTGGAGCGTGCCGAACGTGCGCGGTTTGCCGACTATTCCAACTGTCGGTTGTGTTTCGGGAAATGCGACTACGCAAATCGGCGAACAAATGGGGAATTTCCCCGACATCCAGGCGTTGCCGCACGTTAAGGCGTTGAACAAAGTTATTACTGAGCAAATAGGAACTTTGCTCGAAGGTAAATTACCGGACGCGCCTCGTTCAATTTTGTTTGAAGCTAGGAAAGCGCGGCTGATTACCGAACTTGCAAGCATTGTTAATAAGGCGACGGAATTGGCAAATCAAATTCAAACCGAAATTAATTCTTCGATAGCAGCTTGCAACGAGAAAATAAATGATTTGAACGCGGCAAAGAATTTGATTTTACAAGTTCCGGTAAATGCTCGAAGCGTAATTCAAAAGAAAACGCTCGACCGATATAACGAATATATCGGCGAGATAAATGGACAAATCGGGCGATTGCAAACATCGTTGGGTTGTTTAAATTAGGAGGCAAGATGAACGAATTTATTTATGGAATGGTTGCGGGATTCATTACAAAACTCGTAAAGAACCCGGAGAAAAAACGGAAAATGAGAAATATCTCGTTACAGATTTTTAATGCTTTGAAAATGGCTTATGCCGGAGACGAAGACTTTCAATGAATTTAGCCGGCTCGACAATTAGTTTTCCTTTTCGTCCGGACGTGCGCGGCGCGGTGGCAACGATTGCCAAACGCGAAGAAATTATCGCGCAAGCAATCGCCGACATTATCGAAACGCGCAAAGGCGAGAGAGTAATGATGCCCGACTATGGTTTGGACGATTATTTATTTTCAGTGCAGGATTTCAGTTTTGCGCCGCGTCTCGCCGCACATTTGGAAGAGCAAATTTTGAAATATGTGCCGTTGGTCAAATCCGTAAAAGTCAAAGCGGAAACAGATGAGCAAGGAAGAGCGATTATTTCGCTTCAGTATTTTGAAGTCGGCGAAGTTGTCGCACCGAAAAATTTAGTTTATCCGGTTTGGAGGTTATTGAATGCCGATTGAATATCCATTAATTGAAATTCGTGATGAAGATCGCTTGGCGGCGGAAGCGGTGGCGCGGACAAGCGGCGGATTGACGAGGGAAATTGTCGAAGCGCAAATCCGCGAACGGCAGGAAATTCTGAAGCTGATTGATGCCGGGTTGGACACGCCAATTTGCGCGGAATTGACCAATGCGAATCCGTCCGCTCCGCACACGGTTTTACTCGAAGCGATAGCGTGGCAAATCGCCCAACTTGCATATCGTTTTAATTTCGTCCCGGAACAAAATTTTATCGCTTTTGCAAATCTATTCGGCATCGAGCGACGTGCGGCATCTGCCGCCGAAACGACGCTCAGATTTACCGTTTCCGCTCCATTGAATGTAAATGTAACGATTCCGGCGGAAACGCAAATCAGCGACGCTGAAGGGAAATATGTTTTTGAAACCGTGTCAGCGATTACGATTAATTATCCAACGGCAACCGGCTCGGTTTTGGCACGGCGAACCGTCGCCGGACACACGCTTCTTGCGCCGAATATTTTGACGAAAATGATTGATTCGGTCGCGTTTGTTACAGCAGTTACGAACCTGTCGGCGATAGATTCGGGCGCGGAATTAGAATCAATCGAATCAACGCTCGACCGCGTGAAACGGTATCAGCGGCGCGGTGAACGGATTGTTTCGACCAAAGATTTAGAGGAAGCAATTTTAGATGAGGCGTTGGACGGCAACGGCGTGGTTCGGGCTTTTCCATTTGTTAAAAATGGTGAATTTCAAGAAGAAGACAGCAACCGCAAGATTGAAGTTCCGGGTCAGACGACGGTTATTGTAATGACGGCAAATGGTGGAAATATTGATTCGCTGATGATGGCGAAAATCGGCGCGTTGCTCAATCAATGTGTCGGCAATCAATTTATTTATATCGTCAATCCGGTTTTTGTCGAGTTTAATATTTCGGTGAATGTGAAACTGACGACCGGAACGCCGCAAGGCGCAGTTCTCACGGCAATTGAAAATAATCTGCGAAATTTCTATACCGCGAGTCGTGAGCAATTCGGTCGGAAAATCTATCGGTCGGAAATTATCGCGGTCATTGAAGGCGTGAACGGAGTTGACCGCATCGAGCCGCAATCGAGTTCGCAGATTTTAGCGTCTCCGGCGATAGACATCCGGCTTGAAGAATTCGAGTTGGCAAAGCTCGTCAATGTAGTGATAACGGTCGTTTAATTTTATGACAATCGAGAAGGACAAGTGGATTATCGAAACTCGCGCCGGTTTTTCGGCTGGCGGCGATGTGCTGGAGTTTGCGGACGAAACGGGCGCGTTGCTTGATTTGACCGATTTGACGGCAACGATGCGGGTTAGCGGCTGGGGACGGGAGGAAGAATTTACGGCGGCGAACGGAAATTTCGTGCTGTTGCCGTTTGTCGCTCCGGCGACATTTGCGAGTAAGTGGGAATTTAAATTGACAGTTGCAGAAGTCGAATCGCTCAAAACGGGCGACAACAATTTCGAGGTGATAATCGGCGACCAGAACGATAATTTAATCGGCTTTCTCGGTGGCACAATTAGAAAACGAAAATGATAAAAGGCGTTCAGATAACTCAAAAAATTATCAAAGCCGAAATTACGTCCGGTGCGCGAAAAACCGTTGTGTCGGTCAAATCCGGCAATCGTGTAAAAGGCTATTTCGTCGGGGTGCAAGGTCCGGCTGGACGTGACGGCGCAGCAGAAAACAGGTTTGATTTTCGTGCCGTTGCACAAAGCAATTTATCGGGGCATCGGGCAGTAAGATTGAACGCGGACGGCAAATTTGAATATGCCGCGCTGACGGTGGACTCGGTTTTTGAAACGTGCGGAATTACCGTCGGCGCGATTTCTCAGAATCAGACAGGCGTGGCTCGTAGCGTTGGAGTGATTGACGAAGGCAGTTGGGCTTGGCAAACGGGCGCGATATTTTTGGCGGCAGACGGAATTCTAACCCAAACGCCGCCGACCAGCGGATATTTGCTCGAAGTCGCCAGAGCGATTTCGGCAACGAAAATTTTGGTGAGCATCAAGCAACCAATCAAACTTTTGTGAGGAAAATTTATGGCTAAATATTTAAAAAATAATGCGGGAACAACCCAAGAAGAAGCGACCGTCGGCACGTCGGGCGGCGCAGGCGATTCGGGGAAAATCCCACACTTGGACGGCAACGGCAGAATTGACACTTCGTTTATGCCGACGGGCATTGGCGCGGATACGAAAACGATTACGTCGTCCGAAGCGTTGTCAGCAGGCGATTTTGTGAATATTCACAATTCGTCCGGCGCAAAAGTGAGAAAGGCGGATGCGTCCACGTCGGGCAAAGAAGCACATGGCTTTGTCAAGGCGGCGGTTGCCAACGGCGCGGCGGCAACGGTTTATTTCGAGGGCGCGAATGACCAAGTTACCGGACAAACGCCGGGCGCGGTTTTTCTGTCAACGACGGCGGGCGCGGCGACTGCGACTGCGCCGAGCGCAACAGGTCAAATCGTCCAACGGATTGGTTTTGCGGTCGCAGCAACAGAAATAAATTTTCAATCTCAGCCACCGATTGTATTGGCGTAATTTATGGCTATCAAAAAGCCTTTGTGTAATTACAACGGCGAAACAAAAGAGCTTCAGAGCGGCGATTCGCTGCCCGACATTGTCGGCGCGGTCGGCACGGCAATCGTTGATTTCGGCGTGAACGGCTCGGATACGGCAATCGTCGCCATTACCGGACAAACGACGATTGCGTCAAACAGCTTCGTATCGAGCGTGATAGCGATTGCCGATTCGCTCGACCATTCGGCAGATGAACATTTTGTCGAAGAAATCGAAGTCCGCGCCGGAAATATCGTTGCTGGAACAGGTTTCACGATTTATGCGCGGACGCGAAATAGAAAGTTGTTCGGGCAATTCAACCTCGCTTGGAGTTGGAGATAATTTATGGCAATTCAAATTTTAGGACAAGACGGTGTAACCGTCCAGAAAATTGATTCGACTTTTGGCGCGGGAAGAGTTTCGTTGCGTCCGGTCGAGGTGTCCGCGTGGAATTCGCTTGGCGCACAGAGCGGCGGTTTGACAGGTTTGGCGGCAAACGCGGCTGTATTCTCTTTGCGAAATATATCTGCCAATTTGCTGATGATTCGCCGCGTCGGAGTTGGGTTTGTTACAACAACTGCATTTACGACAGCGCAAAAAATTGACTACGGTTTGATGTTTGCGCGAGCTTTTTCCGCTTCTGATGCGTCAGGCACGGCAATCGCGCTGACCGGAAACAATACTAAGCAGCGCACGTCGCTCGGCACTCTGACTGCGGTTGATTGTCGCATTTCCGCCGCCGGCGCATTGACCGCCGGAACGAAAGCCTTAGACACGAATCATCTCGGTCAAATTGGCGGCTGGTCAAACGCACAAGGCACGACTATCGCTCCGGCGCAAGACAATCTTTTACAACACGCCGCTGGCGATTATCCGATAATTTTGGCGCAAAACGAAGGCATCAATATTATGAATCTGACGGCGATGGGCGCGTTGGGAGTCGGCAATTTTTATGTGAATCTTGAATTTGCGGAATGCAGTAATTACTAAATGTTTTCAAATCTCGAATATCTTTACGAAAATCTTCCGGCGCGTTATCGGCGCGAGGATGTCGGATTGTTTCTGAAACGGTATTTGACGTTCTTTGGCGAGACGCTGGACGAATATGACGAGAAATTTGACGAGTTTTTCGAGTCAATTAAACCGGCGACGGCAACGGACGAATGGATACGATTTTGGTTGCAGAATCTTTTCGGTTGGAGTTGGTTTCCGCATTGGTTCACGCTTGCCGACAAGCGACGGCTTTACGGCAATTTTGCGCGGCATCTGGCACGTCGCGGAACAGCTCGCGGCATTGAATTATGGCTGAAGGATTTCGGGATTATCGCCAAAGTTCATACACGAACGCCGCCGTGGGGCGAGTTTGTTTGGGGTGAACCGACATTTGCAATCGCCGAGCCGTTGCACATTGTGATCGAGATTTTATATTTGCAATCATCGCGGACGGATTTGCACGTTTGGGGCGAATGCGCGTGGGGCGAGTTTTTTTACGCCGAACCAAAGCCGATGTTCACAAACAAAGAACTTTTAGATTTGATTCGATACGTTCAGCCACACGCGCAGGAAATTTCAATCGTTTGGCGAGTTGGCAATATTTGGAAAACAGACGACATTTATTGGTCGCAAGTAGGTTGGTAATTTTTTATGGAAATAAAAGTTAAATTTTACAAAGTTGCGGGACTGCCGTCGTCGCCGGCGGCGAATGCGTTTTATTTTATCGAAACTATCGGCGGAAATATTACTGAAGCATATCTCACGGATTTAAGCGGAACTCCGCGCAAACTCGGCAATACGGAAATGATTCAGGCGTTGATGACTTGGTCAAATGTTACCGGAAAACCGGCGACATTTCCGCCGTCCGCGCACACGCATTCCGAAGCGGATATTACAACTTCAGGCGGTTGGGCGGTTAGGACGCACTCGGCAAAATACAATCACATCAATCACGGTCCTATTTGGATGCCGAATACCAACTACGGCGATTTTTGCTACGAAACTTGGATCAAGCCGTTCGGAATTCAATATGAATTTTCGGCGGGAAACGGTGGCGGACATTTTATTTTAATGGGTGTAAATGCCGACGGCACTGTTTCCGGTAATGTTTGGGATGCCAATATTCCAACCGCGTTCAGCTTTCAGACGGTAGATAAGGTTCGATTCTATGAATGGGTGAATCTGCGACTTCTCGGCAGCGGCACAGATTTGGGAGTAATTATTAATGGCGTGCCTGCCTTCACAACTCCATATAGCGGCGTTAGACGGCTGAATGCCGATTATGAATGTATCGGTTACAAAGGCGGCTCAGATCATCAAAATTTTGATGGACTGCACGGCGGCTGGAAATTATGGGAAGGTGTCATTCCGTATGCCGACCCGTTCAATATTGTAACCAGACCGGCAATTGAACATTTCGGTTTGGCAAACAATCGTAAAGCCGGTGTAAATGTCGTTGCAAATATAATTTGCGATTATTCCAAAAGGAATTTAATTGATACCGGAGCAACTCTAAACGGGTCAAATCATCCCGGCTTTTTCGCGGAAACGCTTTCAACGGGTGCAGCAGGTTTCAGCGATCAATTCGATTTTACGCAGGCGAACAATCGCGTCGAAGAAAATATGCCTGTTTGGGTATATGACCCGATTCGTTTCACCGGAGTTGCGGCGCAAAAAACAATGATTGCGGGCAGTCGCATTTATGAAGATTTTTCAGGTCCCGATATTCACAAAGGCAACTCTGCGACGCTCGGACTCGGCATATCTCGCATTGGGAATAAAATTTGGACTGCACCGAATTTCGGTAAATTAAACGGCAGAGCGTTCGGCTCAAGCACAGCACCCGGAGTTGCTCTACTGTCTGACGCGCAATCGGACGGTGTAACTGTTTTGCGTCGGATAGATACGTCATTTCCGAACGCGTCGAACTTTCAAGTCATTTTTAATTACGTTGATGCCAGTAATTATAGCTGGCTACAACTCGACCAATATGGGTCAGGCTTTATATTGGCTTATATCAGTGGCGTTTATACTAATCTCGGCTCGCTCACGTTCGGCTCAACGTGGACGGAAGCAAAAGTCGTTCGCAATGGTAATTCAATTAAATCTTACAATGGTAACGACTTAAAACACGATATTACATCATCTGCCAATATTACTGGTCTGCAAAAGGGATTTGCGACAAACGCGCCGCTTTTAAAAGCAGATGAATTTGCGGTCGTTAATTTATAAGGAGAAAAAAAATATGCAAAATAAATTCAATTTTAAGGAAATTTTACATTTTGAAGATAACGAAGTTTATCGGGAAGACGAAAATGGAAAAGTTATTGAATCAACTAAGTATGACTCGACAGAGGAAGCAAAAGAAGCCTTTAATGCTCTAATGCGCGAAATAGAAAAGGACGAAAATTATCGTGCCGAATTTCTTCATTATTTGCCGAAATTTATGCCCCAACGAGTGAAGATTTTAGTCAAAGGAGAAGCTGAGAAATGAAACAACGATTAGTCCAACAAATAACGCAGAGCGGTAATAATTTCGGTCAAGTCAGCAAACCGCAGGATTTAATGAAAGCGCAGGAATTTTTTCATCTGCGACTGTCTGATTTGACGCACGATTTCTTAAATTCTCAAAGACAGGTTGCCGGATTTTCCTACGCGCTCGGCGCAGGAAATGCCTTTACGCTGACCGTCAATAAACCCGGACGAGTTTATGAATCGGACGGCGTTTCCTTTGATTTACTGTTGGATACGACAGTAAATATTGCCGCCGCGCATTCGACTTTTCCTCGTCTTGATTTGGTCGTTGCCGTTTTGGACGATGAAATTGACGCGGAACTTGATTTGATTCCGTTTGTGCGCCTTCGCACATCGGAAGAATTTTCAAACAATGTCGCGCCCTATCCGCCGCAAAATATAAATGCGCCGACGGAAAAGCATTGGCGATCTGTCGTCCAAATCAAAACCGGAACGCCAGCCGCCGTGCCGACTCCGCCGACGTTGGCATCAAACGAAGTGCCGTTATATTTGATTGCGGTTGCGCCCGGAGCGGCGGCAATTCGTCCGGCGGACGTTCTTGATATGCGCGAGTTGATTTTGACTTTGCAATCATTGAACGAAACCAACGGGCAAACAAAAGTTGATCTGGCGAAGCTCACGCGGCGCGTCATTACTGTCGAGAAGATTACGAGTCAGCCGATTGATTTATCTCATATATTCGGCTCGATTCGCACACTTGGCGATATTCTTTCGGCGCACGAACGCCAACTCGTTGCATTGCGCGAAATGCCGGACATTCGCTACAAAAATCCGAAACTCGTGTTGACTGACCCGAATACGTCGAAAATTCCGGCGACGGGCGGAGTGGCGGCGGGAGTTCCGTATGTTGAAATCGAGATCGGTGGGTTTGTGAATTTCGGTGACACGGAAGTGGCGATTTTGCCGCAAAATTTCAAAGACAATACGGTCGCGGCGCGGTTTGCTCAATCCGTTGTTACGCCGTCGAACGTCAAAACTGAAACTGATTTGATTCTTAGCAATATAACTCAAATCGCGGCGGACGGATTTACGGATTTTGTCGAAAAAAGCGCGTCGTTTGCTTCCGGTCGCGCACGTCCGGCTTGCGCCGCTCGAAACGGTCAATATATTGAAATTTTCGGCGGATTGGCTTCGGATAATTTTACGAAACTATCCGACTGGCAAACCTACGACGTAACCAACGACACGCTCACGCCGCGAACGCCATCGGGCGCGGCGATTCCGCCAACGGAACGTCCTGCGGCTTTCAGCTATGGCGACGGCACAAATGTTTTGCTCATCGCCGGAAGCGAAGCCGATACGACTCCGCAAGTTTTTCGGGTTAATTGTGTAACCGCAGTCGTTACCGAAATCACGACGACAAAGCCGACCGGCATTCAATTTTTCGGCGATTTGATTGCTGACAATAAAATCTTTGTCGTGGCAATTCGGCGCGAACTATCGGGCGATGAAGCAGACTTTTGGGAGTTCGATACGACAACGCACACATTCACCGAATTGGGCGTTTCGGGCGCGATTCCAACGCTTCATTTGGATTATGCGGCAGGCTGTTTTTACAAAACAAACGAGTTCGTTTTGGTCAATTTCCAGCCCGGCGTTTCATCGAGCGGACGAACATATATTTTCAACCGCACGTCGGCACAATTTACCGAGATCAGCATTGCCGCACCTTTCGGCGATACGCCCGACAAACAACTTCCTTTGAGCCGTTTTGGAATGGCGAATGTCAACGGTCGTCCGCTTCTTGTCGGCGGACTTTTGACCAAAGATTCTGACAGGCAGAAAGCGAAAATTTGGGAACTAAAAACCTTTGAAATCAACTCGCTGACATCGGACAGAATCAACTGGCAATCGTGGGACGCGACGTTTCCGCCGGTGCAGGATTCAGGGTTTTGTTCGACGCTCGGCGCAGACGATTTGCCGAATAACAAAGCGGTTTTCATTGCCGGTCAAGGCGAATTTTCAAATGCCAAATCAAAAATCTATGCGTCCGTGCAAGGCGGTTTAATTGCTACGAGTTTTGAGGGAAACCCGGCGATCACAATTTCCGACAATTCGACTTTCGTGCAGTTCATTGTGGATGATTACGATGCAAGTTGGGATGTTGTCGGATACTTGATGAGCTTGATTGGAACGTGGAATAGTTCAAATTTAAAGGTAGAAATAAGATTTGACGGCGGCGATTGGGTTGCCGTCGAGCCGGAGCGATTTTTCGCCGTCGCCGGTGTTGGCGACAAACGCGAATTACGCATTAGCTTTTTCAACCTTAAGACCTCGAAACCTATTTTATCGAAAATGGTTGAAGTCTATGATGAAGACGGAAACGATTTGGAAACCCGAATCATTGTGCGTTACAATTCGCCCGCAACAACAAAAGCTCTTTACATTCACCGCGACGGCGCAATCATTCTCTCATCCACGATAGAACCGTCCACGCCGGATAAAGCCTTAATTCACAAAGTTACTCCAAACGGAGTTTCCGCGCCGACACTCAAAAACTACATCAACCGACGACGACCGAGAATCAAATACTCAAAAACAGCCGACGGCACAAATCCGAACGGACGATTTGATAATGAATTAGCCGTGCCGGTGCGTTACGTTGATGCACGCGCTTACGACGCAACAACCAAAGTTCTACGCAAACTCTCCGACATTGCCGTCGGCTTCGATGACACCGTTATCGTTACCGAAATCGGCGGCGCAGGCGTTACTAGCGGAGATACTTGGATTGTCGAAGTAGAAGGATAATTCAAAGCAGATTCAAGACGGCTTCAATGAGATGTTAATGAGTTGATTTTAAAGGCTTTTTGACATTAAATTGAAGCCTGTTTAGTAAAAGATGTGGAAACGGTCGGAAGCGTCTGTTTAGTAAAAGATGTGAAAACGTTTAGTAAAAAATCTGAAAAGCAACAATCGAACTCTGAATCGTCGCTGTTCCACCGGCAGTAACAATGCCGCTTGCCGTGTTATTTACAATTGTCGAATTGCCGATTGCAAGCGTGTGATTTGACCAAATTCCGCCTGTTCCCAACGCGCTGAAATTGCCCGAAATTGTTGAAGACTGAATAAATAAACTGCCGCCAACATTGTGAATCACGCCGCTTTCGGTGCTGCTGCTCGCAGTCGTTACTTCGTTTGCTGAAATCGTCGTGCGGTCAATGCTGACCGTCGAAGAAAAACGCATTTCAATCGCGCTGCCGGCAATGTCCGATTTATTTCCGGTTATAAAACAGTCAGTCAAATAGAGTTTGGCAGACTGATTGACGAAAAATGCGCCGCCTTCATCTGAATCGTTGCCGTCGCGGATAGTCGTTCCCGTCAACGTCAAATAGCCGGGCGAACTGATGGCAAACACGCGAAAACCGACTGCGCCCGACCGAATACTCAGAAGATTTGCGCCTTTGCCGTTAATCGTTATTTTTTTGTTGACGAACAATTGCGATCCCAAACTGATAATTTGAGGCGCATCAAAAAGCGGTGAAGCAAAAACAATCAAGTCGTCGTTTGAGGCAACCGCAATCGCTTCGCGCAATGAACAATCGGCGTTACAAACACCGTCATTAGTGTCCGAAGTTTTCGTTACCTTGCGCGTCGCCGCGCTTGCTGACACGACTGCCAAAATCGTTAATAAACTTACTGTTAAAATCGCTTGAATCGTCAATCTAAATATGTTTTTCATTTCTCTAATCTCCTGTTTGTGTTTTTCAATTTCTGCTAAGGAATGTGTAAAAAATGACTTATAACGCTTCGTTCAGAGTCCAAACTTTAGTTTGCTTTTCCGTCGCGCTTCGCTGACGGAAACACGCTGAAGAGTGGACTCTGAACGAAATGCAAACTCTTATAAGTTATTTTTTACCTGTTCCTAAATATCTAAAATTCGTCGGTTGCCTCGGTGGTTAATTGTTTGGTTTCGCGGTCTAAAAAATCGGCAAGCGATGACGGACAAACCATCACCGCGCCTTCAACTGTTTCGGCAAAATGTGCCGCAGAATGTTCAATAATTTGATAGACAGCGCGGCGGTTAATTCCGAATAACGCGGCAGCCGTTTCAGCCGCGAGCATCAGTTCATTGCAGTTCGGACAAAAAATCTGTTCCGCCGATTCGGATTGGTGAATCACGAATCGCCGTTTAGTGCGGACAAAAACTTCGGTTTTACGTTTGATTTCCATTGTTTCTCGGTTAAAATCAGAATCGCTTTCAGTTAATTTCTTGGCGACAGCAACTAACTTACAAAAGGTCGGTAAAAAAAGTCCTGACTATTGCCGGAGATTTTTCTGACAAATTTCTGACACGATGCAAATTGCTCGAAACAAAGCGTTTTTCGATTTCGGCGGGTTTCGGCTCGACGCACAAAATCGTCTTTTGTGGCGCGAAGGCAAGCCCGTTGCCCTGACGTTGAAGGAATTTGAAGTGCTTTTTTTCTTTGTCGAGAATGCCGGAAACGTCATCGAAAAAGATGATTTGCTCGACGCAGTTTGGAAAGATACTTTTATCGAAGAAGGCACGATGACGCAGAACATTTCACGTCTGCGGAAAAAACTCGAAGCCGCGAGCGGCAACCACGAACTAATTATCGAAACTTTGCCGAAACGCGGTTATCGTTTTTTGCCTGTCGTTACGAGAATCGAAAACTCGCCAACCGCGCTCGTCATTGAAGAAGAAACTTTACAGCATTTCCGCATCGAGGAAACAATTTCGGTTGATGACGCGCAAGAAATTCAACCTTCAATGCCGCTCGCATTGCCTCCGGCACAAGTAAAACGTCCGCGCTCTTGGCTTTTATTTGCGCTCGGCACGGCGTTGTGTGCGGCGATTGCTTTGGCGGCGTATCAATATTTTTTCCGCAATTCCGAACCGAAAATAATTATGTTCACCAAAATCGCGCCGTTTTCAGGTTTGCCCGGACGCGAAGAAATGCCGGCTTTTTCGCCCGACAGCAAACAAATCGTTTTTGTTTGGAACGGCGGCGAAGGCGAGAATTTTGATGTTTATGTAAAACTTATCGGCGCGGGCGAACCCGTGCGTTTGACCAATACGGCGGAAGATGAAAGCAATCCGATATTTTCGCCCGATAATCGTTCGATTGCCTTTGTGCGTTCTTTTAAAACACACGACGAAGTAATTTTGATTTCGGCAATGGGCGGCGCAGAACGCAAAATCGGCGAGGTAAGTTCGGGACGTGCCAGCATTTCTTTTGCGCCCGACGGCAATTTTCTCGCCATTGTGGACAAAAATTCGGCAGAAAATTCAGTCGGGATTTTTCTGCTCGATTGGCAAACCGGCGAACGACGGCAACTAACTTCGCCGACGGAAAAAATAGTTGACAACACCCCGCGTTTTTCGCCAGATGGTGCAAACGTGGCTTTTTTGCGCTCTTTTGATAATGTAATGCAGGAATTATTTATCATTCCGACGAACGGCGGCGCGGCGCGGCAGATGACTTTTGATAAAACTATAATTCGCAGTTTGGCTTGGAGCGCGGACGGGCAAAATATTATTTTTGTTTCGATGCGCTCAAATAATCAGCCAAATCTGTGGCAAATTGCGGCGAAAGGCGCGGACAAACCGCAACTGATTTCCACGAACAGCAAAAATATCCGCAACACCGCAGTTTCGCCCGACGGACGCAATATTGCTTTTATTGACGAAGTGGAAGACGTAAATATTTGGCAAATCGGTCAGCAAAATACGCCGTCGCGCAAATTTATCGAATCCGTCACATTTGAACACAGCCAACAATTTTCGCCCGATGGAAAGCGCGTCGTTTTTGTTTCCGACCGAACCGGCAACGGCGAAGTTTGGATTGCCGACGCAAGCGGAAAAAACCAACGCCAACTGACGACTTCGCCGACCAATGTCGGCAGTCCGCGTTTTTCGCCCGACGGTAAATTTATTGTCTATGGTTCGCAAAATGACGAAATTTTCGTCATTTCTGTCGAAGGCGGCACACCGCGACGTTTGATTAGCGGCGATGGAAAAAACAATATTCTCCCAACGTGGAGCGCAGACGGCGCATTTATCTATTTCGCCACCAACCGGACGGGCGAACTCCAACTTTGGAAAATTGCATCGGACGGCAACGGCGAAGCTGTCCAAATCACCAAACAAGGCGCGTTTGAATCGTTCGCCGCGCCGGACGGCAAATCAATTTATTACTCAAAACCAAACGGCATCGGATTATGGCGCGTTTCGCTCGAAAGCGGCGAAGAATTGCCCGTTGCGGAACTTTCCGAAGCCGCGTTTCGGCGTTCGTGGACAGTTACCAAAAACGGAATTTACTACATCGCCTATTCGTCAAATCCGCCGTATAAAATTAAGTTTTATGATTTTATAAACAGGCAAACCAAAGAACTCGCGCTGACTGATAAAACACCGATTTTATTCAGTTCCGGCTTAAGCGCAACGGACGACGGCAAAACAATTCTCTACGCCCAAACCGACCAAAACGCCAGCAGTATTTTGCTCGCCGAATTAAACAAATAAAATTATACATTTCAGTAATAGTTTGGAGTTCCAACTTCAGTTGGCGTTTTGATTTCGCTACGCTTCGCTGGCGAAATCCCAACTAAGCAGGTGAGTAGAAATAACCAGACATTTTGCGGAAAACGTAAAACAGACTGTTAGTCTGTTTGAACAGGCTAACAGCCTGTTCTACGTTAAGCGAAAATGCCGCAATACTTTTACTCAAGTGCTTAATAGTTGGAACTCCAAACTTAAATAATAATTCTGTCCGAATAATTCTCTTCATAACTTTCTCATAATTTTATCAAAAAACTTTCACGAAACCTTCAGAATTTTCTAAAGATTTTCTCATAGCTTCTCGGCTTAAATGGTTATACGGGAAAAAATTCCTAAATAAAAAACATACAAATTGGAGAACTTAAAAAGATGAGAAGTTTATTATCGGCAGTTACATTATTGAGTTTGGTTATTTCGTTTATCGTGTTCGGTAAAGAAAATATTCAAGCATCGGCG
Organism: Acidobacteriota bacterium; assembly: GCA_031409875.1. GTDB lineage: Bacteria > Acidobacteriota > Blastocatellia > Pyrinomonadales > Pyrinomonadaceae > CALMEH01. Next base: position 36,806 of record JANNYB010000237.1, on the reverse strand, counting down.
GAGAACATATTTAAAACGCAAAATGTTTCAAACACGAAAAAAGATTACGGCAAAATGTCTTTAATCTTTGAAGAAAACAAAGGTCAAACTGACGCGGCGGCGAAATTTATTTCACGCGGCAGCGGTTACACGGTTTATTTGATGGAAACCGAAGCCGTTTTTCAATTAAAGCGCAAAATTGAAACAGTCGAAGAAACAAAAGGCAAAATTACAAAGACCAAATCAGACATTTTGAAGATGCAATTTGTCGGCGCAAACGCGAAAACGACAGTTTCGGGCGACACCGAAACGATTACGAAAACCAATTATTATATTGGCAAAAAGCGTTTGGAGAATTTGTCGAATTATCGAAAAGTTAATTACAAAAATCTTTACGAAGGCATTGATGCCGTCTTTTACAGCAACGCGAACAAACAACTCGAATACGATTTCACGGTCGCGCCAAACGCGGACGCAAATCAAATCGGCTTGAATTTTGAAGGCGCGGAAAATCTTTCGATTGATGAAGCCGGAAATTTAATCGTCAAAACCGAAAACACCGAACTCGTCCAACAAAAACCGTTTGCATATCAAATAATTGACGGACAAAAGCGCGAAATTGAATCAAAATATGTCATCAACGAAAACGTGCAAATATCTTTTGCACTCGGCGAATATGATAAATCGCAACCGCTCACGATTGATCCGGCTTTGAATTATTTGACTTATATCGGCGGCACGGCTTTTGACGATACTTTTGAAGTTGCGGCGGACGCACAAGGCAATGCCTACATCACAGGCGAAACCGCTTCGCTGAATTTTCACGGCGAAACCCGCGATGAAAATGATGTGGACGGCGCATATATCGCCAAAATCAATCCGCAAGGTTCGGATTTTGTTTATATCACGATTCTCGAAGGCAACGGCAACGACACGGCTCGTGGAATTGCTTTGGACGCAAACAATAATGCTTTTGTTACGGGCATTGCATCGCACTTTTTCCCGACGACTTCGGGCGCGTATGATACGGTTCACGGAGTTCTAAATTTTGCCGATGTTTTTGCCGCCAAACTTAATTCTACAGGCGGACTTGTTTATTCAACCTTTTTGGGCGGAACTGATTTTGACCAAGGTTTTGATGTGGCGGTTGATGTCAATGGAAAGGCTTACGTTACCGGCTCAACATATTCAAATTCGGCTTTTCCGACCAAAAATAGATACCAAGGTTGCGGCGGTTTTCAATCATTAGAAAGTGAGGATTCTTTCTTAACCGTGTTGAATCAATCTGGAAGCGATATTACCTATTCAACTTGTATTGGTGGCAATCTTACACAAGACTCAGCATTTTCAATCGCTTTGGATTCATCAAACAATGCTTATCTGACAGGTCTTACAAAAGGCGGAAATTTCCCGACCAAAACCGCTTTTCAACCAAACAGCGGCGGCGGCACAGACGCTTGGGTGGCGAAATTTAACCCGACTTTGAGCGGCAATGATTCGTTGATTTATTCAACTTATCTCGGTGGTGTCGGCACCGACCAAGGCAACGGAATTGCCGTAAATTCAAGCAATCAAGCAGTTGTTGTCGGTTTGACAGGTTCGAGCAATTTTCCGCTTCTTAATGCTTTTGATTCGACCAATCAAATCAACGAAGGATTTGTTACGGTTTTGAGTTCAACGGGCGCATCCCTCGCTAATTCGAGTTTTTTGGGCGGCGCAGACCAAGACCAAGCAAACAATGTCGCACTCGACAGCACAGGTTCGATTTACGTTACGGGAAGCACGCTTTCAAATAATTTTCCGCTGGCTTTGCCTTTCCAAGCGACACGAGCAGGCGTGCGCGATGCTTTCGTTACCAAATTAAAATTCGGCGGACGCGGAATAATTTCATCAAGCTACATTGGCGGCAACGGCAACGACAACGGCGAGGGCATTGCCGTCAAAGGCAATTTTATCTACGTTACCGGCGATACGGCTTCGACAAATTTGGCAACAACTGCCCAATTACCGTTCGCGCCGATAAAATCAACATCAAATAACGACGATGGTTTTGCGGCGAAAATTCTCGATACGCGACTTGATTCTGTCGGTGTTTTCCGTCCGAATATTGCTTTTCAAGTTTCGCAATCAACCACCAATATCACTACGCAAACTTTGCCATTTACTTCGCCGCTTTCGGGCGCGAGAGGCGTTTCGGGAGATTTTGACGGCGATGGAATTGACACGACCGGAACATTTACCAACGGCGCGTGGAAAACGCGAAACGTCAATTTCCCGATTGGAAATATTCCCGCGATAACCTTTAATTTCGGACTCGCCGGAGATTTGCCCGTCGTTGGCGATTGGGACGGCGACGGCGTTGATACTGCCGGAACTTTCCGCCCAAGCACCGGACAATTTTTCCTGACCAACACGGCAAACGCGCAAGCCGTAAATGTTACGCAACAATTCGGCGTTGCCGGAGATTTGCCAATCGCGGGCGATTGGAACGCCGACGGCATTGATACAATCGGCGTTTTCCGTCCGAGTGTCGGTCAATTCTTTTTGACCAATTCAAACGCCGCAAATCCGACGATTGATTTTGTCGCATTCTTCGGCACAAACGGCGATTTACCGACTGCCGGAGATTTTGACGGCAACGGCACAGACACAATCGGCGTTTGGCGCACTTCGACAGCCGAGTTTTTCCTCTCAAACGACAATGTTTCGATTGCGCGGCAATTCGTTTTCGGCGCAATCAATACCGATCAACCAATCGTCGGCGATTGGGACGGCAGACCGATTCCGTAACCCAAACTTAGCGAGGCACGTTAGTTTTCCCGCCAGCGTGCCTCTTTAAGTCAATAAACAATTTTAGAAAACCAATCTTTGCAAAAAACAAAGAACAGATAAAGATGCGAAAAATTTAAGGAAAATGAACAAAATGAATAACAAAAAAAACAGAAATAATTTAGATTTTGGCTTAACGAAAATCATGGCAAAACTTTTGCTAATCATCATAATAATCAACGGCGGATTGTTTTCGTCAGCTTTTGCACAGTGCAATTATGCGCCTGCAATTCCCGATTATTCATTCGGTAGTGCCGGAGAAGTAACAACTAATATTAATCCCATTGAATACGGTAAAGATATTGTCGTTCAGCCGGACGGAAAAGTAATTGTTGCCGGAAATTCTCTTTCGACAGGTTCAACAGGTTGGGATTTTACAATTATCCGTTATAACGCAAACGGTTCGATAGATACGACTTTCGGCACATCTGGAATTGCGAAACTGGATTTTTCAAATCGTGTAGATTTGGTTTCTGGTATCGCCCTACAATCAAACGGAAAAATTGTATTGGTCGGATCAACTTGTGTGCAGAACGATAATAATTCCTGTAATTTTGCGATTGCCCGCCTTAATTCAAATGGAAGTCTTGATAATACTTTTGGAGGTTTTAGAAATGGAGGTAAAATTACAACGGATTTTGCCGGATTGAACGACGAGGCTTCAAAGGTCGCCATTCAAACCGACGGAAAAATCGTTGTTGTCGGCAGAACTTTAATTAATGCCGGAAATTTCAACTATGCGATTGTCAGATACAATTCCAACGGAACATTAGACACCGGTTTTAACGGCGATGGAAAAGCGGCTTTTTCATTGGGCAATGCCGGTGCAAATGATTTGGCGATTCAAACCGACGGGAAAATTGTCGCCGTTGGTTCGGGAAATTTTGATTTTGGCATACTTCGGCTTACTTCAAACGGTTTTCCGGATGTTTCTTTCGGAAGTGTTGGGCAGGTTTCAATTGATTTTGGCGGCAACGATGTTGCCAACACGGTTGCGCTAACTACTGATGGCAAGATTGTTTTGGGCGGTTCGGCACAATTATTCTTTGGAGCATTTAACGACTCCGCAATTGTCAGATTAAATACAAACGGAACGCTTGATAATTCATTTGATGGAGACGGAAAAATCACCAACAGCCTAACTCCGACAAATGATGGCATTGCCGATATTGTCGTTAAATCAAGTGGCGAAGTCATTTCCATTGCAAATATGGACCATCCGCAAACTTACGTTTTGTTCACTTATACGGCAAACAGTCTCAATCCTTGTTTCTTTTATTATTCAAGTTACGTCGCAGACAATCGGAGTTTAGTAGGATTGACTTCTCAAGGATCAAAGTTTTTTATGACGGGAGCACGTTCGGGAAACGATTATGATTTTTGGGTTGTTGTTCTTGAAACCAATATTCCAATGTGATGATAATAACTTGTTTAAATAAATGGACAAAATTATTTTGAAAATCAAAGGCAGAAACGCGAGTGCAAACGAGAATGCCGACAACGCACTTTTTTCACGCTGGTTCGCACTCGCGTTTCTGCCTGTTCGGTAACATAAGTTGATGGACAGAATAATTTTGTGACTATCCACAGAAAACACAGAAAGCACGGAATTTAAACAATCAATGTTTCAGTTTGTTTTCCGTGTTTTCCGTGTTTTCCGTGGATAAATTCTTCCATAAAATAAATCTGTCCGGTTACTTATACCGTTTCCCATTAGAACTAGGCAATAATGAGAACCGTTAAGCGGTAGCGGACGGACGGTTTTGCCAAGTCGTTACCACTCCTTGTTCTCATTGGTCAACTTTTTTTATTGCACAGTTTCTAATTGAAAAAGGTATTACTTCATAAATTTATCAGAAAAATTTCATAAAAACTTCAGAATTTTCTAAAGATTTTCGTGCTTCAAGTCGGTTTTAATAGAGTCAGAGAGAAAATCTACAAAAAATTATGAGTGAAAAAATTACACAAATAACCGACAGCGATTTTGATTCAGCGATAATTACTGTTTTGGCGAAAACGAGTCTGGTCTTTTTTTCGGCAAATTGGAGCGGACAAAGCAAAATGATTCGCCCGATTTTGGAGGAAACCGTCGCAAAGTATCAATCAAAAATATCATTTTACGAATTGGACATTGACGATAATTCGGCAACCGCAATGAAATATTATGTCCGCAGTGCGCCGACGCTGATTATTTTTAGAAACGGTCAGGTCATTAACACAATTGTCGGTCTGACAAGCCGCGACAAGCTCAACAAAGTTCTTGAGAAAGTTACTGAACCGACTGAAATGTATAAAAATATGGTCGCCTTTTCCAAAAAAATGGCGGTCGGTTTTGGCAAAAGATATGGCGTTTGAAAACTTTGACTAAAGGAGAATTTTGAAATGATAAAACATCAAATTATTCACGACACACGCGCCAAAGGCACGGCGGCAAGTTCGTATAGCGCAGGTTTTACGCTGACGGTTGATGAACATTCGTCGGTTGATTACATCTTTAATTGGCTAAAAGTTAAATCAATTTTCGGCGGCAAAATCGAAACGCTTTCGATAATCGCGCACGGACGTTCGATGATTGTGGACGGCAAAAAGCGTGGCGGTTTCGGCGTTTCACTTGGGCGCGACGGTTTGGATTCCGATAACGTCGGCGATTGGGAAAAAATCAAAGGAATGTGCAAATACATCGTTTTCAATTCGTGCGCGATGGCTGATGTAACCGGCAGCGACATCACCACAGACGGCAAATTTCTGTGCGCGACACTCGCTTATTACACAAATTCAATCATCATCGCTTCCGACACGATTCAACAATATGAATGGTCAAGCGATGGTTCGCCGCTCGATTTGGGCGCGTGGGAAGGCACGGTTTTTTATTTTCGTCCCGACGGAAAATACGGAATTTTGCTCGGACCGCGCAAAAAACTCAAATCATTAGCCGGAACTTACGAAGCCATCAAAGGCGTGAAATTTTATTAGACAATTCCTAAATTACTAAGTAAAACTTGATAATTTTGTCATAAAAAGCCCGACACGCTTCAGCTTGTCGCCGATGTTTAATATCAAATTTGCTAACTTTCCAATTCAACTTTAACTTGCGAGATGTTTGGCGTTTCAACAAGCTAAAGCGTGTTGGACTTTAATGAAATTATTAAGTTTTTGAAGTAAAAATTAATTTTCGGCGTTACATTGCAAATGAATCAAGTAACACCGTCAATAGAACAAACAAGAAACAGGCAGATAGCTTGTTACAGATTAGAACATTTGGAGAACTAAAATTATGAAAAAAATCAGCATCAGAATATTCGTTATAGCAGTTATCGCGTTTGGTTGCAGTGTGTTAGCAAACGCACAGGCAACCAGAACTTGGGTTTCGGGTGTCGGCGACGACGTAAATCCGTGCAGTCGGACTGCGCCGTGCAAAACTTTTGCAGGCGCAATTTCAAAAACCGCCACTAACGGCGAAATTAGTTGTCTCGATCCGGGAGGTTTCGGTGCGGTTACAATTACCAAATCAATCACGATTGACTGCGAAGACACGCAAGGCTCGATACTTTCTTCGGGAACAAACGGGATTATCATCAACATTACGCTCGCCACCGACACGAAAAAAGCCGTCAAAATTCGCGGCATTTCAATCAACGGCGCAGGCACGGGAACTAACGGCATCAGAGTTTTAGCGGTCAACACTTTGAATGTCGAAGATGGCGTAATTGACGGCGTTACGACACACGGCATTTCGATTGAAACAACGAGCGGAACACCGGATATTACGGTTGATAGAATGTCAATCAGAAGCGTCAACGGCAACGGCATCAACGCATTTATTATTGGCGGTTCGGTCAATCTTTCTGTTTCCAATTCCGTTTTATCAAACAATGCCACAGGCGTTAATTTGAGCAGTAATACAAAAGCAGTAATAAGCTCTTCGACAATTGCCAGCAACACGACGGGACTTGCTTCGGCAAGCGCGGATTTGAATGTTTTTAATTGCACGATTTCCGGCAATACGACGGGAATTTCTTCGACCGCAAGTTCAAACGTCAGAATTTCCGGCAATATGATAACCGCCAACGGCACAGGACTTTCTGCCAACGGCGGAAACATTATCTCGTTTGGCAACAATTCGATTTTCGGCAATACGGCAGACGGTTTCCCGACAAGTTCAGTCGGATTAAACTAAATTTTCCCGAACAAAAAAAAGACGGATTCAAATTGAGTCCGTCTTTTTTTATTTTATCAAACTACAATTTAAAAAGTCGTTCGCGCAGAATCCGTGATTGCAAGCGGCTGGAATTTAATTCTTGACCATTTTTCAAGGCGATTTGATAAGTGCCGCCGGGCATTGACGAGATTTTTTTAACCATTTCGAGATTGACCAACGCACCACGCGAAAGCCTGATAAATTTTTCGGGTTCGAGCCGAGTTTCCAAATCTTTCAGCCGATAATTAATGATAAATCTTTTGTTTTGAAAATTCGTGATAAAAAGCAATTCGCCGTCCGCAATGATCGAAGAAATCTCGCGCACGGGAACAAGTAAAATTTCTTCGTTTTGCTTGACCGGAATTCTTTCGAGAAACTGCGGGCGCATTGATTCATCATAAGTTTCGACGGCTTTTTTTATTTTTTCGGCTTCGACTTCACGAAAATCTTTTTGTTCCAGACGTTCGCCCGCACGTTGCAAAGTTTCCGCAAGTCTAGCTTTTTCAACAGGTTTCAGCAAATAATCAACCGCGCCGACCTCAAAAGCCTGAATCGCAAATTCATCAAACGCCGTTACAAATACCACAAGCGGCATTTGCGATTTTCTCAGAAGTTTGACTGCTTCGATGCCCGTAATTTCCGGCATCTGCAAATCCAGCAAAGCCAAATCCGGTTTGAGTTTTTTAATAATTTCTACGGCTTCCGCGCCATTTTCCGCTTCGCCGACAATTTCAACCGTTTCAAATTCGCGCAAAACCGACTTCAAAAATTCACGCGCCGGACGCTCGTCATCGGCAATAATGGTTCTCATTTTGTTCATAATTAAATTAAATTTTTCGATACTTTTTGATTTCCGTCTTATGTTCTTTGAAAATTAAATGCCGTAATTAATAAAAAAAGTGAATCGCTGGGAGCGCAGGCTTCCGAGCCTGCTACGCCGCGTTTTTCAGCGGCGTAAAAGCGTTCGATTAGAAATCAACTTGATTTAACGCAAAGTCCGTTTGAGCGTTTTTTCAAACGCTCAGCAGGCTGGGAAGCCCGCGCTCCCAGCGAAAAAGATTCTTTTTTTTACGGCTTTTAATTTTCAAAGAACATTAGACGGAAATCAAAACTTTGCGTTTTTTCGTTAAAAAACTCGTTGTTTTTATTTTGAAAATTTGTCAAATGAAATTTCATCTGAAAGCGGAATTCTGATTTCCGCCGTTGTTCCGGTTCCCGCTTTGCTTTCAATTTTCAAGCCCGAAGTTTTTCCGTAATACGAAATCAATCTTTGCTCGATATTATTCAATCCCACACCTTCGGAACGCGATTTTTCCAAGTTGTCAACATCAACGCCCGCGCCTGTGTTTGTAACTTTCAGTCCCAGAAAAACTTTGTCTTTTTCAGTTTCAAGTTTTGCCGAAATTTCAACTATTCCGCCGGATTTGGCTTTTGATATTCCGTGTTTTACGGCGTTTTCGACCAAAGGTTGCAGAATCAGAGCCGGAACACGAATTTTTAGCAATTTTTGCGGCACGTTTATTTTAACTTTCAAGCGTTCTTCAAAGCGTGTTTCTTCGATTTCGAGATAATTTTCAATCAATTTTATTTCTTCGCCAAGCGTTGTAAATTCGCCCGTCGAACGCAAATTTCCGCGCAAAAGTTGTGTTAATTTCATCAGCGTCGAAAACGCTTTTTCGGGCGCGGTTTGAATTAAATAACCGATTGTCGTCAGCGCATTAAACAAAAAATGCGGATTGATTTGGGCGCGAAGTGCTGTAAGTTGGGCTTCAGTCGCAAGTTTGCTGAATTTTTGTGCTTGCAATTCTTGCGCGTGGCGTTCATTTGAAACGCGCAAATTATCAATTTTTCGTGCCGCAAGAAGCGCGATCTGTTGAAGCATTTCAATTTCATCGGACAGCAATTTTCTTCCGCCGGTGAAATTTTTCAGCTCGATTTCATAAAACGGAGATTCTGCCGTCGGCACAAAAATCAAAGCCTCGTTTGCATCTAAATTAACATTCGGGAGAACATTTTCGCTTTCCGTCAATTCCTTCCAATTCGCCGTATTCGCCGTTAAAGCGACTTTTAATTTTTCGCAGGTTTTATCCAATACTGCACTTGTATCCGTTTGCGTTTCAAGCGTTTGCGCGATTTCGTTGCTTAAATTTTCATAATTAACGCGGCGTAAAATAATCTTATCAACAAACCAAACCGCAAACTTATGAAGCGACGGATAACATAGCGCGGTCGTCATCCAAAGCGTCATCACGATTACGGCGGCTTGCACGTCGTTGCGGTCGTGCGTTTCGTGCCAAGCAAGAAGCGGAACAGCCGCAAAAATATATAAGCCGAACGCCAAACCAGACAACAAAAGCAAAGAAAGCGCACGTTTCAAAAACAAATCCGCAAACGCAAACCGATAATCTTGGAGCAAAATTGCCAAAGCTAACGGCAACGAAGATTGATGCGCGACGAGTTCAACAATCAAAGAACTTTCTTCTTTTTTGCTCGACAAATGCAACGCCGAAACCGCAAAAATCAGCAAAGCCGTAACCCAAACCGCCTTCTTTTCAAGCGTTTGCCGAAACGTAAAAACCAACAAACCCGCAAGAAGCCCAAGCGCACCGAAAGTCAAAACCTGCAAAGCTGAATCTGAAGGCGCAGAACCGAAAACAACCGCCGAATAAAAATGCAAAACGCTTGCAAACACGCTCAAAGCGTAGGCAAAAAACGTCAGCAACCGGACGAAACGATTTTCAAATCCGGCATTTTTCCAAGCCGAATAAACCACGACCGAAGGCAAAAACCCGAGTGCGGAATAAGAAATCGCCTGCAAAACCGGCAAAGTAGGAATCTGTCCGAAATCGCGCCGGACAAATTCAAACAGCTCGCCCGCATTCCACAAAAGTCCTAAAACCGAAGTCGTTAAAAGCAAAAAATCAACCGTGCGCGGCTTTCGATGTCGCAAAACCATCACGAAAAGCAAAAAATATAGCGCAACGCCGACCGTAAAGCCGAGCAAATTTATCAGCGATGCCGAATTGAGCGAGTTCATTACAAAAATTAAAGCACGAAGAAAAATAATTATCCACAGATGAACACAGATAAACACAGATTGTTTTTCTTCATTTCATCTGTATTTATCTGTGTTCATCTGTGGATAATTTTTCTTAGTTCAATCTTAAAGTTTCGCTGATTTCGATTTTATTTGCGGCAGTTTTCTTGTCCGAAATTTTAATCGGAATTTCCCATTGCAGAGTTTTTATCAAACAAACTCCGGTGTTGTCTTCGCGGCAATAATAGACGTTAAGTTTTGCTTTTACAATAGTTTCGCCGTTTTTCAAAGTTTCAAATACCACGCTTAAAGGAACGCTGTTGAATTTTTGTTTGGCATTGGCGATTTTGATAATTTCACCTTTATCGGTCGTAATTTCGTAACGATTCGGCGCGTTTTGATTGAGATGATAACCTTCGGGGAATTTCAAATTAAAAATAAACGAATTTTGGCTGTTCGCAGAAATTTCCTGTGCCGGAAATTTTATGACGGATAAATTTGGTTCGACAATTTCGCTTTCTTCGGATTTCGGCGGCGTTAAACCTTCGATTTTGAGTGTCGTAACCATTTTTGTTTTCATATCAACGACGCGAATTGCGTGATTATTCGTGTCGGCAACAAACAATTTATCGTTTGCCAAACTCAATCCCGCAGGTTCATAAAATGTCGGTTGTTTGCCATCAATTTGACCTGATTTGCCTGTGCCGACAAATGTTTCGACCGTTTGATCTTTCGGATCGAGAAGTTTTATTTTGTGATTGTAAGTATCTGCAATTAAAACCTTTCCGCCATAAATTTCCACGCCCAACGGATGCTGAAAACGCACTTCGTCGCCTTCGCCGTCTTCATCTCCGAAAACGAATAAGTCGCCGCCCGCAAGCGTTTCGACCGTTTGATTTTGCAAACTGATTTGACGAATAATGTTCGTTTCGCTGTCCGCAATGTAGAGATTTTTGCCGTCGGAAACAATTCCCGAAGGTTGTCCGAAAGCCGACATTCCAAGTGTGCCGTCGGTTCGTGATTCTGCACCTGAACCCGCAAAAGGTTGCGCGGTTTGTTTAGTTAAATCTATGCTCCAAATCTGATGCGTTCCAGCCATCGCCACAAAAATCGAATTACCGATTTTGACCAAATCCCAAGGCGACGACAAAGAAGTTTTTATATCACCGCCTTTTGTGCGAAATTCGGCTTGTTTGCCGTTGCCGGAAACGGTTTCGACCGTTTTCAATTTCAGATTCACGCGCCGAACTGCGTGATTTCCCGTGTCCGCAACATAAAGATTTTCGCCATCCAAAGCCAAACCTTGCGGACGATTGAAAGTTGCGGTTTGAAAATTTCCGTCGGTCAAATTTTCCTTGCCGTTACCGATTACATTTTGAAATTTTCCGTTTAAATCCGTGATAACAATACGGTTATGATTAGTATCGGAAATAAAAAGCCGATTCGATTTACTGTCCGCCAAAACTTTACCCGGAAATGCGAGCGGCAAATCGCCGATTTTTGCTTTTTCGAGCGCGAATTTCAAAGAATCTTCACGAAGTTCACCGCGAGCGCGAAAATCCGTTACTAATTTTTCAATTTCCGCGCCAATTTCGTCAAATTGACCTTCACCAAACCAACGATTTACGATTTCGCCGTTCGGATTTATCAGCACCAAACCGGGATACGCAATCATTTTGTAAGCGTTCCAAATCTTAAAATCCGCGTCATTCACAACCGGATGTTCGATGTCGTAACGGACAATTATTTTGCGGATGTTTTCCGTGTCGCCTTCATTGTCAAACTTCGCCGAATGAACGCCGATAATGACTAATTGATTCGGATATTTTTCTTCCAAACGCCGCAAATCCGGCAAAATATGAATGCAATTTATACAACCGTAAGTCCAAAAATCGAGCAAAACAACCTTGCCTTTGAGCGCGGCAAGCGATAACGGTTTGTCCGTGTTGAGCCAACTCACGCCGCCCGTAAGTTCCGGCGCACGTTGCGTTTGTGCATTAATTTGAAAGGCGGCGGCAAGAAATAAAATCAAACAAGCAATTTGCTTAAACTTTGTCATAAACTATTCTCCAAAATATCAAATTCGATGCGTAATTATATTCGGATTCAATACTTTAACGATAGTTTAATAACAGCGGTCAGCAAAAAAATTCCATTCAAAAAAAGATTCGAGTGCTTTTTTGCAAACAACCCACGAATCTTTTTTTATCAATTTGCTAATTTACCAATTAACCGAACCTTCTTTGCTCGTATCAATTTGCGTGAGTTCAACGCCTTCCTCAAAAAGAAAAATCTTGACGTTATCGAAAAGAAAATCGTGGGTGTCGGGATTTGAAACGTCCAAACCGAAATGATTGATTAACTGATTTTGTTTTTGCAGCCATTCTTTCCAGCAATTTTGGCAAATTTCCGTAAAAACTCTCTGCCCTAATTCGGTCGGAAAAGGCGCAAATTGCATCTGTTCATTCTTTTGTCCGCAACGCGAACATTTAAATTTGTCACTTGAAAATAAACTCATTTTGTAAAAAATCTCCTAAAACTCAATTGTATTCGTTCACAGCAAAATTATTCGTGAGGACCTAAAGGACCGCAAAACATTCGCTGATGTTGCGGTTCGGTCAAACCTAAACTGACGGTTGCCTCAGTTTCGACAATCCAAAACCAATTTCCGTTATCAACCTGTCGCGTTGTGCTTTCTCTGTAAACCAAAATTCTTTGTTTAACTTGCGGGCGCGATTTCCATTGGTCATAAACGGTAATTCCCGTGCTGTCGTGGCTAATATAAACGGCGGCGTGTCGGATGTCGCCCGGATACAAACCGTTTTCGTCAAAAGTGGCGATAACCGTGCCTTTGGCAATTTGGTTAGCGGTCAAATCTTTGACATAATTTCCTTTGCGCCACTGCGAAGTTCCCGGCACCGAACCGCCGCCGATAAGCGTTGCCATCTGAATAAATGCAACACATTGAGCATCGCCTTTACTGTTCAGATACGCTCCATCGGTATTTAATTTCACCTTGCTTACGTCAACCACAAACGGCATTTTTTTATCTCCTTTTTTGTAAATTTATATTACCAAAACCTGATTATTCCGCTTTTGCCATTTCGATAGCATCCAAAATCTCGCTATCGTCGGGACGAAATAAACTAAGCGACTGGACTTTGTGATACCTAATTATACCATTTTTATCAATCACGACCACAGCGCGGGCGGAACGTCCGGGAATCCACGATTTAACGTCATATTCATTGATTACCTCGCCGTTTTCGTCCGAAAGTAATTTTAACGTCAAACTGTATTTATCGGCAAAACTCTTGTGCGAACCGACCGAATCCGTCGAAATTCCGACGACTTCCGCGCCCGTTTCCTGATATTGCGACCAATTATCGCGCACCGAACACATCTGTTTCGTGCAAACCGGCGTGTCGTCGCCCGGATAAAACAGCAAAACAACAATTTTTCCCGCGTGTTCGTGCAAACTCCAACTGTCGTCGTCCAAATCTTTCAATGTAAAATCCGGTGCTTTATCGCCAATTTTCATAATTTTCTCCAACTAATAAGTTTTGAGTCCCGCCTTTAGGCGGCTTTTCCGCCGCGTTTCGCTGGCGGTTTCCGCCTAAAGGCGGGACTCAAAACTAAATCGAAAATCTTTCATTACCTTTTCTCATCTGATTATTATTTCGCAATTTTAACAAGTTCGCTCTCAAAAAGATTGTTTATTCGCCCAACGGCTTTTTGCAGATTTTCAATCGAAGTCGCGTAAGAAAGCCGCAAAAATCCGTCTGCCCCGAAACCTTCGCCGTCGGTTACGACAACGTGCGTTTCTTTTAATAAAAAATCGGCAACGTCGGCGGAAGTTTTAAATTGCACGCCGTCGAGCATTTCGCGCACGTCAATAAATGCGTAAAACGCGCCTTCGGGCATTGCACATTTAAAACCTTTGATGCGTTGAAGTTCGGGAATCAGCCAATTTCGGCGTTTTTCGTATTCCGCAAGCATCTCCGCAACCGCATTCATCGAATCAGTCCGGCGCATCATCGCATTCGCGCAAGCGTATTGCACAAAAGATGTCGGATGCGTTGCGGAATGGCTTTGCAATTTTACAATCGCCTTCGTCCAATCTTCGTTCGCAATTGTATAGCCGATTCGCCAGCCGGTCATCGCGTAAGTTTTTGAAAAAGAACCCGCAACACAAACGAATTTTCTTAAATTTTCAGGCAAAGCCGCAGACGAAAAAACTTCTTCGGGCGGATAAACAAAAAACAAATAACATTCGTCCGTCAAAACATAAACTTCTCTTTCCGCGCAAATTTCGATGATTTTTATCAATTCATCTTTCGGAATCACCGCGCCCGTCGGATTGTTTGGCGAATTAACGATTAAAAGTTTTGTTTTATCGGTAATCGAATTTTTTACTTGTTCGGCGGTTAAAACAAAATTCGTTTCCAAAGTTTCGATAAAAACGCTTTTCGCGCCGCAAAAGCTGACGATTTCGGGAAACGTAACCCAAAAAGGTTTCGGAATTAAAACTTCGTCGCCCGCATTCAAAATCGTGCAAGCCGCATTAAATAACGCTTGTTTTCCGCCACACGAAGCGGCAATTTCAGTCGGCAAAAGGTTTGCGCCGAATTGCTCGGCGTAAAACGAGCAAACCGCTTCGGTAAAAGATTTCATTCCGGCAGAAGGCGTGTATTTCGTCAAACCTTTTTGCAAACCTTCAACCGCCAAATCTTTGATAAACTGCGGCGTTTGAAAATCCGGCTCGCCGAGCGTTAAATCAATGACATCAAAACCTTTTTCGCGCAAATTTATTGCCGCCTGCATCGCCTTGAAAGTCGAAGATGATTTCATTCGGGCAACATTTTCGGAAACAGGAAAATTCATACTAGGATTTTAACGCAAAGACGCAAAGACGCAAAGTTTTTTTATAGTAACTGCTCAATAAAAAATTGTATCTGCCCACGAAACACGCGAACGGCACGAAAAATACTCGAAGTTTAACTTTTTTCGTGCCTTTCGCGTGTTTCGTGGGAAAAAAAACTTACTGTAACTTTTTGTTGCGGCATTACTTTTTATAAAAATACTGTGATATTAATTACCTTCTTTCAAAACATAAACCTTGCGCGTTTGCACGGAAACTTTCGGACGATTTACTTCGACTTTGATTTTGCGTTTTTTGCCGGATTTCGTTTCGGTATCGGGATAATAACTCAAATTATAGATTTGGCTTAATTGAAGTGCGATTTTGGCAAAGGTTTTCGATAAATTTTCGAGCGTGTCGGCAAAATAAAAATCGCCGCCGGTGTTGTCCGCCAAAAAGTTCAAATATTGCGTTCCGCGTTTGTATGCAACAGTCAAAAGTTCGCCTTTGATTGTAACGACTTGCGAGCTGTCGCCGAATAATTTGGCGGCATCTTCGAGCGTCGAATATTGAATCGGAAACGTCAAAACACCGGCTTCTTGCGCTAATTTGATGCTTTTTGGAATATCGGATTTTGAACTTGTCGTATCAACGCCGTCGGTAAAAATTATCATCGCTTTTTTGCGCGTTATTTTGCGTAAATGGTCATTGATAACAGTTTCAACCGAATCATAAAGACTCGTGCCGCCGCCGGATTGTGTCAGAATTATCGAATTTTGCACTTTCTTGAGATTGTCTGCCGTGTCATCTGCAATCAAATTCAATTTTTGGTCAAAAGTAAAAATCATTACGCGATCTTTCGGTTTTAAATTGTCCAAAAACTTAAGAGCCGCCGCCTTGATTTCAAAAATCTTAAAGCGTGTGGAGTCGCTGACATCAAGCAAAAGCGCAATCGTAAAAGGCGCAGAAGAATCGTCAAAAGCAACAATTTCCTGCTCCACGCCGTTTTCAAAAAGCCTGAAATCTTCGCGCTTTAAATCCGTAATGCTTTTGTCATTGCGGTCTGTAACCTTCGTCGGCACAGTTACGAGCGAAGTTTCAACTTTAATCACCTCGTCATCCGTATTTTGCGAAAAACCAGAAGCCGAAACCATCAAAACAACCACTAAAATCCCAGCTATTTCTTTTATAAATCGCATTTCCGCTCCTTACTTTTTACTTTTCACTTTAACTTTTCCTTCATTTTCCGTTCAACAATCGGCGGAATCAAACCTTCGACGCGCCCGCCGAGCATAAAAACCTGCCGCATCAAACTCGATGAAACGTAAGAAAATTCTTCCGCCGCCATCAAAAAAACCGTTTCGATTTCCGGTTCTAAACGCCGATTCATCAACGCCATCCGCAATTCATATTCATAATCGGAAACCGCACGAATTCCGCGCACAATCGCACTCGCGCCTTGTTTTCGGGCAAATTCCGCCGTCAAACCCGAAAAACTGTCAACAATCAAACGGCAATTATCGCCTTCGATTTCCGGCAAAATTTCCCCAATCATCGCGCATCTTTCTTCAACCGAAAACAACGGATTTTTTTCGGGATTGTTCAAAACCGCCACAATTATCTCATCAAAAAGCGGCTGACTGCGCTTAATAATATCAAGATGTCCGTTTGTCAAAGGATCAAACGAACCGGGAAAAATTGCGCGGCGTGTGTTATTTTTGCTTGTCATCTTGTCAGAACCGCCTGCGGTAGCGGGTGGTTAAAGTTTATCTTTTGGGGGATTTTTCTAAAATTAAAGTTTTCATTATCTACGTTTAACCGCCCGCTACCGCAGACGGTTCTGACTTTACGAAATCCCGAATATCCTTAAACGGCTTTTTCGCGTCGGTAAAATCTGGGCGATAATAGTGCGATGCCGATTCGTATTCTTGCATAAAGCCCTCTTCCATTCCGAGTTCTTCCAATAAAGAAACGGCGGAAAACCATTCTCTCTCGCTAATTCGGCGCGATAATAAAATGTATTTTTCGTCGGTTGCGGCTTTGTTTGTGGCGTAATATTGCGCCATCAAACTTATCGCAACTTTTGGCGAAAGTTCGTCACGAATCCAGCGCAAGTTTTCTTCGATTCCGGCTAAATCGTTTGGCAGCACGAGCAAACGAATTACCAAACCTTTTTGCAACAAACCGTTTTCGTCAAAAATGAGTTTATCGCCGGTTTGCCGAAACATTTCTTTTATTGCAAGACGCGAAAACTTGGCGTAATCGCGCACTTTTGAATATTGAAAACCTGCGTCCGAATCGGCATATTTCAAATCGGGCAAGTAAATATCAACAATTCCGTCGAGCAATTTCAACACTTCGACCGAATCATAAGCGTTCGTATTATAAACAATCGGCAATCGTAAACCTTTTTCTGCCGCGATTAAAATTCCTCTTGCCATTTGCGGAACAAAATGCGTCGGCGACACAAATCCGATGTTATGACAGTCTTTTGCTTGTAATTCAAGCATCATTTCCGCCAATCGTTCGTGCGAAATTTCGTTTTTCTTTTGAGTTTTCCACGTTTGCGAAATCTGATAATTCTGACAATAAACGCAACGCAAATTACAGTTGCCGAAAAAGATATTTCCCGCGCCATTTGTGCCACTTAAAATAGGTTCTTCGCCAAAATGCGCCGTGTAACTCGAAACAATCGGAAGTTTGCCCGAATAACACGCGGCAATTTCGTCGTTCAGACGATTGTTACCGCAATCTTTCGGACAAATCGTGCAACTTTCAAGCAGTTTTTCCAAACGCTCGACACGATGCGCTAATTCGCCTGTTTCCAATAATTTAAAATAATTCGGTTGCATTAAACTAAATTTCCCGATATGAATTGTCATCGCCATCGGCAATTTTCCCGTCAGCAATATCAAACCAACGAAACAAACCGACTTTGACCAAAGCCCAAGAATCTTGACCTGAAACTTTAATAATATTTTTCTTGATTTTTTTGCGATTAACCAATTTGTCTTGTCGCAGAAGAAAAACCGAGTCTTCTTGGTCTTTAAAACGACCTGCAATAAATTTCAAAACCACTAACCATTCAGGAGTGATAACCGGAATTCCGTTAAAATCAAACGCTTCCGCTAAAGCTGTTTCATAATATTTTTTAGCAACATCGTTGCGAACAATCCAATCAATCGGAACTTTTCGTTTTTTAATTTCAACCTCGTAATGTTCGCCGCCTTGCACGAGTTGCCCGATTGAATCAAGCGGAAGTCGTTTATTTGCAATAATATCTACATCTTTTGTAAATCGCGGACTATCATAAAAATACATTGCAAAACCTCCGACAACTGCCCAATTTACATTTGAATCTTTCGCAATCTCCGATAATTTTTTAATTGCTTCCAAGCCTGATTCTTCGTCAAGCATTTTATTTCGCTGACGACTTTTCGCAATAAATTCTTTTAATTCTTTCTCTGACATTTAATTTTAAGTTCCGTCCGTGCGTTCCAAATCGCCTTCTGCGCTCATTGTGTATTTGCTGATAATGTCGGGCGGCGCAACCGTTTTTGCTAATGTCCAAGTAAAATCCATTTCGGCGCGAATCGTCGCGGTTGCCATTGCCGTTTCTTTGAGCATCAACACACTTCCATAAAATAAATATGTAATTCCGATGATGCCAACCGGAATCGGCAGCCAGCGATAAATGCCGAAAATTCCGACCACGGCAATCGTCAAGCTCGTCAAAATAAAAATACCTAAACCGTAATAAAACGCGGTCATCGCACGTTGCAAAATCCGTGCGCGACTCGTAACTTTATCAAGCAGATTGACGATAACTTCAAGCCGTTTACTGTAAAGCGGAATGTTGCTTTTGTCTTCGGTCATAATCAATTCGCTCAAGCGTTGCTCCAAATCACGCACACGATCAACCACGCGCCCAAGCCGCGTCGAAGTCGAAAGCACCAGCGAACCAGTCGCCGAAATCAACAACGCCGGCGTAATCATCGCCGTCAAAAATTCAATCGTTGAAGTCAGCGCATTTGGATTAACATTTAATAAATCTCCAGCCATATTGGATTAATATTAAACAAATTTATCCTAATGGTCATCTTGTAGAAAACATTAGCCGGAAGATTCCGTATCATTATTTTTGTATTTTAGAACACTTCTAAATAATTGCCATTGTCCTTCTGTTTGTTGACTAGCTCTTCTAACACGCACTAAATAAAATAAAAGGCGACCTGATTGAAACAACCAAAAGATAAAGAGAATTAATAGGGATTTCAAAAACAAAGCGATGCCAATAATTACTGTAACCGCTACTTTTTCTTCAGTTTTATCCCCAAAATAAATAAACAGCGACTGGATTACTGTGTAAAGAAAAAGCGTAATGAGTAGCCAATTTGGTGATTTTAAAAATTTACTTTGGAAACGTGCAACGAGAAGTGCCATTGCAAGTCCGCCAAAAATCCCGCTTATTCCCATCAAAAGATTTTGAAAAGTTTCAAGACCTCTGAGATTTCCTAACTCATCTTGATTCAGCAAAAATAGGGTAATTACAAGCATTTCAACAAAAAACCAAATAAAAATTACAGTTAACCCATTTGATACTAATTTCCCATCTTCCTGCTCTAAACTAATGATGACCTCTTTTCCATCATGACTTTTGTTCTCAATACTAATCGGCTCATTCAAGGTATAGAAGCAAAGCGCAATAAATAATGTATTTAGATTATTTAGTAAAGTAATAAAAAGTGAAAACACGGATTTATTTATATTTTTTACAAGTTCAGAATAAGAATTCATCAATTTCAATTCTACGAAACCGCTTATAGAAACTACAAAATAAAGAAAAGCCCAAACCAACAATAATAATTCCCAATTTCGCCTGAACTGCTTTAAAACCCCTATTGCTATTATTCTCCCCGTTCTCCAATCTTGTTCGTTATCATAACCAGTAGAATCAACAATTTCATTTTTTAACTGACCATTTTTTATATCATCCTCAATCGCCCCAAATTCATTTGGTCCAAGATGTTGACGATAATATCGGAAAGCAAAAATGATAAGAATTAAATGAGAAATACTAACAATCAATTTGGCTATAATTCCAGCCGCACTATAATTTGTATTTAAGCCCCAAAATAAAAAAACAACTGATGTCGTTATGCCTAAAGCTACTATAATAATAAATACCTTTTTAATTTGACCGCCCGATTCGTTTAGCCAATCTTCAAATGAATCCATTTCTTCATTTATTATTTCTTTCGGGATTGGTATTGAACCTTTAGCTCCAATCTCTTCTTGAATGAATCGCGGTTTTGTTTTTATTGATTCTTCTCGGTCAATCTGAGGTGAGGTGCTTCTACTTTGATTGATTTGCTCCGGTAATTTTTCTTCATCTGTTTCATTAGACTCAAATTGAGCAGATTTTTCTTGGCGGAATTGATTTGATTCTTCCTTATTTTGGTTGTTTAATTCTTCCGGTTCGTCTCCAATTTCAATGTCGCTTGTTTTTTCAGTTGGAACATCAATATTTTGATTTTCTTCGCCGTTATACGGTTTAAGCAAATCTGCTTCAGAAAGTTCTCTGATGCTACCCACAAACCGATAGCCAAATTTAGGAGTATTTCCAATATAATCAGACGATCCCAACACCTTATTTATAATAGAAATAGTTTGAGTTACATTTGATGGCTCAACAATGTCTTCTTTCCAAACTTTATCTAATATTTCGTCATTTGAAAAAGTGGTGTCCCTGTTTTCAATCAAAAATTGTAGTAGTTTGAAAGCCTTCGGAGCTATTGAAACCAGTTCATTATTTCGAAATAACTGCTTTTTTTTTGTGTAAAGTTTGAATTCTCCAAACTCATAGATTTCAGGCAACATTGAGAGTTCTCCTACAATTGAAATGATTTTTTACTTCCGTCAGATTATAAACATTTCTAAAAAAGACAGCAAATCATATCAAAAACCTACTTTATTGTTTTTTTACCTCTTTTTGATTAAATTCTTTTTTTTGAGAAGACTTTTATAATTTTGCTTTCGATTTTATAGAAAAATGTGCCTTTCCTAACTAAAAAATTTGCATTCGCTAAGTATTTTCCACACACCTCTATGTTTAAATTATTCGTGTCAATAACAGACATAAATTCTTTTAAATGGAGCGAAGACAATGAAAATCAAAACAATTTTAGTCGGGTTCACACTGATAATGGCAATTACTTTGCTATTTGTAGGTGTGAGAATTGCCGTCAACAAAGATTCGGCAGTTAAGAATGTCATCAACGAAATGAACGGCATAACTAAAGATGCCGTTCAGATGCTTGGCGAACCGTTGACGATACAAAAAGTTCAGGAAGCGCAAAAGATTCTTGATGAGCGCAAATCCGGCTTAGTCGAGAAAATGGCGGATTTAAAAAAATCAACTGATTTTTCGGAGAAGTCGGAAATTGCTAATGAGTTGAATAATTGTCGAGCGATAAATAAAGACAAAATCGCTGAGATTTACAACAAATATTCCAACAAATCAATAAATGATGTCAAAGCAATCAATGATTTGAAGAATAAGCTACGTTTTGAGTCATCTCGAAAAGTTATACGCGAAATTAATAGAGAGATTGATGAAAAAATGAAAGCGTTGGAAGCAAATATAGATTTGCTTGATGCGATGGACAAATTCGTGAGCAATTACGAATTGGTAATTAACACAAAGTAGGAGGTTGGAAATGAAAAAAACGAATACATTACTAGCGAGTGGTTTGGTTATCTTTTTTTTGGCGAATACAGCAGTTTTTGCTGAAATGCCCGAAAATATGAATCCTGAAACTAATAATACGAACTCTTTTGACAATTTAAATCAAGCTAAAAGCAATTCAGTTAATGCTAAATCAGCAATGCTTGATACGGTTTTGAATCGAAAAGAGGAAAATCGGCGGGCAACGGCGCGTGCTATGCCAATAAATACCCATAACAATAATACGCCATTACCAAAAACACCAACGGAAAAGGCTACCGGACGAGTAAAAACCCGTCAGGAAGAAATGGATGAACGAAACAAGTTTGGCAAAACGAAACCAAAGAAAAACCCGACCAAACCGATAAAACCAACGGTCAAACCTAGTAAAAACAAAGCTAATGCAAGCAACTTTTTTGCTAGAAAAAGTGTGGTGATTTCGGCGCAACTCGCTAAAATTGTTGGAGTTATCGCAAGTGAGTATAAGAAATTAACCGGCGACCCCATTATCATCTCCAGTGCTACAAGAGATGCTAAGTCGCAATCCGTGGCAATGATGGGACGGATTGACAAGTTAGGCGAAAAAGGTGTGCAGAATCTTTATAAAAACAAAATCGCGGTCAAGCAAATTCTTGACGCTTACCGTCTGCACCGCAATAATCGTCCGATGGCAATCAAGGCGATGACGAAAGTTATTGAAAACCAAGTTGCACAGAAAGTTTATATCAGTCGGCATCTCAAAAGCGGTGCGATTGATGTCAGCCGAATCAGCAATCCGAAAGCGTTGCGAAAAGCCGTGGCAAAGGTTGGCGGAACGACGTTCTATGAATTTGATCATTGGCATTGCGACCTTCCACTAAGCAAAGATTAATTTTGACCGACATTTAGCGAAATCCGCATAGAAATTTGCGGATTTCGCTAAACCGAATTCTATCAAAAAATAAAGGAGAAAAAACAATGAAAACAAATAATTTAGTGCAGATTGCTGTAATCTTTGTGGTTTTCGCAATTACGGTTTGGGCTGAAAACACTTTGACGAACGAGGATAATTTTAAGGAAATCTTCGATTTACAAGAACTCGAACTTTCTGAGATGCGAACTGTCAATCTTAATTTCAAAACCTTTTTCCGCAAGAATTTGTCGGAAGATGAAGCCGAAGAAATGTTTTACGACGAAGATTTTTCAAACGGTTTTTCGTCTAAAGAGCTTAAGCAACTTTTTAAAAGCTATGAATGGATGTTAAAGCAAAAAACTACTTTGGCGTGGCTGATTGCCATCACGAAGGTCGAAGGCGCACCGAGTCCGTTCACCGTCGTCGGATTTCATCCGAAATTCGGTTATCGAGGCAAGTCGGTCGAATGTCAAAAGCTAATCGGCAAACTGACGCTTAAATCACACGCCAAAGCACAAAAACTTCCGCAAGAATGTTTTGAAAGAACCGAAGCCGGACCGAGTTCGGCTTTCGGTTATGGACAATTCGTTTATAAAACTTGGCAAGATTTGGAAAAACGCTTGAAATTGAAGAATTTTTCGCGTAAAACCCAAGCTATCGGAATGCTCGAACTAGGTCGTCAGGCTTCTCGCAAAGGTTTTATCGGCTTAGTGATGGGAAATTTAAGACTTTCGGTGCTTTCGACAACGTCGTGGGCTGGTTCTTCAGAGTCAGATTTGCCGGGATATAAGCCCGAAAAATTTTTGAAAGTTTTGCTTAAAGAGTTGAAATTGCTTCAAGACAAGAAATATTACAACTTCTGGTATTTGGAATTAACCAACAACAGCATTCGTTAAATCAATAAACAAGCGGAGTTTGATGGCAAGTTCCGCTTGGCTCAACCGGAGGAAACATTATGAAAAAAGAATTAACAAAAAATATCCGTGAAATTTTCGAGCGATTCCGCACGTTTATTGACAGCGAAATTTATATTCCGATAATTTTCAATAAAAAAAGTCGGAATGATGAAATCGCCGATAAAATAATCAGCGAAATCGAGCGCGTGATGATCGAAAATCTCTTTCACTCGGAAAATCATAAAGTTTTGATACCGACTGTCTATAAAGTTTTTATTATTGCCGAAGACAATGCCCGTTTTTACGGCATTTTGCGCGAATCGCTGTTTGCCAAAATCAACGGTTTTATCGAA
Source organism: Acidobacteriota bacterium (assembly GCA_031409875.1). Taxonomy (GTDB): domain Bacteria; phylum Acidobacteriota; class Blastocatellia; order Pyrinomonadales; family Pyrinomonadaceae; genus CALMEH01. The sequence goes on along the minus strand of JANNYB010000237.1, from coordinate 13,034 downwards.
AAACAACTCAGACGGCTTTCGATTGATACTTTTAACAATAAATTCGTTCAAATTCGCACGGGCGAAGTGGAAAGCGGCGAAGTATTGGTTTTACCGCACTGGGAAAACAGTAATTCCGCGCCGGACATCCATTTTAACTTAAATTCGGCACAGTCAATCGCCCAAACTTTGGAAACTTCTCTGCCATTATTTGGAGCTACTTTTGAATATAGCGACGGCGACGAGATAACACTTATCAAACCTTCGATGAAAAAATTTTATTCAGCAGAATAAATGTAAGGAGTTTGTCTAATAATTTTCTTTTTCGCAAGTTTCAGATAGAATTTGAATAATTATGAATGAAAACAATCAAATGCAAGGAACTGTTGTAACTTTGCAACACAAAAGCGAAATTCTCGAAAATAATCCGCTCGGCGATAGATTTATCCGTGATTTAATCGTGTATTTGCCGCCGGATTATGACGAAACAAAGCGTTATCCGACGGTTTATGTGCTGACAGGTTTTACCGGACGCGGGAAAATGCTTCTCAACGATTCGGCTTTTACGCCGAATTTTGCGACGCGAATGGATAAACTCATCAATGGCGGAAAAATTCGTCCGATGATTGCTGTTTTGCCTGATTGTTTTACGCATTACGGCGGTTCGCAATATATCAATTCAACGGCAACGGGAAATTATGAAGATTATCTAACTCAGGAAATTGTGCCGTTTGTTGATGAAACTTTTCGCACCATAAATGATAAAAATTCACGCGCCGTGATGGGCAAATCTTCCGGCGGTTACGGTGCTTTGATGATGGCAATGCGCCATTCCGATTTATTTGGTTTAGCGTGTTCGACGAGTGGCGACGCTTATTTTGAGCATTGTTATTTGTCCGATATTCCCAAAGCGTTTCGCGCAATTAAAGGCGAACCGCAGAAACTTGTCATAAACTTTTGGAACGAAGAAACCAAAAAAGGAAAAGACGATTTTTCCGGCTTAAATATTATCGGAATGAGCGCGTGTTATTCGCCACGAGGCGCAGATTTTGATTTGCCTTTCGATTTAAAAACAGGCGAAATCCGCGATGAAATCTGGGCAAAATGGCTCGAACACGATCCTGTTCGATTGGTTGAAAAATACGCGGAAAACTTGAAATCTTTGAAATTGCTCTACATTGATGCCGGAACGCGGGACGAATTTGCGCTCGACATCGGCGCAAAAATTTTGGTTGAAAGGTTGAAAAAGTTTGACGTTCCGCATCTTCACGAAGAATTTGACGACGGACATTTTAATATTTCTTATCGTCAAAATCGTTCGCTCGAATTGATTTCAAATTATTTTGGGGCTTAGTTTTTTGGTCTCATAAAAAGTCCGACACGCTTTAGCTTGTCGAATGTTTGTCACTACGACAAGCTAAAGCATGTCGGACTTATTTGTTTATGAAAATCTGGCTTTCAAAAAATAGTGAAATATCTCTGCGCGACCAACTAACGCGGCAGATAATTTTGGCAATCGTGAGCGGCGATTTGAAGGCAAATGACAAACTTCCGAGCATTCGGGAACTTGCGCTGCGGCATAAAATTCACGCAAACACGGCAAGCGCGGCTTATCGTTGGCTGGAAAAAGAAAATTGGGTTTCTCTGCGCGTCGGCAGCGGCGTTTATGTCCGCGAAGTTCCGCGTGTTCAGATTGATAAAACTACAAAATTGCTCGAAAACGATTTGGATAAAGCAATTCTAAATCTTTTAAATGAAGCACGAATCTTGGGCGCAAATAATCGTCAAATAAAAGCCCGAATAACTTTTTGGCTTAACAAAAAGTCGCCGAAACAGATTGTCATTGTCGAAAAAACCGAAAATCTTTCGCGTATTTTCGCGCACGAACTCGCTGAAAATTTCGATTTACCCGTTTCGATTTCATCAAACACAAAAAATCTTCCGAAAAATTCGCTCATCGTTTCGTTTTCCGATACGTTTGAAACAGCGTCTTTCGTTAAAATCAAACTAAATTCCGTCCAACAATCTCTGCACGGCGAAAGCAAGCCGAATCCGGCGGATTTAATCGGTATCGCTTCGCATTATGAAAAGTTTTTGCGCTGGTCGCAAACAATTCTCGCCGCCGTCGGCATTGCGGAAGAAAATTTAGTTATCCGAAATGCAACCGAAAAAGATTGGCAAAAAGGCTTGATTTCGTGCAAATTTGTCATCGCCGACAGTTTAACCGCCGAAAATTTGCAAACATTAAAAGACCTGCGAGTTTTTCGTTTAATTTCCGATGAATCGCTCGAAGAAATAAATAAATTACTTGCTTGAAACTCTCTCAACTTCCCCGTTCATTTTGCCGATGAGCATATAAAACATCATTTTATAATCGGAAATAAACGACCAGAGCGGATATTTGAACGTCGCCGGTTTGTTTTTTTCGATGGCAAAATGCGAAAACCAAGCAAAGCCGTAACCGACAAACAGACAAAGCGGAAAATATAACCAATTGCCACTTCGCGCAATCCAAACCAGCAAAACCAACGCCAGCGAAGTGCCGATAAAATGCAAAAGCCGCGTCAAAGGTTGCGAATGTTCGGCAACATAAAAATCCCAAAACTCCGTGTAATTTTTGATTGGTTCGGTGTTCATATAGTTAAATTTGACAGGTCGCTGTTCCGATTTATCATTTTTTCGATTATTTCGACAATTTTCTGCAAACCTTCGGCATCAATTTCAGAGAAATCATTTAATTTGTCGCTGTCAACATCCAAAACGCCGAAAACTTCACCGCGTTTAGTAAAAATCGGCAGAACGATTTCGGATTTTGATTCGGAAGCACAAGCGATATGCGCGGGAAATTCGTCAACATTCGGGACAATTACAGTTTTTTTCGTCGTAAAAGAATGCCCGCAAACGCCTTTGTCAAAATCAATTCTCGTGCAGGCGATTTTGCCTTGAAAGGCGTTCAAAACGAGTTGATTTTCTTTTTTCAGATAAAACCCAACCCAAAAAAAGCCTAACGCTTCCTTCAAAACCGCCGCGATATTTGCCAAATTTGCCGTCAAATCCGTTTCGCCAAAGGTCAACGCCTCAATCTGCGGCGCGATTTCGTCGTAGATAATTTTTCTGTCCGAAGTTTTTGAAAATGCCAAACTTTCCGCCATAAAAAAAGTTTAGCAGAAATTACTTGGCAAACGAAAAAAACAACGCTAGACTTTTAGATATGGCTATTAGAAATTTAGCGAAAAAAGAAATAAATAAACCGCGAAAAGATTTTGCCGCCAAAAACAAATCAGCGATTAAAATGATTGATGTGTGGCTTGCGGGCGACGAAAAAGAACAGAAAGAAACCTTTGAATACCTAAAAAAAGCAATAGACGAAGACCGTCTTTCCGACCGAAAATTATTTGAATGATTATTGCTCTTGACACTTCGATCATCGGCATCGTTACCAATCCGAAATCTTCTCCGAACAGTTTTGCCTGCACCGCTTGGCTTAAAACAAAACTTGCCAACGGCGACGCGCTTTTTGTCCCTGAAATATGCGATTACGAAATCCGCCGCGAATTAATTCGGGCTAAAAAACTTCCGGGACTCGCACGTCTTAACGCACTCATAAAATCACTGAATTATTTACCGATTACAACCGGAGCAATTCAAAAAGCGGCGGAATTTTGGGCAATCGCTCGACAAAAAGGCAAACCTACCGCGCCCGACTTGTCGCTTGACGGTGATATGATTTTATCGGCTCAAATTTTTATTTTGGAAAAAGAACTTGGCGAAAATGCGGTGATTGCGACAACAAACGTAAAACATCTAAACCTTTTTTCCGATGCAAGAGAATGGACAAATATTTAACAAAGGAACTCGAAACCGCCGTCAATCTCGCCCGAAAAGCCGGAGATTTGATTTTGGAATTTTACGAAAAAGGCTTTACGGTTGAAGAAAAACGCACGAAAGATAATCAAACTGAACCTGTTACTGAAGCCGACCGCGCTTCGAGCAAATTGATAATCGAAGGTTTGAAAATCGCGTTTCCCGATGACGGAATTTTGTCGGAAGAAGAAACCGATTCGCCCGACAGATTAACAAAACAAAGAGTTTGGATGATTGATCCGATTGACGGAACGCGCTCTTTTGTTGAAAAAAAAGGCGATTTTGCCGTGCAAATCGGTTTGACCGAAAACGGCAAAGCGATTGTCGGCGTAGTTTTTCAACCGATTGGCAACCGTTTATATTTCGCCGCTAAAAATACCGGCGCGTTTTACATCGAAAATAACGGCGAACCGCAAAAATTAACGGTTTCGGATAAAACCGATTTTGCGGAAATGATTCTCGCCGTCAGCCGTTCGCACCGAAGCGCGAGTATGAACGGACTTGTTGAATATTTCGGCTTCAAAAACGAATTGCCGCACGGCTCAGTCGGTCTTAAAATCGGACTTCTCGCACGTCAACTCGCCGATTTATACATTCATCTTTCGCCGCGCACGAAATTTTGGGACACTTGCGCTCCGCAAATTATTTTGGAAGAAGCCGGCGGAAAATTAACCGATCTTTTCGGGCAAGAAATTGTTTATAATATCGAAGAAGTGCAAAATTATAACGGCGTTCTCGCCACCAACGGCGCGTCGCACGAAGCAGTCGCCGCTAAATTAAAACCACTTCTTGCAAAATTTGGACGAAATCAAAAGGGTTATGTCGAAAACTGATTCAGGTAAAAATCGAATCCAAACAAATAATATATTCGCAGAAAACAAAGCTCCCGAAGAAGCCTTGCGCCAAAGCGAAAATCAGTTACGGCTTGTAACTGATGCAATTCCTGCGCTTATCGCTTACGTTGACCGCGAACATCGTTATCGTTTTGTCAATCGAAAATATTTTGAATGGTTCGGAAAAGAACCTTCGGAAATTATCGGCAAACATCTTTTGGAAATTATCGGCGAAAAGGCTTACGCAATGATGCAACCGCATTTGAAAAGAGTTTTTGCGGGCGAAAAATTCTCTTGCGAACAACTTGTAAATTACGGTTGGGCGGAAAGTCGGTTTGTTCAAATTGATTTTTTACCCGATTTTGAAGCGGACGGCAAAACCGTCAAAGGTTATTACGCGCTCGTTCAAGACATAGACGGACGCAAACGCGCCGAAGATCGTTTGCGCGAAACAAACGCGGTGCTTAACGCCATTAATTTGAACACGCCGACGCTGATTTATGTTAAAGACCGCGAAAGCCGCATTCTTTCGGCAAATCCGGCAACTTGTAAAGTGATTGGTAAAAATTTGTCTGAAATTGTCGGCAAAAATCACGCCGAATATATGAATGATGAAGCGGAAGGAGCGATTATTCATGCCAACGATTTGCGAATAATCGAAAGTGGAAAAACCGAAACTTTTGAAGAAGAAGTTGTCGTTCAAAACGATGGCAATCTTCACATATTTCTTTCGACAAAAACGCCTTACCGCGACGAAACAGGCGAAATTATCGGTTTAATCGGTGTTTCGGTTGACATTACAGAACGAAAAAAAGCCGAAGAAACCTTGCGCGAATCCGAAGAACGTCTGCGACTTGCAACAAATGCCGCTGAAATGTTTTCGTGGGAAACAGATATTGCCACGAAAAAAATAAAATGGTCGGAAAACGCCGCCGAAATTATCGGTTGTGCGCCCGAAGATTTGCCGAATCATACTGCCGACGGGCAATTTTTCGTGCTGCCCGAAGATAAAGAAAATCTCGACTTTGAATTCGGGCAAATTTTGAAGGAAGGAATAACCAATTACATTTTTGAATTTCGCGGAAATGAACCCGAAGCCGACAGAAAATTTTGGCAGGCGCAAGGTTTGATAATTTATGACGAAAAGTTAAATCCGGTGCGAATTGTCGGTGTTACTCAAAACGTAACTGCCCGAAAACGTGCCGAACAAGAACGCGAACGATTGCTTGAAAGCGAACAACTTGCACGCCACGAAGCCGAAAATGCCAATCGTCTGAAAGATGAATTTCTGGCAACCGTGAGCCACGAACTCCGCACGCCTCTGAACGCGATTTTGGGCTGGGCTTCGATTGCAAGGAAAAAACCGGTAAACGCGGAAACAACCGACCGCGCACTCGAAATTATCGAGCGCAGTGCGCGTCAACAAAATCAAATTATCGCTGACATTCTCGACGTTTCGCGGATTATTACCGGCAAACTTCATCTGAATATTATGCCCGTAAATCTTTCTGAGATAATAAATTCCGCAATTGAAACCGTGCGCCCGACGCTCGATGCCAAACGCATCAAACTCGAAACCGTTTTCGACCCGAACGCTTCAATCATTTCCGGCGATGCCAACCGTTTACAGCAAATTATGTGGAATCTTTTGACAAATGCCGCCAAATTTGCCGAAACCGACGGACAAGTTTCGGTTTTTCTGCGCGGCAGCGGCGCGTTTGCCGAAGTTACCGTAACCGACAACGGAATCGGCATCGAGCCGGAGTTTTTGCCGTTCGTTTTCGACCGCTTTCGCCAAGCCGACGGCGGAATGAATCGCAAACACGGCGGTTTAGGCTTGGGGTTATCAATCGTTCGCCATTTGACCGAAGCGCACGGCGGAAGCATCAGCGTCGAAAGTTGCGGCAAAGGCACGGGCGCAAGTTTTACCGTGCGGTTTCTGTTGAATATTTTTCAAAATAAAGCCGCCGAAAAAGTTTCTGAACCGGCAGTTTCAACCTCGAATAATCAAAAAACCGAACCGCTATTGGGCGGCATTCGCATTCTCCTCGTTGACGACGACCCGGACGCATTAGATTTGGCGGCAACAATTTTAAGAACCAACGGGGCAATCGTCATCACCGCCGATTCAGCCGACAACGCACTCCGCAAATTAAAACACAATATTCCCGACATAATCATCAGCGACATCGGAATGCCCGAGAAAAGCGGAAATGATTTAATCCGCGAAATCCGCGCTCTTTACGGCACAAAAATTCCCGCCATCGCGCTCACCGCTTACGCTCGCCCCGAAGATCGCCGCCAAATTATCGAAGCAGGTTTTGATTTACATTTCCCCAAACCCATCGAAGCCGATTTGCTGGTTTCAATGATTAAAAAATTGTTCTAGGGAGCATTACTTAGCAGCACGGAAATTGATAGGACAAATCAATGACCGCCACGTTTCCGTTTTCTTCCGTGTTTTCCGTGTATTTCGTGGACAGAAAATAAATTCTATCCACGGAAAACACGGAAAACACGGAAAAAGACTGATAATTTGAGTAATCGGTGTGCCATATCAATTTCTATGCCGCTCGGTAATGATTTTTCTGTTCTTTTGTGGTTAATTTCTGTCCTTTTTTTTTGCATTGCTTAGGATAATTTGACCAAGCAGTAAAAAATTGGTGCAATTAAACACAAGGCTTTAAAAAAGATTATGGCAATTTTAGTTACTGGCGGCGCGGGATATATTGGCAGTGTCGCGGTTGAAGATTTACGGACAAATGGCGAAACGGTCGTTGTTTTGGATAATTTGGTTTACGGACATCGGGCGGCGGTTGACGGAAATATTCCGTTTTATGAAGGCGATATTGGCGATAAAGAACTTGTTGCAAAGATTTTGCAAGCACATAAAATTGATTCGGTAATGCACTTTTCGGCTTTTGCTTACGTCGGCGAATCCGTCGAACAGCCCGCGAAATATTATACGAATAATTTTGTGCAAACTTTGCGTTTGCTCGATGTTTTGATTGAAAACGATGTCAAAAAATTTATTTTTTCGTCAACTTGTGCGACTTACGGCGAACCGCAATATGTTCCGATTGACGAAAAACATCCGCAATCGCCGACAAATCCTTACGGTTGGTCAAAATTTATGGTCGAACGCGCCCTCGAAGATTACGAACGCGCTTACGGTTTGAAATTTGTCGCGCTCAGATATTTCAACGCCTGCGGTGCAAGCCCGAATTGCGGCGAGCATCACGATCCCGAAACGCATCTTATTCCGTTAATTTTATTTGCCGCGCAAGGCAAACGCGAGGCGATTTCCATTTTTGGCGACGATTATCCCACCGAAGACGGAACAGCCGTGCGCGATTACATACACATCGCCGATTTGAGCGCGGCGCACCTTCTCGCGCTCGATTATTTGCGCGGCGGCGGCGAATCGCAATTCATAAACTTAGGCAACGGCAACGGCTATTCGGTCAAAGAAGTCATCGAAGCCGCGCGGAAAATCACGGGCAAAGAAATAAAATCCGTTATCGCCCCGCGCCGCGCCGGAGATCCGTCGCATCTCGTCGCCGATGCAAAAAAAGCCCGCGAAATTCTCCGCTGGAATCCAAACTTCCCCGAAATCGAACAAATCATCAAATCCGCGTGGACGTGGCACGAAGCCAATCCAAACGGTTATAAAAATTAGATTTAATTCACCGCAGAGACGCAGAGAAATTGTAGATTTATTCATTACTGAGCGGCACGGTTATTGCCAGCAACCAAAAAAGGTTGTTTTAAGATTTTCTGCCCGCGAATTTTCTTTCTATTGGGTTATGCAATTTTCATACCGCTCAGTAATGAGATTTATTGAGATTCACAAAGAATTCATAAAAAATCTCTGCGTGTCTGCGGTGAAAATTCTTTGCCCGAAATTCACTTGAACAATAAAAAATAATTCTCGAAAGACGCGGGCGAAATCGTCTGCCATTCGCCGCCTTCATTGCGCCAAAACGCTTCTTTCACGACAAAATAATAAATCCCGCGATTAGAATGTTCTTTTTCTTCAAAATCAACTTTATATTCGACTGTTTTTTTAGTTCCGATAACCTTATTTGTCTGAGATTGGTTATTTTTACCGTTCAATTGACGGGCAATTTCCCGACTGCGCCACGAAATATCGTTGTCGTTATTAATAATTTCTTTTATTTCGCCGACTTCTCTTGCGATAATGTCGTTATGTCTGATAAATCTGTCGCCAACCACATCCTTTTTAGAATTCCGCAAAGGATAAAGCATAAAACTCACCAAAATGATTGCCGTTAAAACAAACACAAACGTAGTTAAAATCAATCTCCAATAATATTTCACCACCATAAAACAATGGACGAACCGAATAAATGATTTTGCTGCACCTTTCGCTCACCGCATAAACTTCCGCTGAATCGCCAATGCCGGCAACGCCGATTGTAACCGTGCGAATATCTTTTCCAAGATTATCCAAAGTTTATTACAAATATCCGTAAATTATGTTTTGTGGCATTACTGAGCGGCATAGAATTTGCCGACGCGGGAAATACCACTTAATCGGGCAATTATCGAAGTTCTTTTCCGTGTCTTCCGTGTGTGCTGTGGATAGAAAAAGAAATCTATCCACGAAAAACACGGAACACACGGAAAAAACCACCGAAAATTGAAGGCGATGATGTCGTAATCAAATTCTATGCCGCTCAGTAATGGTTTTGGGGAGTTGATTAAACATTTCTTGGTGAATAAAGTCTAAACCGCCGAGTAGTTCATTCAAATCATCAAGCGTGAAGATTTTTGTGTTATAAATGTAGATATTTTCCGTGAGTTTGCCGAATTGCCAAGTTTGACCGTCCGTTACGATGCCGAAGATTGTGAGAATTTTGCCGTATTCAAGTTCATTCATCTTTTGGGCGGAATACATTTCTGCCAAACATTGTCCCCAACCTGCGTCAAAATCGTTTTTCTTGGCTTCGGCAAACAGCAAAAAAGGTGGTTCGAGAACGGTTTTGCCAAGTTCAGAACGCTTCGACAAAAAATAGTCGGGCGTGCCGAGCAAAACATCGTCGTATTTAATGTATTGATGACTCCAAAGCGAAAAAGTTTCGGCATATTTTCGATAGATTTCACGCAATATCGGAAAGATTAAATTCTCTCTGATTGCCATTTCAGAAACGCGGACATCAATATAAGTTTCGGCAAATTTCAGTTCATCAAGCAATGTTGCACTCGATTGATATGAATTTATCGCCACAAAGTTTTCTTGCTGATACTTAATTGAATACTTCTTTTGAACTTCGCTAATCGTCTTAAAATCTGTAAATGCCATTTCGTTTTACCTCTTCACAGGTATCTTAACATTGAAACCTTCACCGCATAAACTTTCGCCGAATCGCCAACGCCAACAACGCCGCTTGCAATGGTGCGAATATCTTTTCCAAAATGAGCCAAAGTTCGCCCCAAACTGTCAGCGGTTTGCGGTATTCAACATTCTGCAAGGTCGCGGGCTATGTTGGTAGCGCGAAATTGTGAAATAGTCATTACATTTTCCGTGTGATGCTGTCGAATGATTTATCGGTCATTAAATTACAAATAAATATTTCGTTGTGTCCGACGGGTAATTTAAAGATATTTTGCAACGGAATTTCCAGTAAATACGCCCAAAGACAGCGGATAACTCCGGCGTGTGTGATGAGCAGAACTTTGTCGAATTTCTGTTGTCGTAAATTATCGAGAAACAACTTAACTCGCTCAAATAATTCAAGCAAATTTTCGCCGTTCGGTGTTTTTTCGCTGACAAAATCATTCATCCAAACGTCAAGTTTTGCTTGCTCGATGTCGTTCCATTTTTTGCCTTCCCAATCGCCGAAATTCATTTCCATCAAAGTGTTTTCAAAGATTATGTTGTCAAAATTTAAAGCGTTTGATAAATCGCGGCAACGCTCCAACGGACTGCAAAAAACCGCGTCAAATCCATCAGGCAAATCATTTTTATATTGTGCAACTTCTGCGGTAAAAGTGTCGGCTAACGACACATTTGATTGTCCGTAGCAAGTGTTTTTGACCGCAACTTGTGTGTGTCTGATTACAAAAATTTCCATAAAGCCGCAAAAGTTAAAAGGCAAACGCATTCTGCCATTTGCTCGACCGCACCGAGGCAATCGCCCGTGTAACCGTCAATCCAACGGTTAAAATATCGGTTTGTAAAAAAATACAGTATCGCTAAAGGAATTATCACGATTGAAAATTTCCAACTGACAAAACAGAGCAAAATTAACGGTAACAATCCGAAAAAATAAGCTCCGATAATTTCGACAAATGTATGAGCTTTGGCGATTGGTTTAGATTTACTGCTTTCGTCTTCTCTCGAATAACGCGAGGTGAAAACGATGTTGATAGCGGTTAATCTCGACAACGAATGATAAGCGATAAACATCAGTAGAATAAGCAGATAGTCCTTATTCTCAAGTTTCAAAAAAAGACTATTTAAGGCGAAAAACTTGATTGCAAACAGAAAAATCAACGCGATTGCCCCGAATGCACCAACGCGGCTGTCCTTCATTATTTCCAGAATTTTTTCCTTCGTCCAACCGCCGCCGAAACCGTCAAACATATCCGCTAAACCGTCTTCGTGAAAAGCACCTGTTATCAAAACACCTGTTGCGAGTGAAAGAATTACCGCGATATTTGCATCAAAAATAAGCGAACTCAACCAAAATACGCCAAACGAAATTCCGCCGACAATCCAGCCGATAAGCGGAAAATATCGCGTTGCTTTATTGAGATCATCGGGCGAATAATCGTCGATTTTCGGACACGGAATTCCGGTATAAAACATTAATGCCGTAAAAAATATCTTTAATTCTCGTGAAATCATTTTTTGATAATTACGGGCGGTTCTTTGTGCGTATTCCAATTTTCGAGCGATAACATCGGCATATTATCGTAGTTTGTCGCAGGTTTTCCGATGCAAAAATATCCCATCGGAAACCAATTTTCCGGTAAATCCAGTGTTTTTGATAATTCCGCAAAATCTAAAATGCTGACCCAACCCATCGCCAGATTACATTGCGTCAGATAGAGCCACAGCGTATGAATCGCACAAGTTGTGCTGGCGATTAACATTTCTTTCGGCTGCGTTAATGTGCCGATAGTAAACCCGTCCAAGACCGAAAAATCGCAACAAATCACGATGCCGATTGGTGCTTCTAAAATACCTTCGAGTTTTAATTGATTGTAAACCGCCTCTTTTTCGTGAGTTTTTTCGCTGTTTTTTGCCAGATTATTAACCGTTTCAAAATTTGCTTTAATCTTTTTTTTAATTTCACGATCGGTAATGACAACATATCGCGTCGGTTTTAATTGCCCGACCGACGGTGCCAAATTTGCGGTGTTTATTGCCTTTTCGATGACGCTGTAATCAATTTCATCGGTCAAAAAATGTCTCGTATCTCTTCGCTTTGAGATAGCCTCTAATAAATCCATAACTTAATTTTTGTTTGAAACAGCGGCACTTTCAAAACTCGCCATATTGTTCAAGAATGTAACTGCACTTTCAATAATCGGATACGCGATGGCACAACCTGTGCCTTCGCCGAGACGCATATTAAGTTTTAGTAAAGGCTCTGCTTCCAAATAGTTGAGCAGATTTTGATGCCCGAATTCATCGCTTAAATGACAAAAAATCGCGTTGCTTTTTATCGCAGGTTGCAAATTACAAGCGACTAAAAAAGCACTTGTCGCGATAAACCCATCAACTAAAATCAGTATATTTTTTTCAAAAGCCGCGAGCATTGCACCGCACATTTGAGCGATTTCAAAGCCGCCGAAAGTTCGCAAAACTACTTTCGGGTCATCAATTTTTCCGTGAAATTCTTGAGCTTGTTGCAAAATTGAAATTTTATTTTCCAACTGTTCGTCATTTAATCCCGTGCCGCGTCCGACGCATTTTTCAATCGGCAAATTGCACAAATAACTCATCAACATCGCGGCAGAAGATGTGTTGCCGATTCCCATTTCGCCGAACCCGATAACATTGCAACCGGTTTCAAAAACTTGCGAAACAATCTCATTACCTTTCGTAAAGCATTGTTGCAACTGAGTTTCCGTCATCGCTTCGGCTTGCAAAAAGCTCTTTGTGCCGTTGGCGATTTTTGCGTCAGTTAAATTTTTGTCGGTTTCAAAATCAAAATTCACGCCCGAATTTACAATTTTCAGATTGATGTTATTTTGTTTACAAAAGACGTTAATCGCTGCACCGCCGTTCAAAAAATTCGAGACCATTTGAAACGTAACTTCTTGCGGATAAGCACTTACACCTTCTTTGGCAACGCCGTGATCGCCCGCAAAAACCACGATTGT
>JANNYB010000236.1:0-4152 GCA_031409875.1 Acidobacteriota bacterium | reverse complement strand
GGTTATTGGGTTCGCGGAGTTGATATTAAATTTCCCGAATTCGGCGAATCGGATGCGGATGAGTTTGAAATTTTGGATTTGCGGCGTTGGGATAATTGTCTGCAAGCGACGCGCGGTATCGAAGAAGTTTATGCTCTTGCCGCCGATATGGGCGGAATGGGATTTATCTCGGCAAACAACGCGCAAATTCTTTACAACAATTCGCTGATGAATTTGCACACGCTTGAAGCCGCCAAGACAAACGGCGTAAAGCGTTATCTTTATTCGAGTTCCGCTTGCGTCTATCCCGAATATTTACAAGAAGATGCGAACGTCACGCCGCTTAAAGAATCGGACGTTTTTCCCGCACAGCCGCAAGATGCTTACGGTTGGGAAAAATTATTCACAGAGATTTTGTGCAAATATTTTCGGGAAGATTACGGAATCGAAACGCGCACGGTGCGTTTTCATAATGTTTTCGGCGAAAAAGGAACTTGGGACGGCGGACGCGAAAAAGTTCCGGCGGCTTTGTGTCGTAAAATTGCCAAGGCGAAATTGACGGGCAAAAACGAAATTGAAATTTGGGGCGATGGCGAACAAACGCGCTCTTTTTGTTATATCAGCGATTGTTTGGAAGGAATTTATCGTTTGATGCGTTCGGATTTTCACGAACCGCTAAATCTCGGACAAGACCGGATGATTTCGATAAATGAACTTGCCGATGTTATTGCCGAAATTGCCGGAATCGAAATTACGAAAAAACATATTGACGGTCCGCAAGGCGTGCGCGGCAGAAACTCCGATAACAATTTATTGCGCGAAACTCTGGGCTGGGAGCCGGAAATTTCGCTCGAAGACGGTTTAAAAATTACTTACGAATGGATTGAAAAAGAAGTCCGCGAAAGTTTGGCTCTATCCGAACGCGGAGCAGTAGCGACTCGATAATTAATGAATTTGATTTGTCAGAACGGGAAGCGGTAGCGACCTGTTAAATTAATGAATTGTTTTGTCAGAACAGGAAGCGGTAGCGACCTGTTAAATTAATGAATCTACAAGATAAAAAAATCTACATTGCCGGTGCGAACGGAATGGTTGGCAGCGCGATTGTCAAAGAATTAAAAAATAAAAATTGCGAAAATCTGCTTACGCCTTCGTCTGCTGAATTGAATTTAATCAGACAAACAGAAGTTGAGAAATTTTTCGCACAGGAAAAGCCCGAAATAGTTATAGTTTCGGCGGCAAAAGTCGGCGGAATTTTGGCAAACGATACTTTTCGCGCTGAATTTATCTACAAAAATCTGATGATTGAAGCAAATATAATTCAGGCGGCTTTTGAAAACGGCGTTTCAAAACTCATATTTTTGGGAAGCTCGTGCATTTACCCGAAATTTGCGCCGCAACCGATGAAGGAAGAAGAATTGTTGTCGGGATATTTGGAATTTACAAATGAACCTTACGCCATTGCGAAAATTGCCGGAATCAAACTTTGCGAAAATTATTTCAGACAATACGGCTGTAACTTTTTTTCGGTGATGCCGACAAATCTTTACGGCGAACGCGACAATTTCGATTTGCAAAATTCGCACGTCATTCCGGCGTTAATTCGCAAATTTCACGAAGCGAAACTGAGCGGAATCGAAAAAGTCGTGCTTTGGGGAACGGGCAAACCGCGCCGCGAATTTCTTTTTGTTGACGATTTAGCGGAAGCAGTTGTGTTTTTGACCGAAAAAATAAACGCGGCGGATTTATACGAAAAAGAAATTTCGCATCTGAACATTGGCACGGGCGAAGATATTGAAATCATTGAAGTTGCGCGTTTGATTAAGAAAATTGTCGGTTTTGAAGGCGAAATCGAAAACGATACGACAAAGCCCGACGGAACGCCGCGAAAATTAATGGATGTTTCGCGTTTGAATAATTTAGGCTGGCAACATAAAACATCTTTGGAAGAAGGTTTGCGGAAAACTTACGATTGGTATTTAGAAAATTCTCAATCAAAATAAATTGTTATGAAAAAAGCACTTATAACCGGAATTACGGGTCAAGACGGAAGTTATCTGACCGAGATTTTGCTCGAAAAAGGTTATGAAGTTCACGGCATAATGCGAAGATCGAGTTCGTTTAACACGGGCAGAATCAATCATCTTTACGAAAACAACGAAATTCTCAACCGAAAATTGTTTCTTCATTACGGCGATTTGATTGATGCGAGCAGTTTAAATCGGCTTTTGGAAAAAATCGAGCCGGACGAAATTTACAATCTTGCGGCGCAGAGCCACGTTAAAGTTTCGTTTGACGTTCCCGATTACACGGCGCAAGTTGATGCGCTCGGAACTTTGCGGTTTTTAGATGCGATTCGTGAAACAGGTTTGCGGCAGGTAAAATTTTATCAGGCTTCGACATCGGAACTTTACGGAAAAGTCCAAGAAATTCCGCAAAGCGAAACCACGCCGTTTTATCCGCGTTCGCCTTACGCCGTCGCAAAACTTTATTCATATTGGACGATTATCAATTACCGCGAGGCTTACGATATTTTTGCGTGCAACGGAATTCTGTTTAATCACGAATCGCCGCGACGGGGAAAAACCTTCGTTACCAAAAAAATTACACGCGAAGCCGCACGAATCGTTTTGGGAAAATCGGATAAAGTGGTGCTGGGAAATTTGGACGCAAAACGCGATTGGGGCTTTGCGCCCGAATATTGCGAAGGAATGTGGCGGATTTTACAACACGAAACGGCGGATGATTTCGTTCTGGCAACCGGCGAAACGCATTCGGTTAGAGAATTTGTCGAACGGACGTTTAATAATTTGGGAATTGAAATTCGTTGGGAAGGCGCGGACGAAAACGAAAAAGGTTTTATTGCTTCGATTAATAAAAATATTTTGCGCGAAAAAACTCTGACGGAAGAAATTTTTATCAAAGAAGACGATGTAATTATTGAAGTTAGCCCGAGTTATTATCGCCCGACCGAAGTTGATTTATTGATTGGCGATTCGTCAAAAGCGGAAAGGGAATTAGGTTGGAAAGCCGAAACAAAATTTACCGAATTGGTGAGAATAATGATTGATGCCGACCTCGATTTTGTCAGAAATCCGCATCTGGATTACTAAAAGGTAAAAAGTTTAAATGTGAAAAAGTGAAAAAGTTTGGTTGAATTCTGTTGTAGATTACTTTTTCACTTTTACCCTTTTTACCTTTTCCACTTTAAATATGAAGAATCTAAAAATTGAAATCGTAACGCCCGTGTATAATCGGCGCGAATTGACTTTGCAATTTTTACGAAGTCTGGCGCGGATAAATCGCAACGGTTTAGATGTTCATATAATAATTGTTGACGACGGTTCGACGGACGGAACTTCGGAAGCCGTGGCGAAAGATTTTCCCGAAGTTGAAATTGTTAAAGGCAACGGCAATCTTTGGTATACCGGCGGAACAAATCTCGGCATCAAAACGGCACTCGAAAAAAATGCCGATTATATTTTATGCGTCAACAACGATTCGATATTTGAAGAAAATTGTGTCAAAAATTTAGTTGAATGCGCCGAGCAAAATCCGCGTTCGGTTGTCGGTGCGCTTTTGCTTTTGTGGAATGAACCGCACCACGTTTTTCAGGTTTCGCCGGAATGGAAAACAAGTCTCGGCGGTTGGCATCATTGGTTTAAACAAACCGTCTGGACTGTGCCGCAGAAACCTTGGCAAGTTGATATTATTGTGGGAAATTGCGTTTTATATCCGGCGGAAGTTATTAGAGAAGTCGGTTTGATGAACGAAAAAAAATTCGCACAATACGGCGATGCGGAATATACGCCGCGAATTCGTCGAAAAGGTTGGAAACTTTTAATTGCGCCGAACGCTAAAGTTTTTTGTAAACCGAACGATGTGCCGCCGAAATTGAGCGCAATGCCTCTGAAAAAATTGGTGAATGTTCTTTTTTTCGAGCCGCACAATGTTCACAGTTTGCCGCGGCGGTTTAATATGAATCTTTACGGTGCGCCGAATAAATTTGAGGGAATATTTGCTTTCATCGTGTTTTTTGCGCGAATCATTTTGAGAAAAAATGCAGAAGTTGTCGGCGAAAATGTTGAAAAACCTTTGTCGGAAACCTTTGCCGATAGAATTTTGTAAAAATAAAGTTTAGAAATTACTTTAACTGTCGGAATAACGACACTT
>JANNYB010000235.1:0-35777 GCA_031409875.1 Acidobacteriota bacterium | reverse complement strand
GCATAATTCTTCTATAAAATTATTGTATAAATGCCGATTCAAAATGCTCTTCGGTTAAAACTTTTGATGCTTTGCAATGCCTTTCGGTTGCGAAACAATTTGTCATTTTATCATCATTTGCGGTTTATTCAAAGTTTTTTTGCTCCTGCAAAATAACGCCTCGATAAAAAGTTTTGACTGGAGCGCAAGCGTCCCCGCTTGCAATGAGCGTTGGCTTCCGACGCGAAAAAGCGTTTGATAATCCGACAATTATAATTTCAAACGAGCAATAACAACCGCGCCGATAAATTTAAAGTCCGAAATCGCCAATGCTTTTTCGCGTCGAAGCGACACTCATTGCAAGCGGGGACGCTCGCGCTCCAGTCGTTTGTCGTTTGAACTTTTTATTGAGGGATTACCCTGCAAAATAACGCCTCGATAAAAAGTTTTGTTTGCCCGCGAAACACGCGAAAATCAGAAAAGCGGTTCAAATTTTTCGTGTCTTTCGTGTGTTTCGTGGGCAAATATTACTTTCGTCGCCATTTCCGCATTGTTCGCTAAATTTTGAAAACCTTTGTAAAATCAAAATATGGCGCGTAACTTAAAAAATCGAAACAAACCAAAATCGCCGCGTTCCAATATTAACCGCAATAAGGAACGAGATTTTAAACGCAATCTTGCGCGTGAAAGTTCCTTTAATTTTGAGGAAAAAAAACAAACTCCGCTACAACTCAGAGCGATTGAAAAACTTCTTTCGGGAATCGGCACACCCGAACCGCGTCCGATTGTGCCGGATGATTTTCAAATCGAAGCTCTCGAAGCCATTGAAACGCAAGATGTTTTGGTAACTGCGCCGACCGGAAGCGGCAAAACTTGGATTGCCCGCGAAGAAATCCGAAGATTGCTCGAACAAGGCAAACGCGCTTGGTATACAACGCCGCTCAAAGCCTTAACAAATTCAAAATATACCGAATTTTCAAACGAATTCGGCGTGGAAAACGTCGGAATTTTAACCGGCGACCGCAAAGAAAATTACGATGCGCCGCTGATTGTCGGAACGACGGAAATCTATCGTAATCAATTGTTTGATTCTTTAAGGCAGGGCGAACAAGTCCGCACGGATTTTGTGATTTTCGACGAAGCGCATTATCTCGCCGATCAAGATCGCGGACACGTCTGGGAAGAAGCGATTATTTTATCGCCGCCGCGAATTCGGCTTTTATTGCTTTCGGCAACTATCGGAAACGCCGAAGAATTTGCGACTTGGATTGAAGAAGTGCGCGGTTCAACGGTTCGCATTATCAACCGCGCCGGAACTCGCCCCGTTGAACTTCGCGCCGCATTTCTCGCCCCAAACGCCCAACTTTTTCCGCTTTTTGACGATTCCGGCAAATTTAATCGAGATATTGAACAGTTTGCCGTTCAAGAAAATCGCTACGAAAGAAGAAGATATTAGAGTTTATTGGAAATAATTAGCCACGAACAAACACGAACAAAACACGAAATTTCTGTTTATTTGTTCAGTTCAAAAACCTTGATTTTTTTTTGTCGTTGACAGATTTTGTCAAAGTTTTCTTTTTCTCTTTTCGTGTTCTTTTGTGTTTGTTCGTGGCTAATCTCTTATTTCCGTTCTCAATTAAGTCTGCCATTGAAATTCGCCAATGCAATAACGATTTCATCAATCGTTGCTTGACGGACGGATGATTCGGCAACGCCGTTAATGATGATTGAAAAAACCACTTTTTCGCCGGCGGCAGTCGTAACGTAGCCGGAAAGCGCGGAAACTTGGTCAATCGTGCCGGTTTTTCCGCGCACATTGGAAGCGGCTTTGGTGTTTTTGAAACGATTTTTTAAAGTTCCGTCAACGGAACCAATGGTCAGCGAATCGTTCCACGCTTGCGCGTAGCGACTTTTTGCCATAAACGTAAAAAGTTGAACGGCAGAATTCGGCGTGATGAGATTATGCCGCGACAAACCGCTTCCGTCATATTGTTTGACAGCATCCGAAGCGATTCCGGCTTGCGTCAGAAAACTCGAAACAACGCCGATGCCGCGTTCTGCGCTCGATAAATTCGGTTTTGTTTTGTCGCCGAATTGTTCGCCGAGCGTCCAGAGAAGCGTTTCGGTGAACATATTTTGGCTCGGCTTCATCGTTTTTTGCGCGATAATTGAAAGCGGCACGGATTCGATTTTGGCGATTTCAACGGGCGCAGTTTGCGATAAAGTTTTAACCTTCGGATTTATCAAACTGTTTCTGCCCGTAATCATCACGCCTTTTTTCTCCAAACTCTGACGCAAAAGCGCGATAAACATTTCTGCCGGACGCGAAACGGCAATGTAACCCGTGTAAGTTTTATCGTTTGCCGGCATCGAGCCGGAAATTTCCAAGATATTTTGGTCGAGTTTTTTCGTAACTTTCAAGTCGCGCTGTGTTCCATTTGCCGATGTAATGCAAGTATTTTGAACTTTAAAAACCGGACTCGCGGGCAACAATAAAACATTGCACAGCGAACCGACGGAGCTTGGTTTGACCGATAAATCAACCGAATTATTGTTAATATTCAAAGCCGAAATTTCCGCGCCGTAAGTCCATTGCATATCGTCCCATTCCCAAGTAAATGGCGTTGGATTTCCGTTAAAATAACTGTCATCGCCGATCAAATCGCCTTCGATACGTTTTATGCCCGATTGCACGATTTTTTCGGCAAGCGCGTCCGAACCTTTGTAATAATCGCCGTCGTAAAAAGCCGTCGAAAACGAAACATCGCCGCGCCCGTAAATCGTCAGATTTCCTTTCAAAGTTCCACTTGAATCAGGCATTGTCGGCGCATAAACGCTTGTTGTAAAACGAAAATTCGGTGAAAGCCGTTCAAGTGCCGCTGCCACCGTATAGCTTTTCATATTCGAGGCTGGCATAAAATATTTCTCTGAGTCTTGGTCGTAAAGTGATCTGTTTGAATTGAGCGGAACGATTTTTACGCCGACTTGTCCGCGCTGAAGTTCGCTCCGCGACAGTATAAAACGAATCTGACTTTGCAAAGCCGTTACAGGTTGATCAATTCGCGGCGTTGGCGTAGTTGCCGTTGAAGGCGTTCCGATAACTCTGACACGCTGATTGGTTTGCTCTTGCGCCGCTGTCGAAATACCGAAATTTAAGTCGAATACGGCGATTACAAAAGTTAAAAGTGCGCTGATTTTTAATTGATTCGGTTTTGTTTTCATCTTTTTGTCAGAACCGTCTGCGGTAGCGGGCGGTTTAACTTCGGTTTCGAGAGAAACTTTCAAATACTCAACATCAACCGCTCGCTACCGCAAACAGTTCTGACCTCTACAAAAAAAAAGGGCTGTCAGAATTATTCTCCGACAGCCCGATTTTTTCAAGGTGAAAAACGATTATTTTGCACCGATTAAAATATTTATATCGCTCTGCGGAACTTGTAAATCGAGCGTTACCAGATTGGCGTTAGAAGTAATTTTCACGTTTTTGACCATTCTTCCGTAAACTTTTTGGTCTTCGCGTTTTGAACCCGACAAAATATCTGCAAAGACTTTCAGTGAATTAAGCGAAACTTGCAAATTTTCGGCGTTTTCCGCTTTCAGCATTTTTGCCGTCGCCGAAACAATCGTATTTTCGCCGACAACATTCATAAAACCGAACATTTGCCGAATCGAAGCTAAATTTTGTCCGAGTTCGTCATCGCCGAGATTGAGAAAACCCGACGCGCCTTTCGGCATATTCAGCGCGAAATTTCCGACGGCTGACGGATTTTTGCTGACCATCGCCATCAAATCGGCATCAATTCCCGGTCGGTCGGTGTTTAATGTCAATCTGACGCGGTCGGGCGTTCCGAATGCTAAAGTTTTGCTGTCGTAAGCCGTAACTGCCATTTCACCCGAAATTGCCGGAAAAATCATATTCATAACTTTCTGCAACATCGGATTTTTCACCGCTGTTTTGTTTTTCTCAATAATTTCCTTCGGCGAGAAAATATAAACCGTGCGATTCCCGATTTTTTCTTCGCGGTATTTTCCTTCGGACGCAAATTTTACAAGAGTTGCCAGAGAATCCGCATCGAATTTTCCACGCGCCAGCACAACCGCTTCAAAATTCGTGTTTGAAGGCGAAATTTCCTTTGCTGAAATGCCGATTGCCGTTTGGTCGAATTGGCGAAGGTCTATGCCCGAAGCGTTTTTAAATTCATCAATTTTCGCATTGATTTCATCGAGCATTTCTTTGTTACCCGACAAAATTTGCGGCAAAGCCGATGCGAAAAAGCGTTTTGAATCCATCGTTACTACGCCATCCGAAGCCGGAAGAAGCGCAACGAGTTCGTTCGGTTTTTTCTTTTTATTGTCTGCAAATGTTGTGCCGACAAGGTTTAACATTAACCCGAAGACGGTAAATAAAACGAATATTTTTGTTCTCATTAAAAATCCTCTGTTAGAAAAATCTCTTGGAAAGTATATCAAATATTAAAGATGTCTGAATAAGCCGAAAAAGTTGGCTGGATTATTTACAGTAAGCAGTAAGCAGTAAGCAGATTGATAAAATTTTCCACTTGTAATAACTGCTCACTGCTCACTGCTTACTGCTTACTGTTCCGCTAATTCCGTAATTCCGCAACGCGGACACATCAAAATTCTTTGCGCTTTGTCCGCCCATTTTGCCATTGCTTGATTTGAAAAAACAGGCGTTTTACTTTCGGCTTCACCTTCGCGCATCAAACGCGAGCGTTTCGGCTTGGGTCTTTTATTTTGTGCTTCGAGTTCGCGTTCGCAATGTTTGCAAATCCATCCGAAACCGTCGTTGTAAAAATCGTTTAGTTCCATTTTTTTTCAGTAGTCAGTCGGCAGTAAAGTTTTTAGTTTTTACTGCCAACTGCCAACTGCCGCTGCCTACTTTATCACTTTATCGGACGATTATTCGGCTGATTTTGCGACAATGCCGAAAGTTTGACCGGAACATTGACCGCTTTTCCGTCGCGGAAAACTTCGACTTGAACCGTTTCGCCGATTTGTTTTTTATCGAGATAGCGATAAATATCGTCTAAATCGTTGATCGTTTGTCCGTCAATTGCGGTGATGATGTCGCCGAGTGCAACGCGACCGTTTGCGCCGCGATACAGACCGCGAAGTCCGGCTTCACTTGCCGGAGAATTGGCAACAATTGCGCGGAGAAGCAAGCCTTTTGCGATTGGCAGTTCAACGCCTTGTTCGACTAATTTCTCAACCGAAACGCCGTCAATGCCGAGACGCGGACGACGAACTTCGCCGAATTGGATGAGCTGCGGCACAACGCGCTTGGCGATATTCACGGGAACGGCGAAACCAACGCCGACCGAACCGCCCGAACGCGAAAGAATTTGCGAATTGATGCCGATAAGTCTGCCGAATTTGTCAAGCAGAGGTCCGCCGGAATTGCCCGGATTGATTGACGCATCAGTTTGAATTGCGCCTTCAATCGGACGATTATTCGTGCCGCGAATCGGACGTTGCAAACCTGAAATTACGCCCGTTGTCAAAGTTCTGTCAAGCCCGAACGGATTGCCGATTGCCAAAACTTTCTGCCCGATTTGCAGATTGTCCGAATCGCCGAACGACACGACGGTTAATTTATCTTGTCCCGGCTCGATTTTAATGACCGCCAAATCCGTATCTGGATCGCCGCCGATAATTTTTGCCTGATAAGTTTTATTTCCGCCGAGACTTACCGTCAGATTTTCCGAACCTTCGATGACGTGATAATTCGTTAAAATGTGTCCGTCTGCGTCAATAACCGAACCCGAACCCGAACCTTTCGCGCTTTCTTGTCCATTACCGAACATATCTTGCTGATACGAAGTCGAAGTAATAAACGCCACGCCCGAAGCCAGCGATTTATAAACTTCGATGTTATTTTGTTCGTCGCTGACGGTCGAAGGATCGGAGATATTTGCAGGTGCGGCAGTTTCTTCCGCCAAGGTTTTGAGTTCGTTGTTTGAATGCCAAAAGCCGCCGAGATTATTTACCAGCAAAACCGCGCCGACGGCAATAATTGCCGAAGCGAAGGCGAGCAATAAAATCTGACGCGCCGATAATTGATAAACTGCTTTTTGCGACATAATTTTTCTTTCCCGTAAATTAAAATTTCAAAATGATTCGCTTCTTTTGATGCCGAATAAGAGAAGAAGCGTTCGTTTGAATTTACGCAAAGAAATGTAATTATGTTCCACAAAAATAAGAACAATGAGCGGTAGCGACTTGGCTAAACTGAGTAATCAGCCAAGTCGCTACCGCTCATTGTTCTCATTTCTAAAAAAGTTTCGTAACGACTTCTTCCGAAAGATAACCGAAAGAAACCAAGCCGGTGAATAAATGAACTCCCATCAAACAAACATAAACCGCGAGCGTCGCGGCTAAACCATATTTGGCAACTTTGTAAGTTCCCCAATGCCAGAGAGTTACGGAAGCGACTGTGCCAACGGCGATTTTTACTGCCAAAAACGGAAAAACACCGATGTCGAGCAAAGTTGCCATTAAATGATTGCCTTCGGTTGCATAACCGTTTTGAACCCAATAAATCGTCAAAGCGGCATCGAGTAAGTTAAGCGTGAAAAGCAAAAGTGTTTGGGTAGTCAGCGGCATAATCAAAAAATATTTAAAGCTCGTCTCTTTAAGTAACTTACGCCTAATCTTTTGCACCGATTAGGCGTAAGCCGGAGTTTGTAAAATCTAACTTATGTTGTTGCTTGAACTATATGTCTAATCGTAACGATTTTCAAAAAAAAAATCAAAAAAATTTGATTTACCTTTTCGCGGCGGCAAATGTTGGTGTTTTGCGTAATGTCGCAATAAAAAGTTAGAAGTTCAAATTAGGTTGTTTTGGATTTTGTCGCTGAAGGCGACGCAAATTATATCCCAGCGAGAATCGCTGGGTAGTTTGCAACAAATTTCGCTCGCTGAAAGTGAGCCACAATTGCCGCACATTTTGTTCGTCGCCTTCAGCGACGGAATTCATTATCAACGCTCACCTAGCGATTCTCGCTAGGCTATAATGTCAGTCGCCTTCAGCGACAAAAGCAGAAATTATTAGTCTAATTTTTGATTGCGGCACTACCACTTTTCATCTATTGATTTTTGCTCTGAAGCCAGAAAATGCTAATCTTCTAAACGGGTTTTGAAGTTTCAAGACAACGATTGATTATGTAAAACCGTCTTAGAAGTGCTGGGTCTTCGGACGCTTTATCTACAATTTTTTACATAACTTGGGAGAAGAAAAAACAATGAATAAATTATTTAATTTCAGATTTTTAGCAGTATTTTTAGCGGCGATTTTCATTTTTGGCGCAGGAACGGCGCAAGATTCGTTTGCTCAAACAAAGAAAAAGCCGGTTATCAAGAAAAAACCGACGGTTAAAAAACCTGTCGTAAAACCGACGGTTAAACTTTACAGCGTGCCTGTCGGACAACGTATGCGCGTTCGCCTTAATGAAGAAATCAGTTCGAAAACCGCGAAAGTCGGCGATACATTTACGACCAACGTAACCGAGCCGGTTTATTCGGATTCGGGCGTGATCGTAATTCCGTCGGGAAGCACGATTATCGGGCGCGTTGATTCGGTTGTTCCGGCAAAAAAAGGCGGCAATCCGGGCGCGATTGAAGTAAGTTTTATCGAAGTCAAATTGCCGAATGGCACGAAACGCGCGATTAGCGGTTCATTGACCGATTTGGACGCGGAAGACGCGAAAAGCGACAACGAAAGCACGGCTTCGGGCGACAAAATGAAGAATCGTAAAATTATCTTCATCGGCGGCGGCGCAGGCGGCGGCGCGGTTATCGGCGGAATGGTCGGCGGCGCAAAAGGCGCGTTAATCGGCGCAGGCGTTGGTGCATTGGGCGGTTTTCTCGGCGAAAAATTCACCAAAGGCGAAGAAGCCACCGTCAAATCGGGAACAGAATTCGGCGTAGTTTTGAATCAAGCTATTTCAATGACGAAATGGTCTGAATCGGTGAACTAATACTGGGAGCGCAGAAACTGGGAGCGCAGGCATCATGGCTGCCCCCGCGGTAGGGGCTTTGCGAGAACAGGCGCGGAAACGCCGCACATAAAATCGAGTTGATTTTGTGTGCGGCGTTTGCCGTTCTTGCTTCGCTCGAACGGGCAGGCAAGATGCCTGCGCTCCCAGTTTATTCAATCGTGAAAGCGCGAATTTCGTTTGCCAAATCGCTTTGGAGTCGTAACTTTTCGGCATTTAGAGTTTTACGTTCTTTCTCCATTTCTTCGAGCCGCGTTTCCTGTTCGCCGGCTTTGGCGATGTAACGCGCAATCAGCGTTTTGGCTTCGGCGGTTTTTGATAATGCTTCGATATTTTCGCGCAGACGTTTTTGGTCAGCTTCGATTTTTTCGATTTCGTCGTCAAACGAATTTAATTTATTATCAATTTCCGCGATTTTCGTTCGCAAATCAATTAATTGTTCGAGCTTGGCGCGAGTCGTTTGATCAATATATTTGCGCGATACAAAAAGTTGTAAATCTGTTTTTGAAAGCGAAGTTAATTGATAATTTTCCATCAAAGGTTGGCGGACGGAAATCTTTAATTCTTTATCTTCCAAACCTTTAAGTTCGACGCGGAAACGATAATAACGCTGAGTCGTGTAATCCGGTTTCGGCGAATCATCGCTCAAAACCCAGCCGTCTTGAATCGGATATTCGATGTAGAGAACTTTCGGGCGTTCGGTTTGATTCGAGATTTGATAAGTTTTTTCGGACGTTTGGAAATAATGAACTTGAAAAACGCCGTTGACGACTTTGATAATTTTCGCCGGTTCGCGGTCGGCATTGTTGCGAACTTTAACGTGCGTTCCCAAATCGAGCGCAAACGAAATCAGCCTTTGTTCCTTCGGTTTCAGCCGTTCCATCAACGCTTCGCCCGCGTAAGCGTTGCCGTCAAGGACTGTTATACTTCCACTTTCGAGCGTCAGATTTGTCATATTTTTCAACAAAACGCCGCTAAAAGGTCGGTCTTGGCGCACCGATTCGTTATAAACCGAAACTCTTTCGCCGTCCATTTGCGTCTGAATAATCGGAATCAAAGCCGAACGGTCGTGCATCACCGTAATCGGCTGGGCGATTCGATATTCAAACAAATCGCCGATTTCGTCGCCCGTCGCCGCCGTCGTTATGCCCGAATTTCCGCTTGTCAACGCATCGCTGACTCTTGTGTTAGTGACTTCTTGTCCGTCAATTAAAAACGTATTTTCCGAACCGCTTGCGCCGTCAACTTGAAAACCGCCGGACAATGCTTGAGGGCGATTTGTCGGAGTTACTTTCAATATAGAGCTGAAGGTTGTTCCTTGCGGAAGATTTTCATTAACATCTGCGTTAATGTTGGTGTTTATTTGATTACGGCTTTGCGGTTCGTAAATTTGCGGATTTAACTGCAAATCTTTCGGCATTGGAATAATCGGACGATAGCGATAAAAAGGTTTTTGAAGTTGTTGGATAAACGAAATAGGCGAACCGGAAACGAGTGAAAGTTGGACGTTTTCCCAATCTTCGTCGCTCACGTTATCAACAATCGCCCAGCCTTGAAAAAAAGGTTTTCCGGCTTCGTCGAGGACAACGCGATAAGTTGTTTTCCAAATCGGCGCGGCAATCGTGTAGCTGACAATCATTTCGCGCTGACCTGTGCCGTTTGAAGTAATCGTAATCGTTTTCGCATCGCGCCGACGAGTTGAAGCGGTCGCGTCTGCAAATTCGTTGACATCTTTGCGCGTTCCGTCTTCCAATAATTTCACGCTTTTAACATCGCTCAAATCAAAACTCGAAATCTCGCCCGATTCCGAAGCGATAACCAAAACGCTCGTTGTGGTCGTAGTTTTGTCGGTTGTAATTTGCTTGCGTTCAACAGTCAAAATCGAACCTGTCGCCGCACCTTTCGTTGACGAAACCGCAACTTTTGCGCCTTGCAATTGCGCCAAAACGCCCGCAAGCCCGCCGCCGTCTGCTGTCAAAGGATTGACCGAAAACGGAATTTCCGCCATTTTCGACGAAACCGGCGCAGACGAATTATACGAAACCGCGCCGATTTGCCCTTGCCCCAAATCAAGCACAATCATTGACTTCAAAACATCGTCAACCTGCGATTGTTTGAACGATAAATCAACGTCGGCGTTACCCGAAACGATGCCGCGCCGTTCGACATAAGCTACGCCGTTTGAATACAAAATCACGCGCTTAATCGGTAATTTATTGTCCGCCTTTTGCGTAACTTTCGGCAAATTCGTCTTTGTCGGTTGCACTTTTTTAGACGAACGCATCTGCGCCGGAATTGAAATTGAACACAATAAGATTATTGTGAGAAAAAGTTTAATTCTCATTATTTTGATTTCCTTTTTAAGATTCGAGTTTTTAAAAACTTCTGACTACAAGATGTTCCGACATCAATAAATAGTTGCTTTACACAAAATTAAAGACAGGCGAATTACCATTTAAGTTCTTTTATAAATTGCCACTAGCTTGAGCTAGTGGACAGCAAAATCAAAAAACAAGGCTTTAGCCGAATAAGAGAAATAATAAAAATTCCGATTGGCTTTAGCCCAAACTTTGCGCTAAAGCGATAAGGATTTTATTTATCTTCACTCATTCGGCTAAAGCCTTTTGGCTTTTCCAAACTTAACCACCAGCTCAAGCTAGTGGCAATTTATCAAGGCATTAAGTTGAATTTACTAACTGTTTTCTAACTCAAAGCCATTTCATTTTGATATGTTTCGCCGATTTCTTCGATGTGTTTGACGATTTTTTTGATTAACCAATCGGGCGTTGAAGCTCCGGCAGTAACGCCGACTTGATTCACACCGCGCAAATCTTCAGCGTTGATTTCGTCTTCGGTTTCAACCAAAAAACTCTTTTCGCATTGTTCTAAACAAACCGCGAGAAGTTTGCGGCTGTTTGACGAATGCCGTCCGCCGATGATGTAAAACGCATCAACTTCGCCCGCCAGCGCACGAGCCGCGTCTTGACGATCTCGTGTTGCCGAACAAATCGTGTTGACGATCTGCACTTCGTCATCGGTTTTAGTTTTGATAGCTTCCGCCGTGTCAAAAAAAGTTTTGGCTTTTATCGTTGTTTGTGAAACGACCAGAGGGCTTCTGAGCCACGGCAATCCGGCAACTTCCGTTTCATCTTTAATCACAAAAGCGTGATTCGGCGCATAACCTTTAACGCCAATCATTTCAGGATGATCCGGGCTGCCGACAATAATAACGTGGCGATTTTCGCTCGCCGCTCGTGCCGCGAGTTTTTGCACACGAGTTACAAACGGACAAGTTGCATCAACAACTTTCGACGCTTTTTCTTCCAATTCGCGCTGAACTTCGGGCGTAACGCCGTGTGCGCGAATCACCGCAGTTTCGCCGCGCTGAATTTGAACAGGTTCGCTAATGGTTTTTACGCCAAATTTGCCGAGCCGTTGCATCTCTTGTTCGTTATGAATTAACGGACCGAGAGCGCGAACCGTATCGCCTTCCGCCAGCGATTCTTCAACCATTTCAACAGCGCGTTCGACACCAAAACAAAATCCGTATTCGTCTGCCAGTAAAACTTTCATAATTCAAAATTCGGCTTCTGAAGCCTTGTGAAAATAATAACAAAATTAGATGCTCGTGTCAGTCTTTTTTTGTCGGGAAATTAATCGAAAATTCATTTTAATGATTGATTTCCCGATAATTTATCTCTGAATAGCTTTTTATGCAATAATTGTTTTATGAATAGATTTGACGAAAGAATCACAATTGACCCAAATATTTGCAACGGCAAACCGACAATTCGCGGCAAAAGAATTGCTGTGCAAACGATTTTGGAATTTCTGAGCAACGGCGATTCTTTTGAAGAAATTTTGGAAAATTATCCGACTTTAGAAAGAGAAGATATTTATGCTTGTCTTAAATTTGCGACAAATCTGATGGGACATAATTATATTGTCGAGCCGATTGCCGTATGAAAAAATATCTTGTTGACGCAAATTTGCCTTCAAAGATAACGGTTTGGCAGACAGATGAATTCGAGTTTGTCAGCAAAATCAATGATGAATGGACGGACAGCGAAGTTTGGGATTATGCCAAGCAAAATAATCTGACGATTATCACCAAAGACTCTGATTTTTCACATCGAAGCATCGTCAGTAACCCGCCGCCGAAGATTATTCACATCAAAATCGGCAATATGAAATTAAAAGATTTTAATTCAACGATTGAAAATCTTTGGGAAAAAACAAAAGAAATCTCCGAAAATCATAAATTGGTCAATATTTTTACAGACCGAATCGAAGCCGTTGAATAATTAACGAATCGGCTCACGAAGCAAAATATCCGCCGTTTCACGCGCCATTTTTGCGGCGTTCGGATGCGATGCTTTTAGTTGGGCGATTTGCTTTAAGGCTTCGCCGGTGCGCGATAAAAGTCTGACAAGGTCGCCTTCTTCGGCTTTGGTGCGATAGACCAAATCTTGCCAATCTGCGCCGTCTGCCCAATGTTCCGCCGCCGCCGCCGCCGACAGATTTATTTCGTCTGCCGGAGCAACACCGTTTTTCCATTCTGCGCTCGAAACTTGGTAAATAATGTCTTCAAATTTTGTCAAAACATCTAAAATCTCGTCCGAAAGATGAAGTTCGCCGTAGTTTCTGTCCGAATCTGCCGCCAGCGAAGCCATCAGCGCGGCGATGTGTTTGATTTCGAGATTTTCAAAAAGCCCGTGCCGCAACGCTTCGCCGACGAGCAACGGTCGGTCAACGCGCACATCTGCCAGCCATTTGCCTTTTTCGGTAACTTTTTGCGCCGCAAAATCCAAGTAACCGAAGTGATGCAAAACCTTCGCGCGATTTTCAAACGGAAGCCAGATTTCGCCGCGCAAAATCTCAACATCACGGTCAAGTTTCTCCAAAAAGTCCGCATCCGAAGCCGTTTCCCACAAAAGTTGATGCGCTTGTCGGCTTGCGTCTTCGCTCAAATTTTTCGGAAAAATTTTTTCGATTGTTTGCGTTAAAATCTCAAGTGCTTCGTCGGCTTCATTTGTTTGCAAAGAAAGTTTCGGCTCATTCAAAGCCGGATTTTTGCCTTCGTGAATTTCGTCGAAAGCTAAATCAAGCGAGCGTTCTTCCAAACGATATTCTTTCTCAAAAACGCGCCCGATATGCGGCAAAGAAAGCGTCGCGCCTTCGCCGTCGTCGCGCATTGCCATAACTTTTTCGCCGAAAATATTTAAGACTAAAAATAGTCGTTTTGAATTGCGGCTTTTCGTAACAATTCTGCCGATTTGCACTTTTTCGCGTAACCAATTCGTGCGAACTTCGGCGCGTGTGTTCGGCAATGTTTCCTGCAAACGAAGTCGCGCATTCGTTAATCTTTCAAAGCCTTTGGCGGAATCAATCGTTAAATCAAATTCGTTATTTTCGAGTTTCTTTTCTATCGCTTTCAAACGAGTTTGACGATGCTTTTCGAGTTGGACAATTTGCCGCGCCGTTTCACGAAAAGCGAAACTTTTTTCGGCAATTTCACGAACTTGCGCGAAATTTCCAAAAGCGTCCAAAAAATTTAGCAAACTCGTATAAGTCGAACGAAATTGACTGTTTAGCGCATCGGGCGGCGATTTTAAAAGTTGTGCAATTTTCGGCGGATTTTGAAAATTTGACGGCGCAAGCACGACAAAACCGACTTTATCTTTGCCGCGTCGCCCGGCGCGTCCGGTCATCTGTTGCAATTCCGACGCTTGCAACGAACGCCAACCATCGTTTCCGCGTGTGTCGGCATTTGTAATGACGACGGTTCGTGCCGGAAAATCAACTCCGGCGGCAACCGTCGAAGTCGCAAAAATCGCGTTCAAAAGTCCGCGTTGCATCATTTTTTCAACCAACAATTTCCACGCCGGAATATGTCCCGCGTGATGCGCCGCAATTCCGCCGCGAATTAAAATCCGGCGATGTTTATGCGTCTTGATTTCGGGAAATTCAGCAAGAAATTCTTCATAAATCGCTTGCCTTTCTTCCTGTTTGTCAACGTCGGTTTTCTGCGATTTATCGAGGGCAACTTCGGTCGCGGCTTCGTCGCATTTACGGCGCGTCGGCATAAAAACAATCGCGGGCAAAAGATTGTAATTTCTCAAAGCCGTAATCAATTTCGGCGGTGGAATTTCGGGTAATTTAAATCTCATTGATAAGAATTTTAACGCAAAGTCGCCAAGACGCGAAGGCGCGAAGATTTTTAGCCCGCGAAACACACGAAAAGCACGAAAAAAAGAGAAATCAACTTAAATTTTTTCTCTTTTTTTCGTGTCTTTCGTGTGTTTCGCGGGCTAAAAAAATCTTCGCGGCGTGAAGTTTTTCAAGTTTTCGCAGATAATCGAAATATGAACGAAACAATTACGCGCTGGCATCAATTTGTCGAAGTTCCAAACGCCGAAATTTTGCACGAAATTCTTAGCGAAGATGTGAAATTTCATTCACCTTTCGTCTGGAAACCAAAAGAAGGAAAAGCAATTACAACACAAATTTTATTAACCGTAACGCAGGTTTTTCAAAACTTTAAATACGTCCGCGAAATCGCCGAAGGAAATAATTTTTGCCTCGAATTTGAAGCAAACATCGGCGAATTAACATTGCGCGGAGTTGATTTAATTTCGCTAAATGACGACGGACAGATTATTGATTTTGAAGTAATGATTCGCCCCGCAAATGCTTTGCAAATTCTCGGAATGGAAATGGGCAAACGTCTGAATTTGCAAGGTTAAATTTCATCAAAAATCTTAGTTTGAAACAATTATATTTTATGAGCATAAATTCATTATTTTTTGCATCTAATATTCGCAAACCAACGAATATAATAATTTCAAAAAAGGAAAATTATGCTTAAAGATACAACATCAGCTACAACAATTAGTGCATTTCCATTTACCGACAACTTTTCAACCGTAAAATCAGTTGAAAAAGTTGCCGAAGCGCGTCTGCCGACAGAATTCGGCGAATTTCGTATTGCGGGTTATAAATCATTAATCAGCGATGAAGAATTTGTTTGCGTTTTCAAAGGCGATTTGGACGAAAATTCCGCAATTCCCGTGCGGATTCATTCGCAATGTTTGACGGGCGACGTTTTTCATTCAACCAAATGCGATTGCGGTCAGCAACTTCAAAGCGCGATGAAAACCATCGAAAAAGAAGGTCGCGGCGTGATCGTTTATCAACATCAAGAAGGGCGCGGCATCGGAATTATCAATAAAATTCGCGCGTATGCGCTACAAGACAAAGGTGCAGATACGATTGAAGCAAACTTGCGGCTCGGTTTCGAGGTTGATTCGCGTGAATACGAACAATGTGTCGAGATTTTACGCGATTTAGGTGTGCGGAAAATTAAAGCAATGTCCAATAATCCCGATAAATTACGCGCAATGCGTAACGGCGGTTTAGAAATTGTCGAGCGCGTTCCGATTGAATTTAAGCCGTCAAAAGATACGCAAAAATATCTGAGCGTCAAAAAATTTCAGATGGGACATCTTTTGAATTTGGTAAGTTAAATGAAGAGATTTTTAGAAGGAAATGTTCGGAATAATTGATAAGTGATAGATGAAAGGTGATAGATTTCCCCACGAATCTCTAGCGATTTCTTATCTATCACTTATCACCTTTCATCTATCACTTATTTCGAAGAGTAATACATTACATTTCAATTGCGTATATTGATGCACCGACGTTAGGAATCAAGTGCTTCTCCTCAAAAAGGTTGAAAGACACGAAAAAGCAGTTTTGTTTTTCGTGCCTTTCAACCTTTGTTTGTTAAATTTTATCCTTTCAGAACATTCAAAATTTTCTCGTGAATTCCGCCGAAACCGCCGTTTGACATAATTGCGACGACATCGCCTTCGCGCAATTCGGGCGCGAGATGTTCAATAATTGCGTCGGCATCAGGAAACGAAAGCGCAGGTTTATTTTGCAATTTTATTTGTTCGACCAATTCTTCGACGTTCAAAACTTTGCCGAGTTCCGACGCTTTTTGCGTGTTATAAACTCCGGCAATCACAACGTAATCAGCGTAATTAAAGGCTTTACAATAAGGTTCTTGAAAAACTGCGAGACGCGACGACCACGAACGCGGCTCGAAAACTGCAATCAATCTTTGTCCCGAATATTTTGTGCGAAGTGCTTTCAAAGTTTCTTCAACCGCCGTCGGATGATGCGCGAAATCGTCAATTACCGTAACGCCGCGTTCAACGCCGCGAATTTCGACGCGCCTTTTTACGCTTTTAAAAGTATCAAATGCTTGCTGAATTTTCTCTTGAGAAATTCCCCAAGCGTCAGCCGCAATTATCACCGCCAAACAATTTCGCACGTTAAATTCGCCGATAAGATTCGTTTCAAATTCGCCCCAAAATTCGTTTTCGCGGAAAATCTTAAACTTCGTTCTTTCGCCCGAAAAATCAATCTCACGCGCTTGCCATTTGGCTTCCGGCGAAGTTCCGAAAGTTTCAATTTGTGTGTGAAGTTTGCCGCGCATTTCGTCCAAAACTTCGCAAACAATCGGCGAATCAATTCCGCAAATCAAACGTCCGTTCGATGGAACTAAATTCATCAAGCGCGAAAACGCAAACTTTATTTCTTGGATGTCTTTGTAAATATCGGCGTGGTCAAATTCGATGTTGCCGACAATCGCAATTTCGGGCAAATAGTGCATAAACTTCGGCTTTTTATCAAAATAAGCCGTGTCATATTCGTCGCCTTCAATCACAAAAAAATCGCCGTCCGTAACCCGAAACGACGCGCCGAAATTCTGCACAATTCCGCCAACCAAAAACGACGGATTAAGTCCGCCAACTTCGGCAACCCAAGTCGCAATGCTCGTCGTCGTCGTCTTCCCGTGCGTTCCCGCAACGACCAAACTGCGTGTTCCGCGAATAAATTCTTCCTTCACGATTTCCGCTTGCGAACGATACAAAAACTTTCGATTTAAAACTTCTTCAAGCTCTAAATTCCCACGCGAAATCGCATTCCCGACCACCGTGCAATCCGCGCCAACGTCCGCATTTTCCGCCCGATAACCATTGAGAATCTCAATTCCCAAACTCTCCAACTGCGTTGACATCGGCGGATAAACATTCTGATCCGAGCCGGTAACTTTATTACCTTTCGCCTGCAACATTCCCGCAAGACTAGCCATCGCTGTCCCGCAAATTCCGATTAAATGATAGTGCATAATAATCTTATTTTACTTAGGCTGACTTAGTGTTTTCTATTTCTATTGCTCTCCTAAATATAATTAAGCTATGTGTGTTAAGTGGACAATATCTTATTGTTTATCAATAGTTTAGATGATTTACTTTCTTAACACTCTCCTAAAATTCCCCTAGCCCTACTCCACTAACACCCAAACTGATTTAAAGTCGCTACCCGTGTTCTTTATTTGTCTTTTTAGACTAAAAGGTAAGCAGGTGAGCAGAAATAACCGGACATTTTGTGGAAACGTAAAACAGGTTAACAGTCTGTTCTACGTTAAGCGAAAATGCTGCAAAACTTTTGCCCATCTGCTTATCTAATCTCATAACCTAATCTAAATTATCACTGAACTTGATTTTCTAAAGAACTTTATCGGAACATTATTAGACTTGATGGCAAAAATGCAATTTGTATAAAACGGTTTTTCTAATATTTGCAGTTTGTGTGTTGCCGTTTCGCATCACGTCAACGCCATCATTAAACCGTTTCTGCTTCTAAAATTTCCCGCAAATCATTTTCGTTTAATTTATAAACTTCGTTGCAAAATCCGCATGTCATTCTTGCGCCTTTGTCTTCTTCGAGCATTGATTTGACTTCGGTTTTGCCGAGCGAAGAAATTAATTGAACGGCGCGTTCAAACGAACAATTGCATTCAAATCCGACTTCTTTTTCGCCTAAAATTTCGTAATCAATAATGCCGAGCGTCATTTTTAATAAATCTTCAGCGGTTGCGCCGTTTTTGATTTCATCGGTCAAAAGCGGCGCGTGGAGAATCGTGTCTTCGATCATCACGGCAATATTCGGGTTTGCCGTCGGGAGCATTTGAATCATCACGCCGCCCGCGCAATGAATGTAAGGTTCTTCGGGTTGGAGCAAAACACTGAGCAAAACGGCAGACGGAATTTGCTCGGATTTCATCAGATAATCCGCAAAATCTTCGGCAATTTCGCCCGATTCAATCGAAACGCTGCCGACGTAAGGATCGCGGTGCAAGCCGATTTCAAAACCCGATTCGCGGATAACGTAAAACATTCCTTTGCCGACAATTCCGGCGACATCAAATTTGCCGTCCGCTTTTTGCGGTAAATCGGCGAGCGGATTTCTAACGTAGCCGCGAACTTTTCCTTCTGATAATGACTCGGCAATAACGCCTTCGATTTCGCCTTCCGCTTCGATTTTTACGGTCAGACGGTCAAATTCTTTGAGGCTTGCGCCCATCAGCAAAGTTCCGGTCAGAACTCTTCCGAGCGCGACAGAAGCCGTCGGCGAAGTTTGGTGTCGGCGCACGGCTTCGCGCACGGTGTCGGTCGTAATTGCCGCCATCACGCGCACGGTTGAATCTGCCGCTAATCCGTGAATAAGTTTGTCCATAATTTATTTGATGAATTTAAGAAAAAATAATAATTATCCACAGATGAACACAGATAAATACAGATAAGAAATCGGATTAAATCATCTGTGTTTATCTGTGTTCATCTGTGGATAAAAAACATTGTCAATATAAGTTCAGCCTCTTTAGTTTCGGAAATTCTAGCGCAAAAAGTCAAATTTGAATACAGATGAAAATTATTTATCTCTTTTTATAAATAACTTAAAACCCGCAAACCTAAGAGATTACTTTAACTTACACGACATTTGGTTGAAAAAAAAATAGAAGGCACAATATATTGTGTTTTTTTTGTTGACAAGCGGATTTGAGTTGCGGTATATTTCAATTCGCTAAGAGAAAAAAAGCAATTCAAATGCTAAAGCGAGAACCTGAAAAGTTCATCAAATCCGCATTTCATAATGCACAAAAAAGAGTTAAAATTAAACTAAACGAGAGATTGCGTCTTTATAGATGCAAAGGAGATTGATTGATTATGGATAGAGTCTTTGAGCCTGTCGCGTCGGGCGAAGTTGCCGTAAAAAATGGTAACGGAAACGGAAATAGCGCAACAGCAACATCACGCAAACGTGAAATTAAACCTATCGGTTTGAACGGTCAGAAGGTCATCACCAAGCGTTATTCGCTGAAAGATGTTCACGGCGAAGCCCTCGAAACGTGGGACGATATTGTCCGCCGCGTCGTCGGTCACGTTTCAAAAGCGGAAACCGATTCGGTCAAGCGCGATTATTTCTACGATTCGATGACTGAAGTAATGCTCAACCGCGAATTTGTTCCGAATACTCCTTGTTTAGTTAATTCCGGCAAACCGAAAGGACAGCTTGCCGCGTGTTTTGTGCTGAATGTTCCCGATTCAATTAACGGAATTATGGAACACGCCCAAAATGTTGCAATTATACATCAGACAGGGGGAGGAACGGGAATGACTTACGAATTTTTGCGTCCGGCAGGTTCGATGGTTAATTCGACGCGCGGCGTGGCTTCGGGTCCGGTTTCGTTTATGAACATCGTCAACGGCACGACCGAAGTCGTCAAACAAGGCGGCGTTCGGCGCGGTGCGAATATGGGAATTTTGGCGATTGCTCATCCCGACGTTCTGCGCTTTATTCACGCGAAAAATGATCAGCATTCATTGACTAATTTCAATATTTCCGTAACCGTAACCGACAAATTTATGGCAGCGGTTGACGCAAAAGAATGGTTTCAAACCGAATTTGACGGTGAATCGTGGAATCAAATTGTTTTCGATCCGGTTACAAACGCAGATTATGTTGTTTATCATCGTCCGAATGGCGAAACTGTTACGTTTGCCGATAAATTAGCTTTTGAAACGGCTGATTTGTCCGATTGCACAATCGAAAATCCGCCAAGCGCGGGAATGGTTTACGCGCCCGACATTTGGAATCGCGTCATCGCTTCGGCGCACAAATACGCCGAGCCGGGAATTATTTACATTGATGAAGTCAATCGCCATAACCATATGATTTCGACGATGGGACCAATTCACGCTTGCAATCCGTGCGTAACGGGCGAAACTTTGGTCGCGGTTGCCGACGGGCGCGGCAATGTTTCAATAAAAGAACTTGCCGAAAAAGGGCAGGACGTTCCCGTTTATGCTTTAAGCGAAAGCGGCAAACTCGTTGTCCGCACGATGCGAAATCCTCGAATTACCGGATACAAGCAACCGATTTATAAAGTTACTTTGGACGACGGCTCAACCGTCAGGGCAACGGCAAACCACAAATTTTTGATTAGAAACGGCGATTACAAACGGGTTGACGAATTGCAAAAAGGCGACAGTTTGCATATTATGACGCGCTTTCACGCTTCGCTCAAAGATTTGTTTCCAGCCGCCAATTCACGTTCGCAAGACTATATCTGGGTTAATAATGGCGGACAAGTTTCAAGCAAAGCTGAACATCGGCTTATCGCGCAGTTTCATCAAAACATAAAGCGCATTTTCCCTGGTTACGTTGTTCATCATAAAGATTTTAATGCTCAAAACAACAGTCCCGAAAATTTGCAAATAATGACCGTTGAAGCTCACGACCGTCTGCACGGCGACGCAATGAAGGGAGAAAATAACCCGATGATTCGCGCTCAGACCGAATGGAGCGAAGAAAAATGGGCAAGCTATCACGATAATATGTCCAAAGCCGTAAGCGGCGAGAAAAACGGTAGATTCAGCGGATTTAGCAACGAAGACCTAAAGGCTTGCGCGTTGGAATTGACCGAAAAACTAAAACGCAGATTCTCGGCAACCGAATGGTCAAATTATGCCGGTGAACGCGGATTGCCGACACAATTTTCAAAATGGCGCAACGACCATCTGGGCGGTTTGCTCGGTTTTTCAAAATGGGCGGCAACCGAACTCGGTTTTGAACATTCCGACAAAGACCCGCGTTCCGTGCGGCTTTATTTGGATTTGACGGCGCAAGGTTACGATTGCTTATTTATTGACGGTTGCGTTCACATTAACAAAAATTGTGAAGTTTGCGGCGTTCATTTCGTAGTCAAACCGTTTCGTCGTGAAAGCGGAATTTGTTCGCCTGTTTGCGCCCTGCAATCTTATCGAAATACCGTTCCGAATTGGGAAGCCGACAGAATTGCCAACGTCAAAGCCGGACACGAAAAAAGAAAGTCCAACCTTCGCGCTAAACAAGTCGAAGCATTTTTGGAATGTCAAACGAACGGCAAAACGGAAAAGAAAGATTGGATTGAAGCCTGCAAAGTGAAAGGAATCAGCTTTGAAATTTCCAGAAAAACGAGTCCGTTTCGCACTTACGCTGCTTTGAAGGAAACTGCTTCGATGACTAATCACAAAGTTGTTTCAGTCGAATTTGACGGTGAAGAAACCGTCTATAACGGCACGGTTGACGAATTTCATAACTTTTTCGTTGGTGGTTTTGAATCAACCACCGAAACCGGAAAACCTTTGTTTTCATATATTTGCAACCGGCAGTGCGGCGAGCAAATGCTCCATTTTAATAATTCGTGCAACTTAGGTTCGATTGACGTGGCGAAGTTTTATAAAAAGGTTGGCGAAGGCACGGACGCGGATGTTTGTGTTGATTGGGCGAAACTTGCGAGAGTTACGCATCTTTGCACGCAATTTTT
Source organism: Acidobacteriota bacterium (assembly GCA_031409875.1). Lineage (GTDB taxonomy): Bacteria > Acidobacteriota > Blastocatellia > Pyrinomonadales > Pyrinomonadaceae > CALMEH01. The sequence continues at coordinate 14,060 of JANNYB010000235.1, read as the reverse complement.
GGACAATGTTGTTGACGCGGGACATTTTCCGCTTCCCGAAATTGATGATGTCGTGAAACGGACAAGACCTGTCGGACTCGGAATTATGGGTTTTGCGGATTTGTGTCTGGCTTTGAAAGTTACTTACGGAAATCAGGATTCGATTGAATTGATGGAAAAAGTTATGGGCTTTGTCCGACGTGAAGCGTGGATGATGTCTCTGCGTTTGGGCGCGGAAAAAGGCACTTTCCCCGAACTCGAAGGAAACCGCGAAAGTTATGCGAAATTTTTGTATGACGAAATCGGAATTCCGCGCGATATGCCTTTAACGCCAAGAAATTACGAAGTTACGACGATTGCGCCGACGGGAACGATTTCGCTTGTTGCGGAAACATCGAGCGGGATTGAACCGAATTTTTCGTGGGCGTATGTTCGCCGCGATACGCTTGGCGAACGCTATTACGTCAACAGTCTGGCGGCAGAAGCATTGGGCAAAACAGTAGATCAGTCGGATGAAAATTCGATTCGTGAAGCGGCTGAATTCGTTGTCGAAAATTTAGATAAATTGCCGTCGTATTTCATTTCGGCGATGGATATTACTTCGCATCAGCACGTTCAAGTTCTCGCCGGAGCGCAAAAGCACGTTGACAATTCGATTTCAAAAACCTGCAACGGCGCGGCTGACGATACGTTTGAATCGGTTGATAAACTTTACCGAATGGCGAAAGATTTGGGCTGCAAAGCCGTTTCGTATTACCGCGACGGTTCGCGTGAAGGTCAAGTTTTAACCTCTATGAAGAAAGAAGGGGAGAAAGCGAGTGAGCGAGAAGAGGAGATTTCGGAAACTTCTGCAACTGAAGAAATCTTAAATCCGAAATCCGAAATCCGAAATCTGCACATCGAGCGTCCGCGCGAATTGCAAGGTTCAACGTGGCGGATTCCGTTTGATGGCGTAAATCTTTACGTTACGGTTAATCACAACGGCGAAAGAGTTTTGGAAGTTTTTGCTACGGGACCGATTTCTGAAGGTGTCGGACTTCTGGCTTCGAGAATGCTTCGCGGCGGATTTGACGCAAAAGAAGTTTCGCGCAGTTTGAATAAAGTTACGGCAACACACGCCGTTTGGTTTAACGAAAGACTTCTGACTTCGCCCGAACAAGCGGTTGCCGAATGCTTACTTTTGATTGATCGCAGATTGAAAAATATGCCGCAATCGGAACGCGCAATAAGCAAAATGGAAGCCGCAGTAGTTGCCGACAATTCCCCGAAAATGAGCAGTTTAATCGGCGAATGTCCCGAATGCAAAGGACAACTCGAACACGCTTCGGGTTGCGATTTCTGCCGCGATTGCGGTTATTCAAAATGTAAATAGACTGGAGCGCAAGCGTCCCCGCTTGCAAACGCCGCGTTTTTCAGCGGTGTAACGGCGTTCGAGTAGAAATTAACTTGATTTCTACTCGAACGCTTTTTCGCGTTTGAAGCAAACACTCATTGCAAGCGGGGACGCTTGCGCTCCAGTCGTTTAAGGCAGAAACGCCGTCGGAATCGGTAAGTCTCCGGCGATACCGAAGGCTTGAATCAAAGTTCCGCCGGTTGAACGGCTGGCATACCACGTTGAGCCGGACGGACGGAAAACTGCTAAATCGGCTTTGCCGTCGCCGTCGTAATCGCCCGCGACGGGAATGTCGCCGTTTGCGCCGAACGGTGCGGCGTAAAACGAAAAATCTTCGCTTCGGAGAACATACCAAAATCCGGTCGAAGGTCTGAAGAAAGCGATGTCGGTTTTGCCGTCGCCCGTGAAATCTGCGGCGGTCGGTTTATCGGTTGAAATTCCGAATTGAGCGGCGAAAACTTGTCCGTCCGAGCTTTTTTGAATCCACCATTCCGCGCCGCTTGCGCCCGAAGCGCGAAAGATTGCCAAATCCGTCAAGCCGTCGCCGTCGTAATCGCCGAGTTGCGGTTTGTCGTTTATTACGCCGAACGGTCTGATCAAAGTTCCTTGCGAACTTGCTTGAATAAACCAAGTTGTCGTCGAAGGTCGGAAAATTGTCGGATCGAATTTGCCGTCGCCGTCAAAATCTCCGGCAACGGGAATATCGCCGTTTGCGCCGAACGGAAAAGCGTAAAATGAATTATCTTCCGAGCGCATAATGAACCATTGTCCGCTCGAAGGTCGCCAAACGGCGATGTCGGTTTTGCCGTCGCCGGTGTAATCTGCGGGAACAATTTTGTCTGTTGACGCACCGAATTGGAACGCGGCATTTCCGCCGGATTCGCTTTTGTTAAACCACCATTCGCCGTTTGCGCCGTTCGCACGGAATATCGAAATGTCTGTTTTGCGGTCGCCGTCGAAGTCAACGAAAGTTTTGCTGACGTTTGAATTTTGCGCGAAAACCGTAAATTTAATTAATTGGCTGACCGAAAATCCGCCGAGTGCGCCTAAATCCGTAACATACCAACGCCCGTAAAATGTGCGCCCGACAAATTGCGGATTATTTGCCAAAGTCGCCAAACTAACCGAACCGCTGCCGTTTCCCGCGCCTGTGCCGGAAAGCGTCAAACTGACACGCGCAAAACTTCCGCTTGCCGGAATCGAAGCCATTCCCGGATCAGTATCATTAATCGCCAAAACCGCATTTGCACCGCCCAAACCTTTTGAAACGGCAACCGTAAAACTCGGATTGCCGATATACGGCGGCTCGATTGCCACGGGTTGCGGAACATTTCCGCCCGAACCGGCACGGTTTAATCCCGAAATTTGCGGAACGCGGCTTGTTTGCGTGAAAAGACGCGGACGATCAAACGGCGCAATCTCGTTCGTAACGCGATTATCGTTCATTGGTCGCTTCATAAACGCGACGAGCGCGGCTTTTTGGTCGGCAGTCATTCCGAGCGGACGAATCAGCGCGGTATCAATATTCGGCGCAGTAAAATCGCCGCCGCGATTGTAAAATTCGACGACTTCTTCGAGCGTTGCAAAACGTCCGTTGTGCATATAAGGCGCACGAAATTCGACATTTCGCAAGTTTGGCGTTTTAAATTTGGCGCGGTCTTCATTCAAACTCGTAACAGCAAATCGCCCGGCATCTTCGTTTTGCGGACGAACGCCGATGTTGTGAAAATTATTGTCGGAAAGCAATGCTCCGCCGTGGCAGACGGCGCACGAAACAGCAAGAAAAAGTTCTTGCCCGAATTCTTCTTGTTTGGTCAAAGGTTGGATTTGCGTAACAGCTTTGTCGAATGGCGTTTGATCTGAAAACAGCGTTCGTTCGTGCGTCGCAATCGCCAACGCAATCCGCGCCGGCGTAACGTCCGAAGTGCCGAACGCTTCTTCAAAAAGTTGCGGATAAGTTCTGCCGTTAATCCAATTTCCAAGTGAATTCGGAACTTTTACCGCCAAAGCCAGCGGTTTTGAAGCGGCAACGCGCCCTGCAACCTGCGCCCAATCTCTGCCGCCGTGCGCCATTTCCGCAGATGAAAGCGGCGGACCTAAAACCTGACTTTCAAGACTCGCGCCGTTCGGCAAAATAATCGCGTTTGTCAACGGATCGCGGAACGTATCGGAAGCGCGTCCGTCCCAAAAAATCCCGTTCGCCGCGTAAGCCGCGTTCAGATAAGACGGTGCTTTTCTGCCTGTAACTTGCAGATTAAACCCGAAAACCGAATTGAAAACGTAAGTTCCGTTTAGATTATTTTGCGGAACGCCTTTTGAGCCGAAAACGTCGTCCGCCGTATTAAAATTATTGTCGAAACCCGGATTTACAGTCGTCGCATTCGTGCGCGGGTCAGAACCGCCCGAACCTGCCTGATGACAAGTTCCGCAAGAAACGGTTTTTGTAGAAGAAAGTTGTTCGTCCCAAAATAAAGTTTTGCCGAGATAAGATTTAGCGGCTGTAATTTGATTTCCGGCAGGCGCGTTCGGCGGTTGTAAATCGAGAAAAATTCCGTCGGGCGGCATTCCGTTGGCGCGTGTGCCTTGTTCGGATTGACTGAAATTGCTTGCCGTTGCGCCGTTTTCGGCTTTTACGAAATAAAAATAATTCTGTCCGACATTTGCGGTCGAATCGAAAAAATAATTTGCGGCAGTCGTGCCGATGTCGGTCGCGCCGGTCGTATTATTTGCCGTGTTGCGAAAAATTCGGTAAAGATTTGCACCGCGAACTGCGTCCCAATAAACGCCGACTTTGTTGTGATATTGATTATCCGTTGCCGAAACATTATTCGGCGCAGGCAAAAAAGAACTGCCTTGACCTTTAACCTTCGATTCGAGGAAGAAATTGCCGGAGAAAACCGCTAAAGTCAGAACAAAAACCGCAATCACCGCGAGCTTAATAAAACGCACACTTATAACTCTCTTTTTCATAAATATTCGACTTGCCGGAAGAATTTACTGCTGAAAATTGTTAAGGGACAAACATTCAAAATAATATATTTCACTGTGAAATGTAAAATAGGTAGAAGACAGAAGACAGAAATTAGCAGTCATACTTAAGGCAATAAATTACAATCTTTGAAATAATTGCTGACTGCTGACTGCTGACTGCTGACTGCTGACTTCTTTTTTGTTAAGATTAATTTTTTATGGAACTTGCAGTTGAAAAATACAAAGTCGAAAACGAGCCTTATTATCTCCCGATAAAACAGGAAGTCGAATTATTTGAAGCAGCTTACGCGGCAAAATTGCCTGTGATGCTGAAAGGTCCGACAGGTTGCGGCAAAACGCGCTTTGTCGAATATATGGCGTATCGGATGAATCGCCCGCTGATAACGGTCGCGTGCCACGAAGATTTGTCGGCGACGGATTTGGTCGGCAGATTTCTTCTCGAAGGCGAAGAAACCGTCTGGCACGACGGACCTTTGACGACAGCGGTGAGAAACGGCGCGATTTGTTATCTTGATGAAGTCGTCGAAGCGCGAAAAGATACGGTTGTAATTATTCACCCGTTGACCGACGACAGACGGCGTTTGCCAATCGAAAAACGCGGCACGGTTATCGAAGCACCGCCCGAATTTATGCTCGTCGTCAGTTATAATCCGGGCTATCAATCAATTTTAAAGGATTTGAAACAATCAACACGGCAAAGATTTATCGCAATGGAATTCGATTATCCGAACGCCGAAGACGAAGCCGAAATCGTTGCCAAAGAAGGCGGAATTGACGCGAACACGGCGCAAGACCTCGTAAAAATCGGTCAAAAAGTTCGCAATCTTCGCGGACACGGACTCGAAGAAGGCGTTTCGACACGGCTTTTAATTTACGCCGCGCAAATGATTGCAAAAGGTATCGCGCCGATAGACGCAGCGGAAGTCGCGCTCTGTTCGCCGATTACCGATGACCGCGAATTGCAAAGAAGTATTCGGGAAATTGTTACGACAATTATTTAAATTTTGAATATGATTGAATTCGTTTCCGGCGATATTTTACAAACATCGGCACAGTATCTGGCTCAAGGAGTTGCGGTCGGCTCACAAGAAGGTTTGGGAACGGGATTGGCTCTGAAAATCTCTACCAAATGGGCTGACGCACAGAAGCAATTCAAAAAATATACCTTTAACAACAAATTTGTCGGCGGCGATATTTTTGTGGCATTGCCTAATGAAACGCGCATCGGAATTATTTATATTGCCACTCAGCCCGATATGTATCACGCCGTTTTACCCTTTTTAAATAAAGGTCTGCGAAATCTCGTTAATTATTGTGCGAAGAAAAATATCGAAAGCGTTTCAGTTCCCAAAATTGGGGCGGGACTCGGAAAACTTGATTGGGAAAGTGAAGTAAAGCCTTTGATGATAAAACATTTTGAGGACAGCGACACTTTGTTTCAAGTCTATGAAGATTTCAAAAATGAGTATGAATCTTAAGAAATATTCGGGAAATCGTTACGACGATTATCTGAATTTCGGGTTAATGCGCTAATCTTTTGGTGTATCTTGCTGATTTGTGTAAAATATTCGTTTCCGCTTTTTAGGAAAATTACAATTATGTTAGACGATTACAATTTACCGCCGACAAACCGGCAAAACCTCGACATTCGCTCAACGAAACGCGAAGAAATGGAGCTTTATCCGCTCGATACTTTTGAATATGAATACAAAGGGTGCGAGATTTGGATTGATTTTGAGATTCCCGAATTTACGGCGATTTGCCCGTTTTCGGACTTTCCCGATTTTGCGGTTATTAAGCTGAAATACGTTCCGAACGAACGCTGTATCGAACTCAAAAGTTTGAAACTTTACATCAATTCTTTCCGCGAAATAAAAGTTTTTCACGAACACGTTATCAACATAATTCTCGAAGATTTCGTCAAGGCTTGCAATCCTTTACAAGTCGAACTCGAAGGCGATTTTCACGTTCGCGGGAATATTAAGACGATTATTCGAGCCTCGTATAGAAAGTGAGAAAGCGAGAAGGGGAGAAAGCGAGATTGAACAAATTCAACAATCTCACTTTCTCGCTTTCTCACTTTCTCACTTTCTAATGATTCGTTGCCGCCAAAACACGCAGTTGCGAACAGCAATGTTTTTCACAGGCTTTGTTGACTAATTTATCAATTTTTACGGAAATTTTATCTTCGTCTGCCAGAATTGCGTTGGTGATTTCGGAAACGACGAGAAATTTCGCTTTTTCGAGAAAAGTTTGTTCGCGGAACGAAAGTTTTTTCTCGCGTGAGAGAAACGAAAGTTTTTTCAGCACGTCAGCGGCTTCAAAAACATTGCCCGACTGGAGTTTTACGCTGTAATCGCGCGAACGAATTTTCCAATCGGCAGCAACGGTTTCAAAATCTTTCGCCAAAAAACCGAGCAGATTTTTAGATTGTTCCGAGCCGATAATCGGGCGAATTCCGACGAGTTCGGCTTTTTCCGTCGGCACGAAAATAATCGAATTATCTCTCAAAACGCGCAAAAAATAACAACTGACCGAATTTATTCCGAAACGGCGGTTTTCAATGTCTTCAACCAGACAAATTCCTTGATTTGGGTAAGCTACTTTTTGACCGATGATCAAATCCATACATCCTCCGCAAGTTCTACTGATACTGCGAATCAGAATTATTTTATGAACTGTCAATTTACAAGATGTTTCAATTGTATCACAAAAAAACGCGGTTCTGAAAGTAGTAAATCGAAATCGCTAAACTATGTATTTGCAGGAAGTTCGATAGAAAAGGTCGAACCTTTTCCGACAACGGAAGACACGGAAATTTCGCCGCCGTGAAGTTTGGCGAGATGTTTGACGATTGCCAAACCTAAACCTGTGCCGCCGATTTCGCGTGAACGGGCGCGGTCTGTGCGGTAAAATCTTTCAAAAATTCTTTGCAGATGTTCGTTTGAAATTCCTTCGCCCGTATCGCTGACGCTGATTAAATCCGTTGCGCCGTTTTGACGGTATGAAACCGTTACGCTTCCGCCTTCACGGTTAAATTTTACAGCGTTATCAATTAGATTTGTGAGCATCTGTTCGAGCCTGATAACATCGGCAAAAACTTGAGTTTCCGGCGAGATTTCGCTGACCAATTCAACCTTGAATGTGTCGGCTTTGTTTGAAAGATTCGTGAAAACTTCTCTGACCAGATTTGAAAGCGAAACGGTTTTCGGCTGAATCGAAATGCCGCCTGATTCGATTGAGGAAAGTTCTAAAATATCATCAATCAAGCGGTGCATTCGCTCGGCGTTTCGCCTGATAACGGTCAAAAATCGGCGGTTATTTGCTTCGTCTTCAATCGCGCCGTCTTCCAGCGTTTCGACAAAGGCGAGAATCGAAGTCAGAGGCGTGCGAAGCTCGTGCGAGATGTTCGAGAAAAATTCTTGGCGGACTTTTTCGAGATGTTCGATTTGCGTAATATCATAAAAAACGCCGATTGCGCTTTTCGTGTTATCAATCTCGATTGGTGCAATGTGAACATCATATTTGCGCTTTTCCGTTCCTGAAATTTCAAGTTTCAAATCCGAAAACTCATTATTTTCCAATGCTTTGCGAAAGGCTTCGTGCAGATTCAAATCGCGTATAACTTCGCTCAGACGTTTTTCTTCTAAAGCTCCGTTTTTTTTAGCAAATGAATTATAAGCCGCATCGTTTGAAGCTAAAATGCGCGTATCTTCGCCGATCACCAAAACACCTTCGCGCATCGTTTCGAGAACCTTGATTAAAACGGGACGCGAGGTTTTTTCAGGCGTGTTTTTTGAAAATAATGAAGAAAGAAAGTTCATTTTAGTGGTAAGTGGTAAGTGGTAAGTGGTAAGTGGTAAGCCAAAAACTTACCACTTACCACTTACCACTTACCACTTATTTACAACCAATAAACCGATAACCGATGCCGACGACGGTTTCGATACAGGTTCCGCAATCGCCGAGTTTTTGGCGCAGACGGCGAATGTGAACGTCGAGTGTGCGCGTGTCGCCGAAATAACTGTAACCCCAAACATTGTCGAGCAGATTTTGGCGCGTCGCAACTCGTCCGGCGGATTTTATTAAATATGTCAAAAGCGAAAATTCTTTGCGCGTCAATTTCACGTCATCGCCACCGCAAAGAACGCGCATATCGTCGAAATCAATCGCAAGGCGTTCATCCGAATATTTCTGAATCGTTTCTTTTTCGACACGCCGCAAAACGGCTCTAACTCTTGCAATAACTTCTTTTACCGAAAAAGGTTTGACGATATAATCATCTGCGCCGAGTTCTAATCCGGCGATTTTATCGGTTTCGGCGGCTTTTGCCGTAAGCATAATTATCGGCGTTTTTTCGGTCAATCCTTCGCGCCGCAACCTTCGGCAAAGTTCCATTCCGCTCATTCCGGGCAACATTAAATCGAGAATAATCAGCGACGGCGGATTTTTTTTGTCCAGCGCAAACCGCAAACCTTTCTCGCCCGATTCGGCAATCACAGGGCGAAAACCTTCGCGCTTAAAATTATAATGCAAACTTTCGGCAATGTCCGCATCGTCTTCGATTATTAAAATTTCGTGCATATTTTGATTTGGGATTTGGGATTTGGGATTTGGGATTTTTCTTACAAATCCGCAATCCGCAATCCCAAATCCGCAATCCTATTGGTGTTTTATAAAAACCGCTTCCTTCATATAAACCGTCAATTCGCAAATATCTTTGACGTAATCGCCGATGCGTTCGAGGTTTTTGGCGACGAACAGCAAACGGGCAAGCCGCGCCGATTTTGCCGCGTCTTGCGACATTGTTTCTAATAATTGCGCGACCAGCGAATCGTAAATCTTGTCAACTTCTTCGTCTTTTTCAATCAGATTTCGCGCTTTTTCCGAATCGTTCGATGTAAAAGCATCGAGCGCAGATTGCAACATTTCCAAAGCCGTTTCCGCCATTTCGCTGAGTTCGGCGTAATTTTTAAGCTCCGGCTCGTCGTTTAATTCGAGCGCGGCGCGGGCAATACTCGTCGCGTGGTCGGCGATACGTTCGAGAATCGGCGTGATTTTAAATATCGAAAGCACAAGGCGCAATTCCTTCGCAACCGGACGGCGAAGCGTCAAAACTTCGACGCTCAGACGGTCAATTTCCAATTCCAAACTGTCAATCACGCTGTCGCGTTCCAAAACCTGATTGGCAACTTCGCTGTCGCGCCTAACGAGCGCGTGCATTGCGCGTTGCAATGCGAGTTCGGCTTCACCGCCCATCAAAAGAAGTCGGTCGCGCAAGATGTCGAGTTCACGTTCTAACAATTTTCTCTGCTCCATTAATTAAAAATTTAGAACAAAACATCGCTTTATTAAAGCGCACATTGTTTGAAATTCAATTTTGAGCATAAACCTCTGCTTTTAAGGCGATGTGAACAGAATGTTAAATAGATGTTAATTAAAAAGAGTTTCAACCGGATGGCTGAGAAGTTTCCTCAGGTGGCTGAGAAGTTTATTCAGGTGGATGAAGAGTTCCGGCGGGTGGATGAAGAGTTCCGGCGGGTGGATAAGTCTTTCAGCCGCCTGAAGAAACTCTTCATCCATCCACCGGAGAAGTTTATTAGTCTAATTTTTAAGTTTTCTGGTGTTCTGATACAGAATAAACTGATTTAGTGAGTTTTCATTTTGTGATATTTTGTGATATTTCGTGGTTAAAAATAAAAGATTGAACCACAAATCAACACAAAACGACACGAAACAAAACACCAGATAATTTAAAATGTGGAATATTTATTCAGATGAATAAGTAATTCATCGGCGCGGTTGAACTTCCAGTTCGTCAAAAATAAACCGCTAAATAACGCGCTTGAAATAAATCGGAAATTAAAAAACTTGTGATTTAATGGACATTTAACGGTTTTTTGTTTGGGATTAAAGGCGGAATATGATAAAAACTAAACTTACCGATAATTCTGCCCCTCAATTTATTTTGGTAATCCGAGAAATAATTTAGTTTTAGGTTTTTATGAAAAAGTTTTATTTTTGCTTAGTCATTTTTGCTCTTTTTTCCGTCTGGTTTGTTTTAAGTTCTGAAACAGATGTGCAAGCGGACGAAGCCAATATCGTTTCGCCGCATATTGTTATCAGTCAATTTCAAGTTACCGGCGATACCGTCGGAAACACGGCAAACGACGAGTTTATTGAGCTTCATAACACGAGTTCAAACAGCGTTGATTTGAATGGTTATCGAGTTGTTTATCGTTCGGCGGCAGGCGTAAATGATGTTGCGTTTGTTGATTGGACGACCAGCACGATAATTCCGGCGGGCGGCTATTATTTGATTGCTTCGACCGTCTATAACGGTGCGGTTACGCCGAATATTACTTATAATCCGACAACTTGCACCTGTTCGATGTCGGCAACGGGCGGCGGTTTGGCGATTCGTCAAGGTGCGCTGAATTCGGGCGTGATAATTGATTCAGTCGGTTACGGTTCGGCAACAAATGCGTTTATTGAGACGGCAGTTGCAACAGTTGCGCCGACAACCGGCGACAACAGCAAAGCGCGTTTGACCAACGGATGTCAGGACACGGACAACAACGCCAACGATTTTTCGACTTTAACGCCTTCTGCGCCGCGCAACGCGAGCAATTCGCCGGTAACTTGCGGCGGCGGCGGCGGCACGATGATTTTAGCCAACGGCGCGGCTTCTCCGAGTGTCGTTGCGCCGAATGCCGCAACGCTTTTGACCGTTTCGGTTTTCCCTGCAAGCACTCCGCCAAGCACCGGAATTTCGGTTACGGGAAATCTGTTAACCATCGGCGGTTCGGCTAATCAAACATTTTTCGACAACGGCACAAACGGCGACGTAACTGCGGGCGACAATGTTTTTTCATTTTCATATACGATTCCGGGCAACACGCCCGGCGGTTCGACGAGTGTTTCGGCAACCGCTTCGGACGCGCAGGGAAGAACCGCGAATGTTACGATTAATTTGTCAATTAATGCTCCGATTCCGGGCGAAGATCCTTTACTTTTGGGAAATCCGACAAATGCGACGACCAATGTTGCTAATGAAAATAACTATTTGATGGTCAAACCGCAATATTCGCTCGCCTATAACCGAAGCACCGCAACGTCGCGCTGGACTGCGTGGCGGCTCGACAGCAGTTGGATCGGCACAACGCCGCGTCAAGACGATTTTCGTCCCGATCCGGCTTTGCCTGCGGGTTGGTATCAAGTTTTAGATACTGATTATTCGGGTTCAGGATATGACCGCGGACATATGTGTCCTTCGGGCGACCGAACAAATTCCGTTCCGAATAATTCGGCGACGTTTTTGATGACGAATATGGTTCCGCAACTCGCTGCCAACAATCAAGGTCCGTGGGAAGAACTCGAAAGCTATTGTCGAACTTTAGCCGGACAAGGCAACGAAATTTATATCGTTTCGGGACCTGTCGGCAACATCGCAACAATCGCGCAAGGCAGAGTCGTCGTGCCGCAATATACTTGGAAAGTCGTGCTTGTTTTGCCGAACGGCAGCAATGATTTATCGAGAATTAATCGCGGCACACGCGCTTTCGGAATTATCGTTCCGAATTTTCCGCCGCTCAATATCAACGCTCCGTGGCGGCAATTTCGCGTAACAGTTGACGCGGTTGAAAATCTGACGGGTTATAATTTCTTCAACGAAATTCCGATAAATACGCAAAGCCTTATCGAACGGCGGCGCGATTTGCAATAATTGCGATGATATTTTAACCACGAACAAACACGAAATTTCACGAAACCATTTCTAAAAATTTCGTGTTTGTTCGCGTTATTTCGTGGTTTTGTGTTTTTAGATATTTCTTTTAATAAAAAATAAGCATCAAAGATTCGGCTTCAAATTCAAAAAATTATGAATTATAAAATTGTTAAATTTCTTTCGGTTTTATTTCTGGGCATTTCGGTTTTCGCGTCCGTTGCCGAAGCGCAAAAGGAACGCAAAATCAGCGAAGTTCAGGGCGATAAAAACGGTTCGCCATTTGTTAATGACAGCGTAAAAATAACCGGAATCGTTACGGCGCGGATTAAAAACGGCTTTTTTATGCAAACGCCGGATGACCAAACCGACGGCAATGCGGCGACCAGCGAAGCAGTTCAGGTTTTCACGGGAACTGAACCGGGCGGCGATGCGGCAATCGGAAATCTCGTTACGGTTACGGGAATGGTTACGGAATATCGCCCGAAAGCCGATCTTTTGACTTTGCCGATAACCGAAGTTTCGATGAAAAAGGGAATTGACACGATAAATGTCGTTTCAAAAGGAAATGCTTTGCCGAAACCGATTGTTTTAACGGCGGCGGATTTTAAGACTAATGTTATTGACCAACTCGAAAAATATGAAGGAATGCGCGTTACCTTCGGCGAAATGACGGTTGTTGCGCCGACGGGCGGCGGAGTTGATGAAAAAACGGGAAATTCTACTTCCGACGGCACATTTTACGCCGTTTTGAAAGGTTTGCCCAGACCTTTCCGCGAACCCGGTTTTGATATTTACGATTATTTGATGATGCCCGATAAAGAAAAGGAAAAATTGAAGAAAGAAACGCCGAAAATGGCGATTTTCGATCATAATCCCGAACGAATCCGCGTCGAAAGCACCGCGCAACTCGGCGCACAGCCGATTGATGTAACGACTTTTGCGGAAATCAAAAATCTGACGGGCGTGATTCATTACGGCTATCGCGCTTATTCGCTTTTGGTTGATGTGGACAATAAACCGACAGTTTCGGGAAACACGAAAGCCACGCCTTTATCCGCGCCGTCCGATCGGCAATTTTCGGTTGTGGCGACAAATCTCGAAAGATTTTTCGACGATGAAGACGATCCGTCAATGAAAGAACCGATTATTACCAGCGAAGGTTTTGAACGCCGTCTGAAAAAAGTTTCGCTGGCGATTCGTTCGTATATGCAAACGCCCGACATCGTTGCCGTGGTTGAAATGGAAAATCTTCCCGTGCTGAAAAAACTTGCCGCACGAATCAATAAAGATGCCGAAGCCGCCGGCAAACCGAATCCGAATTACGAAGCATTTATTGTTGACGGCAACGACATCGGCGGCATTGATTCGGGCTTTTTGGTCAAGCGTTCGCGTGTCGAAGTCTTGGAAACGAAACAATTCGGCAAAGAGAATGTTTTTGAAAATCCAAATACCAAAAAAGAGGTTTTCTTAAACGACCGACCGCCGTTTTTGCTTCGTGCTTCGGTCAAAGACGCAAAAACGAATCAGCCTTTTGAAGTTACGGTAATCGTCAATCACTTAAAATCTTTTCGCGGTTACACAGACATAAAAGACGCGCCGTTCGTGCAGATGAAAAAGCGTTTGCAAGCCGAATTTTTGGCGAAAAACGTCAACGAAAGATTAAAAGCCAACCCGAACGAACGCATTATTTTAGTCGGCGATTTCAATTTTTATCAATTTAACGACGGAATTATGGACGTTATCGGCGTTCTCAAAGGCACGCCCGCCACAAAAGATTTTGTGATGAAGACTTCGGAAGATTTGCTCAATCCCGATTTGACGAACCTTGTTGATTTGATAAAAGCTCCGCAGATGTATTCTTACAGCTTCGACGGCAACGCACAGGTTCTCGATCATTTTTTGATTACCGAAACGCTGAAAAAATATCTCGTCGGCTTCGGCTATGTGCGCGGAAATGCCGATTATCCT
>JANNYB010000234.1:0-31042 GCA_031409875.1 Acidobacteriota bacterium | reverse complement strand
ATGGTCTTTGAAAAAATAATCCGACAAAACGTAGAACAGGCTGTTAGCCTGTTCAAACAGACTAACAGTCTGTTTTACGCTTTTTCATCAAAAGTTTTTGTCGGATTTAATTTTCAAAGACCATTAACGTCCTTATTCTTTTTGGCTTCAGCCGATTGAAAGCACGTTAAAACGCGCTCTTAAATCAGTTCTGAATTCAACCACGCCATAAATAGCGTGGCTAATTGCCGCGAAGCGCGGAAAGCCTCGTGAACGAGGCTAAATTCACAAAATCACTTAAGGTAAGTCATTAAAATAAATCTGTAAAAAAAATTTTCGGCGACGGCTTTTCTTTATCGGCTTGACACTTTTCTGCTAAAAACGCAGAATCTAATTTAAGTTTCGTGGTGAGTTAATGCGACTTGCGACCACGTTAAATAAACTGCTAAACAGCCGATAAGACAAATATTTAAACGAGTCTCGCTGTTTTGGCGAGATTTTTCTTTTGAGAAGATAGAAGATAGAAGACAGAATTCAGCATTAGCTTCTCTTCTATTTTCTACCTTCTGACTTCTGACTTCTAAAAGTATGAAAGATTTTCGAGAAATTTTAAATTCCGACGGCGTTTATGTTTTCGACGGCGCGGTCGGAACGCGATTTTATGATAAAGGCGTTTATATTAATCGCAGTTACGACGAACTGAATTTGGTTTCGCCCGATCTCGTGCGCGAAGTTCACGCCGAATATGTCAAAGCTGGCGCGGATATTATTGAAACTAATACGTTTGGCGCAACGCGGCATCGGCTTCAGCAATATGGTTTGGAAAGCAAATTGCGCGAAATAAATATTACCGGAGTAAAATTGGCACGCGAAGCGGCAGGTGAAAACGTCTTTGTTGCGGGCGCAATCGGACCGCTCGATTTGCGAATCGAGCCTTACGGTCCGACTTCGTATGATGAAGCGAAAGAGATGTTCAAAGAGCAAATCGCCGCGCTTTTGGAAGGCGATGTTGATTTGTTTTGTCTTGAAACTTTTTCGGATTTATCGGAAATTCAGCAAGCGATAAAAGCCGTCCGCGAGCTTTCCGATTTGCCGATTTTCGCTCAAATGACGATTGAAACGAGCGGCAAAACCGTTTTCGGCGCAGACCCGGAACTTATCGCGCAAAGATTGGAAGAATACGGCGCAGATGTCATCGGTCTAAACTGCGGCGTTGGTCCGACGCACACGCTCACCGCGCTCGAAAAAATGCGTTCCGCAACGACGAAAAAACTCGCCGTGCAACCGAACGCCGGACTTCCGCGAGATGTTCAAGGTCGCCAATTTTATATGTGTTCGCCCGAATATATGTCGAAGTTTGCGAAGCGTTTTATCAAAGCGGGCGCGGCGTTTATCGGCGGTTGTTGCGGCACGACACCGCAACATATCAAACTGATTTCCGATGCCGTTCGCGCATTTTCACCGCGCAAAACAAAATCCGGAAAAATTACCGCAAGCGCGAAAGTTAATGATTTAACGCCGCAAGATGTCGAAGTCGTCGCGCCGGAACTTCGTTCAAAATGGTCAAGAAAAATTGCACTCGGCGAATTTGTTACGAGCGTCGAAGTTCTTCCGCCGAAAGGTTGCGACGCGCAAAAGACTTTGGATTCGATTCGTCTGCTCGTTTCTGCCGGAGTTGACGCGGTAAATATTCCCGACGGACCTCGCGCACAAACTCGGATGAGCGCACAGGCGACAGCGGTTTTGGTCGAGCGCGAAGTCGGACTCGAAGCCGTTTTGCATTATTGTTGCCGCGACAGAAATCTGCTCGGAATGATGTCGGATTTACTCGGCGCGGCGGCGTTGGGCGTTCATAATTTGCTGATTATCACGGGCGATCCGCCGAAAATGGGACCGTTTCCCGATGCGACTGCCGTTTTTGATATTGATTCAATCGGCTTGACGAATATGGTCAACAAACTCAATCACGGCTTAGACTTAGGCAATAATCCGATTGGTCGTCCGACGGCTTTTTCAATCGGTGTCGGCGTAAATCCGGGCGCGATAAATTTGGACGAAGAAATTCGCCGTTTTGAATGGAAAGTCGAAGCCGGCGCGGAATATGCAATCACGCAACCTGTTTATGACACGAAACAATTAAAAGATTTTCTCAAACGAATCGAACACGTCCGCATTCCGATTGTTGCCGGAATTTTCCCGCTCGTTTCAATCAGAAACGCCGAATTTATGCACAACGAAGTTCCGGGCGTAGTCATTACCGAAGATATTTTGAAACGTATGCGAAAATCGTCCGACATTTCAAAAGAAGCCGCCCGCGACGAAGGCTTGCAAATTGCGCGTGAATCTCTAACGGAAGTTCGAGATTTAATTCAAGGCGTGCAAGTCTCCGCACCGTTCGGCAATGTAAAATATGCGTTGCAAGTTTTCGATGTTTTAGACGAATTCAAAACGCGGAAAGAAATCTCGGCAGTTCCGGTTTAGTTATCATTCATTGTGCGATTTTGTGAATTTAGCCTCGTTCACGAGGCTTTCCGCGTTTCGCGGCAATTAACCACGCTATTTATGGCGTGGTTTGAATTGAAAATTGACTCAAGAGCGCGTTTTAACGTGCTTTCAATCGGCTGAAGCAAAAAGAAAAAGGACGTTAAAACGCCCTTTTAGTCAAATTGCCGACACTTAACCACGCCATAAATGAACGTGGCTAAAAGCCGCGAAACGCGGAAAGCACGATGAATCGGGCTGAAAGCAAAAAATTAAAGTCAAACAACTTTTAGACTAAATCTATGAATATTATCGGATTTGCAATATGTTTAGAAAATGATGATGAAAGCGATTTTGTCCCAAATAAACTTTACCCAATTTTAGAACCTTTGGAACGCGATCCGAAGGAACATCTGCGAATAATTGATGAAAGCGGTGAAGATTATCTTTATCCCGAAGTTTATTTTCAAATCGTCCAACTAAATCCACAAGCGAAGGAAAATCTTTTGCATTATTTCGAGGTGTCGGCAGTTTAGCTCTCACTCGCTAAAACTTCTTTCAATAAAAAACTAAAACTGCTAAACTTACGGCATCAAAGGTAAATAGATTATGAAAAAACTATCCTTTCTGATTGCCGTTTTTATTTTTCTCGCCACAAATATTTTCGCACAGGATTTACGAAAAAAAGCGGAAGAAAACCCGCTCGATTGTGCTTTGTATTTGCTGTCGAAAGACGAAAGAAAATCTGAAGCAAAAAATTTGGCTGGAGTTTTCTTTGAAGTCGGGCGATATGACGATGCGCTTCGCACAATAGAAATTGAAGGTTATGGCAAAATAGGTTGGTTGGTTTTTTACGCAAGCAAGTTAAGCGAACAAGGAAATGACGCGCAGGCAAAAGTTTTTTTGGACAAAACAATGTCGCTTCTTCTGCTTGAAGATACGAGCGTTAATAGCGATGATTTGGTTTTTCTCGCGCCTTTGCTTATCAAATACGGAAGAAATGAAGAAGCGTTGTCGCTGTTTAATTTATCTGAAGATGAATACAAACCGAAAACCGCAATCGGCATTTCAAAAGCATTTCTTAAAACAAATCAAACCGAAAACGCGCTCAAACTTTTGCCTGCCGCTTTTGAAGATGCCGAAATTGACCGCAAAGCCGAAATAATCGAACTTTATGCCAGATTGAAACAAACCGAACAAGCGGAGAAATTTCTTGCCGATTTCGATTTTTCGACTTTTCTCAATGAACCGTTTTATCATAACCGACGCTTTACACTTTTTCCTTTAATCAATGCAAATCTTGCTCTCGGACATTTGAATCGTGCCGTTGAACTTTGGCAACAATACGGCGAAAACGATGATGTTTATGGTTGGTTAAAATTTATTGACGCGCTTATTGAATTCGGCTATCGGGAAAAAGCCGATTTTTATTTAACTCAAATCGAATCGAATCCTGCAATGCTCAGAGAAGAAGGTAGCGGCATTGTCGAAAGCCGCTTGAAATTCGGAGATGTTGAAAAGACTTTTAGAATCGCCGAAACGATGTCCGACAATGACGATAACTACGAACAACAGCAAGCCTTGATGATTGTCGCCGATTTCTACATTGCCGAAAACAAAAACGATGCGGCGTTAAAAGTTTTGGATTTTGCTTTTGAACGTGCAAGAAAAATTATTTTTCAGCACGAAGATATGCAGAGCAATGGCGCATCGTCAGGCACACGCAAAGTAATTTATCTCAGAAGTATCTACAATCGCCTGATGAAGCTCAAACAATTCAAAAAGGCTTTTACGGTTTTCAATGCGATTGGCAGTGACCATTGGATAGCGAAAGAGTTTGTGATGGAAAGCCTTTTTGATTTTGCGAAACAGCAAATAAAAACTCTGTCGCGCAAAGAAATTGAAAAAATTCTAAAGCAAATTCAAAATTCTATTCCCGATAGAGATGACGATTATTATCCGACCAAAGCCAAACTATTCACCGCCGAGATTTATGCACTAATCGGAGAAAAAGCAAAGACTGTCAGATTACTAACCGAAGGCTTAAATGAAGGAAAACAAAGTTGTTGCTATGAATTTGGTTTTCTGTTGAGCGTTGGAAAGATTTTCGAGCAGAATAAACTCAAAGCGGACGCGAATTTGAGAAAAGTTTTGAAATCCTTCATCGAAGATGCAGAATAAAAAAAGGAAGCAGAAAAAATCTGCTTCCTTTTTTTGATGTTTCGATTGCGTTTTTAGCGAATATCGAAAGTGTTGACTGCGAAGTCGGGGCTGACTCCCCATTGACTGTTTAGAATGGTGCTGTCAAAGCTGTTGAAAACCCAGAAGTTAGCCGCCGCGCCGGTTGATCCGCCTTGGCGGAAAATGGCAATGTCGGCTTTACCGTCACCGTCGTAATCACCTTGCGCGGGGAAATCGCTGGTGATGCCGAACTGCCGCGTTACGATTTGTCCGTTGGAGCTTTGTAGAATCCACCAAACCATCGGTGTTGCGGCGGTTGCGCCCGTGCGTGCAACGGCATAATCAGACTTTCCGTCGCCGTCAAAATCGCCCGGCAAAATGTAGTCGGTTGCAAAACTTCCCCATTGTTGAAAAGTAGTTCCGCCGTCGGAACTTCTCTGAATAACATAACTGTTATCAGGTGCCGTTCCGAAACGATAAATAGCTAAATCAGCTTTACCGTCGCCGTCATAGTCTGCCGGAATCGGAGCATCATAAAAGGCATTCGTAGCTGAGCCGGTAACGCCCCAATTAACAACACGCGAGGTATTAGTCGAACTTTGACGAATATACCAAGTCAGCGGGTCGCCGGTTGTCGCGCCTCTTCGGGCAACTGCAACGTCTGTTTTACCATCGCCATCGTAATCGCGGCAGAGCGGTGTATCGGACGGATTAAAGTTGGTTGTTGACGGTTGTCCAAGTCCCCAAGCGTAATACAAAACCGTATTTGTGCCGGATGTTAAAACCCAAAATTCGGATTGTCCGCCAAGTGTCGTAGCATCGCGGTAAAGCGAATAATCGTCTTGACCGTCGCCGTCAAAATCGCCCGGACAAGGAAAATCTCTGACCGCATCGCCCCAAGCAGCCGAAATAGTTGTTCCGGTAGTGCTGTTTCTGTTCCAGAAATTGATTGGTCGTGTCGCGCCTGCCGCCGGAAATCTCATAACGCTGTAATCGTTTTTGCCGTCGCCGTCAAAATCAATCGGACGTTTCGCGGCAAGTTGACCGCGAATCTCGCCGCCCGGATTACTTGATGTGTGAATATTGACATACATTCCTTGAGCGCGTAGCGTTGCAATCTGCGGCGCGGTAATCGCGGAAGTGCCGTTAATAATGCCCGAAGTTCCGCCCATTACTGCGAAACCGATTGTAACCGGACCGTTCGTTGCGCGTGCGCCGGTGTGAATATGCCCAGCCGTCTGTGCGGCTGACAAACCGTTATAGACTACCCGATAGGTAATCGTGCCGGCTGTCGAATCCAAAAAAACCCGCGCATATCCGGTCGCGGTTGTTGCGACACCCGGATTTTCTTGTCTGCCTTCCAGATAGGCAAAAAAGTATTCGGCATTTGCGGTTGACGCAAAGATAAATACGAAAATCGCCACAATCATTAAACTGCTAAATCTCTTATTCATTTTTTCTCCTTTTTATATTAGAAATAATCTTGGAAACGGTATCTGCTCGAATAGAATTATCCGCGATAACGCCTACCGGAAAATTTGGTATTACAATAAGTAAAACATTACGCCTGTTGCTTAATCTTGTCAATCATTTTGAAGTCGAGAAAAGGAATCTAATAAATTTTCGATTATATTTGCGGATAATTAATAACTCGGACAATTCCCTTTTTGAATTTATTCGGATTCGGATTCGGCAAATTTATCAGCGAAAATTGATGATTATAGCGTTCTTCGGCGGAAGTTCTGCCGTCGGGCGCGGATTGCCATTCATATTTCAGAATCGCGCCGTCGTGAAATTCATAAATTCGCTCGATTTTGTCGTTAGTATAAACGGTCGGCGTTTCGTTTTTTATTTTGTGGCGTTCGTCGCGGATAACGATGTCGGCATATTCGGCGGCTGTTTGCATAATTTTTTATCAGATTATTCTAATTGATTAAACAAAAAATCAGAAGCCCGCAAACGAACTTCTGATTTTTGCACTTTACTTTTTACTTTTCTACTCTGCCGTAATCACCAAACCGCTGATTTCTTCGTTAATTGAAATAACCTGCGGTTGGAATTGGAAGCCTTTGGCAGTAGTTTGAATCGTATAAGTTTGACCGGACTCAACTTCTTCAAACATAAAATAGCCGAACGCATTTGTCGAAATAGTGCGGCTGTTGCCTTGCTCGTCAATCAAAGTTACACGCGCCCGACTGATGGCTCTACCGTTTGAAGCAAGCACGCGCCCCGAAACCGAAACATTGGCAGCTAACAGCGGAAGAATATTAAAATTCGCCGCCGACATTCCAACCGGAGCGGTGAAATTATCTTCCCGAACACGAATTCTTCCTTGCGCGGTCGTCATATTCGGCACGGTAAAATTGAACGATGCAAAGGAATTTGCTACGCCCGAACCAAGAACAGTCGGGAAGGTTACGCCGCCATCGGTTGAAAGTTCGATGATAACATTGCGTAAAAATCCGCCGTTGTTTGTCCAATTTACCGTTGCCATACTTCCAATCACCAGTGTTCCACCGCTTGGCGTAACTGCTGTGATTGTATCAGGTGTTAGGTCGGCGGTCGTATCACGATACCAACCGATGTCGCGCATTTGTTGGCGTGTTAAATCCAAAGTCAGCGGCAAACCTAAATTTATCGCCGGTTCCATCAGCAGATTTGTCGTGGCGGCATTGCTGAAATGCGAAATTGACGAACCGCCTTGAAGCGGATTTGGCGTAAATAATTCGACTCGTCCGGTTGCCGCATCACGTCCGGCAGTCAAAAAGCCTGACGCGCCTCGGACATTTGCGCCGTCCCACAAAACATCATTCGTATTGAGCGCAGATGCTTGACGTTGCGCGTTGCTCATCAAATTCCAGAAGAAGGGCGAAGTGTCCCGGTCACGCATAGATGTCGTATAAACATCAGGAAAACCTAATGACAATGCGCCCGTCGAGCCGTTCACAATACTCGAAAATCCGAGTCCGTGTCCTAATTCGTGAAGCACGACGACCAGCAAATTTATCGTGCCTGCCGGAGTCGAATTGTTGAAGCCGAGATAAAATCTTCCACCTCCGAGACATCCCGCGCTTCCGTTGACGTTACTGTTAAAGGTCGTGTTGATCTCGGCACCTGCGCCATTTTGGTCAAGTCCTCTTTGTTTATTAGCCAATGCTACATGATGCCAAGTGCCGGCAAGTCCGGCATTCGTAAAATCACGAAAGAAGGTTACTGCTCCGGCAGAACCGAGAACCGCTGAACCTGCATCGCAAAACTGTGGGTCAAACTGTGCGTTCACGTTAATCGTTACATTGCTGTCGAGAAACGCTTCCCAAATATCCGCCGCGAAATTGAATAAATTGAGTCGTGCCGCGCCGCGTGTTACGCCGGGGTTTCCGCCTTCGGGAGTAAAAGCAGTCGCATCATTAAAACCTTCGCCCGCGCCGTCGAGGTTGGTAACGGTAATCGTTGACGCACTCGGCGCGAGCATTTCGCGTTCTTTTTGCGCGATAAGATTTGTGTAAAACAGATATTCCTTGACGCTCATTCCGTGCCGCGCCGCAATTACTTCCAAAGATTCGGTGCGGTAAATGTCGTTCGGCAAAGGTCTGCCTGTTTCCAAATCACGCTCGAAAAACAAATTCGCTTCATCCAAACTCGCCACACAACCCGCCGTTGGTTCGCCGTTTGGTTTTAATTTGCCGAGCATTACGTTTTGAAAACGCCCTTGCACATCGAGCGATGCACTGCCGTCTGCGTAACGCTGTTCAACTAAACCATCGCTCGACCGATTGGTCAGAGGCTTAATAGTTTCCGCCAATCTGCGGTCATTTTCCCTAGAAATCATATCTTGGTTTTGAGCGGACACACTCAAAAGCGGATTCAAACCGCTCAAAATTATTAAACAAACGAACGCTGCCAAAAATTTGAACAATATTTTTTTCATATATTTCACCTCTCGAATACCAAACTGAAAATCGGGGAATTAAAGAACTTTTCTGAACTGTTTGCAGGAACTGCTTATATCTAAAATTTAGTTCTTTTGCGGTTAAATAGCAAGAGTTTTTCGGCAAAAATCGTAATGCCTCAATAAAAAATTATAGAAAATATTTCTGCTTTTGTCGCTGAAAGCGACTGACATTATAGCCTAGCGAGAATCGCTAGGTAGTTTGCGGCAAATCGCCCGCTCGCTGAAGGTGAGCAACAATCGCCACGCTGTTTGTTCGTTGCCTTCAGCGACGGAATTTGTTGTCAACGCTGACCTAGCGATTCTCGCTCTCGCTCTAATGTTGGTCGCTTTCAACGACAAAAACACAGGCTTTCAAATATTTCCGTCTTGTGTAGAAACTAATGGTTCAGAGTTACGGCTTCAGCCGTTCAATCGCCGCGCTTCGCTGGCGATTGCTCACGCCTAAAGGTGTAACTCTGAACGTAAAACAATTTTCCCAAACGCCTTATCTTCAATCACGGCGCGATGCGCTTTAACCGCGTCCTTTAATTCAAAGGTTTTGCCGACAATCGGATTCAAGAAACCTTTCGATAAACCATCGAAAATCGCTTGATGTATTTCCGACATCTCCGCATCCGGCGCATTAAACAAAGCCATCCCAAAAATCGAAACGTCTTTGCCCATCGTCAGACGCGGGTTGAAATCTAAACTGCCGCGATTGCCGATAATCACGATGCGCCCGAACATTTTGAGAACATCAAAGTCATTAACCAAATTGACATTGGCAAGCATCTCCAAAATCACATCAACGCCGCCCGTTGCATCGAGGATTTGTTGCAGATAAGATTTGTCAGAACCGTCTGCGGTAGCGGATGGTTGAAGATTATCATCTGAAATGTTGGCAGATAACTCAGATGCCAAACTTAAACCGCCCGCTACGGCAGATGGTTCTGACGAATGATTAAAAACAAAATCCGCGCCTTGTTCTTTGACGAGTTTTTGACCTTCGTCGGAACTCGCCGTGCCGATAACCGTCAAACCCGCATTTTTCGCCCATTGAATCGCCGCTGTGCCGACTCCGCCCGACGCGCCGTGTATCAAAACCGTTTCGCCGCGCTTTGCTTTCGCTTTTTGAAACAATGCCCGATACGAAGTTGCGTAAGGCACAAACACGCCCGCGCCTTGTTCAAACGAAATATTTTCCGGCAAATTAATAAGTTGTTTCTCATCAATCACGGCAAATTCGGCGTAAGTTCCCGAACCTGCATCAGCCGTCAAAACTCTGTCGCCTTTCTTAAATTTCGTAACTTTCGCGCCGACCGATTCGACAATTCCCGCGCCGTCTTTGCCCGGTGTGTAAGGCAAATTCGGTTTTACAGGATAAAAGCCCGCACGAATATAAGTATCAACCGGATTCACGCCCGCCGCTTCGATTTTCACCAAAACTTGATTTTCATTCGGCACAGGCGTTGAAATTTCTTCCAATTTCATCACGTCCGCCGCGCCGTATTCTCTGACAATTATTGCTTTCATAAAACTAAAAAGGACAAGAGACAAAAAATATTCATCCCTCATCCCTTATCCCTCATCCCTTAGATTCAGACGTATTTTTCAACGACTTTCGCAATCGCTTCACGCGAAACCGCACCGACGATGCGTTCTTGTTCTTGTCCGTTTTTGAACAAAATCAGCGTCGGAATGCCGCGAATCCCGAAGCGTTGCGGGACGTTCATATTTTCGTCCACGTTCATTTTATAAATGTTCGCTTTGCCTGCGTAATCCGTCGCCACTTGTTCAACCGAAGGCGCAATCATCCGACAAGGTCCGCACCATTCCGCCCAAAAATCTACCAGAACGGGTTTATCAGAACCCAAAATATCGGCTTCAAAATTGCCGTCCGTCGCTTCTTTTACATTTACACTCATATTAATAATTTCTCCTATAAATATTTTAAGGTGAAAAGGTGAAAAAGTGAAAAGGTGAAAAAGTTAATTGAACAAAATCAACCAACTTTTTCACTTTTACCCTTTTTCACTTTTTCACTTTAAAACTGCTTTCAAACTAATCTCCGCGCCCGCCAAAACCTTTGAAACGGGACAGTTTTCTTTTGCGCCTTTGGCGATTTTTTGAAATTCTTCGTCCGTAATATTCGGAACTTCCGCCGAAGTTTCCAAATCAATGTTCGGAATTACAAAACCTTCGCCAACCTTTTCGAGTTTGACGATTGCTTTCGTTTCAATCTTCGTCGGCGTAAAACCGGCGCGTCCCAACGCTCCCGAAAGAGCCATCGTAAAACATCCGGCGTGCGCCGCCGCGATTAATTCTTCGGGATTTGTCGCCACTTCTTCGCCAAACCGCGAACTAAACGAATACGCGCCCTCAAACGCGCCACTTCCGAGCTTGATTTTACCGCTACCTTCCGTTACGCTTCCCGTCCATTCCGCTTCCGATGTTCTTTTAATTGCCATAATTTTTACCTTCCTTGTTGGATATTATTTTCCTTTTCTGTCGCTGAAAGCGACTAACATTATAGCCTAGCGAGAATCGCTAGGTAATTTTTCATCAAGTTTTCGCTCGCTGAAGGCGAGCAACAATCGCGCCATTTGTTATTCGTTGCCTTCAACGACAAAATCAAAACCGCGTAATCTGCTGTTAAGAAATCTTCTTCGTCAAAGTTATCTGCGGCGGTTCGGCGGCGATTTCTTGAACTTTTGCAAAGAAATCCGTAAAATACGGCATCGCAAAATGTTCGTCGAGCGCAGATTTATTCGCCCAAGTTTCGTGCCAAACAAAAACCGTCTCATCATCAATCGCCTGATGAACGTCGTAATTCAAACAACCACTCTCCGCCCGCGAAACCTCGACTAAAGACAATGCCGCTTGTTTCGCTTCTTCAACCATTTCATTTTTCACCTTCAAACGCGCCACCAACACGATTTTTTCATCACTCATAATTTTTTACTTTTTACTTTTTACTTGCGAAGCCTTTTACTTCGTAAAATCGAAAATCAAATCTCCATTCGTATATTTTTCGTTGTCGAAAACGTGCGGATAATGTTTGTTTAATTCTTCCAAATAAAGATTATACGGCAAATCCGCAAAAAATCCGTAATCGTGCAGATATTCCATAAAAACATTGCCCGATTTGTCGTATTCCTGAAAAATCGAATCCGTTTTGCCGTCAAATTCGAGCGGTTCAACGCCCAAATACTTACACAAATTTTTATTAAATGCCGGAGTCGTTTTCAACCATTTCCCGTCCAAAAACATTTCCGCCGCACCGTGAAAAACCAGATAGTTTTTCTTCAACGCAAGTTCCAATCTTTCCGTCGCAATATGATTCCGAACGATATAAAAACTCAAACGGCTCGGAATATTCACCGCCCGCGCCGTTGCCGCCAAAAGTATCGCTTTTTCCACACAATAGCCGCGTTTTCGTGTCAATAAATCGCTCGCCTTCAAACCTTGCGGGCGCAAATCCAAAAGATACGGATTATACTGAAAATCATCGCGCACCGCGTTATAAAGTTTGACGGCTTTTTCTCTTTCATTCGCCGCGCCAACCGTGTTTTTTTCGGCATATTCGCGCACGGTTTTATCGTCAAAATTCAAAAATTCAGTCGGTCGTAAAAATTCTTCCATACTTCATTTAACATTCATTCTTTCCAGATATTCAGCCGCCGATTCAATTTCCAAATCGCTGAAAACCTTGATTCCGTTTCGTTCAAGCAAAGCAGTCGTAACGCCTTGACCGATTTTGCGAACCGATGAAAACGTGCCGTCATAAATAAACGAACTGCCGCACGAAGGGCTTTTTTCTTTCAAAATTGCAATGCCGGCGTTATTGCTTTGCGCCGTTTCGAGGGCTTTCTTCGCGCCGTTGATAAAATTTTCGGAAACATCATTTCCCTGATTATCAAAAACTTTCGCCGTTCCGTCCAAAACTGCGCCGCCATCATCATTTTGAATTTCCGCCGGAAGTCTCGGAACGGATAAACCGCCCGCAACTTCGGGACAAAACGCAATAAGTCTGCCTTCGGAATTCCAACGATCAAGCAGATTGCTTTCGGTTGGAACATCGTTGGCATCGTATCGAACTTTATTGCCGAGCAGACACGCGCTAACCAAAATTTTATTCATATCTCAAGCATCAATCTTATCGCGCAAACCGCCATAAACAAATTTTCCGACAAAATCTTGTTCAAAAAATCGATTCGGAAAAATCGCATTAATTTTGCTGACCTCTTCCAAACGATTCAGTTGCTCGTCCGATAAATTCACTTCCAAACTTGCCAAGTTATCGTTTAATTGACTCAATTTCCGCGTCCCGATAATCGGAATCATCGAAGCGTCTTTATGCCGCAACCAAGCCAATGCGACTTGCGAAGCCGAAACGCCAATTTCATTTGCGACATTTACAACTTCCCGTGCGATTTTTTCTTTCCTGTCTTTTTCGGGAATTAACGCGCCCTGCATCATTTCCGAACCGTAACGACCTGATTTTGCGTCGTCCGAATTTATATCGAGATATTTTCCCGCCAAAATTCCGCCCGCCAGCGGCGACCAAGGCGTAACGGTCAAACCCAACTCTTTCGCCATCGGAATCAATTCGTGTTCCGGCGTGCGCTCGATTAAACTATATTCGATTTGCAGCCCGACAAACGCCGACCAACCGCGCAATTCCGCCAAAGTATTCGCCCGCGAAACATACCACGCCGGCGCGTCGGAAATGCCGACATACAAAACTTTCCCGGAAGAAACAAGATCATCAAAACCGCGCATAACTTCATCAATCGGCGTTAATTTATCCCAAATATGCAGCCAATAAAGATCAATATAATCAGTCTGCAAACGCTTCAAACTCGCTTCGACTTCGCGCATCATCGCCTTGCGATTATTGCCGCCCGCATTCGGATCGCCCATCACGCCGGAGTTTGAAAATTTCGTCGCCAGCACAACCGAATCACGATGACCTTGCATAAATTCGCCGAGCATCGTTTCCGAAGTTCCATTCGTATAAATATTCGCCGTATCAATAAAATTTCCGCCCGCTTCACGAAAAGCGTTATACATCGCCCGCGATTCGTCGCCGCTCGCACCAAATCCCCAATCCTCGCCGAAAGTCATCGTCCCCAAACAAAGTTCGGAAACTCTTAAACCGCTTTTACCCAATAATTTATATCGCATATTTTTTATGTTCAGAGTTCAAACTTTAGTTTGTTTTCCGCCGCGCTTCGCTGGCGGTTGCCGCCAAAATTTTTTGTCTCAAACCGCTCATCCAACCGAGCCATTTATCATAATTTTGCGCCTTGCTCACGATAAATTCGGCGACTTGCGGATGCGGCAAAATCAAAAATTGTTCGCTTTCCAAACCTCTGATAACCGCTTCGGCGCAATCTTCGACGGAAATTGCTTCCGCCATCAAAAAACTTTCCGGTTCGCCTTCCGGCACGGCAATTAAATCAGTTTTCACGCCTTGCGGACACAGACACGAAACCCTAATTCCTTGCGATTGATAAGCAAAAGCGAGATATTCGGCAAACGCGACCGCCGCGTGTTTCGTAACGGCGTAAGGCGCGGCAGTCGGCAAAGTCAGAAGTCCGGCGGCGGATGCGGTAATCAAAAAATATCCTTCGCCGCGTTCCAACATCGAAGGAAAAACCGCGCGGCTCAAATAAAGATGCGACAAAACATTGATTTCCCAAATATTCTGCCAACTCTCGTTTGAAACCTCCAAACAACCTTCATCGCCGCCGATTCCCGCGTTTGAAACGACCAAATCAATTCTTCCCGTCTCACTCAAAATCTCCGAAATAACCGCTTGACAATTCGCTTCGTCCGCAACATTAAGCCGAAAAGCCTTGCCGCCAATGCTTTCAGCAACCTTTTCCGCTTTTTCAATTTCAACGTCCGCAACAAAAACCTTCGCCGCGCCTTCCGCGTGAAATCTCTCGCACAAACCTCTGCCAATGCCGTTCGCGCCGCCTGTTACAAGAATAATTTTGTCTTTAATTTTCATAAAGTTTTTAGCCACGAACAAACACGAAAATTCACGAAAGATGTTCTCTTTTGCTCAATATCTCTTTCAATTTGTCGTATTCGATTTTCCATTCTTCGCTTTCTTTGAACTCAATTTGCCCAACATTTGAGCCGCGTTCAGATTCTTCGCGGTCAGATAACTCGAATGAAATTTCGCATTGATGCAAACTTTTCAATCTCGCCAACAATCTATTTGTTGAAAAACTTTCCAGTTGCTCTTTTTCAATCGGAAATATCTTTCTGCGTTTCATTTTTTCGTGTCTTTTTCGTGTGTGTTCGTGGCTAATTTCCCACCGTCAACACAACTTTTCCCGTAGTTTTGCGGTTTTCAATCGCTTCGTGCGCTTCACGCGCTTGTTCGAGCGGAAATTCCGTAACTTGAATTTTCAAACGTCCCGCGCCGAGATGTCCGAGTAATTCTTTGGTAAAAGCGATGCGATTTGAAACCGATTCGTTCATCAACCAATAACCGCGAATCGCGTGATTTTTGTTCATCAAACTTAGCACCGAAACTTTAAAATCTTCACCGCTTGCCGAGCCATAAACCCACATCGTGCCGTGTTTTGCTAAGACTTTCAGATTTTTTGCAACGATGTCGCCGCCAACCATTTCGATTAACCAATTAACGCCGCGTCCGTCCGTCGCTTTCAAAACTTCGTCCGTCCAATCGTCTTCGCTGTAATTTATCGCAAAATCCGCGCCCAAACTTGCGACGAGTTCTAATTTTTGTTCGCTCGAAGCCGTGCCGATGACCGTTAAACCTTTGTGTTTCGCCAACTGCACGAGCAAAGTTCCAACGCCGCCTGCCGCCGCGTGAATCAAAATCGTTTCGCCCGCTTTCGCGTCATTCAGCAGCCCAAGCGCAGTCAAACCTTGCACCAGCAGCGCAGTCGCTTCGCCAAAATCTAATTCGTCGGGAATCGGCATTGTCGTTACGGCTTTTGCCGTCGCAAATTCGGCATAACCGCCGCTCGAAGTCGTCGCCAAAACGCGCTGACCAATTTGAAAATTCTTGACGTTTTCGCCAACCGCTTCGATGGTTCCCGCCGCTTCATAGCCAAGCGTGAACGGCAAATCCGGCTTCGTCAAATAATTTCCGGCACGCATCATCGTATCGGCATAATTAATGCCCGCCGCCGCAACTTTTACCAAAACCTCATCCGCACTTGGAGTCGGTTTTTCGATTTCTTCGAGCGTCAATTTCTCCGCTCCGCCAAGTTCATTAACTCTGATTGCTTTCATAATTATTTTAACCGCGAAATACGCGAAAAAACGCTAAAATTTATTTTCTTATTTTCGCGTTTTTTCGCGTATTTCGCGGTTCAATTGCTCCTAAGTTTGTCCAATCCAATTTTCATCGGCGACTTCGCGCCATCTGTCCCGAATTGCTTCAAATTCTTCGTCCGAAAGATTTCCTTCCGCAACATATTTCGCGTTTTCTTGCCAACGATTCGGCTTTGTTGTGCCGACAATCATTGTCGAAACGCCCGAAATCGTCATCGTAAATCTGAGCGCGGTTGCGGTTGCTCCTTCCAAAGATTTTTCGAGAAAATCGAATTTCAATTTCTGAATTCTGTCCCAATATTCGTGATGATACGCGCTTTCGGGCTTTTCCGCGTGCCGCCAAACGGCGTTGGCAATCGGGCGTTTGGCAATTACACCGATGTTTTTTTCCGCCGCAAGTTTGATGTTGCCGTCAATCGGTGATTGATCGGCAATCGAAACCGATGTTTGCAAAGAATCAAAAACGTCCATTTCGAGCGCGAATTTCGCGTCTTCGTTGTCGCCCGAATAGCCGATAAACCTTGTATAACCTTTCTCTTGCGCCCGCAAAAGTGCTTCAATCGCTTCGCCGCGTTTTAAGGTTTCGCTGTCGCAACTGTGAAGTTGGGCGATGTCCAAATAATCGGTTTTCAAATTTCGTAGGCTGTTTTCAATCGTTTCCAAAATGCCTTTTTTCGACCAATCTTCGCGCGTAAAACCGTCCAACGCGCCGCATTTCGTAATCAAATAAAACTCTTTTCGTCTTCGGCTTACGGCTTCGCCGATCATCTGTTCGCTCGTCAAATATCCGGCGGCAGTGTCAATCAAATTCAATCCCGAATCAATCGCCGAATTCAGCAAAACATCAACATTCGCCTGCGTCTGCTGCGAATTAAATCCGATTTCCGCGCCGCCAAACCCAAGCATCGAAACCCGCATATCGGTTTTTCCGAATTGTCGCTTTTCCATATATTAATTTTGCCACGAACAAACACGAAATTTCACGAAATAATTTAAAAGATTTTCGTGTCTTTTCGTGTTTGTTCGTGGTTAATTACTTCCCTAACTCTTCTTCCAATTTTGCCGTCAAACGCGCATCGTCCGGCGCAACGTCGGGCGCGAAACGGGCGGCAATTGTGCCGTCTTTGGCGATTAAAAATTTCTCGAAATTCCACAAAACTTCGCTCGGCTCTGAACGAAACGCGCCATAACCTTTCAATCTTTCTTCCAACGCGCCATCGTTCACATCGGTTTCCGGTTTGGTTTCGGTCAAATAATGATAAAGCTGATGCTGATCGTCGCCTTTGGTCGAAAGTTTTGAAAACATCGGAAAACCGACATTGTAATTAGTCGCGCAAAAGTCTTTGATTTCTTCTTCCGTGCCGGGTTCTTGTCCGAGATAATTGTTCGCGGGAAAGCCCAAAATTTCAAAATCTTTGTCTTTGTATTCGCTGTAAAGTTTCTGCAAACCTTCATATTGCGGAGTCAAACCGCATTTGCTTGCAACATTTACGATTAACAAAGTTTTGCCTTTGTATTCGCTCAAATCCGTTTCCGTCCCGTCAATCGTTTTCACGGGAATTTCATAAATTTCATTTGCCATATATTTTATTTTTTCCTTATTTTTTATTGATAACTTTCCAAAATAAATGATTGATTTAATTAATTTTGCGACTAAAAAAATTATTCTTAAAAGTCCAACACGCTTTAGCTTGTTGATATGCCAAACATCTTTTAAGTTAAAGTTCATCGAATATTTAACAGATTTCAGATTAAACATCGGCGACAAACTAAAGTGTGTCGGACTTTATAGCACAAAATTATCAAACATTACTTAACTATTTTGGAAAACTGAGTAACGTAAAACTTAAATCATTAAACGATTTTACGATTCTTGATTCAGCGATTGAATATCAATCACGAAACGATAGCGAATATCGCCTTTGATCGTGCGTTCGTAAGCATTTTCGATGTCTTGAATTTTGATTAATTCGATGTCCGACGTAATGCCTTTTTCCGCGCAATAATCAAGCATTTCTTGCGTTTCTTTAATTCCGCCGATGCTCGAACCGGCAAGCGAACGATTATTTGAAATCACCGAAAAAGCGTGCAACGATGCAGGTTTTTCCGGCACACCGACCAGACACATCGCGCCGTTTAATTTTAAAAGATTAAGATACAAATTCAAATCGTGTTCGGCTGAAACGCAATCGAGAATAAAATCGAATTGTCCGGCGAGCGATTTCATAAGTTCCGCGTCTTTTGACACGACAAAATGATGTGCGCCGAGTTTTTTCGCGTCTTCACTTTTCGACGGCGAAGTCGAAAAAACCGTAACATCCGCGCCCATCGAAACGGCGAGTTTCACGCCCATATGTCCGAGTCCGCCAAGTCCGACGATGCCGACTTTTTGACCTGCGCCGACTTTAAATTTTCTGAGCGGCGAATAAGTCGTAATTCCGGCGCACAAAAGCGGCGCGATTGCCGCGAGATTTTCCGTGTCCGAAATTTTCAGCGCGTAATTTTCTTTAACGACAATTTGATTTGAATAACCGCCGAAAGTCAGCGTTTTCTTGTCCAATTCCGTCGAATTATAAGTGAAAGCGCAATGCACTTTGCAAAATTGTTCGACACCCGCCGCGCAATTTTCGCATTCGCCGCACGAATCAACAAAACAACCGACACCGGCAAAATCGCCTTCTTTAAATTTCTTCACGTCTGCGCCGACTTGCGCCACGCGCCCAACGATTTCGTGTCCCGGAACCATCGGATAAACCGAATTTTTCCATTCGTTTCGCGCTTGATGAATGTCCGAATGACACACGCCGCAATACGCAATTTCAATTAAAATATCGTCCGCGCCCACTTCCCGACGTTCAAATTCAAACGCCTCCAATTTCGCATCCGCCGCCGCCGCCGCATAACCTTTTGTTTGTAACATTATTTATTTTTACCCTCTTGTCTTTTATTTTTTTCAGCGAAATTTAATCCGCCTTAACTTTCCTTATATTTTCAACTGATTTTTCAATCAATTTTTCCAAAACTTCTTCGTTCACATCGCTCAGACGCTTAAAATATAAACAACTTTTGCCGAGCTTATGTTTGCCCAAATCCGCCAACAAATCCGCGTCTAAACCTTCGCCATTCGTCAAATAAAGCGTCAAATTCGCTTTGCGCGGCGAAAACGCAATTTCCATCCATTCATAACTGCCCGATGTGTTCGTATATGAAAAATTTCCAAAACCGACAATTCCCGCGCCCCACATTTTCGGTTTTGCGCCCGTCGCTTTTTCCATCATCGAAGCAATTTTTTTACAATCGGCGCGGGCGTTTTCGTCGCTAATCTCGCCAAAAAAATCTTCGACACTCGCTTCATTTTTCTTAGTTTTCAGTTCGTATTTCGCCATTATTGTTTTTCCTTTCTAATAACCATCAAACCATCGCGCACGGCAAATAAAATGTTTGAAACGCGCTCGTCAGATTGAATTTTCTTGCTGAATTCGTTGAGCGCAACCGTGCTTTCGTCGTTGTTCGTTTCGATGTCTAAAACCTTCCCGCTCCACAAAACATTGTCCGCCAAAATTATTCCGCCGACGCGCATTTTCGGAAAAATCAAATCAAAATAGTTCGCATAATTCGGCTTATCTGCATCAATAAAAACCAAATCGAATGTTTCATCCAAAGTCGGAATAATCTCCAAAGCATCGCCCAAACGTCCGTCAATGTTGTCGTTAAACGCAGATTTTGCCCAAAAACTTTTCGCAATTTCGTGCGTTTCCGGTTGAATGTCGAGCGTGTAAATTTTGCCGTCTTCGCTCAAACCTTCCGCCAAACAAAGCGCGGAATAACCCATATAAGTTCCGATTTCCAAAATGCGTTTCGGCGATAACATTTTGCTGAACATCGCCAGCAAACGCCCTTGATAAAAGCCGGAAAGCATCATTTTATCGGCGCGTGTTTCTTGTGTTTTCTGCAAAAGTTCGGTCAAAAGTTCGCTTTCGCCCGAAGTATGAAGTTCTGCGTAATTTTGTATCTTTTTGTCAATCATATTTTTTCTGCACAACTTGTCAGAACCGTCTGCGGTAGCGGGCGGTTAAAGTTTGCCTTTCTGACGTAGATTAACGTCTGAAATTCTGAGTTTAACCGCCCGCTACCGCAGACGGTTCTGACTTTAGATTTTCACTACGATTTTGCCGAAATGCGAGCCGCTTTCCATATATTTCAACGCTTCGCGGACTTCGGAAAAATCAAAAACTTTATCAATTATCGGTTTCAAATTGTTCGCGGAAATCAGCCGATTCATATCTTCAAACATCTGGCGCGAACCGACGAAAATTCCGTGCATTTTAATAGATTTCTGCAACAGCGAAACCGGATTTACACCTTCGCCGTTGCCCGACAAAACGCCAATAACTGCGATATGTCCGCCCATTTTTACTGAAGCAACCGATTTCTTCATCGTGCCTGCGCCGCCGACTTCGACAATCGAATCAACGCCGCGTTTTTCGGTCAATTCCAAAACTGCTTTGTCCCAATCTTCGCGCTCTTTATAATTTATCAAATCGTCTGCGCCCAAATCTTTGGCGCGTTGTAATTTGTCATTGCTCGACGAAGTAATAATCGTTTTTGCGCCGAAATGCGAAGCAAATTGAAGCGCGAAAATCGAAACTCCGCCCGTGCCTTGCAGCAAAACCGTGTCGTTGGCGGAAAGTTTTCCAGAATGAAAAAGCGCGTGATAAGCCGTAACCGCCGCACAAGGTAGCGTTGCCGCTTCTTCATAACTTAAATGTTCTGGAATACAAACCAAACCGTTTTCATCAAACGCACCGAATTCGCGCAAAACGCCGTCAATATCGCCGCCGAGCGCAGTTTTTGCCTTTTGAAAATCAACTTCGCCGTCCAACCAACCTTGCATAAAAATCGGCATAATTCTGTCGCCGACTTTCCATTTTGTAACGTCTGAACCAATCGCAATGACTTCACCCGCACCATCTGAAAACGGCACAAGCGGCATTTTCAATTTCGGATTATACCAACCTTTGACCATCATCAAATCACGATAATTTAACGATGCCGCGTGAAATTTAACTAAAACTTCCGTCGCGTTTGGTTTAGGTATTTCACGTTCGACAAGCGCGAGATTTTCGATTCCGAATTCTTGTATTTCGTAGGCTTTCATAATTTTGAAAGTGAAAATGTGGAAAAGCGGTTGAGCATTAGTCAATCAAACTTTTTCACATTTTCACTCTTTCACATTTTCACTCTTATTTCTTCCGAGGACTTTTCAAATTCAATTTAATAACCACGTCATCACGAATTAAATCATCAGTTTTTCCTGCATAAACGATGCCGAAATCTTTACGATTAATCGAAAATTCGGCTTCGACGGCAACTTCTGCGTCTGAAATCGTAATTTTCGCCGGAAATGTGATTGATTTTTTCTGTCCGTGCAGATCAAAATCGCCCGTAACCGTATAATTTCCCGCGCCTTTTGCTGTGTCGGCAACGATTTTTGTCGAAGTAAAATTCGCTTTCGGGAATTTTTCAACGTCAAAAAAATCAGGCGATTTCAAATGCGTGGTTAAACTTTCCGAATCCGAATAAACCGAAGTCGCGTCAATATCAACCGTTACGCTGCTTTCTTCGGCTTTCGCGTTGACCAAATCAATCGTTCCCGTAAACGCCTTAAATCCGCCATCGTGTTTGCCCGTAACTTTCGAGCCGGTAAATTCGACTTTTGAATTTTCCGCCGTCAAAGCCAAAGCCGTGCCTTTTGCGACAATTTTCGTGGTCGGCGCGGTTGTGTTTGCGTTCGATGTCGGCGTATTTACAGCCGAGTTTGTCGTCGAATTCGTCGTTGTCGCCTTCGGTTTATTCGCCGCCGGATCTTCGCAAGCCGTTAAAAATACTGCGAAAGTTAAAACTAAAAATGCTAATTTATTCATACAATTTTCTCCTAATTTTTTGTTTTGAGTTCACGCTTCAGCGTGCTTTCCGCTGCGCTTCGCTGGCGGAAAAGCCGCCTAAAGGCGGAACTCAAAACTTTACTGCGTTGCCGCCGTTTCTTTTTCTTTCGTCCATTCGTCCAAAAGATTTTCAAATTCCGTCTGCAACGATTTTTCCTTGTCTGCATTATACCAACGCTGAATATTTTCCATCATTTGCGGCTTTTCCAAACCATTTTCGCGCATTTCAAGAAAATATTTCATCGCGTTTTGCGGTCGCGGTCCCCAAGTTCCGATTTCTTCCAAAGTTTCCGCATCGAGCGCGATTAATTTCGGAATCGAACGCGCATTATTCGTCAAATATGCGTCCATCAGTTCAAGATTTTCGTCGCGCAAAACGTAGCGCGTTTCGATATTTGCGCTTTCCGCCGCAATTTTTTCGATAGCCGGAATATTTTGCGCCGCATCGCCGCACCAACCTTCCGTAATTATCAGCCAAATCATTTTTCTATGATTATTTTGCAATTTTTCGCGCAAACTTTCATTCAGCAAAACCGTTTTTTCAAGTCTGTGCATTCGCTGACGATTCAATTTGCCATAATTAAACATCGCGTCCGATTGATTTTCGCCCGTCGTTTTTCCGTCAAGCAACAAATCATCAATCAACTTGATATATTCCGCAAACGTCATTGATTTTTCCATATATTCTTTCATATTTTTTATTGCACCAATTTCAATAAATAATTGCTAAACCGCAGAAACCATATATAAACGCTGATTATTTCCGATGTCATCCGCAAAAAAATTGCTGATGCAAAACTGCTCGAATTCATAAAAACCTTCCCTTGCTCGTTCTTTTCGTTGTCAAATTCTGACAATTAATTCGTCTGCTGAAAAACGAACTTTCGGCAGATTTGCCAACCAATCTTTTTCCGCATCACGATAACCGACTGCCGCCACAACGACTGCCGAATAATCCGTTAAACCTAGTATTTCGTTAAATTGCGCCGCATCAAAACCTTCCATCGGCGTTGCGTCAATATCCAAAAGCGCGGCTGTTTGAAGCAAAAATCCGAGCGCAATATAAGCCTGCCGCGAATTCCAAATTTCGACATAACCGCCGTCAACCGCTTTTTTCGCCGAACCTTTCATCACGTTTTCGTAATCCGTCAAAGTTTCACGCTCAACGCCGCGAACTTCGACAATTCGATCAACATAATGCTCAATGTCTTCGTCGGTCAGAGTTTTTTTGTGCGCCAACACAACCAAATGCGATGCGTCCGTAATTTGCGATTGTCCCCACGCCGCCGGGCGAAGTTTTTCCTTCGTTTCTTGGTCGGTAACGACAATAAATTTATACGGTTGA
The DNA here is from genome assembly GCA_031409875.1 of Acidobacteriota bacterium. GTDB lineage: Bacteria > Acidobacteriota > Blastocatellia > Pyrinomonadales > Pyrinomonadaceae > CALMEH01. The sequence continues at coordinate 7,857 of JANNYB010000234.1, read as the reverse complement.
AGCCCGAAACTCGACGGCGCAAGTATTAAAGATTGCTCCAAAGTTTCCCAATCTTCCGCCGAAATTTTCTTCGTTATGTCGTATTGTTTGGTCGCATAACGCCAGTTTAATTTTTCCAAAATCGTTTCTTTCGTTAAGTTTTCTCTTTCCATTTCAGTTTTCATATTTAACCTTTTTGTAACATTATTTGATACAGTTTAGAACAAAAAATTTTAAGCGGCTTCAATTTTTTCAATTACATCTCGTAACGTATATTGACTTAATTTTTCGTCAATTGATTTATCAATTTCCTTTTGCAAACCGCACAAAAACGCCGCCATATTTTTGCCAATCGGACAATTTTGATTTGCTTCTTTTGAATGAAGCGCAAAAACTTCGCCGCACGGCAAAGCCTTGTAAATATCTGATAAATGTATGTCTTTAGGTTGTTTAGCAAGCATCGTGCCGCCGGTTGCGCCAACTTGCGAAACAACTAAATTGGCTTCTTGCAAATTGCTCAACAATCGCCGAATTACCACCGGATTCGTGTTCACACTTCCGGCAATATAATCCGATTTAACGCGCTCATCGCCACCTTTGGCAAGAATCGTTAAAACGTGAATCGCAATTGCAAATTGACTGTTAGCCGCCATAACTGTAACTAGATTAGTTGCAATTAAAATATTTGTCAAGCGGAAAATTTAAAAAAGTTATTAGCCTACGAAACACACGAAAGACACGAAAAAATAATTCTGCTTTTTTTCTTGTCTTTCGTGGGCTAAACCTTCTCAAACCAAAACGTGCTTCATTGCGTCTTCGAGGTTTGTAAATTGAAATTCAAAACCGGAATCTTGCAATCTTTTCGGAATCACGCGGCAACCTTCGAGCAAAAGCCTTTCGCCCATTTCGCCGAAAAGTAATTTAATGCCGAACGCCGGAATCGGGATAATTGTCGGACGACCTAAGACTTTTCCGAGCGTTTTCGTAAAGTCTTCGTTAGTTGCGGGATTTGGCGCAGTCGCGTTAATTGCGCCGTGTAAATCTTCTGTTTCGAGTGCGAAATGAAAGATTTTTATCAAATCGTCAATCGCAATCCAAGACATAAATTGTTCGCCGCTTCCGACCACGCCGCCGACACCAAACTTAAACGGCGTGAGCATTTTTTCGAGTGCGCCGCCGTCTTTCGCCAAAACAACGCCGATGCGCGGATTAACGACTCGTGCGCCGAATTCGTTTGCTTTGTTTGATTCCTGTTCCCATTCATCGCAAACATCGGGGAAAAATCCAACACCTTTTGCCGAATCTTCGTCCAAAACTTCGTCGCCGCGATTGCCGTAAAAACCGATTGCCGACGCGGAAACTAAAATCTTCGGCGGATTTTCACACTTTTTCAGCGCATCAACCAAAACCCGCGTGCCAACCGTGCGGCTTTCGCGAATCTTGCGTTTCTTTTCCTCAGACCAACTTCCAGACGCAACATTATCGCCCGCCAAATGCACGACTGCATCAAAATTTTCGAGTTTTAATTGTTCTGCATCAGAAAAACCTTCTGTCGCGTCCCACTGAATTTCGTCCGCCGCTTTCGGAGTTTTCCGCACAAGTTTATAAATCTCGTGTCCTTTCGCTTTAAGAGTCGGAATCATAGCCGTCCCGACCAAACCGCTCGCGCCTGTGATTAGAATTTTCATAAATACTTGATTGAGTTGTTTATTTCACAATTTCAAATTTTTCGATAGCAATTCCTCTTTCATCATCAATCATAAAAGAATAATCGAAAATTACCGATTTTGGATACCCAGACTTTTTGTCGTATTTAGCATACACAATACGACCGTTATCTAATTCTTGCCGAATGTATTTGAATATTTTATCAATTGAATCAAAATCTTTGTAATCTTCAACTCTAAAGTCTTTTTGTTTTAACTTACTCTCTATTGAAATATTTTGATTATTACGAACTTTAATTAAAGCCTGAAAAGCATTCCAATCGCTTGTTGCACCAGTCGCAAACTTCCAAGTTACACAATTATAATTTGCGATTTCGCTCTCCTGCCACAAGCGAAGATTTTTTTCTAATTCCGTGAGAGTTATATCATATTTATCTTTCCATTCTTTAACAAAATTCTGGTCAGCAATATTTGCCGGATTATCTGCGATTCTTGGAGTTTTTAACGGCGAGTTTATCGCTTTATTTTCGAGCGATGCATCTTGAGAAATCGTTCGCTGAGACAAAGAGCAGCCCAAAAACTGAATGACGGAAAACGTAAAAATTAAGAACGAAAATATTGAAATCAGTTTCATTTTTGTTACCTCAAAATCTTTCACGCCCGAATTCAAAATTATTACAATTTTTTTTCTTCAATCCGTTTTGCAAAATCTTTTCCTTGTTCAGTTCCCCATTGGTCATAAAAATATGATGAACCGTAATATTTGGGTAGATTACAACTTCGACATTTATTATCGGTGTCCCAACGGTTCGGATAATAATAAACTTTGGTGCAACGCGGACATTTCCAATATTTGCCAAAAATATATTTGTAAAAATGATATACGAAAACAATAAAAAAAAGCCCAACGAAAATGCCGATGAAAAACTTCTCGTAATCAGGATAATTTCGAGAAATTACGGAGGTGATTATAAAAGCCACAACAAGAAATATTCCAATTAAACAGCCGTCTGCTTGCTGATTTTTGTAATCGTCCCATTCTTTTTGGTATTTCGTCGTTTCGTCTGTTTGCACAAATTTCAGTTTAAATTATTTTTTAGGCGGCTTCAGCCGTCTTTCCGCGTTTCGCGGCAAATAGCCGCGTCCGTTCACGGCGCGGTCAGCGATTCGTAAATTGATGAAAGGGCGTTTTAACGTCCTTTTGTTTTTGGCTTAAGCCTTTTGAAAGCACGTTAAAACGCGCTTAATGCACAATTTTCAATCTAAACCACGCCGTGAACGGACGTGGTTAATTGCCGCGAAGCGCGGAAAGCCTCGTGAACGAGGCTGAAAACTTTTTTACTTTTTACCTTTACCCTTTTACTTTTCATCTTTTACTTTTCATCTTTTCCTTGCAAATCTTTTCTGATAAATCTTACCATTTTTTGAATTTCTTCTTCGGTTAATTGGTCTTTGAAGGCGGGCATCGGGAGTTTGCCGTTTTTTATTTGGTCGTAGATTTCTTGTTCGGTCTTTTTTTCCGCGTTGCCGTAGCGTAAAGACGGGATTATTTTACCGTCAATTTCTTTGCCGTCGGCTTCTTGTCCGTGGCAAATGGCGCAGTTTTGGCGAAAGAGTGAAGATTCGTAGGTTTTGCTTTCGATAATTGAAAAACTTTTGCGCGTAGCTTTGCCGCTTTCGCAAGCGACAACGGCGAAGGCGATAAAAAGTAAAAAGATATAGATTTTGGTCTTTAATCTTTGGTCTTTGGTCTTGGACTTTGGACTTTGGACTTTGGACTTTGGACTCACTTGATTGCTCCTTCGATTGGGCTTGATGCGCTGGCATATAAACGCTTTGGCATTCGTCCCGAAAGATACGCAAGTCTTCCGGCTTGGACGGCGAAATTCATTGCGGTTGCCATTTGTGCGGCATTTTTTGATTCGGCAATGGCGGTGTTCATCAAAATTGCGTCTGCGCCGAGTTCCATTGCAATCGCGGCATCGCTTGGCACGCCGACTCCGGCATCAACGATGATCGTTGCGTCGGGCAATTGTTCGCGCATTATGCGTAAGTTTGAAGGATTTTGCACGCCCATTCCTGAACCTATCGGCGCAGCAAGCGGCATCACGGCAACGCAACCTGCGTCCAACAATTTTTTCGCCATAATCAAATCGTCCGTGAAATACGGCAGAACGATAAAGCCTTCTTTGACAAGAACTTTCGCGGCTTCCAAAGTTTGTTCGTTGTCCGGCAAAAGCGTTATTTTATCGCCGATGACTTCGAGTTTTATCCAATCGGTTTCGAGTGCTTCACGCGCCAAACGCGCCGTCCGAATCGCGTGTTCGGCATCATAACAGCCCGCCGTATTCGGCAAAATCTGCATTTCCGGCGCAAGATAATCGAGAAACGATTCGGTTTTTCTATCCAAAGGCACACGATTGACCGCAACCGTAACCATTTCCGCGCCCGACGCAATGTGCGCGGCTTGCATCTCTTCAAACGAACGATATTTTCCCGTGCCAATGATAAGGCGCGAATTAAAAGTTTTTCCGGCTAATATAAAAGTGTCTGACATAATAATTTCAAATTTGAGATTTCTAATTTCTAATTTTAACAAAATTTCGCGCAAAAGAAATGCGGACTAAAATTAGAAACTTTAATCCGCAAATTCGTAATTCGTAATTTGAAATTCGTAATTGATTTAACCGCCGCCGACAAAATGGACGATTTCGATTTTGTCCGCTTCTTTTATCAAAATATTTTCCCAATCTTTTTTTCGCACGACTTCTTTATTTAATTCGACGGCAATACGTTCGTTTGGCAGCGCAAGCGTTTCGATCAAACGCGCAAGATTTAATTCGTTTGCGATTTCTTTAATCTCGCCGTTTATTTGAATTTTTATCACTGTAAAATTATAGAACAATCAGCAGCGTGAGCGGTAGCGCACATTTTTGTATTTGTTTGGTTCTTCTATGTTTTCTATGTTCCTATGTGTTAAATTTTTGATAATGAAACTCGCCGCTATTGATATTGGCTCAAACTCTATAAAAACCATCGTTGTTGATGCGGTTTCCGCCGCGTCTTTTACTGTTCTGGCGCGTGATAAAGAATCCGTGCGGCTCGGACACGGCACACTTGCCAATCATCAACTTTCGCCCGAAACAATTGCCCGCGCCGTTGATACGATTCGCCGTTTTCGTCAACTTGCAGAATCACGCGGCGCAGAAAAAATCTACGCCGTCGCCACGGCAACCGTTCGCGCTTCGGACAATGCAAATGAATTTATCGAAACCGTCGAACGCGAAACGGGTGTGCATATCGAAATTATTTCGGGAATCGAAGAAGCGCGGATTATCGGTTTGGCGGCGGTTTATGCTTTGCAAAGCGATTCGCTGATTAATATTGACATCGGTGGCGGTTCGACCGAACTTTCGGTAATGCAAAACGGTTTGCCCGTCAAACTTTTTTCGGTAAAGCTCGGCGCAGTCGGTTTGAGCGATAAATTTATTTTCACCGATCCGCCGAAACTGCGTGAAATCAAAGATTTACAAGCCGAAATCGCGCTCGCGCTCGAACGTCCGACACGCGAACTCGGCGAACTTCAATGGCGCGAAGCAAGCGGCACGAGCGGCACGATTCTTTCGCTCGGAACTTTGCTCGAAAATATCAATCGCACCGAAAAAATCGAACGCGGCGGACAAATCATCGAACTTTCCGCGCTTGAAAAATTAAACGAAAAAATTGTTTCGATGAATGTCGAACAAAGAAAAGAATTGCCCGGCATAAGTAATCAACGCGCTGAAATCGTCGTCGCCGGCGGACAAATTTTAGCGGGCGTGATGCGGGCTTTGAAAATCAAAAAACTGACGACGTGCGCGTTTGCCTTGCGTGAAGGCGTAGTTATTGACCGTTTGCAAAAACTCGAAATCGCGCTGCATCCGCCGATTTCCGATCTGCACGATCCGCGACTTTTAGGCGTTCTCGCGCTCGGCAAAAGATTCGGCTATGAAAAAGAACATTCTCTGCAAATTGCGCGACTTGCCGAAACAATCTTTGATGAACTCGCGCCGAAATTTAATCTTTCAAAACATTGGCGCGTGCTGCTTTCCGCCGCCGCAATTTTGCACGACATCGGCTATTACATCTCGCACGAATCACATCATAAACATTCGCAATATCTCATCAAACACTCGGAATTAACAGGCTTTTCCGAAGAAGGACGCGAGATTATCGGAAATCTGACGCGCTATCATCGCGGTTCGATGCCGAAAGAAAAACATCTCGAATTTTCCGCACTTTCGCCTTCGACTCAAGAAATAATCTGGAAACTCGGCGGAATTTTAAGACTCGCCGACGCGCTCGACCGAAGCTATGACAGCCGCGTTAAAAATGTAAAATGCAAAATAGAAAACGGAAAATTTTCGATTAAATTGGAAAGCGAAAAAAGTTGCGAACGCGAAATGTTGGCGGCAGCGCAGAAAGGCGATATGTTTGAAACGGCTTTTAATTGTAAGTTAGAGATTTTGGCATAAAAATAGATTTGTGATTTTAAATATTGTAGAATCAATTAACGGTGTGCCGATTCGTTTGATGGAAGAACGATGGTATGAACATATTATTTTTAATCACTCTTATATGAGCGGATATTACAATGTCGTTCTGGACACCATAGAAAATCCGCAGTTTATTTTGCGCGGAAATAATAAATCTAAGATTGCCGTTGTCAATTTGTCGCGTCGGAAATGGATGCACGTTATTTATAGAGAAATCTCTAAAACTGACGGTTTCATCATTTCGGCTCGTATTCAAGATGATTACGACGAAAATAAAGTAATATGGACACGAGATTATTAACGCCAACTAAGAAATTATTATCATTGGCGGCAAAAAGAGTTCAGTTGCCGGGCGTGCCGATTCTGAGCAAATTTGACGAGGAAGAAAATATTCTTTACTTGCGTTTTACCAACGAAAATCCGGTCATCAGCAATCAAAGCAAACTTGATGATGGCGTTATTTTCGATTTGGACGCGCAAAATCGAATTGTTAGTATCGAAATATTCGACATCTATGAAAATGAATCATTTTCTATTTAACCTTGCGAAACGACGCGGCGCAGTTCGGCTTCTTCGCCGCCGCTCATTGCTTTGACTAAAACAGCGGCGCGACCGGCGCGGAAATGCGGAAGTTGGAGGTGGACGATTGCTACGCCGTTGCTGTCGGTTTTGGCGTGGAAAATCAGCGGACGAAAGCTCGAACCGATAACTTTGACGACGACTTGTGCGCCCGTCAAACCTTTTTCCTGATTGCCGCGCCGCAATAGAATCGTAATCGTTTTGCGCTCGCCGCCTTTGAATCCCGATTCATTCATCAATTCGATTTTCAAATTATCATCGGCAGGTTGTTCAGACTTGGCAAAATCCGTAACAATTTCAACGGCTTCCGCCGGCAAAATCATTTCTTCTTCAACAATTTGCACGCCGTCAACAATAAATTCTTCGATAACGTCAATCGGAATATCCCAAATTAATTCTTCGGTCGGACGCGGAATTTCGGTTTCGGGTTTATTTTCAACGACAGGCGGCAAGGGCTTTGATTCGCGCAAGGCTTCATTGATAAAAGGCGGCGGCAGAATAATTTCCGGTTTTTTTTCGGGAACTTGTTTGATTTCTTTCTGCGCGACAAGTCCTTGACGTTTGAGCGCGGATTCTTTGAGCGTCATCCGCTTCAAATCTTCGATTCGTCCGGCGCGAACTGCCGCACACATCAATTTATGTTGTTTTTGCAGACGTTCGGTAAGGATTTTTTCATTAAAACCTTCTTTCACCAAATCTTCATATGGCGAACGCTTGCTCGCCAAAATCGTGCCGCGGTCATAAACCAACGACAAAATCAGCGGCGTGTCCACACCTTTATCTTCAGTCTGGACGTGATAAGTTACGCCTTGAAATTCGATGTCTGTATTGAATCCGGTAATCACTTTTGTTTTTAGGTAAGAAAAAGACGGCAGTTTTCAGGAATTTGCGCCTTTTAAAAACTAACACAAGGCGTTATTAACGGTCAATAAATAAATGAGTGGTAAGTGGTGAGTAGTAGGGCTATTGCAAAGTCAGACAACAATTGGCTGAGTTATTAAATTTAGTCCCTTGGCGGTAAAAACCTCATAAAATCTCCGTGCTTTGGCAATATTTTCCCAGCCTGTTTTTCGTAATATTCCGATTGCCAAATTGTT
>JANNYB010000233.1:0-16560 GCA_031409875.1 Acidobacteriota bacterium | reverse complement strand
GTCATACATCGGATTGATGTCGAGCAAAACTGTTGTAAAGTCGCCGACTGCCGCCGAACCTACGCCGACGTTGGTGCTTGCTCCTGCCGTTGAAAGGCGAACTTGCAAACGGTCGGGAAACTGTTGATTCGTTACCGTGCGTGTCCAAAACTTGATGACATCGCCGTTAGAAAACGTGCGGTTGGGCGAAATAAACCAGTTGCTGATTGTATTCGCGCCTGTAACGCTGTTGAAATTTGCTCCGATATACGCCGTCGGCGCACCGGCTTGCGACGGGAAAACCGTCGAATTACCTTGAAACCACGTCGTCGAACCCGTCGGCACACTATTGTTTTGCACCGTCCAACCCGGAACCGGCACGACTGCAAAATCCTCCGAAAAGGCTTGCGCGTTCGTTGTCCCGACGCTCATCGCCAACACACCGAAAAATATTACCGCTACTGCCGCTGCTTTTACGGCAAAAGATTTTCCTAAACTATTTACTTGCGTCAAATTCATAAAATTTTTTTTCCACTCCTCAAAGATTTAAAAATCAATAACTTTAATTGTCGAATTGTAAATGAAGTTAAAGGGGATGCAGGTGAATTAATTTACTCGACAAGAAATTTAATAATAAAACTAGGAAAAGGTAACTTTTTTTGGTTGGTTTTGTCAATATAGATTGGGAATTTTAGCCGAAATTATAGAAAATTTAATATTTTTATTTACAATGCGACAAAACACTTTGAAATTCGGATAAAGTTAGACACAGAAAACAATTACGGTTAGAATAAGTTTGAATTTAACTTAACTTGTATGCAATCAAACGGAATAAGTTCGGTTTTGTTAATATTTCTGGACGGAGTCGGGATCGGCGACAGAAATGAAACAAATCCGTTCGCAAAATTTGAAAATCTCGAACCTTTAGCGCATTTTAAAGGTGAAACTTCAGTTATTCCGTTCGATGGAAAATTAGCTTTAACCGATCCGCGTCTCGGCATCGAAGGTCGTCCGCAGAGTGCTTCCGGGCAGACGACAATTTACACGGGAATCAACATCCCGAAAACGCTCGGTTATCATAAACAAGGTTTTCCGAATGCGGCGATGCGTGAAATCATTAAGGAAAAATCGGTTTTTTTGCAATTGATGCAAAAGGGAATCGAGCCGAATGTTTTTGCAAACGCTTATACGCCGAGATTTTTTTCCGAAACTCCGCGCTGGAAATCCGCAACGACATGCGCCGTTGAAGCCGCCGGAATGATATTTAGAAAATTGCCGGATTTACTTGGAAGAAAAGCGATTTATCACGATTTTACTAATCGAGATTTGGTTGAAAGAGGATTTGACGCGCCGCTTTTTTCGCCGTCGGAAGCCGCGATAATTTTGGCAGAATTAACGAAAGAATTTCGATTTACGCTTTACGAACATTTTATTACCGACGAAATCGGACACGACCAAGATTTTGAAAAAGCACGAATTCATTTGCCACAGGTTGCCGAATTTGTCCGCGAAGTTTTGAAAGCAGTTGATTTGGAAAAAACGACCGTCATCTTGACAAGCGACCACGGCAACCTTGAAGATTTATCGGTTCGCAATCATACTTTGAACGACGTTCCGACAATAGTTTGGGGCAGAAAACATCGAGAAATTGCCAACCGTATCAAAGATTTAACCGATATTACACCGGCAATTTTAGGATTGTTAAGTCAGAACAGGGAGCAGTAGCGACCTGCCAAATTTTATGCAAGTCGCTACTGTTTCTTTCTGACTTTAATTTTATGCAAGTCGCTACCGCTTCTTGTTCTGACTTTAAGAAAATGAATGAAATAAATAATATTCAGAAAAACGACCGCAAAGAAATTTTCGGATGGATGCTGTATGACTGGGCAAATTCTGCTTTTTTTACGGCGGTAATAGGTGTTTTAATCGGACCGTATCTTTTTAATATGGCGCAAACCGCAGTTGGGGAAGACGGCGTTATCATAAATCTCGGATTTATGGACGTAACTGCGAAAAATCTGTTTGCTGTTTGCACCGCACTTTCGACAATTTCGCTGGTTGTTTTTCTACCGATTTTGGGATCCATTGCCGATTACACAAACTTAAAAAAACGTCTGATGGCTATTTTTTGCTACGTCGGAGTAATTACCGGAATGGCAATGTTTTTTGTCAGTGAATCGTATTATGTATTGAGTTTTTTAATAATAATTTCCAATATGGCGTTTGCCGCCGCCAATGTTTTTTATAACGCTTTTTTGATTGACATTACGAGCGAAGACCGGCGCGACAAAATTTCGAGTTACGGTTATGGTTTGGGTTACATTGGCGGAGTAGTGATGCTGATTCTTTGTATTATTCTCATCAATAATGCAGATAATTTCGGGATTACGACTGGTTTGGCAGTGCGGATTTCTATTCTTGCTTCATCTCTTTGGTGGGGAATTTTCGGCGCGATTAGTTTTTCTTTGATTAAAACACGACAAGCCGAAAAGACTATCGAAGGTAACAAAAGCCTGCTAACTGTCGGTTTCAGTGAAATTTGGGAAACCCTGAGAGAACTTCGTAAATTGCGTTACACTATGCTTTTTCTGATTGCGTATCTTTTTTATAACGACGGTATTCAAACCGTCATTCTGCAATCGTCGGTTTTTATTTCTTACGAACTTTTTACAAAAAACGGATTGCCTGTTGACAGCACTTTTTTACTCACTCTATTTTTAATCGCGCAAGTTTCGGCTTTAATCGGCGCGATTTCGTTTGAAAGACTTGCCCGAATTATCGGAGCAAAACGCACGATTATTGTTTCATTAATGATTTGGTGCGGAATCGTAATTTATGCTTACGCTTTTTTTCAGACAAAAATTCAGGCGTTTATTATCGGCGGTTTTATCGGATTGGTTCTCGGAAGCGCACAGGCTTTGTCGCGTTCGCTCTATTCACAAATGATTCCGCGCGGGCGTGAATCGTCGTTTTTCGGACTTTACGAGATCAGCGAAAAAGGCACGTCTTGGATGGGACAAATTCTTTTTGCGATTATTGTCGGCGCAACCGGATCATTTCGTCCGGCGATTTTGGGTTTGATTGTGTTTTTTGTTATAGGCAGCGTGATTTTGATGTTCACCGACACGACAAAAGCGATTCACGAAGCCGGAAACTTAACGCCCGAAGAAGCGGCGAAGGAAGTTTGAAATTAAAGCGTGTTTGAATATAATAAATGTTAGTTTTTAAATTAAAAGTTCACGGAAAAAATAGTGCTTGATAATACATCGGAAAAAATCGTAACAATTTTCGGCGGCTCGAAATGTGGTGAGAATTCGCCGGAATACAAAGAAGCCAAAGAACTCGGCGGACGCTTGGCAGAAGCCGGATTTACAATCTGCACGGGCGGTTATTTGGGAATTATGGAAGCGGCTTCGCGCGGCGCACGCGAGAAAGGCGGGCGCGTTTTCGGAATCGTAATGAATCAATTCAAGGGCGAACCGAATCGCTTTTTGACCGATAAAGTTGCGACTGATCATTTTTACGACCGTTTGCAAGGATTGATTGCCCGTTCCGTCGGTTTTGTCGCACTGCGCGGCGGAATGGGAACGGTAACGGAGATTTCGCTCGTCTGGAACAAACTGCAAACGCGCGTTATCGAAAATCGCCCGCTCGTGCTTTTGGGCGATTGCTGGCGCGAAGTCGTAAATTGTTGGCAGGAAAATTTAGTCGTCAGCGATTCGGACGTAAAATTTCTCGATTTCGCGCACGATGCCGAAGAAGCAAGCCGAATAATTATCGAGAAAACAAAATAAAAGTGTGTTTTTATTAGTCAAAACCAAAATTACAAATTACAAATTATAAATTACAAATTTGTAGATTTTCCGAATGACATTATTGAAGATTGTAATTAAATATTTGTAATTTGTAATTTTGTAATTTGTAATTGAAAAAGGTATTAAAATTTATGAATTGTCCAAAATGCAATGCACCATTGATGCCGAATATAAAGTTTTGCGGAACTTGCGGCTTCACGCTTCAATCCGCGCAACCGCAACAGCCACAACAATTTCAACAGCCGCAACAGCCGCAACAACAATCGCAAGCCGGAACAACGGACGGCGCGTTTCGGGTTGACCGCGACGGGCGCGGGCAAGGGCGCGGCTACACTTGGGCAATCGAATATCAAGGCGCGTTTGCGCTGGCAGTTGTGCAGCTTCAATCCGAACAGCAAATCAATGCCGAAGCCGGTGCGATGGTTTCGATGTCTTCAAATATCGAACTTAATTCCGAGATGAAAGGCGGCGTTTTCGGTGCGTTAAAACGCGCAGTCGGCGGCGAATCTGCTTTTGTTTCAACATTTACGGCTCGCGGCGGCACGGGCGAAGTTACGCTTGCGTCGGGTGCGCCGGGCGATATTGCCGGAATTGAAATGCAAAATCAGACGTTTAAGGTGCAATCGAGTTCTTACTTAGCGGGCGACACTTCTCTGCAAATTGATACGAAATTCGGCGGCGCAAAATCGTTTTTCGGCGGCGAAGGTTTGTTCGTTTTGCAAGTTTCAGGCACAGGACTTTTGCTTGTTTCATCTTTCGGCGCGATTCATCGAAAAACTTTGCGTCCGGGCGAAGGTTATGTCGTTGATACAGGTCATCTTGTCGCGTGGGAAGGACAGATGCAGTATAATTTGCGAAAAGCCGCGAAAGGCGGAATTTTCAGAAGTATGATGTCGGGCGAAGGTTTGGTTGCGGAATTTCAAGGTCCGGGCGAGATTTTGATTCAAACCAGAAATATTGCCGCACTTGCCGCGCTTCTGAAACCACATTTTCCATCCGGCGGTTGATGAGAACAAGGAGCGGTAGCGACTTGGCTATTCTCAAGTTTCCAAAAATTAAAAAAGAATGTGCAAACTGCTAATTTTCATCCCCGAAAAGCAAGCCGTAATTGCAATAAATGTATAAAAAATGATTGTTTTAGAAGAAACAATTAAAATTTCCCGCGAAATAAAAACTTCCGAATTAAAACTTAAAGCGCGGGCAGTTTCGCGCGGAATTGCCATCGGGAAAATTGTTTGTCTGCACGGGCGCAAGCGGCAATTTTATCGGGTTTCGCTGAAAGATTCGCAAATCGAACGCGAATTGCGGAGGCTTCACGCCGGAATTCGTCTGGCAAAACGGCATCTAAAAACAACCAATCTTCAAAAAAACGAACTGCTCGGCGAAGAAAAAGCCAATATTTTCGAGGCGCATCTTTTGATTCTCGAAGATAAATCGCTTTTGCGGCGCATCGAAGAAAACATCAAATTTCAAAAAGTAAATGCGGAATGGGCTGTAAAGTGCGTTACGGATAAATATATTGCTCAATATAAAGCGATTGCCGACGAAAATTTGCGCGAAAAATATATTGATTTGGAAGATGTTGCCGACAGAATTTTATCCGCGCTCGGCGGCGGAAAAAAGGCGAATATCAACCTGAAAAAAAATTCGATTATCGTTGCCAGAGAAGTCAAACCTTCGACCTTAATCGAAATTGCACAAACAAATCCGAAAGCCATAATCACCGAAAGCGGCGGCTGGACTTCTCACACATTTATTTTGGCGCGTGAATTGAATCTGCCCGCGATTACTGGGCTTAAAGGAATTTTGCGGCGTGTTCAGACGGGCGAAAAAGTTATCGTTGACGGATTTAAGGGGCAATTAATCGTTCATCCGACAAAGCAAACGCTTGATGAATACGAATCTTTTGCGTCAAATTTAAGATCGAACAAAAAAGATAAACTCGAAACGCAAAACGGCAAACCGAAAACGCTTGACGGTGCGGAAATCATCATCCGCACGAATTCCGATTTGCCGCAAGGTTACGCCAAAGCGAAAAAACAGGGCGCACAGGGAATCGGGCTTTATCGTTCGGAATTTTTGTTTAATCAATTCAAAGGTTTCCCGTCGGAAAACGAACAAATTAATGCTTATCGAAAAATTGCCGCGATGGTTGGCGAAGACGGCGTAAAAATTCGCACGTTCGATTTGAGCATCGAACAAATTGTCGAAGATGCTCAGGAAAAAGAAAAAAATCCCGCGCTCGGACTTCGGGCAATTCGTCTGAGTTTCAAACGCCGCAAAGAATTTCGCACGCAAATTCGTGCGCTTTTGCAAGCCTCGTTTGAAAACAAAATTGACATTATTTTGCCGATGATTTCTGATATTTCGGAAATTCGTTTTGCCAAAAAAATGATTGAACGCGAGCGCGAATTGTTGCGGCGCAAAGGTATAAATTTCGGAAATCCGCGACTCGGCGCGATGATTGAAGTTCCGTCGAGCATTTTTGTTATCAACGAAATTGCCGATGAAGTTGATTTTATGTGTCTCGGAACAAACGATTTAGTGCAGTATTTATTAGCAGTTGACCGCGATAACGAATTGGTTGCCGATTGGTTTCGGACGCTTCATCCGGCAGTTATTCGCGCTTTGAAAATGGTTTTGCAAGCGGGTGAAAATAAGGATATTCCCGTAACAATTTGCGGAGAAATGGCAGGTTCGCCGTTTTATGTGCCGATTTTAGTTGGTTTAGGTGCGCGTGAGTTGAGTATGAATTTTAATTCGATTTCGCGTGTGAAAAATATTATTTGCGGCATTGCCGCCGAAGAAGCGCGGGAAGTTGTCAAAAAAATTACGCTGTGTGCGACTGCCGACGAAGTTGAAGAAACCGTGCATAAATTTTTTACGGCAAATTGGGCGCACTTATTTTCTGACGAGTTAAACGGTTTGTTTAGAATTCGTTAAGCCATAAACAATTAAAAATAAATTATAAAAAACTAAAATTCCGCATCTAATACACCTTTAGTTAGGTTGCGGGCATATTTTCCCGTTGATTTAACTAACGCTTGATGAAATTGGAAATTTGGTTTATCTTTAGTTTTTAATCAAACTAATTTAAGTTTTGGGCAAGATTTGAAATTAAATATTTTGCGTAAAAAATTATGCACGGAAATTGGCTGATAAAATTTTTTGTATTTATGCTGTTCGCGGTTTTTTTGACCGTCGGACAGGTTCGCGCCCAAGAAACACAAACGTCAAAAGTAAATTTCGGACAGTCGAAAAATCCGAAAACCAAACCTAAAAAAGAATCCACAGACAATCAAAAAACGGAAGTTCAAACGACGGAAAATAAAACATCGAATGAAACGAATTCCGAAGTTGTAACCGACGTTTCCCAAAATCAAACCGAAAATCAAACCGAAAGAAGTTCAGTAGCGAATAAAACTTTGGAAGTCGTCAAACGCGCTTCGACCGAATCTGTTGCGCCGACCGAAATTTATAAAGTCGGTGTCGGCGACGTTTTATTTATCAGTTTGCAAAACGCTCCGGCAAAAACGGCAAATTATTTTACCGTTTTGAATGACGGCACGATTGATTATCCGCTTGCGGGCGAAATGATAAATGTTTCGGGAATGACGGTTGAAGAAATCGAAGATTCGCTGAAAGGCAAAATTAAACTCTATGAAAATCCGCAAGTTTCTGTGAAATTGCGTGAATACGCCAGTCATTCGATAACCGTTCTCGGACTGGTTGAAAAATCCGGCAAAAAATATATTCAACGCGAAGCAATTCCTTTATACGTCGTTCGTGCCGAAGCCGTCGTGCAATCGAAAGCCGAGCGCGTCATCATTAAACGCGCCGATTCGACCACCGAAAAATTCGATTTGAAAGACCCGAAATATGAAAATATATTGGTGTTTCACGGCGATATTATCGAATTTACTTACGGCGAAGGCAAAACAGAAAATGTTTCCGGTTCACAACAGTTTTTCTACATCGCCGGCGTAACGCAAGCCGGACAAAGAAGTTTCACGAGCGGAATGACTTTGACGCAGGCAATTCTGGCTTCGGGCGGTTTGCGGAAACAAACAGCAAAAAAAGTCATCGTGCGCCGCAAAAATGATCAAGGCTTGCTGACTGCAATCGAATTTAATTTAAAAGATATTAAAGACGGCAAAGCTCCCGATCCGATTTTGCAAGCGGGCGATACGATAGAAATCGAAAATTAACAAGGATTAAAGGGATGAAAAGGATTTTTTAAGTAGTCCAACAATTAAATCTTAAACTAAATTTTTGCGTTTGGACTAATAAAATCAGGACTTTCGCTAGAAAAATACTTTAAGATAGATATGTCGGACTACTTATGAGTTTTTTTTCTATTTGTATCCCTTGCATACATTTTATCACTGTCAATTTATTCTTGTAAATTCTACCTTTAAATAATCAAACAGAAATCTTTGTTGGCATTGTTCAACAATTTTTGCTAGAATTTTTTTCAGCCTTGCAGAAGAAGGTAAATCGGGTAATCGCTTTATAAAATAAGAGGAAAGTCCGAACACCAAAGGGCAGCGAGCCGGATAACGTCCGGGCGTTGGATGTTAAAGTCCAGCGACGACAAGTGCAACAGAAAACAAACCAGCCGTAAAAGGTGATGGGTGAAACGGCGCGGTAAGATCGCGTCAGCGTGTTTGGTAACAAGCGCGGCTGGGTAAACTCCTCGTGGTGCAAGACCAAATAGGAAAACGATTTTTGAACTGCTCGTTCAAAGTTTTGCCGCAAGGTGAAACGGCGTTTTCGGGTAGGTCGCTTGAGCGTTTTGGTAACAACACGCCTAGATGAATGATTACCGACTGTAAATTTTACGGTAACAAAACTCGGCTTATAGATTTGTCTTTTTTCTGCAAGGTTTATTTATTTATTTTTTAATCAAAGGAGTTTCTAATTTTATTATGGCAAATAGAAAAGGTGTATTTATCGGCGCATATGTGCCGGAAGAGTTGAAAGAATCGCTTCGCCGCCGCGCAATGGCTGACCACCGCACGCTTTCACAGGAAATTACGAGAATTTTAGTCGAAGCCGTTCACGGCAAAGGACTTCCCGCCGGAAGCGTTGATCGCCGCGACGGAACAAACGTCCCGCGCCGCCGTTCGTCCGATCCGTTTCCGCGCCGCCGCGTTGAAGATTTGCAATTTGACGACGGCAAATCAGAATAAAAGTGTAAAAGTTTAAAAGTGAAAAGGCGAAAAAGTTTGATACCCTCAAATCAAACTTTCTCGCCTTTTTTTACAAACGTAATAAGGCAGAAAAACGAAAACATTTATCCGCGAAACACGCGAAACACGCTAAAATTAAATCCGAAATTCATATTCTGTCTTCTTTTTTTTCGCGTATTTCGCGTGTTTCGCGGATAAAAAATTCTTATTCCGATTTCGGATTTTTTACTTTTTGAAGGTTTCAAACTAGAATAAAAACAATGAACGGCAAAGCATTAGGTCTTTCAATTCTGGCAGTAATTCTCAGCTTTATCGGCGGTTTTTTTCTTGCCAATGCGTTGAACAAATCCGAACTCGAAACATTGCGGACGGAAAACAACCGTCTGAAAACAACTCCGCCAACTTCGGACACCAAAGACGCGGAAACATCGCTTTCCGACGAAGAAATCCGTAAAAAATTAGCAGAAGCCGACCAAAATCCGAACAATTTTCAAGTTCAAAAAACATTCGGCACGGCACTTTATCAATACGGCGCGATGAAAAAAGATGCGAAATTGATTGCCGAATCCGCACGGCTTTTGGAACGCGCATATCAAAATAATCCGGCTGATAAAGACACGGCAATCACGCTCGGACACAGTTATTTCGATGTCGGATATTACAATAAAGACAATGAAAGTCTGGCAAAAGCGCGGCAAATTTATACGAAACTTTTAGAAAATTCGCCGAAAGATGCCGAAATCAGAAACGATCTCGGTTTGACTTATTTTCTGCAAACGCCGCCCGATTTAGAAAAAGCGGCTGTCGAAATGAAAAAGACTCTGGAAAGCAACCCGAAACACGAAAAATCTTTGCTTTTTTTGGTGCAAATTTACATCAAACAAAACAAGACGCAGGAAGCCGAAAATTATCTTGCGAAATTAAAGGAAATAAACCCGAACGCGCCGAGTTTGGCAGATATTCAACAACAAATGGCGAAAAGTGAAGGCGCGAAATAATGACCAAAGTTTTAATAGTTTTACTGATTTTAATTGTCATTCTGGCACTCATTGCGGTGCGTTATCGCAAGCAAATAATGACGGCTTTTCACTTTTGGCGAATGTTTCGGCAAATGCGTAAGATGGGCAAGCCGAAAGACACGAAAAATATTGAACCGGCAGAACAACAACCCGCGCAAAAACTCGTTAAATGCGCCAAATGCGGAACTTGGACACCGCTCACAAAAGCGATTTATTTTCGCTCGAAGACTTTTTATTGCTCAAAAGAATGTATGAAAGACCTCGTTGCAAGTTGATTTCAAGTTAAACATTTTTACAATTTCGCTTGACAGATTCAGAAAAAGAGCGCACAAAGGTTTTGTAACTCGATAAATTAAGTGCGGCGAATTGAAATTTAATCAGCCGATTCCCAATTAACTTTTTGACGCGAGAGAAAAAAGCCTTTTCTCCCGAAGTATTACGGAGGCATAAATGAATAAACCCAGATTTTTCCGAAGTATTTTGCTACTTGTTTTTTGTCTTTTCAGCAGTTTGAGCATTTCGGCTCAAACTTCAAATACAGATTTCTTTAAAATCAATCCAATAAATTTCGACGCTATAAGCAAGCAAGCAAGCAAGCAAGCAAGCAAGCAAGCAAGCAATAACGCTTGACCGCCAAAATCCGAACGACACAACGAAGAAAAAATCGTGTTGCGGACAGACGGAAAATGCTGTTGAAATTTTTACGTTGGTTGGTTCATTTTACAGTTTGAAAAACGGACAAGAAACGACTTTGATGTTCAACAATAAAGGTCCCGAACCGCTTACTGTCAATCCTGTGTTTTATAGTTTGAGCGGCGTAAGATTGGATTTGCCCGTGATGATGATTCCGGCGAAATCATTTCAAGAAGTTGATTTGCGCGTTTTGCTGGCAAATTATTTGCTGCAATATGACGAAGGCAGTTTGCAAGTTTCGCATCAGGGCGGACGTTTGCAACTCGGAGCGCAGTTTAAGATTCTTAAAAACGGAATGCTTTTTGATGAACAGTTTATTCAACCCGCGTCGCGCTTTCCGTCAAATCGCCTTGAAAGCGTTTGGTGGAAACCTTCAAATCAAACCGACACGAAATTTATTTTATCGAACACGACCGATTTGGTTGTAACGGCAACCGTCGGAGTCGAAGGCACTGCGCCGCATCAATCGCAACCCGCGACAATTTATCTGAATCCGCACGAAACCCGCGTTCTCGACATTCTGCAAGATTTAGTCGGACAACAAAACGGCGGCGTAATCAAAAAAGAAGGCGGCATTTCCATCACACACAACGGCGGCGCGGGCGCACTAATGGCGCGGATTTTGGTTTCCGACGCAGGCGACGGTTATTCGTCCGTTGCCAATTTTACAGATCCGACAACTGCGCTTTCGTCAAAATTTAACGGCGGCGGTTTGCGAATCGGCGCAATCGGCAATGACCAACTTAACCCAATTGTCGTTGCCCGCAACATCGGCACGACGACAACCACCGTCAGCGGACAAATTCCATACACAAACGCAAACGGCGAAGTTGCTTTTGTCCAAATTCCCGCAACACAGATAGACGCTGGCGAAAGCAAATCAATCAATCTCAAACCAGCCATTCAAGCGGCAAATCTTCCGTCAAACGTAACCTTTGCCGGAATCAATCTCGAATATTCAACCGCGCCCGGAACGGTTTTGATGAACGCCCTGAGCGTCAGCCAAAGCGGACAACAAGTTTTCCAAGTTCCACTTCTCGATCCAATGCGTCTGCCGAGTAGCGCAGGCGGGTTTCCGTGGAAAGTTGACGGCGATTACACAACCGTTATCTTTATCAAAAACGAATCGAACATACCGAAAAAATATGTTGCATACTTAAACTACGAAGGCGGCGGCTATTCGCTCGGTGAACGCGAAGTCAAACCATTTCAAACCGTGATGATTGATTTCAAAACCTTGCGCGACAGCCAAACGCCCGATGGAATGGGCAATCTGATACCGCCAAATATGGACAGCGGACAAGCCTCGTGGACAATGTTCGGCGCAGACAGTAATAAACAAATGACCGGACGAAGCGAGCAGGTCAACACGGTTACGGGCATTGCCAGCACCTACGCTTGTTACAACTGCTGTCCCGACAACCGCTCGACCATCGGTGTTCTGCCCGGCTCGGCATTGGTTACGGTTGGCGGTTATCTGCAACTCCAAGTCCTAACCCAAACGACAACCTGTTACGGACAACAAGGCGAACCTTTTCCAAGATATGTAGCGGGTTGGGCAAACTCAAACCCACAAATCGGGACAATTACGAACGATGGTTTAGCCGAAGCAATTTCTCCCGGCATAGTGTCATTTAGCACAGATTGGATAGATATAACTTGGTTCGATGCCGGAATAAATAATTGCTGGATGAGCGAAAACCCCGGCGCAGGCTCCGGTGAAATGGTAGTAACACCGACAGTTACAAACGTAACTGCGAACGGAGCAACCAAAATTACTCAAATTACTGGTGATGCTAATATAATTCATTTTGTAACTCCGAAAGGAGGAACTAATGACCAAGTAACATTAACTGCTACACTTTCCGAAAGCACACAAGCAATTCTTGATGACATAAGTTGGGAAGGTGCAACAGAGTCAGCAAATAATCCGCTTCAAGCTACTGTTTCAAAAAGTAGTGCATCAAGAGAAACGGTTAAAATAAAGTATCGTAATAATGTAATTAAGGAATTGAGAGTTTGGATTGTTTGGGCGACAGTTACGGTGACGGAAACTTTCCAAATTACAGCAATAACCGGCAACACTGGCAGACCTGCGGGTCCGGGTCAGGGTATAGAAGGTGGATATACATTTAGGCATACAATTCAGCCCGCTACAATTATAACTGATGCCAATAGACCAAATTTATCCGGTGCTAATGTTAATTCTCCACCTGGAGGAAATCATCCTATTAACGGAGATACATTAGCAAACGGGGCAAATAAAAAGTGGGACGGCTCCAGACAAATTCGATTTAAAATATTGAATCCTAATACTATTAGTCCAAATGACACTTCTTTTGTCTTAACTGGCTTTCCATCTGATTTAGAGGCTTATCCTACCAATGATGTTATAGGTAATGATGACAGGTCTGCTCTAGATGAAATGAATGACCCTTATAGTCAGAGTCAAATAGGCACATTATTAGCCCAAGATATTCCGAATACAGTAATTTGTAATCGGGCAGGGGCAGATGGAAATACCTTTGAATCAAGACTTCAATTTAGAGAATTTACCAGACTTGAAATTGAAGGAACTTGGGTTAGAATCTCCGACTTTTTTCTGTGGAAGTTTCATCGAAGATTACACAAGGTTAATGGCGTTTGGGTGGATAATAGTTCAGTTTTAGCTCTTAATAACGGGAACTTTTAAAATAATGATCTACGGAGGCAATAAAATGAAATTTACAATTGAGTGTTTATTCGTAATCCTTGCTATAACCATTGGTATTACTTTGATTAGTTGTAATAAGTTGGAACAAACTAAAGTGCAAACAAAAGATTCGTTTGAAAATAAAAAGCCACTTCCACAAATAATCCCTACGATTAAACAAGATAATGAAATTCTTAGTAAGGACTATAATATTGCGGAGAAGGCATTAAGTAAGGCTGTTAAAGAAAAAGACAAACACACAATAAGATTGGGACTGAAAAACCCAATCTTGACAATACGGCTGAAAACTGTCGAAGCGATAAAAGAATCCGATGATAAAACTTTTTTTGTAGGCGATTTAATTGATGCGCTTTCCGAGAATCAGCTTATACTTGAAGGTGGAACTGAAACGAAAATCTTCCAAAAAGAATTGGATAGAAATATTGTTTCAGCTTTAGAAATCTTGACTGGCTTAAATTTTCCTAGAATAGAGAATCTATCTAGCAAAGATATTGAGAAAATATTGAAGGAAAGCCGTGAGTGGTTGGAAAGTAATAAATCTAAAAATTGATTCACAATATTAAATAAATTCTTGCAATTTGCGAAAGTCGTGATAGAATTCGGAGTATTTTTAAGGCTTGACTTGAATTTTTGTCGGAAGATGCGGATTTTTGCGGGGAAGTTTTGAAATTTGCGGATTGATGGCGAAATTCGTGGGAAAATTAGAATTTTTGCAGGAAAATCGGGCTTTTCGCTAATAAATCGAAATCTTTGTCAAAAAATCACAATTTCTCCGAATAAATGGATTTTTTCGCGGATTCAGCGTGATTTCTCCGCATAAATGGATTTTTTTGCTGATAAATGCTGATTTTTTCAAATAAACGCGGATTTTGGTAAAAAAAACGGAAACACGCACGTTAGCAAGTGTGTTAGACCTCGCAACTTTTGACACCCTTAGTAATACCGGATTGCGTGAAAAAAGAGAATAAAATGAACCACAAAAATACACAAAATTACACAAAGAATTCTTGATTTTTGTGTATTTTTGTGTATTTTTGTGGTTTAATTGTTTTCATTGCTTTTACGCAACTTAGTATTACTAACGTGCGGGTTTCTGCCTTTTGAGGAATGGAGGATTAATAAAATATGAATGATGCACATCGCCGAAGGATGGACAAACTTGACCGTGAACGGGTTTTTGTTACCGACAATGCCGCCGATTTTCCGAAGGATTCGCCCGTTGAATTGGTTTCCGTGACGATAAATACGAAAGCAACGAATGCTTTGTCGCGGGATGCGGTTTTGGTGGCGAGCTTGGGTGATAAATCGCAAGCGATGTCAATCAAGGGCGACCGCCGCGATAATCTGCTCGAAGCGTTTCGGGAAATCGTTTTGGGCGCACGCGCCATTGGCGAAACGAGTGTGCCGGGAATTACCTCGAAATTTAAGATGCCGAATCCGCGCACCGAACAAAATCTGATTGCGACGGCTGATGCTTTTCACGCGGAAACCGCCGCTTTGGAACAACAATTTATTGATGTCGGTTTGGATGCAGATTTTCGCACCGCTCTGATTACTGCCAAAAATGATTTTCAAACTGCCCGCGACGAAGCCGACAGCGCGGCGGAAGAACACGGCGAAGCGGTCGGCGCACTCGACGCGCTAATGCGCGAAATGATGGCACATTCTCGCCAACGCTCGGCAATGGTCAAACTAAAACACAAAAACAATCCCGGCAAACTCGCGGCGTGGGCAATCGCCTCGCACCTCGAAAGCGCACCGAAAAAACCGACAACTCCGGCTTAAAGCAATAAGGGGAGAAAATGAGAAGAGGAGAAAGGGAGATTAGCACGCAGAAAATCTCCCTTTCTCCTCTTCTCATTTTCTCCTCTTCTCAATTATTGCGGAATAAAGGTTTTCAAATACCAATTTATCATTTGTTCGCCGAAAAGAAGTGCGAGAATAGAGCCGATGCCTAAGAATATGCCGAAAGGAATTTGCGTCTGAAAATCTTTGTCTTTTTGGCGCGAAAGCAGAAATACGCCGATGATTGCGCCGGAAAATGCGCCTAAGAAGATTGTTAGAAACGTCAAACGCCAACCGAGAAGTGCGCCGACGGCGAACATCATTTTGACATCGCCGAAACCCATTGCATCAACGCCGCGAAGTTTTTTCCAAACCGCGCCGACAAGCCACAAAAATCCGCCGCCAACCATTGCGCCCATAAATGCGCCGAGCAATGAGTTTAACCACAAAGGAAGCGAAGTTAAACCGACCAAAGGTGCGTGTTTTAAATCGGGCGGAAAAAAATCGTCCGGCACGAAGGCGAAAATTATCCGCACGATAATTGCAAAAAACAGAAGCGGAAAATTTATCACGTCCGGCAAAATCATATTTTCCGCGTCAATAAAAATCAGCGAAATAATTACCGAAACAAAAATCAGCGCGACAGGCAGAAACCAAGTAAAACCAATCGCCCAAAACACCAAAATCCAAGCCAGAGCGTTTAATAATTCGACTGCCGGATAACGCGCCGAAATCGGATTTTTGCAGTTGCGACATTTTCCGCCGAGCAAAAGCCAACTCAAAATCGGAAAATTATCGTAAGGTTTTATGGCATTTTTGCATTTCGGGCAAGCGGAATTCGGAAAAACGATTGATTCTTCCAACGGAACGCGGTGAATGACGACGTTTAGAAAACTGCCGATCATCGCGCCGATGACGAAAATTAAAATGTAACCCACAAAAACGGGCAATCCCGTAACGGATTCAAAAGAAAATAAAAGCGGCATAATTTGAAAAGAATTTTTCGGAGAAATTTGAGAAAGGCGGAAAAAGTTTCCATAAACATCATAACCTTTTGGACACGAAACGACAACCGAAATTTTCAAACTGGGAGCGCGGGCATCTCTGCCCGCCCGTTCAAGCGAAGCAAGAACGGCAAACGCTTGAGGCTAAATCAATTTGATTTGATATGCAGCGTTTTCGCGCCTGTTCTCGCAAAGCCTCGAACGCGCGGCGGGCAAGATGCCCATATGCGCCAAGTTAAGAAGGTAAGTAATTAAAAAGAGATGAGATAGGTTACTATTTTAAGTGTGAAAAAAAACCAGAAACTTCTCTCATCTCTGAGCAAGATAGATAACACTTTTGAGAAATTATTACAAGATTTG
>JANNYB010000232.1:0-29532 GCA_031409875.1 Acidobacteriota bacterium | reverse complement strand
TCTGCAAAAACCAAAAATTTGATAAGATTTTTTGCATAAACCAAAGATTTTGATGTAATTTTTCTCAGAAATAATCGTTTGTTTGCATTTTCAAAAATTTAATCCCGAACTCGGTCTTTTTTTGAGCGAATCAGGAGTTATCACTTATTCCGAATGACAGACAAGCGCGTCACTCCTAAGTTTAATTCGCTGGCGCACGTCGGCAATAAATCTTTCTTTAACCTTTTACTGTGGCATTACACGAATGGCTTTGATAAATTTTGTTTCCAACAATGTGAATTTGACAGCTACGCGCCAAATTGCGAAAGTTTCAAAAGATTGGTTTAGGAAATTTGAGATTTAGAATTTTTAGATGGAAAAGCCCGAAATAATAATCCGCGAAGTTGAAACGGTCGAAGAAATGCGCGATTGTATTGAATTGCAGCGCAAGGTTTTTGCCTCGCCGGATCTGGAAATTTCGCCCGTTCGCCATCTTATCGTGGCGCACTATGCGGGCGGGTTTACGCTCGGCGCGTATTTGAGAGAAAGACTTGTTGCTTTTGTTTTATCGCTTCCGATGTTTCTTGCGGAGAGCCGCGACCACGCTTTTTATTCGCATATGACGGCGGTCGAGACCGGTTTGCAAAGCCTCGGGATCGGCGCGCGCCTTAAATGGGCGCAGCGGGAACGCGCGCTGGCGGAAGGCGCAAATTACATCAGATGGACCTATCAACCCGTGCTGGCACGCAACGCATTTTTCAATATCGAACGGCTCGGCGCGAGCGTTAATACTTATATGCCAAACTATTACGGCACTGATGCCGAAGCAAGTGCCGAGCAAAAAAGCGCCCAGCAAGGCGTTGACAGCGACCGGCTTTTTGCCGATTGGTATTTATCATCGCCGAAAGTAATTGCGCTTTCGAAAGGCGAAAAGTTTGAAGAAACAAGCGAAGTTGTCAAAACGATTGAGATTCCGCCGAACTGGAATGAATTGGTTGTTAAGGACACAAAAAAAGCGATTACCGAACAATCCAGAATAAAACACGAATTTCAAACCGCATTTGCCGAAGGTTTGATCGTCAGAGGCTTTGAAAGAAGCGAAACAAACCCGAAATATCTGCTTTACAGAAATCTTTAATACAAAGGTGCCAAGACGCAGAGGCGCAAAGGAAGATTTTGGTAGATTTGCATCAAATTAAAGAGTTTTTTTAAAAACTTTGCGTCTTCGCGCCTTTGCGCCACCAGCGTTAAAATCTTAGCTTATGCCAATTTTCGACATCAATCCCGACATCACCCGCGCCGAGACGCTTTCGTCGCGCTTTTACACGGACGAGCGGTATTTTCACGAATCAAAAGAAAAAATCTTTGCGCGAAGCTGGCAACTGATCGGCACGGTGGACGAAATTAACAATCTTGCGCCTTTTACGATCTTAGAAAAGTTCCTCGATGTGCCCGTTTTAATTACAAAAACGGGCGAAAATCTGAATTGTCTTTCAAACGTCTGCACGCATCGCGGGAAGATTTTGATTGACGCACCGTGTAAGGCAAACGGAATCCGCTGCGGTTATCACGGCAGACGCTTTGATCTCAGCGGCAAATTTCTTTCGATGCCGGAATTTGAAGGCGCGAAGAACTTTCCGTCGGAAAAAGATGATCTATCGCGCATTCCGTTTGAAGCTTGGGAAAAATTTTTGTTTGCATCGGTAAATCCGTTTGCGCCGCTTGGAGAATTTCTGGCGGAAACACAAAACATCACGCAAAACTTAAATCTCGAAAATTTGCGCTTTTCGTCGGCGAAAGATTACTGCGTCAAAGCGCATTGGGCGTTGTATTGCGAAAATTATCTCGAAGGTTTTCACGTTCCGTTTGTTCATCCGGGGCTCAACGAAGCGATTGATTACGGAAGTTATAAAACCGAAATTTATAAATATTCGAGCTTGCAGACGGCTCTGTCAGAACCGCCTGCGATAGCGGGTGGTTTAAGTTTCAGCGGAACAACTTTTGATTTTAACAAAACAATCGCCGCTTTTTATTTCTTTATTTTCCCGAATCTGATGCTCAATTTTTATCCGTGGGGTTTGTCGGTCAATATCGTCAAACCTTTGAAACCAAATTTAACGCGCATTTCGTATCTGACCTTTGTTTCCGACGAATCGAAATTAAATCGCGGCGCGGGTGCCGATCTTGAAACGGTCGAATTTGAAGACCAGCGGGTTGTCGAATCGGTGCAAAAGGGAATCAATTCGAGATTTTATGATCGCGGAAGATATTCGCCGTCGCGCGAGCAGGGGACGCATCATTTTCATCGCTTGATCGCGGAATTTATGAATTTATGAAACATTTAACGACTGAAGAAATCGAAACAGGTTTAGACGAAATTATTGAATCGCCGAAAGATAACGGCACTTTGAAGTTGATTGTGCGCCGTCCAAAAGAAAATGAACGGGAAGTTTTGGAAACGGGCGAACTCGATATAAATGGAGGTTTGGTCGGCGATAATTGGCTGACCGAAGATGCCAACATTGAAACGCAATTGGCGATCATGAATTCACGCATTATTGCCTTGCTTGCCCAAGATGACAACCGTTGGCCGCTCGCCGGCGACCAACTCTACATAGATTTGAATTTAATGGACGAAAATCTTTCCGCCGGAACGCGCCTCGCCCTCGGTTCGGCAATTATCGAAGTTACGCCCGTGCCGCACAACGGCTGCAAAAAGTTTGTCGAAAGATTTGGATTAGACGCGATGAAATTCGTCAATTCGCCCGTCGGAAAGCAATTTCACCTGCGCGGGATCTATGCCAAAGTCGTCAAATCGGGCGCGATTCAGCAGGGCGATATTGTGAAAAAAGTTTGATTTCCCAGTCATACTTTGGTTATACTTCTGATTATGAAAACAGCAATTTCAGTTCCGAATGATGTATTTGAATTAAGCGAACGGCTGGCGAAAAAATTAAAAGTTTCGCGCAGTAAAATTTTCGCAATGGGCGTTAAAAAATTGGGCGAAGAATATGACGAAGAGGAAATAATTGCGAGTATTAACAAAGTTTGCGAAAAGGTTGATACTTCAGTTGATCCGGTTCTTTTTAAAATGGCAATGCTTTCGCTTCCCAAAGACGAATGGTAATGAATCGAGGTGAAATTTGGTGGGCTGATTTACCCGAACCGACAGGCTCTTCGCCCGGTTATCGTCGTCCGATTGTAGTTATTCAGTCTGACATTTTTAATAAAACTAATCTAAACACTTCAATAGTGGCTTTGGTTACAACCAACCTTGAACTCGAAAAGATGCGCGGCAATGTTTTGCTAAAGAAGCATCAAAGCGGATTACCAAAAGATTCGATTGTCAATGTAACTCAAGTTTTCACGTTGGATAAAAGGCTTTTACTGGAATTTATCAGCACACTTTCAGAACGTAAAATGGAGCAAATTGATGAAGGTTTGCGCCTTGTTTTGTCATTACCAAAAGTATGAATCTCTTTGACTTAGCCAAAAATAACACTAAAACCGACATCGAAACTTTGCGTGCCGAAATCAATCGGCATAATGAGCTTTATTATCAAAATAATGCGCCGGAAATTGCGGATTTTGAGTTTGATAAATTGCTTGAAAAATTAAAGACGCTCGAAGCCGAAAATCCCGAATTTATTACGCCCGATTCGCCGACGCAGAGAGTTGGCGGACGTGCCGACGGTTTTAAGCCGTTTGTGCATCGTGTGGCGTTGATGTCGCTGGATAATTCTTACGATTTAGGCGAGTTAAAAGCGTTTGACGAACGCTGTCAGAAACTTGCGGATAACCGCGAATTTGATTATGTCGCGGAGCTTAAAATTGACGGTTTATCGGTTGCGCTTCATTACGAAAACGGCGTTTTAATTGCGGGCGCGACACGCGGCGACGGACAAACTGGCGACGATGTTTTTAATAATGTTCGCACGATTCGGACGATTCCGCTGAAATTAAAAGGCGATTTTCCCGAACACGCTGAAGTTCGCGGCGAAGTTTTTATGGCGCGTTCGGTTTTTGAAAAGATCAACGCCGAACTCGAAATGCAAGGCGAAAAAACTTATGCCAATCCGCGCAATTTTGCTTCGGGAACTTTGCGCCAGCTTGATTCTTCGATTGTTGCATCGAGAAAATTAGATATTTTTCCTTACGATTTATTGTCAGGCGCGTCAAAAATGTTTCCGACGCATTGGGAAAGTTTTGATTGGCTTGAAAGCAAAGGTTTTACGACGAATCCGAATCGCGCTTTGTGCAAAAACTTTGATGAATTGGCGCAATTTATCGAGAAGATGCAAGGCTTGCGCGATTCGCTCGATTACGAAATTGACGGCGTTGTCGTGAAAGTTAATCAAACGCGCTTGCAAGACGAATTCGGCACCACGAGCAAAGCTCCGCGTTGGGCAATTGCCTACAAATATCCGGCGATGCAAGCGACAACTCAGCTTGAAGCGATAAATATTCAAGTGGGCAGAACCGGCGCATTAACTCCGGTTGCGTATTTGAAACCTGTTTTGCTTGCCGGAACGACAGTTTCACGCGCTTCTTTGCATAACGAAGACGAGATTAAACGCTTGAATTTGAAAATTGGCGATTGGGTTTTGATTGAAAAATCGGGCGAAATCATTCCGCAAGTCCTGCAAGTTGTCGAATCAAAACGAACCGGTGCGGAAACCGAATACGAATTTCCGAAAACTTGTCCCGTCTGCGGTTCTGACGCGATTCGTCCCGCCGGCGAAGCTGTAACGCGCTGTTCAAATGATGTTTGTCCGGCGAAAATTAAGGCGCGACTTTTATATTTTGCGGCGCGAAAGGCAATGGACATCGAAGGTTTAGGCGAAATTTTAGTTGAGCAATTAGTTGAAAATCAAATAATCAAAGATGTCGCGGATTTGTATTTGTTGGACGTGCAAACTTTGACGAGTTTGGAGCGAATGGGCGAAAAATCGGCAGTCAAAGTTGTCGAACAAATTGCTAATTCAACATCGCGCGGCTTGCAAAAATTATTATTCGGCTTAGACATTCGGCACGTCGGCGAAGGTTATGCCAAACGAATTGCGCGGCAATTTCGGAGCATCGAAAACTTAAAATCCGCGACAGTCGAACAGCTTGATGACATTCCCGACATCGGTTTAGCCGTCGCCGAAAGCGTCTTTCAATGGTTTCACGACGAACGAAATTTGCATCTGATTGAAAGATTGCAACTCGCGGGCGTAAAACTCGAAGTCGAAGAAACTTCAACCGCCAAACTCGACGAAAATTTTCAAAATAAAACCTTTGTTTTAACCGGCAAACTCGAACAATTCACCCGCGACGAAGCCGCCAAAATCATCGAAGAACGCGGCGGAAAAGTTTCAAGTTCAGTCAGCAAAAAAACAGATTTCGTCGTCGCCGGAAGCGATGCAGGTTCAAAACTGACGAAAGCCGAAAGTTTAGGCGTGAAGGTTTTGAACGAAGCTGAATTTAAAGAAATGACAGGTTAGACTGGAGCGCAAGCCTCTCGCTTGCCTGTTCGAGCGAAGCAAGAACGG
Organism: Acidobacteriota bacterium; assembly: GCA_031409875.1. GTDB lineage: Bacteria > Acidobacteriota > Blastocatellia > Pyrinomonadales > Pyrinomonadaceae > CALMEH01. The sequence continues at coordinate 24,019 of JANNYB010000232.1, read as the reverse complement.
AAAAAGCCGCATATTTAATCAGCTTGATTTGATGTGCGGCTTTTTCGCGCCTGTTCTCGCAAAGCCTCGAAGCGCGTGCAAGCGAGATGCTTGCGCTCCAGTCTTTTAGAGTTGAACCAAATTTATTTCGCCAACTTCGATGCGTTCGATTTTTTGTTCGATGAATTCTTTGTGCGCGTCTGCGCTGCGGGCGAGAATTTCTTCGAGTTCTTTCGGGTGCAGTTCTTCCGAATATTTTTTGACGAAATTTGAATGAATTTGTTTACCGTTTTTTTCGATGATGGTGTATTCAAGTTCATCAAAACGGACGATGGTTTGGCTGTGATATTCGACATCGGAAAAGCCGTCGCGGTTGAAGCTGTGATAATCGTAATTTATTAGAATCGCAGGGTTTAGGTCGAGCGGTTCATTCAAAAGCAGTTCGCGTAAATGCGGAATTGATTTGGCTTGAAACGATTTTTTTTCGCCGTCGCCGTTGATGCCGAGATTGCTCAAACTCGTGATGATAATGGCGAGTTTTTTGTCTATGTAAAAACGGTCGAAACGTCCGTAATTTTCGATTAAACGGCTGAGAAGCGGCAAAATTGATTTGTCGAAAATGTCCAAAAGCACAACTTTTTCGCGTTTGACAATTTTGCTGCCGAGTTTCAAAAGCCGTTCTTCGAGAAAAATCAACTCTTTTTCCAACTCGTCCAAATCTTCGATGCTTTCGCCTTTTGCGCCTTTCAAATAAAGTTCGAGCGACGCAATAACGCAACGCGCAAAAAAATCGCGCAAAGGTTCGATTTGTCCTTTGTCGGCTTGTTGAAGCGCGAAATGATAGATGTTTTTTTCCGCTTTTTTGATGACAATCGGCGGATAGGCAAACTGCATTAAGATCAAGTTTGTCAATATTTTAGCGATTCTTCCGTTGGCATCGTCAAACGGCAGAATTCTGATAAAACGATAATGAAATTCAGTCGCCAAAACTACGGGATTGATTGACGGAATGCGGCTTTCGAGCGCGAACCAATCGAGCAGTTCACGCATTTTTTCAGGCGTTTCTTCGGGCGTGGCGAAATTTAAAATTTTACCGTTTTGACCGAAAAAATAATTCGGCTCGGTTTTGTATTTGCCGATTTCAACCATCTTTAAAACCGGCTTACCTTTTTTCGTAAAAGATTGAATTTCGTAAGGTTCGAGAATGATTGATTCGTGAAGTTGTTTGATAAAATCTTCGCTCAAAATGAAGCCGATATTGGCGAGTTCAAACGTCCACGAGATTGTCTCATTGTGGATTTTCATCTCCAAATAATCTTTGAGCGGCTTGTTGCCTTTTGCCGAGCCTTGCAAAATCAAAGCGCGGGTTTCTTCCAAAGAAAGCGCGTTTCTGTTGCCCGTTATCGAATTAAAATTCCATTCAAGACGGATTTTTTGCAGAACGCGATTTTCAATTTCGGGCTTTAACGGACTCAAAGCCGTAAGCTCTTCGCGCATTTTTTCGATGGTTTTTAATGTATGAATACTGGACATTGATTGTTTATCGGTATAGTGAGCGGTAGCGAACGCCTTTGCACAATAGAAAATTCAGTATCGAACAGACTCGCTACCGCTCGCTATACTGATGTTTGCAAACAAATTTTGGGGGACTCGCAGAAACATCTCCGAAAATGCTTCCGAATGTATTTTATACTAAAGTTTGAAACCGTCAACAAATATTTTTAAGTTTTTCAGGATTTTGCGTAATTTATTGCGAAATTACCGTAAATTTTTGCAGCAAAGTTAGAACCGCGAGCGGTAGCGAACGGCTTTTGCTTTATTGTTTGAGCCATTCGCTACCGCTCACGGTTCTGACTTTTGCCTAACTTTCGTGCAAATGCGTTGTAAAGTTTATCAATTTCGTTGATTTTTAAGAGTTTTGCCGAGATTAAAAAGACAATGCCGCCGATTGCGATTGGCACAAAGGCTTCGATTAATTTGGCGAAAAGGTTTTTGCCGCCGAATTGTTGATGCAGAAAATAATATGAAAAATAGCAAACCGCCGACATAATTGCCGATGCGACGGCGATTTTGACAAATGATTTGAAGATTTCTCTGCCTTCGATATGTTTGATGCGGCGGCGCATCATAAATGTCAAAAGCGAAAAACTCGTCAATGCAATCAGCGATGTAGCGACGGTTAAACCGACGTGCGCCAAACCTTTCGGCGTTTCGGGCGTAACGTAAAATTGCGAGAAAAATTGCATCAGAAAATATCCGGCAAACGGATAAATGACAACCGAAGTAAGACTCACGAACATCGGCGTTTTCACGTCGTCGAGCGCGTAAAACGACGGCGAAATAATTTTTATTGCGGCGTAACCTGTTAAGCCGAGCGAATAACCGATTAAGGCAAATGCGGTCATATCGGTTGACGTTGGCGAAAACAAACCGCGTTCGTAAATCAAACGGATTATCGGCGTTGAAAGCACAATCAAACCGCAAGCGGACGGCAAAGTTAAAAGCAGAACAAGCCGAATTGAAGATGAAAGCGTCGAGCGAAATTCGCCGAGTTTTCCTTCTGCCGCCATTCGTGAAAGCATCGGAATCGAAGCCGTGCCGATAGCTACGCCGAAAACGCCAATCGGAAATTGCATCAGACGAAAAGCGTAAGGCAACCAAGAATTTCCGCCCTCGATTGATGAAAGCAGAAAAACATCAATAAAAACCTTGAGTTGAACCGCCGAAACGCCCAAAATCGCCGGAGCCATAAGTTTGGCAACTTGCAAAACGCCTTTGTCGGTAAAACTCAAAATTGGCGAAAATCGAAAGCCGACTTTCAAAAGCGACGGAACTTGAATCAAAAACTGTGCCGCGCCGCCAATCAAAACGCCGATTGCCATTCCGATAATCGCCCATTGCGCGTAAATTGGCGGAATTGCGTGAACATCCGCAGGCTTTCCAGCCATTTGCCCGTCGCTCAACCAATACGCTAAACCGAGTCCGAAAATTATCGAAAAAACATTAAACGCCGTCGAAGCCGAAGCCGGAATTCCGAAACGTCCTTTCGTGTTCAAAACGCCCATCGCCACCGCCGCGAGCGCGACAAGCAAGATAAACGGAAACATTATTTGCGTTAAGGTTATAGCAAGCGCAGCTTTTTCGGGCGAAAAATTTTTGGCGAGAAGCGTTATCAAATACGGCGAAACAAAAATTCCGATGACAACGACGACAGTTAAAACAACTGCCAGCGCATTCAAAACCATACTCGCCAAACGCCACGCTTCGGCTTCGGTTTTTTTGACTTGATAATCGGTAAAAACTTTGACGAACGCGGCTGAAAGTGCGCCTTCGGCAAATAAATCGCGCAGAGTGTTTGAGATTTTAAACGCCGCCTGAAAAGCGTCTGCCAAAAATCCTGCGCCGAAAACCGCCGCAAAAATCATCTCGCGCACTAAGCCTAATACACGCGAAAACATCACCGCAATCGAAACAATTCCGGCTGATTTGGCAACGCTGGTTTGTTTTGTGTCGGGTTCGGCTTTTTCTTTAGATTGATCTTTTGTTTCGCTCATTTTATTTTTACAAAGACTGAATTATGCTACTTTTTATCGAAAAGGCAAAGACGGAAAACTAAAAAATAACCGCGAAAAACGCAAAAAAACGCGAAACTAATTTAATAATTTCGCGTTCTTTCACATTTTTCTCGGCTGAAATAAATTCTTAATCCGAAACTCTCTGCCGTGTGTTTTGGTTCGGATAGACAATGCGCGTTTGCGCCATTCTGACATCGAGCGAAACGGGCGTATAATTCATTGCCAACGCGCCGCCGAATTGCGATTGAATTAAGGAAACAAGCGAATTTTGAAAAGCACGGAAACGCGGAACACTGCCTTTCATATTGAAAATTACGAACAAAAATTTGCCGTTGCGCGTGTTCATTTCGCCGCTCAAAGCACTTGCGCCGCCATCGGTGTTGCCTAAAGTTCCGGTTTTGCCGACAACGCTTCCGCGTTCCCAACCTTCGTCAAATCTTCCGGCAAGCGTGCCTTTGTCCATTCCTGCGACAGGCATAATATCGTTGAACGACATTTTATATTTTTCCAAATCTTTTCGGAAAGTTCTGAGAAGTTTCATCATTCCGCGAGCCGAAACGCGATTCATTCCGAGTCCGCTCGATGTTGCCAGATAAAATTCTTGCGGCGGAACACCAGTATTTTGCTGAACGATGCGCGCAACGGCAGACGGACCGCCGAGCATATCGCCGAGACGTTCAGCCAGATAATTATTCGAATAACACATTGTTGCCTTGACGATTTCTTTAATGGGCGCGGATTCGTGTGTGAAAAGAATTTTTGCGTTTGAAGGAATTTGCTGAACATAAACGCCGCCCGTTAATGCAACGTGCGGAACGCCTTGCACTTGTCCGTATTTGCCCGAATTTACGAGATAATTTTGCCACGATTTATTGATTGTCGCATTGCGCTTCGTGCCGTCCAAAGATGCTTGCAAAGTGGCGGCGGCGCGTTGCGGAATCGTGCTGTAATTCATTATAAATTGGTCGGTTACAACCAAATCGCCCGAAACCGTGCGGATGCCGAGACGGTTTAATTCGTTTGAAATAGCTACGCCGTGTTCGAGATTAAACGAAGGATCTTTGCCCGAAATATAAAGATTTCCGTAAAGTATTCCGGTTGTTTGATCGAGCGTGCCGTCGGTCCAAACGCTGGTCGGGAAACGAAATTCGGGACCGAAAGTTTTCAAAACGGCGTAAGAAGTTGCGATTTTGACGTTTGAAGCCGGATTGTAATTTAATCCCGAAAGATTTTCCATCACGACTTTGCCGTCCATTGATTCGACTAAAATGCCGGAATAACCCGGAATTGCAACATCTCTTAAAACTGGAATGCTCGAATTTACGCTTGAAACGGCGGACGAACTGCCGATTGTTTTCACGCCCGGCGTTTGACTCGGCACAGGTGTTGATGAAACGGTGGTTTGCTGAACTTTAATGTCTTGTAATAAAGGTTTATTGGGGGTTTGTCCGAAAACGGCGAACGCCGAACAAATCCAAACTGCAAAAACGGCGGATAGCCGAAAGGCTCTATTTATTGTAAATCTCGTCATAATTTTCCTTATTATTTGGTGGTTTGGCAGGCTTCCCGTCTTTGGTCGGAAGGAAGGCTGAAACCATTATAGCACAAAAACCGCTACATTTTTCAAACACGAAAATTTATTTCGCATTTTTTAGACGCTATCTCAGATGAGTTTTTTGCTTATTTCGATGCTATTTATATTTAGAATTGCTTATGGAGACAATTCTATTTACTTATACATCGAATAAGCCCAAAAGTAAAGAAAAAAGTTTTGAGTCCACGCTTTAGCGTGCCGCAAATGCAAGCGAAGCGGTGCATTTGCGTAAGGTTATTTTATTTTCAACTGTGAAGAAAACCGCAACGCTTCGCTGGCGGTTTGCAGCCTAAAGGCTGGACTCAAAACTAAAATCTCGTGTCCAATAATTTTTTAGCTTCTTTGAGAGATTCTTCGTGTTCCGGCAAAAAATCGGGATTCGGCTTGATTTTTAAGATGTATTCAAGATGTTTTCTCGCTTCGTCATTGCGTTTGAAAGCAAGTAAGGCTTGCGCCAAATGAAGCCGCAGATAAGAATTTTCCTTGCCAAATGGCAAACCTTTTTCGAGATATTCGACGGCTTTTTCGGCTGTTCCACTCGTTAAACGGGTTTCGAGTTCGAGTTGTCCGAGCGCGTCGAATGCGCTTCCGGCTTGAAAATCGGGTTGAATTTCAATAACTTTTGTCATCGCTTCACGGATTTTATCAATCGCGCCGATGCCGACCGTTAATGGCGCACGTTTTGCCTGTTCGCCGAGATTTGCCGCAAACCAAAAATAGCCTTCGGGTTTATTTGGCGAAATGCGCGAAGCTGTTTTTCCGGCATTTTCTCCGGTTTTTAATGATTTTTCGATTTCGTTTTTGTCGGTGGCGATTTTGGAAAGAAAATAGTTGAATTTGGCAAATTTCCATTCGACTTCAAAATTCGGATTATCGAAATTTCTGCTTTTTGCAAGCAGTTTGACAGCTTCACGAATCTTTGCCTCATCTTTGCGCGAGCTTGCAAGTTCGTCCGCTTTTGTAATATTGGCGCGGATTTCAGTTTCGTTAAGCGGCGCGGAAACTTCTTCGGTTGCCGCATTTTTGGCGCACGAAACGCAGAAAAAACTGACGAAAACGATTGTAATAAAACTGTAAAATTGTATTTTTCTCATCGGCACGGATTACCAAAAAGCAGTAAAATAAGTTATATTCTAGTATTTCGTAAATGAACGATTATTCATTTTAAGTCAAAACTGCGGATAAGCGAAATTTAATGAGCAAAAACGGACAAGCGGCGGCATTTTACGATTTGGAAGGCACACTCGTCAGCACGAATTTGGTGCATACATTGGCGTTCTATTCGCGCCGCCAACAAGGATTATTCAAAACCATCAAAAAGAGCCTCGGAACATTGGCAAAATTGCCCGCGTTCGGGATTACGGATTTGTATTCGCGCAATGTTTTCAACGAATATTTTTTCCGCAGTTACGAAGGTGAATCCGAAGACAGATTGCGATATTTCTCCGAAGAATTGTTTGAAGAAGTCTTAAAACCGGCGATTTTTGACGGCACTTTTGAACTAATCCGCGCATCAAAAAAAATCGGACAACGACAAATCGTGCTGACCGGCGCACTCGATTTCACGGTTGAAAAAATGATGAAATATCTGGAAATTGACGATTTCGCCGCAAACCGTCTGGAATTCGTCAACGGTTACGCGACGGGCAGAATTTTGCCGCCCGTGATGGCTTCCGCAACCAAAGCGAAATGGATGCGCGAATATGCCGAGCGCGAAGATATAAACCTAAGCGACTCTTACGCTTACAGCGATTCAATTTCCGATTTGCCGATGCTCTCAATCGTCGGTCATCCGGTTGCGGTCAATCCCGATTTTCGATTAAAACAAACCGCTATCCAGCACGACTGGGCGGTTATAGATTTGAAGTGAATTTTATGATTAAAAGAAATCTGACAAATAAAATCTCTCTCGTTGCCGTGATTTTGTTGGCGACTTTTGTTTTATTTGCACAAAAACAAACCGCACCGAAATCCGAAATTATCAAAGCGGACGAATTGCTTGCAGACGTTAAATTTCTTTCATCTGACGAAATGAAAGGACGCGGCGCAGGCACGGCGGAAAGCGCAAAAGCTCGTGAATATATCGCCGAGAAATTCAAAAAAGCAGACTTGAAAATGTTCGGCAAATCTTTCATTCAAGAAGTTCCGCTCAAGTTTCGCGGCGGAAAAACTGCGACCGGCGGAAATGTCGTCGGTTATATCGAAGGCACAAAAAACAAAGAAAAATACATCGTCATCACGGCGCATTACGATCACGTCGGCATCGAAGGCGGCGAAATTTATAACGGCGCGGACGATAATGCTTCAGGAACTGCCGCGCTGATTGCGATGGCGCAATATTTTACGAAAAACAAACCGTCGCAATCGCTGATTTTCGTCGCGTTCGATGGCGAAGAATCAGGATTTCTGGGAAGCAAGTTTTTTATCGCAAATTTACCCGTAAAAAAAGAACAAATCGCGCTCAATATCAATATGGATATGATTTCGCGCAACGACAAAAACGAACTTTACGCCGTTGGAACTTATCATTATCCGCAGTTGAAAAGCGCACTCGAAACGATTCAAAAAGACGCAAAAGTAAAATTATTATTCGGACACGACCGCCCCGAATTAAAGCGCGACGATTGGACGGGACAATCAGATCACGCCGTTTTTCACCGCGAAAAAATTCCGTTTATCTATTTCGGCGTTGAAGACCACAAAGACTATCATCAACCGACCGACGATTTTGAACATATCAACCAAGAATTCTACGTCCACGCCGTCGAAACAATAATCCAAGCGGTGAAAGGTTTTGATAAAGATTTGAAATGATTGATTACGAAGGCAAACTGCTTTTGAGTGCTTATGGAGAGTAAAAATTTATGCAAGTGAATTTAGAACAGGCAAAACAAGTCGTTTTACAACTGCCGACCGAAGAATTTGAAAAATTCGATGAATGGTATGAAGCGGAAAAGCGTAATAAATCAGAGGACGAGGAAAAAGCGAAGTTCAAAAAATATCAAATCGAGCGTTACAAAAAGGCGCGAAAATGGCTTGACGAACATAGCGCGGAATATATGAATGAATGGGTTTGTCTCGAAGGCGACGAACTTATCGCGCACGGCGCGGATGCTTTGGAAGTTCATCAAAAAGCGGTTGAACAGGGAATCAAATCACCGTTCGTGCATCACATTGTCGAAGAACCGACTCATTACATCGGAGGCTGGTAAATGGAAACGGTTTCCTTCGACAAAGTTTTGGAATACAACACTTTGAAAACCGGCATTACTGTTTTGGTCGTGCTTCAAGATGGCGAAAAGACGGTTGATTTTGAAGCGAAAGTTGACACGGGTGCGACGCATTGCGTTTTTGAACGCAAACACGCTGAACGATTAGGCATTGACGTGGAAAGCGGCGAACCGATTCATTTCATCACGGCGGCAGGCGAGTTTGACACTTACGCGCACGATGTCGTGTTGTCGGTTTTGGAAATTGAAACTCACACGAGAGTTTGCTTTGCCAAAGAAGAATCATTCACGCGCAATGTTCTCGGCAGACAAGGTTGGCTCGACCGCGTGAAACTTGGGCTGATTGATTACGAAGGCAAACTGCTTTTGAGTGCTTACGGAGAGTGAAGTTTATTTTAAATTAGAGAGGTTAATGTATGCAAACTGCTAATGAGATAGTGAATGCGATTCACAACTTGCCGCGCGGCGAGCAGGAAAAAGTTCGGCGGTTGTTAATTGAAGAAGAACGCGAAAAGGAAATAAAGCGCAAAGATGTTGCGGAACAGGTCGTGCGTTTCAATGCGGCTGAAAAATGGCTGAAGGAAAATCGCGCCGAATATCTTGGACAATGGGTTTGTCTTTACGGCGACAAATTGATTTCGCACGGTGCGGACGGTTTGGAAGTGCATCGGAAGGCGAAAGAAGCGGGAATACAATCGCCGTATTTGGTCAGAGTTATTGAAGAACCTGAAAATTTTGTCGGAGCTTGGATATGATGTCGCAAGAAATTATTTTTGACGTTTTGCACGAATATAACACTTTAGAAGTTGGAATAGTCGTGCCGACTATTCTGAATCTCGGTGAAAGTTCGGTTGATTTAAAAGCCAAAGTTGATACCGGCGCGGCATTTTGTATTTTTGAACGCATTCACGGTTTGCGTTTGGGTTTGGAAATCGAAACAGGAATTCCTCTGCGAATGATGACCGCAACCGGACCGTTCGATACTTTCGGACACACGATAAATCTTTCCGTTCTCGGCATCGAAACCGAAGCGACCGTTTATTTTGCAAAGGAAGAAAGTTTCTTTTTGAATATTTTAGGCAGACAAGGCTGGCTAGACCGCGTTAAATTGGGTTTGATTGATTACGAAGGCAAACTGTTTTTGAGTGCTTACGGAGAATAAAGTTATGCAGACAAATATTGAGCAAGTTACAAGCATTATTTACGCAATGCCGCTCGAAGATTTGGATAAATTGAGCGAAGTTATTGATGAAGCGAAACAAGCCAAACGCGAGAAAAAAGAAAAATCGAATTGGCAACTTGAGCGATATAAAAAGGCGCGAAAATGGCTTGATGAACACAGTGAAGAATATCTGAATCAATGGGTTTGCTTAGAAGGCGATCAACTCATCGCGCATAGCGCAGATGGGCGGGATTTATATCAAAAAGCCAAAGAAGCGGGAATTGAAATTCCCTTCATTCATCATATTGTCGAAGAACCCGAAGCCTTTTTGTTCGGTTGGTTATAAAATCAATTAATACTTTGACGAATTTTAAGAAGTTACAGCAAATAGGAGAAATTTTATGCAAGTTAATTTTGAGCAGGCAATCGAGATAATCAAAACTTTGCCGCCCGAAGATTTTCGGCGGCTTGATGAATGGATTGAAGAAAAAAAACGACAAGATAATCAAGCACAAGAAAAAGAGCTAAAGCTGAAATCCGAAATCGAACAATATAAAAAGGCGAGAAAATGGATAAATGAAAACAGCGAAAAATATATGAATCAATGGGTTTGTCTGGAAGGCGATGAATTGATTGCACACGGCGCGGACGGTTTGGAAGTTCATAAAGAGGCGATTGCGAAAGGCATCGAAGCACCGTTTTTGCATCACATCGTTGACGAAAGTCAGCCGTTCGGAGGTTGGTAAATGAGCGAAGTTTTGAACTTTTCCGAAAGCTACGATTACAATACTTTGAAAATCGGCATCACCGTTCCGACAAAGTTATTTTTCGGCGATAAATTCGTGCGGCTCGAAGCAAAAGTTGATACGGGCGCGGAAAACTGCATTTTTGAAAGAACTCACGCAGAAAGACTCGGAATAGATGTCGAAAGCGGCGATTTATTAGTTTTTAATACCGCTGCGGGAAATTTTGCGGCTTACGGACACGAAGTAACAATTTCGGTTTTGAGCATCGAAACTTACGCGAAAGTCTTTTTTGCCAAAGAATCAACTTTTAACCGAAATGTCTTAGGCAGAATCGGCTGGCTCGACCGCGTGAAACTTGGGCTGATTGATTACGAAGGCAAACTGCTTTTGAGTGCTTATGGAGATTAAATCTATGAAAAAAGTGATTTTATATTCATTAGTCGGATTGATTTTGTTGGCTGCATTTTTGTTGCGAAGCGGAATCGTGGCGGTTGGAATTTCTCCTTACAATCATCACAGATTTAATGAAACCGAAACGCAATTTTTTGATAATGCGCTTTTGAAGTTGCGAGAAAGGGTCGAAAACGGAAAGTTTGACGAAATTGAAAACGAAATTGCGGACGGGCGAATAAGCAAAAGCGAAATTATTGGAAAAATTAAAAAAAATCGAGAGCAGTTTGGCAAGCCTTTGTCGTCAGAGTTTTTTCATTCGAGTCCGCCCGAACCAGCCGCAAAATATTATAAAAATTTAGAAGGCACGTTTTATGATGTCTATTATTTCACCAAAACAGAACGAGGCGAATTTTTTGAAGTTATAAATTGGTTTGTCAGCGAAAATAATGAAGTGAAAATTCTGAATTATGGCGGAAGCGAAATAATCGAATGGCAAATCAAAAACCGCGAAAGAGAGAATTATTATAAAGCGAATTACTCAAACGAAATCAGAATTCCGTTTAGTGCGAGATTTATAGAAATCAGATATTAAATTATGGCATTGCAATTACGCAGAAAAACACACGAATCGATTATTTACATTGATAAAGACAGCGCGCCGCGCATTATGCCGTTTGGCGAGGATTTTATTATTAACGATCTGCCGGTCGGGACGCGGGTGATTTATCCGAATCCGCCGATTAAGGGTTTGCCGAATCGGGAGGCGGCGATTCGTTATGCAATAAATCATCCGATTGACGCGAAACCGCTTTATGCACAGCTCGAACCGGGAATGCGCGTAACGATTGCGATGGACGACATTTCGTTGCCGCTGCCGCCGATGCAAACGCCGGATTTGCGCCAGACGATGCTCGAAGTCGTGCTGGATTTGTGCGCGGCGAACGGCGTGGACGACGTGCATTTGATTATCGCCAATAGCTTGCACCGCAAAATGACGGCGTGGGAAATGGAGCGAATGGTCGGCTCGACGATTTTTAACGAATTTTATCCAGACCGTTATTACAATCACGACGCGGAAGACGACGAAAATCTAATTAACATCGGACAGACGCGCCACGACGAGCCTTTGCGAGTCAACAAACGCGCCATCGAAAGCGATATTCTGATTTATTTGAATTTAAATCTCGTGCCGATGGACGGCGGACATAAATCGGTCGCGGTCGGGCTTTGCGATTACGAATCTTTGCGCCAACATCACGATCCGCAGACGATTCGTGATTCGGATTCGTATATGGATCCGCCGAAATCTGTGCTGAATCACAAAGTTATCAAGCTCGGCAAATTAGTTGACGAACATTGCAACGTCTTTCATATCGAAACTGCAATCAACAACAAAATGTTTCCCGAAGGTTACGACATTTTGACTCGCAACGAAGACGAATTTTCATTCGGCGACCGTTTTAAATGGGAAGCGATGAAGCGCACTTTTTCAAAATTGCCGCGAATGGCGCGTCGAAAAATGTTGCACGCGATTCCGGCGCAATATGAATTAATCGGCTGTTTTGCAGGCGAAACCGAAAAGGTTCACGAAAAAATTCTCGAACTAAACTATCGCCAATACGAAATTCCCGTCAAAGGTCAGTGCGATATTTTGATTTCGGGCATTCCCGACATTTCGCCGTATAACGTCTATTCCGCTCTCAATCCGATTCTCGTGCAAGTGATGGCACTCGGCTATCATTTCAATATGTATCGCAACAAACCTTTGCTCAGAAAAGGTGGCACGATGATTATCACGCATCCGTGTTTTGACGAATTTGACCCGAAATTTCATCCGTCATACATCGAATTTTTCCACCGATTACTGCCCGAATCACGCGACGCATTTTACTTACGCGAAAAATACGAACGCGAATTCGCCGAAAATCCCGCCTATATCGAAATGTATCGGCGCGGCAACGCCTACCACGGCGCACACGCTTTCTTTATGTGGTATTGGGGTGAAAACGGTCGCCAACACGTCGGCAACGTCATCGTCGCCGGCGCAGAAAACGCCCACGTCCCCGCGATGCTTGGATGGGAACGCGCCGACAATTTGACGGAAGCAATCGCGCTTGCAAAAAGCTATCAAGGCAGAAACGCCGAGATTACGATGCTCCATCAGCCGATAATTGGTTTGTGTAATGTGTCGGATTAAAATTAAAAACAGCCGTTGAAAACGGCGAAATATTTGTAGCCCACAATGAAATTGTGGGAAAACGTAAAAATAAAAATTGAGCCGTTGAAAACGGCGGCATACAAAACAAATGTCACATACATACACAAATTTAATAACGCACAATATCTTCAGCACGAAAGAACGCGAAGGCTTGATAAACGATGAATTAAAACCCGAATTGCACAAATATCTCGGCGGATTGGTGAAAGAATTAAAAGGCAAACCGTTGAAAATAAACGGAATGAATGACCACGTTCACATTCTCGCGTCTTTGCCGCCGACCGTCAGCACGTCTGATGCGATGCGTTTTATCAAGGCGAATTCGTCGAAATGGGTGAGCGAAAAATTTAACCGTCCGTTTGAATGGCAAAAAGGTTACGGCGCGTTCAGCGTCAGCCGTTCGGGAATGGATGCGGTTGTAAAATACATCGAAAATCAAGTCGAACATCATCAAAAGCGCGATTTTAGAACGGAATTTTTATTGCTGCTCAGAAAATACGAAGTTGATTTTGACGAGAATTTTTTGTGGAAATAGTTTGAGGCAAATATTTAGATGGTTTGTCAAAATAAAGCCGTCGAAGACGGCAATATATTTGTAGCCCATATCGCAAGATATGGGAACGCAATAACGAATAATTCGGAGTTGTCGAAGACAACGGCATAAAATAATCCGCGCATTTTTGTATGTCGCCGTTTTCAACGGCTTTACGCTTGTGCCGTTTCAATTCCCACAATTTGCATTTTGGGCTACAAATATGTCGCCGTTTTCAACGGCTGGTTTCGTTTTGTTTATGAATTTAGAATTTTTCTTTGAGAGAAATGCAGTTGGGGTATTTAAAGAATTCAAATATCTGGTAACGGACGGTGAGTATCAGTATGAACCTTATCGCGGATTTGGACATTATGAAATGTGGAAAGCCATCAGGGAAACAGGTTTCGCCGATTGTTATTACATCAATGGAGACCAAATGGTTTTCTTTAAGGCAGTAGATTCAGGCAAATACGGGCATTTGATATTAAGCGAGTTTCGCAAAGAAATGATTAAAGAATAGTTGTAAAAATGAAATTATCACCAACCGAAATTTTTGAAGGGAAAAAGATTTTCTTTATCGGCGGCACGGGCTTTGTCGGGAAGGTTACGCTTTCGATGTTGCTTAATAATTTTCCGAATGTCGGGAAAGTTTATGCGACGGTTCGCGCCAGAGATGCGCGGGAATCGGAGATTCGTTTTTGGACGAGTATTGTAACTTCGCCGACTTTTGATCCGTTGCGCGAGAAATATGGCGACGGGTTTGAGGCGTTTATTCGTGAAAAGGTCGTGCCGGTGAACGGCGATGTCGGGAATGAATTTCTCGGAATGGACGAATCAGAAGCGGCGAAAATAATGGCGGATTGCGATGTGATTATTAACGGCGCGGGAAATGTTACGTTTAATCCGCCGTTGGAATCGGCGTTGCGGACGAATGTTGTCGGCTCGAACAATATTTTGAAACTGGCGCGGATGATGAAGCGTCCGGCATTGGTTCACGTTTCGACTTGTTTTGTGGCGGGAAAACGGAGCGGCGCGGTGTGGGAAAATGAGAAAGTTGTCGGATATTTTCCGCGTAAAAATGAGTTAATCGGCACGACTTTTGATGTTAATAAAGAGATTGAAGATTGTGCGCGTTTGTCGGAGCAAGCGCGTCAGGAAGCCGAAGATGCGGTGCAGATTGCGAAATTTCGTGAGCAAGCGCGAAATCGTTTTGAGGAAGAAGGGCGCGATCCTGATGATGAATCTGAATTGAAATCAGCGATTTTCCGCGAGCGCAAAATGTGGATTCGTGAGCGCACGACTGAACTTGGCGCAGAACGTGCGGAATATTGGGGCTGGACGAATATTTATACTTATTCAAAATCGCTTGCCGAACAAATTATTGCGAAACAAGACGATATTGTAAAAATTCTCGTGCGCCCATCAATTGTCGAAAGTTCAAATCAATATCCGTTTGCGGGTTGGAACGAAGGTTTTACGACGACTGCGCCGTTGATTTTGATTGCTTTGCGCGGTCAGCCGATTATTCCGGTTAATGAAAAATTGGTTTTGGACGTGATTCCGGTTGATATGGTTGCGGGCGCGATTCTCGGCGCGGCGATGAATGCGCTGGTTGACGATAATCCGCCGCTCGTTTTTCAAGCATCGAGCGGCGATGTTAATCCGAACGATATGAAGCGGATTGTCGGGCTTGTTGGATTGTATAAACGCGATTATTTTAAGGATAAAGAAACGGGCAATAAATTAGTCAACCGCGTTGCCGGAATGATTGAAACTGCGCCGGTTTCGCAGAAAACTTATGATAGATTTTCTGCGCCGATGCTTAATAAAATTGCAAAAAGCGCGAATAATTTGCTTGATAAAGCCGCGCCGACTTGGGCTGGCGGAAGGTTTTCAAATATCGTTTCGGACTTGAAAAAATCAGTCGAATCTTTCGAGCAAACAACACAAGAAACGATGGACGCATTTGCGATGTTTAAGCCGTTTATGATTGATAACGCTTACGAATATCGCTCGGATAATCTCCGCGCTTTGATGTCGCTCATCAAAGAAAAAGAGAAACATTTGTTGCCTTGGTATCCCGAAAAATTGGATTGGTATGATTATTGGCTGAACGTCCATTTTCCCGGAATGCGAAAATGGGTTTTGCCGCAGTTGGAAGAAGATTTGAAGAAAATCGAGAAGCGTTCTTACACTTACAAAGATTTGCTCGATTTGTTTGATACTTCCGTCAAAAGATTTCCGACTAGAATTGCGATGAAAATCGAACGAAACGGCAGAAAAGAGCAATATACATTTGAAGATGTCAAAGAATTAACCTATCGCGCCGCCGGATTTTTGGCGGACAACGGCATAAAACAAAATGATCGCGTGATTTTGTTTTCTAATAATATGCCCGAATGGGGAATTTCGTATTTCGGAATTCTGAAAACCGGCGCGACTGTAATTCCGATTGATCCGGCGAGTTCGGTTGATGAAATTATCGCTTTTGCAAGCGCGGGCGAAGCGTCAGCGATTATGATTTCGCCGAAACTTGCGGACGAAAATTTGGATTTAGCCGAGCGTTTGAAAGCGGCGAATTTGAGTTTGAATGTTTTCAATTTTGACAAAGTTTTCGAGATTCAAGACGAAATCGAAGAAGCGCGAAGAAATGCACTTTTGCCGAATAAAATTTTGTCGGGTTCGGTTGCGTCGCTTATCTTTACAAGTGGAACGACCGGAACGCCGAAAGCCGTGATGTTGTCGCACAAAAATTTCGTCAATATGATTTCGATGCTTTCCAGCGTTTTGGATATGGACATCACCGACGGCGTTTTGTCGGTTTTGCCGATGCACCATACTTTTGAGTTTTCGGCGGGGTTTTTAACACCGTTTTCAAACGGAACGCAAATTACATATCTCAACGAATTGAGCGGCGAAGAACTTTCTCGCGCCATTGAAAACAATCACGTTACGGGAATGGTCGGCGTTCCTGCGCTGTGGGAAATGCTTCATCGGCGCATCAAAACCCGAATGCGCGAGCGCGGCGATTGGTTTGCGGATTTGGCGGACAATGTCATCGAATTTAACGCTTGGGTGCGCGACAACACGCCGTTTAATCTCGGTCCGATTATCTTTTTCCCGATTCATCAAGGAATGGGCGGACGAATGAGATATTTGATTTCGGGCGGTTCGGCTCTTTCGGAAAAAGTGCAGAAAGACTTGCACGGATTAGGTTTCACCGTTCTCGAAGGCTACGGTTTGACCGAATCTTCGCCGGTTTTGACCGTAACGCGCCCCGAAAATAAATTGATTCGCGGTAGCGTCGGTAAACCGCTTCCGGGCGTTGAAGTGAAAATTGATAATCCAGACGCAAACGGTGTCGGCGAAGTTTTGGCGCGTGGTCAAAACGTGATGCTCGGTTATTACAACAACGAAGAAGCGACTGAATCAGTTTTGCAAGATCGTTGGCTGAAAACGGGCGATTTAGGGCGCATTGACGAAGACGGAAATCTTTATATTGTCGGGCGTTCAAAAGATGTCATTATTGATTCAAACGGCAAAAATATTTATCCCGATGAAATCGAAGACCTTTACGGAAAGTCAGCGTTTATCAAAGAATTGAGCGTTGTCGGTTTGCCCGATGAAGATGGCGGCGAGAAAATTGCGGCGTTAGTTGTGCCTGATTACGAACAAGATATTTCGCTTTCTCGCGCTGAAACGAATAAAAAAATCGAAGATTCTTTCCGCGAAGTTTCGGCTTCGCTGGCATTTTTCAAGCGCGTTAAAGTTTTGCATCTCACGCCGTTTGAATTGCCTAGAACTGCAACGCGAAAAGTAAAACGTCCCGAAGTTGTCGAAATGCTTCAAAATTTGGAGGCGAAATCGAAAAATAAAACGCGCATTACTGCCGATTCAAAAGGCGACGACACGGCTTTGTGGATTCGCAAAATTGTCGCCAGCGTTTCAAATCGTCCGCTTTCCGACATTGCTCTGGAAGATAAATTGGCAGATTTAGGCTTTGATTCGTTGATGTTCGTCGAGCTTCAAGGCGCGGTCGAAGACGCGGGTGGACGAGTTCCTTCGCCCGACACTTTGAACGAAGTCCAATCAGTGCGCGAGCTTTTGACGGCTGTTCAGCGCGTTGATAAATCGAAAAAACTCGTGGATGAACCGAAAACCGTCGAGAAAAAAGACGCGGAAGAAATTCACGTTCCTTCGATTATTCGGCGCGTTGGAAATTCGCTCGTTGATTTCGCGCAGGACAAACTTTACGACACGGTTTTGCAGACGAAAATCGAAGGCGAATCAAATGTTCCGCCGCACACGAATTTTATCGTCGCGCCTAATCATTCGTCGCATCTCGACACGGGTTTGGTCAAAAAAGCGTTAGGAAAAGACGTTGCCGAACAAACCGTCGCAGTTGCGGCGGCTGATTATTGGTTCGACACGAAATACAAACGCGCCTATATGAACAATTTCACGACGCTCGTGCCAATCGAGCGCACGGGAAGTTTGCGCCAATCTCTGCGCCACGTTACGCGGATTTTGGAAGAAGGCTACAACGCACTGATTTTCCCCGAAGGCGGACGACAACTTTCAGGCGAAATCGCCGAATTCAAACCAATCATCGGCTATCTCGCGCTCAACCAAAAAATCGGAATTTTGCCAATCTATCTCTGGGGAACTTACAAAGCCTTCCCGAAAGGCACAATCATCCCGAAAACGGATAGTTTAGGCGCAAAAATCGGCGCAAAAGTCGGCAGATTTCTCGAATATGACGAACTCCTAGAAATGACCAAAGGCGTTCCAAACACCGAAGCATACAGATTAATCGCCGCCAGAGTCCAACACGAAATCGAAAATATGCGCGACGGCAAACGCGACAAATTCGATGTCGCCGCCGTCAGAAAAAAATGGAAAGCCGAACGTAGAAAAACGCGCAAACAAGAGCCAGTGATTGATGAGTAAATTTATGAAATTTGAACTTGAGCCTGATCGCAAAAATCTTAGTGATGAAGATTTATTGAATGATTTGAAAAGAGTTGCTAGTGAGTTAGATAAAGCTACGATTACAAAAGATGAGTATGACGAGCAAGGAATCTACCATAGCACTACTCTTTTTCGTCGGTTTGGTGGTTGGCTAAAAGCATTGAAACTTGCGGGAATGTCTAATACAAGAAACTATAAAATACCTGTTGAAGAGTTGTTTCAAAATTTGACCGATGTTTGGATAAAACTTGAAAAACAGCCTAGACGAGATAATTTGACATCTCAAACTTCTAAGTTTTCATCTGCAACTTATGAAAAACGATTTGGTAGTTGGCGAAAAGCACTTGAAGCCTTTGTAAAGTGGGCAAATGAGGGTGAAATAGAAACTAATTTGCCTGAGTCAGAAAAAATAACAAAGAAACATAAAACTTCACGAAACATCAATTACAGACTTCGCTTTCTCGTTATGAGAAGAGATAATTTCAAATGCAAAATTACCGGAAAATCGCCAGCGACAGACCCAAATGTGATTTTAGAAGTTGACCATATTATTCCTTGGGACAAAGGTGGCGAAACTGTTTTGGAAAATCTTCAAACTTTAGCTAAAGAAATCAATATTGGAAAGAGCAATCTTGATATGTTTGAAAGTGAATAGTTGATTTGTAGTAAAATCAAAAAGCGAAAGAATTTGAAATAAGTTGATTATTCAATTCCTGTCATCGAAGATGACAAACATTATAGCCCAGCGAGAATCGCTGGGTTAGTTGACAACAAGATTTGCTCGCTGAAAGTGAGCAACAATAATTTTGTTCGACACTTTCAGCGTCGGAATTCGTTTTTTGAAAGTCCTAGCGATTCTCGCTAGGCTATGTTGTTGGTCGCCGTTGGCGACGAATGAAGCTACTGAAATTGGAATAAACGAACACGGAACGCGCTTTGTGATGGATTTTCAAACGCTCGGAGTAAAAGGCGCAGTTACGATTCGGACGGCTTGGATTATTGACGCGGGTGAAACAATTCCGCGTCTGACGAGTTGTTATGTCAAAGGATAAAAAGCGATGAAAGACGAAATAAAAATTTTAGATGCAGTTGCCGTAACGGAAGATTTGCCCGAACACGGATTAAAACGCGGCGAAGTTGGGACAGTCGTTGACGCTTGGAAAGACGGCGCGTATGAAGTCGAATTCAGCGACGAATCAGGCGAGGCTTACGCCTTTGTCGCGCTTTCTGCGGAAAAATTAATGCCGCTTTATTATCGCCACCGCGAAGCCGCTTAAACTAATTGGCGAAAAACACACAGACAAGAACTGTTGATTGATGAGTAATTTTACAAAATATGAACACGACCAATCTTATAGTTGAGTTTTTAGTTATAGGAATCCAGGTAGCTGGTTGGATTTCCTTACTAATTTTGATTTTGACAGGAACAAATTGGCTGGAAATTGGTAAAGTAAAAGAGTTTGTTCCTGCGATTATTGGACTGCTTATTGCCATTTCTTATCCGATTGGAATTTTTGTCGATAATTTTGCCGACTACATTCTGGGAAAGAAAGACAAAAAAATTCGTAATGAATTTATCAAAGATAAGGATAAATCAATTCTTCGAGTAAGAACTCTGGCAGGAGAAAATTCTCCTTTAGCTGAACTTTTTAATTACCAAAGAATGCGAATTCGGATAAGCCGCTCATCTTTTATAAACTTTCTTATAATTTCGATTTTGCTCCCGATTTTTTTTATCGTTCAACTACAAAAGTATTTTGGAAGTAACCTAATTTGGGTTTGTTTATTGACTTTAACTATTGGCGTTGGATTTACCTATCTTGCCTATTGGACGTGGAGAGATGTTTCAAAATGCTATTATCGTCGCTATCCTGAAGCTGAAAGATTATTAAAAGAAAAAGGACTATTAAGTCGGAAACACCATAGATTAAAACCATAAAAGAGTCAAAAGATAGTGGTAAAAATAACTCTTTGTATTGTGCTAGAATTTATTTATGAAAACACTCGAAATAAAATTGCCCGACGAAATTTTTGGCGTTTTAAGCACGATTGCCAAACGGAAAGATACATTTGTAATTGAAGCTATCAAAGAAAAAATCAAGCGCGAAAAAAGGCGTTCTTTGTTAGTCGAAGGCTATCAAGCAACTTTCGAGGAAGATTTAGCTTTAGCGAAAGAATTTGAATTTTGAGGATGGAGGTAAAAGAAATGCTGCAAACATATAAAGCGACACTTAATGGCAATCAGTTGGAATGGAACGGCGAAGTTCCCGAAGAAGCGAAATCGAGCGAAGCCGTGAGTGTTATCGTAACAATTTTGGACGAAGAAACGAGCGCGAAAGATTTACGCCCGTTCGGTTTAAGTAAAGGTAGTTTTATCGTGCCGGAAGATTTCGACGCGCCTTTGCCGGAAGATGTTTTGGCGGATTTTGAAAATTGATGAAACTGCTTCTCGACACGCACATATTTCTCTGGTTTATTACTGCCGATTTGCGTCTTTCGACGCTTTTTCGTGATGCGATTCGTGAGCCGAAAAACGAAGTTTTTTTGAGCATCGCATCGCTTTGGGAAGTGATAACAAAATACAATCTCGGCAAACTTCCTCTGCCGCAATCGCCCGAAATTTATATTCCGAAGATGCGCCAACGGCATCAAATCAAAAGTCTTTCTTTGCACGAAAACGCGGTCAAAGAACTTGTGAAGTTACCTGTTTTGCACCGCGATCCGTTTGACCGGATTTTGATTTGTCAGGCTTTGGCGAATAATTTGATGATTGTTACGGTTGACCCGCAAATCCAAAAATATAAAGTATCGTATTTGAAATAATGGCAACGAAAAAAACAAAAGTATTAGCAAAAACCGAAAAGAAAATTTTAATCACGGGCGGCACGGGATTCTTAGGAACGCATCTTGTTCGGCAATTTTTGGACGCAGGCGCGAAAAATTTGCGCGTGATGGCTTCGTCTGTGCCGAATTGGATGACTGATTCGGGCGTTGAAGCGTGTTTAGGTTCGGTTACAAAACGTGAAGATGTGGCGGGAGCGACGAAAAATTGCGAGGCGATTTATCATCTTGCGGGAAAGGTTTCGTTTGATTATGATGGCGCGGCGCAGATGAATCGGTTGCACGTTGAAGGCACTCGTTTGTTATGCGAAGCGGCGAAGGAAAACGGCGTGAAAAATTTTATTCTCGCGTCGTCTTCCGGCACGAGCGCGATAACCGAAGACGGCGAAATTACGGACGAAACTTTTCCGCAACCTGTTGAAATTCTAACGAAATGGGCTTATTACGCTTCAAAATATTATCAGGAAAAAACTGCGCTTCAAGCCTTTAAAGACAAAGGCGAACGGCTGGTTATTTTGAATCCGTCTCTGCTTTTAGGAAGCGGCGACGAGCGTTTGAGTTCGACGAAAGTTGTGCTTGATTTTATGGCGAAAAAGTTGCCGATAACGCCGTCCGGCGGTTTGAATTTTGTTGATGCGAGAGATGCGGCAAACGCATTTGTTCACGCGCTCGACACAGGCAGACACGGCGAAAGATATTTGCTCGGCGCGGTAAATTGGAAGGTTAAAGATTTTTTCTCGCGCCTCGAAAGATTGTCGGGCGTTTCCGCGCCAATGTTCAGCGTTCCGAAATCGGTGGCGGTTGCAGGATCGAATTTTATTTCTTCGATTTATAAAAATTTCAATAAACCTGCGCCGTTTGAAGCATCGGAAGTTGAAATGGGCGAATATTTTTGGTATTTCGATTCGTCAAAAGCGGAAGAAGAATTAGGTTTTACGACACGCGATCCGCAAGAAACTTTGCAAGATACAATCAAATATTTGCGCGAAAATTTCTTGGGCGAAGGTGTTTTTAAATAGACGGAATGTGCATTTCGCAAACTTTTCAACTGCAATTTGTTTCGCTTCCGAGAGCCATTTTGCAAGCGTAATCTGCGATGGAAATGCAATGCTAAATCAATATGAAAATCGTCGCCGTCAACCGTAATTCGCTTCTGCCTAGCGACAAACGCAAAGCCCACGCCGAGTTAAAGCAAAAACTTTTCAAGCTAGCGTAAAATCGCGTTTTCCAATTCTTTTCCATATTCCGCAGTCAATTATTGCGACAGCGTAGAGACAATTTCATTTCCATATTCCGCCCGTTTATTTTTCAGCACTTCATCGCTGATGCGTTTGCCGATGTGCCAATTCATCAAAACGAGTGCCGAATTGACCGTGCTGGCAACTCTGAGGCGCGTTTGCTCGATTAAACTGCGGATTTCATCAAACAAAACTTCGTCCGTTTTAATTGAAGTGCCTTTATTTTTAGTTGAGATTTTCTTTTCCATAAATTCATTCGTCCAATAATTTTCGCGTTTTTTGTATCAAATTTTCGATTTCGTTGGCAGTTGGCAAATGCAGTTGATATTTGGAAACAAAAACTTGATTTTCCATTCCGCCGAGTGCGTATTCGACGTGCGTTTCGTTTTTCTCAGAACATAAAATCAAGCCGATTGGCGGATTTTCGTCTGCTTCGGTTTCTTCTTTGTTTAGATAATTCAGATAAAAATTCATCGCTCCGGCGTATTCGTGTTTGAATTTGCCGAGCATTAAATCTATTGCAAACAAACATTTCAGACGGCGATTGTAGAGCAAAAGGTCAATGCGGAAATGTTCGTTGTCAAAAGTAATCCGCTGTTGTCTGCCGACCAAGCAAAAGCCTTGTCCGAGTTCGAGCAGAAATTTTTGCAAATTATCAATCAGAGCCTTTTCCAAATCGCTTTCGCTGTAAAGTTCTTCGCCTTTCAGTTCCAAAAACTCAAAAACATAAGGGTCGCGGATAATTTCCGACGGCTTTGTGAAAATTTCGCCCGTTTCCGCCAATTTCAAAACGCCTAACTTATCGCGGCTCAGACCGACTCGTTCAAAAAGCAAACTATCAAGTTGACGTTTCAATTCGCGGACAGACCAAGTGTTTTGCAAGGTTTGAATTTCGTAAAAAGCACGTTTCAAATTGTCCTCAATCCGCATCAATTCGATAAAATGCGTCCACGATAATTTTTTGAAAAGTCTGGCGAAATAATCTTCGTCTTGCCAATCAAACGCTGTTATTTCAACACTTGAAGGCGTTGGCAAAATTAAGTTGAATTGTGCAATCACCGATTGCACAATTGGGTAAGTCCGATAAAATTCACGAAACATAAACAGATTTCGTCTCGCAAAACCTTTGCCCAAATTCTTTTGCAAATCCTTCGACAGATTTTCAAGCAGTTTTTCACCGTATTTCGCCCGGTCTTGTCCGTTTTGCTGATACTCGAAAATGTAATATCCAACGAGCCAATTTCGCAAAGTCAACGCCAGATTAACTGCTTGCGTGGCTTGGAGTTGCGTCTGTTCGTGAGTTTGCGAGATGGCTTTGACCAACGAGTCATAATTCATCTCATCATTTTTATTTGTTGAAGATTTTGTTTCCATAATTCTACTCTGGAATCCCGACTTTCTTGACCAATTCCTTAAATCGCGGGTCGTCTCGCACGAAGTCCCAGGATTTAATTACCTTTAGTTCAGCCAACCGCCTCTCACGCTCGTCATACGCTTTGTTCAGATATTCGATTGTCTTTTCTTTGTCTTTGCCCCAGGA
>JANNYB010000231.1:0-20974 GCA_031409875.1 Acidobacteriota bacterium | reverse complement strand
AAACAAACGCCAATTCGGAACATTTCGCACGCCGCCGAGTTTGTGATACGGCGAAGCAGTTACCAAATCAACATTTTCGGTCAAAAGCGGCAACATTTTAACGAGTTCGTGCGGATCATATGTGCAATCGCAATCCATCGAGCAAACAATGTCGGTTTCGGCGGCTTTTATTCCGGTCATAATTCCGGCGGCAACGCCTTCATTTTCGTTATGTTGAATGATTTTTACATTCGATTTTTGGCTAAAAAGTTCGTTTAATTTGTTGAAAGTTTCGTCTGTGCTTTGGTCGTCAACAAAAATAAAATTCGGTTGATACGAATTTTCCGCCAAATCTGCTTCCAAATTTCGCAAAGTATTCGCCAAATACGGCAAAGTTTCCTGCTCGTTATAGCAAGGAATAATGATGGAAATTGGAATGTCAGAACCGCCTGCGGTAGCGGGCGGTTGAACTTGGTAAATTGAGTTGATTGCTTTCAGAATTAAACCATCCGCTACCGCAGACGGTTCTGACTTGATTCCCAAAAAATCCGCCGCGCCGGAGAACTTATATTTTTGCAAGGTTTCTTTGATAATCCATTCCATTTTATCGAGTTTTCGATAATGGCGAATGCGATTGTAAGCGGAAGCGGCGTTAATGCGCGGCTGTTCGGTGTCGAGTTCCCAAACGTGAAAATACATCACAAACGGTTCTTCGTAACGCTGCGTCCAATCTTTAACGGCGTGGCGCATTAGGGTAAAAGGAATTTGCCGAAAATAATTTCCGCCCGCAATCGGCAATAAACCGATGCCTAAATTTCGCGTTGAATAAGGAAATTCGTGAATAATTTTGCCGTCCGTGTGAATTTGATGCGAAAATCGTTTTTGTTTTTCGTCTGATTTTACTGGCAAAAATGATGCATCGTAGAAAAAACCTTCTTCGGCGAGAACGTCGAAAATCCACGAATCTTTTTCGTAATGTAATTTTTCGGCGGCACGATAGCCGACGATTTTTTGTCCTGCCGCGTCTTCTAAAACTCGATTCGTGCGCCGCAAATCTTCACGAAATTCGTCGGACGTAAGGTTTTTTAAACTGCGGTGATAAAAGCCGCGACTCGCAACTTCGTGTCCGCGTGAAACAATTTCACGAATCAATTTCGGATTCTGTTCGCCAATCCAACCAAGCACAAAAAATGTCGCTTTTGTATCAAGCGAATCTAGTAAATCTAATGTTTTCAGCGTATTTTGTTCATAGCGAGTTTCAAACCGCGACCAATTTCGCTGTTGAATCAAATTCTCGAACGCGCCGACGTGAAAATAATCTTCGACGAGAACGGTTAAAAGATGCTTTTTTTGTTGGGGGGATTGAATCATCCTAACTACTTATGATATTTGATTTTAACTTTTGATTTTTAGTTTTCAAAGGTCAAAGACTATTCTAAAACAAAGTCCTTTGCAAGGCTTTTTCACGAAAAGATTTCGAGCCTAGTTTTTCCTCGATAATTTTAACAATTCGTTTGGCGGCGCGTCCGTCGCCGAATGGATTATCAACTTCTTTGACTGATTTTATCCACGTTTGAACGGCATAATTTTCTTCGAGCATCTTCTTTAAAGTTTGCGGATTTCCGCCGACGAGTTTTGCCACACCCGAACGAATTGCTTCCGGTCTTTCCGTGTTTTCGCGCAAAACGAGAAGCGGTTTTCCCAGACTCGGAGCTTCTTCCTGAACGCCGCCCGAATCGGAAACAATCAACCAAGTTTCTTTCATCAGAGCAATA
This sequence comes from Acidobacteriota bacterium, assembly GCA_031409875.1. GTDB lineage: Bacteria > Acidobacteriota > Blastocatellia > Pyrinomonadales > Pyrinomonadaceae > CALMEH01. The sequence continues at coordinate 19,220 of JANNYB010000231.1, read as the reverse complement.
AAATCAGAATAATTCAGCGGTTCGAGTAAATAAATTCTTTCCTTATTCGCCAAAATTTCTTCCGTTATTTTCTTGACATTCGGATTCGGATGAACGGGAAACATCAAACATAGATCCTTACGCTTTTCAACAAAATCGCGCAAAACTTTGAGATTTTTACTCATCGTTTCGCCGAAACTTTCGCGCCGATGCGTGGTCAGCAAAATTCGTTTTTTGCCTTCCGTCTGCTCAATTATTTCGGTGATTTTTTTGCTCGGCGTAAGATTTCGCAAAATGTAATGAAGCGAATCAACAACCGTGTTTCCCGTAACGAAAATTTTGTCGGTCGTGATGTCTTCCGCCAGCAGATTGCGGCGGTTTTTCTCGGTTGCGGCAAAGTGAAAATCGGCAATTTGCGAAACCAGACGGCGATTCATTTCTTCGGGATAAGGACTGTGAATATTTCCCGAACGAAGTCCGGCTTCGATATGCCCGACGTGAATTCGACGATTAAATCCGGCTAATGCGCCCGCCAAAGTCGTTGTCGTGTCGCCCTGCACCAAAATCAAATCCGGCTTTTCGGCATCTAAAATCTTATCCAATTTTGCCAAAATCCGCGAACAAACTTCGGTCGGCGTTTGATCTTTTTTCATCACGCGCAAATCAAAATCCGTCTGAATATTAAGCATTTTCAAGAAAGGCTTGAGCAATTCTCTATGTTGGCTCGAAGAAACAACAATCGTTTGATAAAACTTTTGTCGAAGTTCGTGAATCACGGGCGCGAGTTTTATAGCTTCGGGGCGCGTTCCGAAAAGCACGAGAATTTTGCGTTGCCAATCAACAATTTCGCGGGGGTGTATATATTTGTTCTGTAATTTGCCGTCGAGCATCATTCGTTCGCAGTCGAAACCTATAAAAGGTTTAAACAAAGTTTTTTTCCTATTTTTGCTTTGTTGGAGTTATAAAGCGCGAACCGCAACTATTTTACGCTGAAGTTTGCAGGATGCAAATCGTAAAATTGTTCAAATGCGGATATTCGGAGATTTTTCGGGCGTAAAATTGATTTCTATTGATTTCTGATGAAAAATACGCAGATTTGAATCTTGAAAAATAATTCAAGACTCTTATATTTTCGCCGAAAATGTCGGAAAATACAAGAGTTTTTTTAATTTTTGTGTTCGAGAGAAAAATTAAGAAAAACTTTCATCTTTACAAACACTTTACAATTTTCACGCTTTTCTACATATAACCTTTACAATCGGCAGTTAGAATCAATTTAGAAAAAAAGTATTTTTTATAAACGGCTACGGACTTTATAAAACGATGAACCGATTTAAATTTAACACGCGATTGATTATTTTTCTGGCGATTTTGATTTTCGGCAAAGCGACAATTTTCGCGCATCAACAGCCGACAACGATTGTTTTGCTCGATATTATACCTGACAAAGTTTCGATGGAATTGCAAATTCCTCTGACTGAATTGGAGTTGGCGTTCGGCAATAATGTTACGCAAAACACGGAAACTCTAGTCGAAAGATTATCTCCGCAATTAAAAGATTATTTGAAATCGCACATTCGCCCGATGACTGGAAATCAGGCTTGGACGGTTGATGTTACCGAAATAAAAGTTGCAAAAGCCGAGCAAATTCAAAGCGGCAAGTATCAAGAAATTATCGCACATCTGAATCTTACGCCGCCGGAAAACGTCGGAACACGGCAATTTACATTGAATTATGACGTGATTATGCACCAAGTCGTAACGCACAGCGCACTCGTTTCGATTCGGAGTGATTGGGAAACCGGCATTGCAAGCGAACAGCCGGTTGCGGCGGGCGTGATTGCGATTGACACGGGAACGGCGCAAGTTTTTCCGCTCGAAATCAATCTCGAAAAAGGCGATTTGCGGCAAGGTTTTGTCGGAATGATCAAACTCGGAATACGCCACATCAAAGAAGGAACAGATCATTTATTGTTTCTGCTCGTTTTGCTTTTTCCAGCGATGCTGCTTGTTCAGAGTAAAAAACCGATAGCGAAGCACGTCGGTTTCACGGCTGAAGCCGTTACTCTGAACCGTTGGGGCGAATTCGGCGGCAGTAAATATAGCATTTCAAGGCTTTTGAAAATCGTTACGGCGTTCACCGTCGGACATTCGATAACGCTTTTAATCGGTGCGCTCGGTTGGCTGAAATTACCGCAACAACCTGTCGAAATTTTGATTGCAGTTTCGATTTTGGTTTCGGCGATTCACGCGATTCGCCCGATTTTCGCCGGCAAAGAAACTTATGTCGCCACCGGATTCGGACTGGTTCACGGGCTTGCTTTTGCGACGGTTTTATCGGATTTGAATTTGAACGCGGGGCAGATGGCTCTGAGCATTTTAGGTTTTAATATCGGCATCGAGTTGATGCAGATTTTCGTTATCACGCTGATTATGCCGTGGCTCATTTTGCTTGCGCTCACGCCTGCTTATAAATTTGTGAGAATTATCGGCGCAAGTTTTGCCGCAATCGCCGCCGTCGCGTGGATTGTCGAGCGCGTTTCGGGCGATGCGAATTTGGTTAGCAGTTTTATCGAAAAAATCACAGAATATGCGCCGTTGGGAATTTTAATTTTGGCGGTTATCGCGTTTTTTGTATATGGTTGGCAATCTTTTAAGAAAAAAAGTTTTTCGGTTACGGCGCAAAAGTTTTGAGTCCCGCCTTTAGGCGGCGGCAACTGCAAGCGAAGCGAAAGCAGTTGCCTTGCGCTGATTAACTTGACTTTTTATCGAAGCAAAAACTGCGTGCGCTTCGCTGGCGGTTTGCCGCCTGAAGGCGGGACTCATAACAGTAGAGAGAATAAAATTATGAACAACAATAAAAAATCAAAACGTCTTTCGGGCGAAAAGATTTTGCTCGGACTTTTGGCGAGTCTTTCGTTGGCTTTCGGACTTTTTTATTCGTTTGATTGGAGCAATGCGTTTGCTAAATCGGGCGAAGTAATCGAGGTGAGCAATGTATCGGAAACGCCGGAAACGAATAATTCAGTGTCCGATGTGGTTACAAAAGCCTTGGCGTTTAAGGCTTCTTTAACCACGACACAGCAATCAACTTTACAGCAAAATTATACGACGACTCTGGCGCGTCGTTGGTCAAATCTGCCTTGCGGTTCGGGTTGTCGCAACGGAATTCAGTTCAGCACTTTGACCGCTGACCAGCTCGCCCTCGCTTTGCAGGTTATTCAAGCCGCAATGGGAACGACGACAAATGAAGGTTCGGACGAATTTAATCAAATCCGTCTTGCCGACGCATATCTCGGCGCAAACGGCGGCGGCAGCGGTTATGCAAGCGGCATTTATTTTATCGCATTTTTGAACGCCCCGACGACAACCGGCGGTTGGATGTTGCAATTCGGCGGACATCATTACGGCGCGAATATCGCGTTTAATCAAGGTCACGTCGTCGGCGCAACGCCGCAGTTTGAAGCGTTAGAACCGATTTCGTTCACGACAAACGGCACAACTTATACGCCGCTCGAACAGGAACGCACCGCTTTGCGAAATATGCTTGCGTCTTTTTCGACAACGCAATTAACGACGGCGCGTTTGACCACCACTTTCAGCGATGTAACGATGGCACCGGGCGAATCGAACGGCGGAAACGGCACTTTTCCGACAACGAAAGTCGGAATTCAGGCAAGCACTTTGTCGGACGCGCAAAAACTTCTCGTTTTGGAAGCAATGAAGCCGTGGATTAAAGATATGGACGACACAGTTGCGGCAAATCTTTTGACGATTTATCAAAACGAATTGAGCGGCACATACATCTCCTACACCGGAAACGGCACGAGCGGCACGCCAAGTTCTTTTTTAACGACAAACACCAATTACGCCCGAATTGACGGTCCGACGGCGTGGATTGAATTTGTCTGTCAGAACGGTATTGTTATTCAGGGACAAATTCATTATCACACGATTTACCGCGACCACGTTCGAGATTACGGCGCAGATTTGAGTTTGACGACACCGCTCGACAATCCGACAACGACAAGCATCAACGATGCGCCTTTTGATTTTGACGGCGATGCGAAAACCGATATTGCGATTTATCGTCCGTCGGCAGGTCAATGGTGGATAAATCGAAGTGCGACAAGCGCGACGACCGCCGTTCAATTCGGAACTTCGACCGATAAAATCGTTCCCGCAGATTACACGGGCGACGGCAAAACCGATGTCGCAATTTGGCGACCGACGAGCGGCGAATGGTTTATTTTGCGGAGCGAAGACAGCACTTATTATGCCGTTCCATTCGGCGCAAACGGTGACACGCCTGTTCCGGCTGATTTTGACGGCGACGACAAATTCGATGTTGCGGTTTTTCGTCCTTCGAGTTCGATTTGGTATATCAGCAAATCCACCGGCGGCACACAAATCACCGCGTTCGGCGCGAGCGGAGACGTTCCCGTAACGAGCGATTATGACGGCGATAATAAATCGGACATTGCAATTTACCGCGTGGCTTCGGGGCAATGGTGGATTTCAAAAAGCGCGTCATCGTCAACGATTGTCTATCAATTCGGCTCTTCGACGGACAAACCCGTGTTCGGCGATTACACAGGCGATAATTTATCTGATGTGGCGATTTGGCGACCTTCGACGGGCGAATGGTTTGTTTTACGAAGCGAAAATTTGAGCTATTACGCTGTTCCGTTCGGCGCAAACGGTGATCAACCCGTTCCCGGCGATTACGACGGCGACGGCAAATTCGACACGGCGGTTTTCCGCCCGGCGACAAATGTTTGGTATGTTAATCGTTCAACGGCGGGAAGTTTAATCACTTCGTTCGGCGTAAGCGGCGATTCGCCTGTGCCGAATGCTTTCGTGCCATAATCTAAGGGCAAAGGGATGAAGGATGAATTACGCTCATATTCATCCCTCATCCCTCATCCTTCATCCCTTAATCTACTCCGGCGGACCCGCACAACCTGCGCCGTGCAGAGCGGGCATTTTCGTGCTGATAATCGGATAATTTTCGGCTTCGGCGTTTTTCTCCAGCCAGCCGAGATATTCTTCGGGAATTGACATATCCGAAAAAATTGCCTCAACCGGACATTCGGGCAAACAAGCGTCGCAATCAATACAAGTATCGGGATTGATATACAAACGATCTGAAAGTTCGTGAAACGCTTCGACCGGACAAACCGCCGCGCAATCGGTATATTTACATTCAATACAAGGTTCGGTAACGATATAGGTCATTTATTTTGATAGTTCTCCTGAATAATAAAAAGTTATTATACAAAAAAAATTATACTTGTCATTAATCGCATTGACAAAACCAATCTCTAAATCTTCTTGAATTAGCGGGAAATATGCTAAGATAATCGGGCAAATTGCTTTCGGTTATGACGAATTCTCGATTATCACTCACGCCGCTCGGTGCCGGAGATTTGATTGACCGCGCTGTCAGGTTTTATCGTCAAAATTTTTGGACGTTCGTTTGGATTGCCGCGCCGCCGATTCTTGTCGGCGCGTTGTTTTCGATTGGTTGGACGGCGTTGGCAAATCAGATGTTTTCGCACGATTCGCGCCGCGACGAACTCGAATCGTTTTCATATCTGATGTTTGTCGGTTTCGGCAGTTTGATTATTTGGCTGATTGAAACTGTTGCGGTTTTAACGGTGATGGGCGGCGCGGCGCGAAATTTCGTGCGTCATCTGCTTTTCGGCGAAAGCATAACCTTCCGCGAAACTTACAAAAACGTCAAACAAAGAGTGTTCGGCTTGATTACCGCTTCGACGATAATCACGATTTTTCTCGGCATTATCGGACTTTTTATTTTTTATTTCGGGATTATTATCGCATTTTTGGCGATTGCTTTGGCGGCATTGGCGTTTAGTTTTTCGCCGTTTTTAACCGTTATCGTTTCAATTTTTCTTTCGCTCGGCATAATCTTCTTGAGCGGTTGGCTGTTTTTTCTGATTGCTTCGAGGTTTTTGTATGTGCCGCAAGTAATGATGGTCGAAGGTCAAGGCGTTTTTGCGTCAATCAGCCGTAGCGCGTCGCTCGGCGGCGGCAACGTCAAACGGCTTGCCGCGCTTTTCGTTTTTACGATTGTGGCGATTTATTCTGCGCTTTTGTTGTTTTTAATTCCGCTTCAACTTTACGGATATTTCAGCGGCATTTCGTTTCTCGCCGCCGATCCGGACGCGATTCCGGCGTGGTATCAAATCGCCAATCAAATTATCTGGCAAGTGAGTTTTATTTTTCTGATGCCGATTTGGATGATCGGTTTGTGTCTGCTTTACGTTGACGAGCGCGTGCGCCACGAAGGTTACGACATCGAATTAATGGCGAAACGAGTTTTAGGCGATATTCCCGACGTGCCGAGTGCATTTTCAAATCCGCTCCAACCGGCGCTGGCGCAAACCGTTTTGCCCGCGCCGCCGCCGTCGCGTAATTCGTCATCGCCGCTCGGTTTGAATTGAGAAAGTGAGAAAGTGAGAAAGCGAGATTGAGTTTAGGAGAATGAAGATTTTAGTAAAAAATAAAATTAAAACGGCGGTGAAGAATTTTTCTTCGCGTCAATCTCGCTTTCTCGCTTTCTCGCTTTCTCACTTTCTCGCTTTCTTTCTTCTCTCGGTTGCAGTGAGCGGCGCGACGCTTGCGGAATATCGCGGAAAAATCGAAAATGCGCGTGGTTTGGCGGATGAATTGATTTCCGGCGTTGAAAATAAAACGAATCAGACGGAAAAACTCGGCAAATTGCGGCGCGAATTGCCGACAACGGAAAAGATCGAATGGAAAGGAAGCGTTGTTGAAACGGACAATAAATGGTTTCAGGAAAAATTGGACGAATTTGAAAAAGAAACTGATTCGGAAAAACGCGAAATGATTTTGCGCGGCGTTCAGGAAAGGCTTTCGGCAATCGAACAAAAATTGGACGAACTCGAAAATCCGTCTGCTTCAAATCGTTCAAAAGACGAAGACAAGCGCAAATTGAGCGAAATCTTAAAACGCGAAGAATATCAAAAACCGGCGGAAAAAGAAGAAAGTCTTTTCCAAAAAATAATGCGGAAACTCAGCGAATGGTTCAGCCGCAAAGTTCCCGAAACGCCGCAGATGCCGCAAGGTGTTTCAGAAGGTTTCGGCGCAATCGGACAATTTTTGCAAATCGCGCTTTACGTTCTGATTTTCGCCGCCGTCGGATTTTTGATTTACAAACTTTTACCTTTTCTCGAAGGAAAATTCAGAAACCGCGAAAAACGCGAGAAAAAAGAGCGCGTCATTTTGGGCGAACTCATTGCCGCCGACGAATCATCGGAAAATCTTTTCTCCGAAGCCGAAAACCTTGCGCGAGAAGGAAATTTGCGCGGCGCAATCCGCAAAGGCTACATCGCGCTTTTATGCGAACTCAGCGACCGCAAAGTCATCGGTTTGGCACAACATAAAACCAACCGCGATTACCTGCGCGACGTTCGCAAAAAACCCGAATTGCACGAAAATATGAACGGTTTAACCGACAGTTTCGAGCGTCATTGGTATGGATTTGAGAAAACCGAAGTAGAAGATTGGGAAGAGTTTCGCCAAGGCTATCGGAAAGCAGTAAATAACAATTGAAATTACAAATTACAGATTACAAATTCCAAATTAAAACCAAATCTGGAATCTGGAATCTGGAATCTGGAATCTGAAATTTAATGAAGCAAAGGTTCATCATACTTATCGGCATTATTGCACTGATTATCGCGTTAATCGTGCTTAATGCCGCTTCGTTTGTGCAGAAGGAAAAACAGCCTGACACCGAATTTAATCCGAATCGTTCGAGCTTTAACACAGGCGCGACCGGAACGCGGGCGTTTTATGATTTGTTGGCGGAATCGGGCAGAAAACCTGTGCGTTGGCAAGAATCTCCGTCTGCGCTTTTGACAGCAGGAAAAAATGCGCCGCAAGTTTTTGTCGTCATCGGCGACATTCGCGTTGACTTTGATGAAACCGAAATAAAACAACTTTTGCGATGGGTTTCCGAGGGCGGAAAATTAGTGATTATTGACCGTTTTCCAAATCCTGAATTACTTGCCGCCACAACGACAAATTGGAAAATCACCGCTGTTCCCGACGTATCGCAAACAATTCTCGGCGTTAATCCGTCCGACAACGCGCAGATGACCGATAAAACATCTGCCGCCAAACCTGTTCAGCCGACAATTTTCACGACAAACATCAACGCCGTCCAACCTTCGCGCTTCGCTTCATCGCTGACTTTCGAGCGCGAAGATGATAAAGAAAAAGATAAAGATAAAGTAATTGTAAGCGATGAAAAAGACGCACCTTTAATCCGCCAAACGCCTTCACCGAAACCGACGGAAAAACCTTCGCCGGCAACCGTAAATTCAAACAAACTTTACACGATGCCTTCGCCAACGCCTGTAACGATGTTGAAAAAAGAACGAGTGGACGAAGTTTATACTGAAGACGGTGCGCCGGTCGTGCATCTTTCAAACGACAAGAAAATTCTGCTGGCAGATTTTTCTTACGGCGGCGGCAAAATCGTTTTTTTGACCGATCCGTATGTCGTTTCAAACGCCGGAATCGGTTTGGTTGACAACGCGCAACTCGGCATCAATATCGTTTCCGCAGACGGCGGAATTATCGCTTTCGACGAATATCATCAAGGCTACGGTTCGGCAAACAACCAGCTTTTGGCGTATTTTACGGGAACGCCCGTTGTCCCGATTTTTCTGCAATTGGTTGCGCTGATCGGCGTAATTTTGTTTTCACAAAGCCGCCGTTTTGCGCGTTTCGTTCCCGAAGCCGAACCGAATCGGCTTTCAAAACTCGAATACGTTTCGGCAATGGCTGAACTTCAGCAACGCATAAAAGGCTATGATTTGGCGATTGAAAATATCTACAACGATTTCCGCCGCCGCGTGGCGCGTCTGGTCGGCGTTGATAATTTCACGGCGCAAGACGCGCAAATCGCCCAACTTATCGCCGAACGTCTGCCAACCGAAAACGCCGCTGAAATCGAAAACGTGATGCTGAAATGCAAAGCCATCGCGCAAGGCGAACCGACAAATAAAAAAGAAGTTCTAAATTTAACAAAACGCCTGCGCGAACTCGAAGAAAAGCTCGGCTTACAACGCCGAAAAGTAAAAAGGCAAAAGTAAAAAGTTGAATTTACATCAAAATTTTACCTTTTTACTTTTGCCTTTTTACTTTTAATGCCCGTCAGTTGACCAATGCGGCGCATCGGATGTTCGTTTGATAACTCCGTAAGTTGCGCCGATGGTGTGCAGAACGGTATTGGCGTTTGGGTTTGCGTTAAAAGCTACTTCAACTTCAAGTCCGGCTTTATTTTTGACTTTGATATTGCCTGTCCAAGTGATGTCCATATCAATCGCTTTGCCTTCGATGTGGCGACTTGTCAGCGAAGGTGCATCAGTGCTGGACGGCGGCACTGCCAAGCCGAAACCCGTAACCATTTCTTGCGCTCCGGCTTTGCTTTTCGCGTCGTCGCCGTGATCCCAAGTGATGTCAACGCCCGCCATCGCCGTTGCGTCCGAAGCCTTGCATTTGTCCAGCGAAATTTTCCACGACCAGTGAAAAAGATAAGCGCGTTTGTCGCTGCGTTTCGTGTCGTTGACCGAAACTGTTGCGCCTGCCGCTTCGAGCGCGGCTTTGAAATCTTTGACGTTTTGCCTAAAAGTTGCTTCTAATTGTTCGATGTCTGTGCTGTTGGCGGCGTTCGTATTCGCCCAACCTATCCAAGATAATCCACTATTTACCGGCATAATTTGTTCTCCATTAGATCATAAATTTGTTATTTGCTAACAATTTTATGACGTTGCGAAAGGTTTTGTTTTGCCTTTTGTCTTTTTATTTTTTACCTTTAAATTGATGACAACGAATGCGCTTGTAATTCTCATAATTTTGTTTTTCGTTACAAGCGTAATCGGCGTGGTAACGGGCAGTAATTCGCTTGTAACCGTTCCCGTAATGTTTCAATTCGGCATCGAACCGAAAACTGCTGTGGCAACGAATATGTTCGGCTTGCTTTTTCTTTCAATCGGCGGCACATTGCCGTTTTTGGGCAAAGGCATTATCAATAAGAAACGTCTGCCGAAATTGATTTTAATTACGCTCGTCGGCTCGGCAATCGGCGCGGTTCTGGTCGGATTAATTACAAGCGGCGCGATAAAAATTATCGTTTCGGTTTCGATGATTGTGGTGAGCATTTTTACGCTTTTGAAACGCGACGCAGGTTTGACTCAAACTGAATCAATTTCGACTAAATCGCTTGTGATTGCCTACGTCATAACATTTCTGATGGCGATTTACGGCGGACTTTTCAGCGGCGGTTACGTTACAGTTTTGACGGCTTCTTACGTCGCATTTTTCGGAATGACTTACACGCAAGCCATCGCCGAAACGAAAATCATAAATATTTTTTCATCCGCCATTGCCAGCATAATTTTTATGTGGCAAGGTTTAATTGATTACAAACTCGGCTTGATTTTAGCCATCGTAATGTTCATCGGAGCATACATCGGCGCAAAAACCGTAACAAAACTTAACGATTTGTGGCTCAAACGCATTTTTTTATCAACGGTTTTGATTCTTGCCGTGAAAACGATTTTGGATTTTACTTTATAAAAAGTCAGAACAGGAAGCCGTAGCGACCTGTTAAAAAAAACGACAACTCGAAAACTAAATGAAACGCTGTCCACAATGCAACACGACTTACACGGAAGAAACTTTGGAATTTTGTCTGGAAGACGGTTCAAAATTAATTAATGAAACCGCGCAAAATTCCGTCCAAACCGAATTGATAAATTACGCGCCGCAAATTCCGGCAGAAATTGTGCCAATGCGCCCGCCGTCGGTTTTGCCGAGCGTTGTCGCGCATATTTTGAACGAACTTCGCAAAGTCATCGTCGGGCAAAACGAAGTTATCGAACAAATCTTGGTCGCCATTCTCGCCGAAGGACACGCGCTTTTAGAAGGCGTTCCCGGCACGGCGAAAACTTTGACCGTCAAAACCTTGGCGCGAATTATCGGCGCAAGGTTTTCGCGCATTCAATTTACGCCCGATTTGATGCCTTCGGACATTACCGGAAATAATGTTTTCAATATGCAAACATCGGAGTTTTCATTGCGTCCGGGTCCGATTTTTACAGATATTTTGCTCGGCGACGAAATCAACCGCACACCGCCGAAAACGCAAGCCGCACTTCTCGAAGCGATGGAAGAACGCCAAACGACGATTGACGGCAAACGCTATAAACTTTCGCCGATGTTCACCGTTCTCGCAACTGAAAATCCGATTGAATACGAAGGAACTTATCCACTTCCCGAAGCGCAACTTGACCGATTTTTGCTCAAAATTTTAATGGATTATCCGCCAATTGAAGCCGAACAGGAAATCGTCGCACGTTGGGACGCGGGCTTTAATTCGCGTTCGCTGGACGCAATCGAAATCAACGCTTTGCCCGACAAAGACGCAATCCAAAAATGCCGCGAAGAAGTGAAAGCAATGCGAACCGAAATCGGCGTTCAAAAATACATCGTCGAAATCGTCCACAAAACGCGCAATCATCCGACAATTCTCTACGGCGCAAGTCCGCGTGCTTCCGTCGGATTATTGTTGTGTTCAAAAGCACTTGCGGCAATTCGCGGGCGCGACTTTGTAACGCCCGACGACGTGCGCGACGTTTCGCGTCCCGTTCTGCGCCATCGTTTAGCATTACGCGCCGAAGCCGAACTCGACGGCGCAACAACCGACGCGGTAATTTCCGACATCATCAAAACCGTCCAAGTTCCGCGCTAAATTTACAACAATATCGAAAGAAATGTGAATAATTAAAACTTCGTGCGGTTTTCGGTGTAAAATGAACGAATGAAGATTTTGCACATCTCATCGGCAAAAAATTTCGGCGGCGGCGAGCGGCATTTTGTTGATTTGACGCGCGGCTTGACCGAAAAAGGACACGAAGTTTTCGCGGCTCTGCGCCCGACAAACGAGTGGCAAGAGCGTTTGGATTTTTTGCTGCCGGAAAATATTCTGCACGTTTCAATTCGCAATTCTTTCGGAATGTTCAGCGCAAAACGCATTGCAAATTTCATTCGTCGCAACAATATCGAAATCGTTCACGCGCACGTCGGGCGTGATTACATTCCCGCGAGCGTTGCTTGTCGCATTGCCAAAACTGCAAAATTTGTTCTCACGCGCCACGTTCTTTTTCCGATGAAACCGTTTCATCGTTTTGCGATTCAAAATATTGATCGCGCAATTGCCGTTTCCGCCGCTGTGCAGACTAATTTGGAAAAAGTTTTCCCGAAAGAAAAAATCGTTTTAATACCTAACGGAATCGAAACAAAAATCAGCGAAAGAGAAACGCTTTCGGAAGAATTCCGGTTTTTGCACAATATTTCGTTCGATGCAAAAATTGTCGGCATCGTCGGCGAATTGAAAGTCTTGAAAGGTCAGCGCGATTTAATTCTGGCGGCGCAAATTATCGCCGCTAAATTTCCCGAAGCATTTTTTTTGATTGTCGGTAAAGATACTTCGTCAAACAAAAAATTTCGGCAGGAATTAAAACGGCTCGTGAAGATTTTCCGGCTCGAAGAACGATTTTTGTTTCTCGATTGGATTGAAGACACCGCGCCGATGTTTGCGGCATTGGACATTTTTGTTTCGGCTTCACACACGGAAAGTTTCGGGCTGGCGATTTTAGAAGCAATGGCTTCAAAATGCGCGATTGTTTCGACTGATACGGAAGGCGCAAAAGAACTTTTGAAATCGGGCGAAACCGCGCTAATCGTGCCGATGAAAAATCCTTTGGAACTTGCAAACGCTGTCGAAAAACTTTTAGCTGATGAGAAAAAGCGCGAAACTTTAGGCGAAAATGCCGAAAAATTTGCGCGTGAAAATTTTTCTTTGAGGAGAATGATTGATGAAACGGAAAAGTTATATGAAACCTGTGCAACTTAGAAAATTTAGGTTTAACTCTTCTAATAGATGATAATTGATAGATGAGAGATAAAATCTATCATCTTTCATCTTTCATCTTTCATCTATCAGAAGTATAAACTGCTGCAAAGACATCTATTTAATTTAAACAGACTTCAGTCATACCAAAACTTTTGAAAACTTCTTAATTTGTTTGTCGCTTGAAAAGTAAATAATTTTTCGTCAATTTGCTTAACACTTTTAATACCGATTCCGGCGGAAGTCAGAAAAACTTCATCTGCTTTCAGAAGGTTTTCCAAATCAATTCGCTTTTCTTCAACCGAAAAATTTTCCGTCAGAAATTCGCGGGTCGTTCCCGCCAAACAACCTGTTTCGAGCGCGGAAGTGTAAATTTTTTCGTCTTTTATCCAAAACAAATTTGCCATAATTGCCGAAACTATTTCACCGCGTTCATTCAATCGCAAGGCTTCATCAAATCCTTTGCTTTTTGCGTCTTCGAGCGCAAGAATATTTTCTAAATAGTTGCAAGATTTGATATTTACGAGCGGAGATGTTGAATTAACCGGATAAGGCGAAACCGTCAGACGCAAATTTTCTTTCGTTTTTTTGAAATCGGCGGTTGTGATGAGAAAACTCGTCTTTTTCGTCGTCTTAAAATTCCAAATCGCGTTTGAAGATTCGTCAAAAAGAGTAATTCGGGCGCGGGCATTTTTGATTTTATTGGTTTCAATCAGTTCAAAAAGCGAAGCCTTTAAATCGCTTTCCGCAACTAAATCAATCCCGATTTTTTGCGCGTTTTCGTTTAATCTGCGCCAATGTTTTTCCCATAGAAACGGCTTGCCATCATAAATCGCCAAAGTCGTAAAAATTCCTTTACCATAAAGTGCGGCAGACGAAATTGCAGAAAGATTTATTTGTTCGGGCGCGAAGATTTTTTGATTGAATAAAGCAAATTCGTGCATCACAAAAACTATAAACTATAAACCATAATCTATAAACTATCTCGGAAAAAAACATTTTTATTTCTCCTAAATAGTTTATAGATTATGGTTTATAGTTTATAGTTCTGATTCGAGATTAGATGACGGCGCGGATTTTTTGCGGTTTTTGGGCGGCGGCGAAGCGTAAATTAAACGTCGTGCCTTCGCCCGGTTCGCTTTGAACTTCGATGTTTCCGGCGTGTTCTTGGACAATTCCGTAAGAAACCGCCAAACCTAAACCTGTGCCGCTGCCAACGCCTTTTGTGGTAAAAAACGGATCGTAAATTTTGCTCAAATTGTCGGGTTCGATGCCGCTTCCGGTGTCGGAAACTTTGACTAAAACTTCGTCTGCGGTGCTTTCGGTCGAAAGCGTTATCGTGCCGCCGCCGATGATTGAATCACGCGCATTGATGATTAAATTCGTGAAAACCTGCTGTAATTTTCCAGCGTTTCCGTTAATTTTCGGAGGAAATTCAGCGTAATTTTTGATGACTTCGATGTTTGAAGTCCGCATTTGCGGTTCGAGCAGTTGAAGCGTGTCGTCGAGCAGTTTGTTGATGTCAACTTCGGCAAAATCGGTCGAACTTCCGGCGCGAGAAAAGTTCAGCAAATTGCCCGCGATATTTGAAGCGCGTTCGGTTTGTTTTTGAACTTTTTTCAGAAGCGCGTGTTTCGGATCGGTTTCGGGAATCATTCCGAGAAGCATCTGCGTATAGCTCGAAACGCCGGTCAGCGGCGTGTTGACTTCGTGCGCGACACCTGCGGCAAGCAAACCGATTGAAGAAAGTTTCTCGCTTTGTTGCAGAGTTTCTTCGAGTTTGACACGCGAAGTTACATTTTCAAGCACGACGATTGCGCCCGTTTGACCGCGTGTAACGGAACGAAGCGGCGCAACGGCAACATTCAAAATCAAAGGTTTCCCGCCCGCGTCAGTCGTGTAAAGTTTGTAAGCGTTGCGAACTTCTGTCAGATGCCAGCGCGATTTTCCTAAAATATTTTCGAGATTTGCGGCAAAACTTCTATCGAAAACTTCTTCGATAGACCTGCCGATGGCTTTTTCACGGTTAAAACCGATCATTTCTTCAAATGTCGAATTACAGCGTGTAATTTTGCCCATTTCATCAACTGCCAACAATCCGACATTAACCGATTCGACAATTGATTCGTTAAATTCTTTGAGCAAAGCAAGTTCTTCGGTGCGTTTTTCCTGTTCCTGATAAAGCAGAGCGTTTTCAACCGCAACCGCGACATAGCCCGAAACGGTTTGCAGAATTTCCAAATCTTCGCTCGACAAAAGTGAACCGTCCGAAGCGCGTCCCAAACCGATGACCGCAACCATTTTTCCACGCGCCACGCACGGCACGAAATAATGCAATTCTTGGCGAATAATGCCTTTGCCGTTTCCGTTTCCGTTCGTATTTTCGGTTTCGGCGATTTCCAATTCATCAGCACGGACGATGCCGCGAACGGCGGATTTTTGGCGAATCATCTGGCGGAAATCGCTCGGAATTTTGAAATCTTCGTGTAAGCCGACCGATTTGGCAAGACGATAATTTTTTGCATCTTGTTCGCTTTCAATAAAAACGGCGACTTTTTCGACATCGAGAACCTGACGCAATCTTTCAGTCAACGCATTGAGAAGCGGATCGAGCGCGGTTGTCGCAGAAAGCGTTCTGCCGAAATCGAGCAATCCGCGCCGCAAATCGTAGCGTTCGCCGTAAAAAAATCTGTCGGCGCGTTCCTGCAAAAACTTTTTCAGAGGTTCGCTCAACATCACGATTGCCGCCATTGCGACAACGGCAATCAAAGCTCGAAGCGTGATTTCAGTTGTCGAAAGATTGTTTCCAACCGCGAGAAAAACCAGCAAAAGCGCAACTGCGCCAATCATCATCGCAATCGCCACCGTTGTCATCGCATAGACAAACGCACGGCGCACAACGACATCAACGTCCATCAGACGATAGCGCACAACCGAATGACCGAAACTAAACGGAATCAGCGCAAGCGGCAAAGTTGTCAGCGCAGAAGTCAGATAATCTTCCGTCAACGACGGCACGAAGCGTCTGGCAAGTTGAAAAACGAGAATCGGCAACACAGCAACAATCGTTCCCCAAACCGCCCATTTTAAGCGTTGACGAACAAGCGTTTGCTTACTTCGGAAAAACCGCCAAAGCAAAATTAACGCGCCGTAAGAAACACCGATAACGAAATGAGTTGTCAGAATTTGGTTGAGATATTTGTAAAATCCGATTTGGTCAACGAATCCGGCAATGGCATTTTTTAAGCCGTCGCCAATCGGCAAAACCAAGCCAATCGAGAAAAATAAATTCGCGGCAATTATCAGCAAAGCCGGAATGTAAAACAGATAAATTTTCCACCGTGCATTACCGAAAACTTCAGTTTGAACCGGATAACGAAAACAAAAATGCAGAAAAAGCGGCACAAAAAGTGCAAAGGCGATGTCGTCCAAAAGACTCACCGCCATATCGAAATCTTGCCCGAATCCAAGAGGTTTATAAACGTGAAAAACAAACGCCGTCAGACAAACGACTGCAAAATGAAGAACAAAAGGAGCGTGGCTGCCTTGTTTGAAAAGCACGAAAACTCCGACTCCGAGCCAAATAATGCCGACAATAATCAGAAAAATCAAACTCGCCGTCCAACGCGGCAAGGAATCAATGTTTCTCAAATCTGCCAAATAAAGACTGTCCGC
This sequence comes from Acidobacteriota bacterium, assembly GCA_031409875.1. Lineage (GTDB taxonomy): Bacteria > Acidobacteriota > Blastocatellia > Pyrinomonadales > Pyrinomonadaceae > CALMEH01. Next base: position 2,596 of record JANNYB010000231.1, on the reverse strand, counting down.
GAAGGAATAAGGTTTTTTGATGCTGTAAGTCAGCGAACCGCCAACGCCTGCCGTGTCGAGATAAATCGCCACATCGGACGGCGAAACGATTTCGTCGAATTGTTTTTCGTCAAGACTAACGGCAAAAAGTCGGTCGCCGACGGAAACTCCGGCGCGTGAAGCCGCCAATGTAGGGAAAACTTTTTCGGCGTAAATGCCGTCTGCGCGTTGCGTCCAAATAACGCCATCGGTCGGCGGAAGTTGATGATAAGTGCGCTGTGAAAGATTAAGCGCACCGCCGGCAACGAGTAAAACCGTCGCCAAAAGCCAAACTAAACTCCAACTTGTAAGCACTTTACCTTTCATTACCCAACAGACAGACTTCGCCAAGAAGGTTTTTATGCAAAATACGTTCCAAATAGACACAAACGCTTTTTATACGCATTCTGTCCTAAAATCAACGATTTGAGCGGCGTGAAATTATTGTCGGGGAAAACTTTATACAGTTTTTTGCTTGACATCCGAGATTTTGGAAATAAAAAAACTCCAAAGCCGAAATGACTTTGGAGTTTCATAAAATTAAAAATTAAACTTAGAATCTTACCGAAATCGTGCCACGCAAAATTCGTCGTTGCGAATTGAACCGCAAAGTTCCTTCTTCACCGCTGACATTTGCTTGCGTGTCAAACAAATTTCGCGCGTCTAAAATCGCTTTGGCGCGAAACGGCAAACCGAGATTCGGCAAAGATTGCGTTACCGTAATGCTCAAATTCGGATCGTAAATTGCGACTCTGCCTTGAAACGGGTCAATCGCAAAAATCGTGGCTTGCGGCGAAAGACGGAAAATCGTGCTGATTTGCGTTCCGGTTTTCAAGTCTGCGTCGAATTGTCCGAAAAATGTTTGGAAAAAGTCAGATTCAAAAAGATTTGCGGGATTTGAGATTCCTTCTTCGGAAAGTTTTTGACCGTTGCCGAACGCATAACCGATTGCCGTGCTGAATTTGCCGTTTATGCGACGCGAATAAACCAGCCGGAAACCTCTCGCGTTGCCTTGCTGATTGCCGACAAATTCGTTGATTTCGCCGTCTGCAAAATCGAACGGAATACTTGTTAAACCAACACCGCGATTGAAAACCGTGTCAAAAAATACGGCGGCTTCGATGTTTGATTTGTTGTCCAAAATGCGTTCGATGCCAAACTCTAATCGCGTTGATTTGTTCATAATCGGCGCACCGTCTTCGATGGCGATGTCTTCAAACGAAACCGGTTCGCGGAAAAGAATCTGTGCGCCTTCGAGTTCGACTGCCGTTTGCCATTTTTGTTCTTCGGTTTGCGCCGTAAATGAAGAACGAACGCGCGTTTTTGAATTCAAATCGAGTTGCACACCAAAACGCGGACTAATCGAATAATCATCGCCCGCGCCCAAAAATCTTGAATAATCAAAGCCGAAAACCAAAATTACGCCGTCTTTGACGCGCCATTCGTCAACCGCTTGAACCGAAATTTGTCCGAGCGATTCGCGGCTTTCGCCCAAATCAATTTTGCCGATATTAACGACCGAAGTGTTGATATGAATTTGATGATTTTCGACGGGACGAACTTTAATATTCGTCTGAAAACGATTAAGTCCGGTAAATTCGCCGTTGCGCGTTCCGACTTGTCCGAGAAAAACGACTTCTGCTTTTTCGCCCAAAGGTTGCAAACGCGCAAAGTTCAAACCCGCAGAATTACCTTCTTTCGAGTTTCCGAAATACGATTCGATAACCGTTTCGCCCCGTCGTTCGCTTTTATTTTCTTCTTCGGTTTGTTCTTCCGTTTCTTCCATCTGCGCGGTTTCTTCCGACGGAATTTCGCCTTCGACTGTTTGATAAATCGAGCGAGTCGTTTGCGCCGAGCGAATACGCCATTTTGAACTGTTGCGGTCGGCTTTTTTCTCCGGCAGAGTGTTTCCGCTGCCCGAACGCTCTAATTTGAAGCCATAAACGAGTTGTGTTGATTTTGAAACTTGAACTTCCGGCAAAGTTACGGGATTAAAGCCTTGCGCGATGGCTAAAATCGTGTAAGTTCCGGGCATTATGCGCGTTAAAAAACTGCCGTCCGAAGCCGAACGAACTTGTTTGAGAAGTTGTGATGTGCCGACGCGAAAAATCGAAACGTAAGCATTGGCAATGCCGTTTCCGCCGTCGTCGCGCACTACGCCTTTTATCGTTCCGAGGTTTGAATTGCCTTCGACAATGATGATTTTTGCTGAAACTTCAGACGCAACGGCAAACGCCGCGCCGAAAACGGCAAGCGCAATCAAAATTGGCTTTAGAATCTTTTTCATTGATAATGCGACGGCAAACATCGGAAACACACAACCTCCTTATAAACAGTTTTCATTTAATCCGGCGAAGAACTCGCGCTTTGCAGATTATAGTCCAAAAAACTAACGATAGCGGAAAACTGATGATTTTTCAAGCACTTTCGTCTTTTCTTAGGGCGAACGCATTAAAATTGTAAAACTTTAAGCAAGTAATTTTCATTCCAACCGGCTTTCTTGCGTTTGCCTTCGATTCCTCTTTTACAGGTTTTTTCTTGCTTCAACAGATTTATTCCGATGTGCCGCAGCGTGGCT
>JANNYB010000230.1:0-45072 GCA_031409875.1 Acidobacteriota bacterium | reverse complement strand
AATCGTAATCCCGCGAGCTTTTTCTTCCGGCGCATTGTCAATCGAAGCAAAATCACGAAATACCATCTTCGCATTATGCTTACTCATCACCTTCGTAATCGCCGCCGTCAACGTCGTTTTCCCGTGATCAACGTGTCCAATCGTCCCGATATTAACGTGCGGTTTGCTTCTGTCAAATTTCTCTTTGCTCATTATGTTATTTATTTCTCCAGTCGAACTAAATATAAATCTATAAAAACTTTTGGAAAGCCCAAGGCGAGATTCGAACTCGCGACCTCATCCTTACCAAGGATGCGCTCTACCCCTGAGCTACTCGGGCAAATTCTAAAAATATGGAGCGGGAGACGAGACTCGAACTCGCGACATTCAGCTTGGAAGGCTGACGCTCTACCAACTGAGCTACTCCCGCGTCCGAAGGGATGAGGGATGAGGGGCGAGGGATGAATAAAATCATATTCATCTCTCATCCCTTCGCCCTCATCCCTTCCAAGATGGTGCATGGGGTAGGATTTGAACCTACGTAGGAAATTAATCCGACGGGTTTACAGCCCGTTGCCTTTGACCGCTCGACCACCCATGCGTTTAAAACATCGTTGCTAATAGATGACTTATTGAGCCACTTAGCAAAAGTGCAATATTATCTAAAAAAATTATAAGTTGCAAGTTGGAAGGAGAAAGTTTTACGGATTTTCATTGAAACTGAATTTTGCTTTGGCGCGTGGATGAAATTTTTCGTAAGTTTTTCGCAAATGCGCGTCGGTGATGTGCGTATAGATTTGCGTTGTCGAAATATCGGCGTGTCCGAGCATCTGTTGAACGCTTCGGATGTCCGCGCTGTTTTGAACTAAATGCGTCGCAAACGAATGGCGCAAAGTGTGCGGCGAAACGTCGTGCAAGCCGATTTTTTCGGCATATTCTTTGATGAAAAGAAAAATTATATGCCGATTTACAGGTTTTCCCGAAATAGTTAAAAACAGATTTTGCACCGAAACTTTTTCTTTTTTATTTCGCAAAACGAGATAACATTTCACCCATTCGACCGCGCTTTTGCCAATCGGAATTTTGCGTGTTTTGCTTCCCTTTCCCGTGCAAGTTACGATTCCCAAATCAAGTTCGACATCGCTCACGCGCAAATCAACCGCTTCGGAAACGCGCAAACCGCAAGCATACATCAGCTCCAAAATCGCTCTGTCGCGCAAACCGATTTCCATCGAAACATCGGGAACAGCCAACAAACGCTCGACATCTTCCTGATTCAAAAACTTCGGCAAATAAAAACCTTTCTGCGGCGCGTCCAAATCTTCCGCCGGATTTTTCGTAATGTGTCCGTCAAACATCAAAAACTTATAAAATCCGCGAAGTGCGCTAATCATTCGCCGTTTTGAAGTTTCCGAAAGTTTTTCCGATGCTAAATCAATCAGCCATTCGCGCAAATCCTTTCGCGTCAGTTTCAGTAAATCAAAATTATTCTTTTCCGCCCAAGTTTTCAATCGCCCTAAATCGCGCCCATAACTTTCCAGCGAATTTTTCGCCAAACCTTTTTCGACCTGCAAATAAAGCAGATATTCGCGCAGATAATCACGTTTTTTCGGAAATTCGTCAAGCATTTTTGATTTAATCGAGAGCGTTTGAAAAGATAAAAGGCACAAGTCCGAACGACTTATGCCTTATCTTAAAAGAATTGTAACCGAAAAAGCAAGAAAAATCGGAGCGCAATAACTGGGAGCGCAGACATCTCTGCCTGCCCGTTCGAGCGAAGCAAGAACGGCAAACGCCTAAGGTGATTCTAGTAATCTGCGGCGTTCGCGCCTGTTCTCGCAAAGCCTCGAACGCGCGGACAGGCAGAGATGCCTGCGCTCCCAGTCTAAAATTCGTTGCGATAATAACTTTTCGTATTGCTCGGACAGTTTGCCGTATCAAAACTTTCGACGTTTTGTGCCAGACGGTTTCGCGCCGTCCCGCGTGAAAAATTCCAACTGCGAAAATCGGTTTCGTTTTTCTTGGCATCTATCAAACGCTGTGAAAACGTATCTTTGACGGTGCATTGCTGTTCAAAAGTCATCGTTCCCAAATTTTTGAGCAAAACCGGAATAGCATCATCGCTCAAACTCGAATTGTAATGAGCATCAAATGCGCGACCTTCGTTCATCAGGCGAATATTCGTGCGGACAATGTATTCGTCGGGATTGAAAACGTGCAAAGTTCCGACAACGAAAATCGCCAGCCACAACGCGCCCCAAGCAAATTGTTCGCGCACGCCGCGCAAAACCGTCAGCGAAAACCAGATGAAAATCAACGCCAACCAAACCATCACGACAAACGGATAAAATCTCACGGTCGTCAAACCGTAGCCGAGATTTCCCGTCAAAATAAATAATCTCTGCGCCGCCGAAATCATAATCACGAATAGCAAAGCAATCTGAATTCCCGCCAAAACGCGATAGATTTTTTCTGAAACCGTCGAATCTTTCCGCAAAAGCCAATGCGACACGAGCAAAATCGGCAAAACGAGCGCGGCGACCGTAACCAATTCGCCGAAACCGCGTCTGGCGTAATCTGCCAATTTAAAATCGGGCGTGTTTTGCACGAGTTCAAAGCCGCCGAAAAGATACGGAATCTGCACGATGACGAAACTCAAAAACAGAAGATTTATCAAACCCAAAACTATCGAAATCTCGACTGCGCCGAGCGTAAAAACGGAAGGCAAAACCGAATTATCAAAACTCTGCCACGAGTTATTCTTTTCCGTTTTCGGCGTTTCAATTTTCGGCGTATCTTCTTTCGTTTCTTCGGTTACGCTCAAAACTTGCGATTTGATTTCTTCTTTCGATTCAACCGAAACATTCGGCGTTTGATTTCCGAAACTGCCGATAATCGCGCCGCGCAAATATCCGGCGAAAGCCCACGCAAAAAATCCGACAAAGAAAATATGCGAAACCAAAACATCGAATTGAATGTTCAAAGTTTTCTCGATAATGCCTTGAAAAACTGCGTCTGCCGCCATAAATAACGCGCCGAAAATCAAAATCAGCGGCGTAGCGATAATCAATCCGCGAAGCACCGAAACGAGATGTTTCGACCAACCTGTTTGCGGCAAAGTTTTCCACGCAATATCATCAATCAGCAGAAAAAACGGCGCAAAAGCCGCGTTAATTCCCGACCAAATAAACCCAATAAAATAATGAAAAACGCCCGCTAGATTCGTTTTTATCTTCAACGCCGGCAAACTCAAAACCGCCAAAATCGTCAGAATCGCCAAGAAATCGGCAACCTTCAATTCCATCGAATCGCGCCAAACATACATCGCGCCGAAAAAAACCAAAGCCGCATTGAGCGCAATCGTCCGCCCGTTCCAAAATTCCTGTTTTCGGCGCAAAATCAACATCACAAACGCCGCGACCAACGCCCCGACAAACAGCAAAACATTCAATCCCCAAGGCGTTTGGCGCAACAAAACATCGCCCAAAACACCAAGCAAAACCGCCGCTTGCAAAATCTCCAAACCTGTTTTTGTTCTTTCATTCATATTCGTAATTCCGCCATTTTTTTATTATCCACAGATGAACACAGATAAACACAGATTTTTCTTACGATTTTATCTGTGTTCATCTGTGTTCATCTGTGGATAATTTTCTTCCATACTTACCTTAAATTTCAGATTTTCGATAACCGCCCAAAGATAATTTTTTAACTTTGACATCGGGAAACGAACCGCGTCCGAAAAAGACGTGCTTTGCAAATTTTTGTCCGATTTTTCCACGCAGAAACGTGAAACAAAGTTCCAAAAGTCTTTGATTCGTAAAGGTTTTTATAATCCGGCGCATCCAAAGCCGCGAAATGAATCTGGCGCGAAATAATTCGCCCGAAAATTGCAGGAGAATTTTTGAATTATCGCTTTGCAATCTTTCCCAAATGATTTCCGCCGCAAACTTTGAAAGCCGCATTGCCGGATCTAATCCGCCCGCTGTCAGAGGCGAAACCGCGCCCGCCGCGTCGCCGATTAAAATCCCGTTTTCATTAGCGATTTTGCGTAAAACTCCGCCGACCGGAATTCGTCCGCCGCGTGTTTCTTTTAATTCAGCATCTTTCAAATCAAACAAACTTTCTGTTTTTTCCTTAAAACATTTCAACGCTTCACGCGGATTAAAATCAGCGGCGTAGCCACCAACTCCGATGTGGATTTCCTCACCGTCATCAGCAATCCAAGCCAAATATCCGGGCGCGAGTTTTGCGTCTAAAAAACAATGCAAACGCGGTTCGTTTGTTTGATTTTTTGAATGAAAAACTTCTTCGTAACCGACAATCCATTCTTTGTTTTCGTCGAGTTTTAAATCTCGTGCGACACGCGAATTTGCGCCGTCCGCGCCGATTAAAACTTTTGTTTTTACCGAATATGCTTCGCCGCGTTTTTCGAGTTTGACGATTGTTTCATCGCCAACAATTTCTAAACCTTTATACGAAGTCGCCCGCGCAAATCGAACGCCGTTTTCCGCCGCTTCATTCAAAAGTTCATCGTAAATCGCGCCCATTTTGCCGACTCGAAACTCGTCTTTTTCACTTTCGAGATTTACCGATTTCAAACTCGGCGAATAAAGCGTTACATTTCTAATCGGTTGACCTAAAGTTCCCGCAGGAAAATCGAAATCTTCGAGCGTTTTCCGCACAAAAATTCCGGTCGTGTGAATGCCTTTCGACAAATCCGTTTTCCTGTCAACAAGTAAAATTTTTGCGCCGCACCGCGAAAGCAGTTTGGCGCATTGCAATCCGGCAAGTCCGGCTCCGATTATTACAACATCGTAATTTTTCATTTTATTAATCACTTTGACCAAAGGAATTTTTAATATCTTTGCCTGTCATTTCCTCATAAAATTCGGCGATTTCCTTCATTTTTTCGCTTCTTTGTTCTTCGCTTGATGAGGAACTAAAATAAAGCAATGCCAAACCTTCAAAATTTACCAAAGGCGCGACATATTTCAGCTTTTTCGCTTCGGCGCGAACCGTCTGCACATCGCCGTTTTTGATATTTTCAAAACTTCTTTTGATTTCGAGATTTACAACCGCCGGAAGCATCAAACTGAAAATCGCGCTCAAAACCACCGAATAAATCAAAATCGGTTTTTCGATAAAAGGCTTCGCCGCGTGATAAGCGCGAATGGCATTTCGCAAAAAAACTATCGCGGAAAAAAGCGGCGTAAAACCTAAAATTCCGACTAAAAAAATCAAACCGATTAAACTGAAAGGAACCAAAACAATCCCGACAATAAGCGAAATCATTCCGCCGACGGCAAACGCGCCCGCAAAAAATACGCCAAACACTTTCAATTTTGCGCCCCAAATCAACCACGCCGACATTGCCAGCACCGAAATAAAACTCAAAAGATAAGCAAACGGTTTTAAATTTCCCAAAATAGCGTTTCCTACACCGTTATTTTTGAAAACTATCGGATCAAAAACAAAGCAAATCACGGGCAAACCTACGCCGAAAATCCAATCAAAGATTTTTTGTTTCGAGGTTGTTTGGATTTGAAATTGTCTGCGCCAAAAACCCATTTTAATCGTAGATTTGCCGCCTGCGCCGAAACTGATGCTGACGAAAGCAACGGTTACAATAATAAAAACTAAAACTATTAAAACTCCAATTATCATTTTTATAATTTCTTGCCGAATTAAACTCGCTTTTTACGAATTAGTTCCGGCAAATTTATCAACACCTTAAATCACAAACCTTTCATCGCATTTATTAACGCTTCCATATGATTTAAATAACGATTCAAAGCCTCGCGCCCGTCGTCGGTAATTCGATATTCGGTCAGCGGCACGCGACCTTTGAACGATTTTTCGCACAGCAAATATCCGGCTTCTTCGAGTTTTCGGGCGTGAACGCTGATGTTTCCGTCCGTCGTATTCAGCAAGTTTTTCAAATCCGTGAACGACAAACTTTCGTTCGCCGCGAGTGCCGAAATTATTCCTAAACGCATTCGTTCGTGGATAATTTTGTCGAGTTCGTTTGAAACATTTCCCGCCGCTTTTTCAATCCGCAAAGCAGATTTTTTCGGCGCGTTGCCCGAATCGCTTTCAATTTTTAATGCTAAACTTTTAGCCATAATTTTTATTAACCGCGAAAGGTGCGAAAAAACGCGAAAAGATTTTTTTAGCGTCATTTCGCGTATTTCGCGGTTGAAATTTATCCGCCGAATTTTCGAGCGATAATCGCGCCGAAAACGATGTGCAAAACGCCGAACGACAAACCCATCATTAAATTTCCGAAACCTTCGGGCAATGCAAAAGCGACCGCGCCGAGCGCGATAAAACACCAGCCCAAAACTGAAACGATTTTTACCGAAAACGCGCCGCCGCAAACGACCGCCGCGCCGTAGCAGATAATCCAAACCGGAATCATCATTTCAAAATGTCCGAACCGCCAAAGTCCGAGTGTGATAAAAACTCCGCACAAAAGCGGCGGCAAAAAACCACGCGCAAACTTTTTCGCTGGCGCAGAAATCAGTGGAACATTGGCAAGTTTCGACTTTTGCCACATCGCTAACACACCTATTGCAAACGCCAAAAACGCTTCTACGAGCCAAACCGTCAGCCAATCTTTGGTTAGCGGTTGCTGATTGTTAGCAAAATACGCAGCAACCACGGCGGTCGCGCCCATTAAAGCTCCGCCGTAACCCGGAACGCTTGTAAAAACTGCTGAACGCTCCATCGTTTCGCGGATAAATTGCAGATTATCAATCGCTCTTTCGCCAATATTTATCGGCTGATTCGTTTCAATTTCGTCTTTTCTGATTGCTTGCACTTTTGCCATATCGAATTTAAATATACGCCAAGTAATTTTATTTGTCAAGAACTTTATAATGTAAAGTAGAAAAATAAAAAATTTTATCTTCTTGATTGCTTTTCGACGACTTCGTTCATATTTTCAATCGGCGGCGTGTTTTTGTCGCTCATCGAATAAGTCAAGCGTTTGCCTTGCAGAAGAAAATCTTTGCCGTTGAATTTGTAACGGTTGCGTGTAAAATGCGTCGGACAGCAGAGCTGTTCAATGTCGCCGGTGATTTTGCCGGTTTCGATTTCGCCTAAAATAAAGCGGTCTTGTCCGAAAAGTTCGACGACGATTTCACCATTTTCCGTCGAAATATTTTTCAAACCGCCATCGGCGCGGTCGCCTGTGCGAAACTTCCAAATTAATTCGGGTTGCGCGTTTTTCCACTCGAAAACATAAACAACCTGCGGAATTGCGCCGCCGCCCGTTTCGATTTTCAGAATAACAAACGCTTCGTCTTGACCGTCGCCCGTTGCGTCAATAAATTTTGTCGTAATAAAAGACAGTCCGATTTTTTCAACTTCATCCGTCATTTCCAGAGGACGTTTGCCGTTAATCAATTCGGCATCTTTGCTGTCCGCATCTTGCCAGCCGCGCGGCAGCGGATAAGTGAAATTTTTGAAATCAAATTTACCGATTGGCGCATCGGTTTGTGAATTTTTGTTTTCAAGCAATTCGGTTTGAAGATTAGGAATTTGCGATTTTTGCGGCGTAACGGTCGGCTTTAACTCCGCCGTTGCTTGCGGCTCAACTTGAACCTCCAATGGCGCAGTCTTCAAATTTCCGCCGCAAGCAGAAAAAAATACAAAAAGTCCCAAAGGCAAAAAAACTGCCGTTATCTTCGCATAAATTTTCATCACTATTTTTGGGGAATTGGAGTTTGGATGAGTGTCCCAATTCAATAGTAACGAAATTTTCAATAAATATGCAAAGTGAATTCAATTAAACGAAAAGTTTGCCCGCGAAACACGCCAAATACGCGAAATAAAGACAAATAAAATTTGAACTTTTGTTTTTAATTTTCGCGTGTTTCGCGTGTTTCGCGGGCAAACATTCTTATCCCGAATTGAGGTTATTTAACTTAATCTCGCGTCAGATTTCGATATTTAATCCGGTGCGGCTGGTCGGCATCGTGTCCGAGTCTGCGTTTTCTGTCTTCTTCGTATTCGCTGTAATTTCCGTCAAAAAATTCGACTTTTGAATCGCCTTCAAACGCTAGAATGTGCGTTGCAATTCTATCTAAAAACCATCTGTCGTGAGAAATTACCACGGCGCAACCGCCGAAATTTTCTAACGCTTCTTCGAGCGCACGCATCGTGTTGACATCTAAATCGTTGGTCGGTTCGTCTAAAAGTAATACATTTGCGCCTGATTTCAACATTTTCGCTAAATGCACGCGGTTTCGTTCGCCGCCGGAAAGTTGTCCGACGCGCTTTTGTTGGTCGCTTCCGCCAAAATTGAAACGTGAAACGTAAGCGCGAGAATTCATTTCGCGTTTGCCGAGTTGAATCAAATCTAAACCGTCCGTAATTTCGTCAAAAACCGTCTTGTCAGCCGCCAAAGAATCGCGTGATTGGTCAACGTATCCGAGTTTGACAGTTTCGCCGACGCGAAAATCTCCCGAATCAGCCGAATCTTGTCCCGTAATCAGACGAAAAAGCGTCGTTTTTCCCGCGCCGTTCGGACCGATTATGCCGACAATTCCGCCTTTCGGCAGAGAAAATTCGAGATTTTCAAATAACAATTTATCGCCGTAAGCCTTTGAAACTCCGTGCGCTTCGATGACAATATCGCCCAGACGTTCACCCGGCGGAATGTAAATTTCAAGCGTTTCGTTGCGCGTTTCCGATTCTTCCGCCACAAGTTTTTCGTAATCATTAATTCGCGCTTTTGACTTTGCGTGGCGACCTTTCGGCGACATCCGAATCCATTCGAGTTCGCGCTCCAGCGTTTTCGCACGTTTGTCTTCGCCTTTTTGTTCCTGCGCCAAACGCTGCGATTTTTGCTCAAGCCACGACGAATAATTTCCTTGATACGGAATGCCTTCGCCGCGATCAAGTTCCAAAATCCAACCCGCAACATTGTCGAGAAAATATCTATCGTGCGTTACGGCAATAATCGTGCCTTCATATTTCTGCAAATGTTGTTCAAGCCACGAAACGGTTTCCGCATCCAAATGATTTGTCGGCTCGTCCAAAAGCAAAATATCAGGCTTTTGCAACAACAAACGACACAGCGCAACGCGACGTTTTTCGCCGCCGCTCAAAGTTTTAATTTCGGTTTCCGGTGGCGGACAACGCAGCGCGTCCATCGCCATTTCAAGCCGCGAATCCAAGTCCCAAGCGTCCGCGTGATCAAGTTTTTCCTGAACTTCGCCTTGCCGTTCGATAAGCGCGTTCATCTCGTCATCGCTCATTTCTTCGGCAAATTTCGCGTTAATTTCTTCGTATTCTTTCAACAAATCAACCGTCGTTTGCACGGCTTCTTCAACAATTTGCTTAACCGTTTTCGATTCATCGAGTTTCGGTTCTTGCTCTAAATAGCCGACCGAATAACCTTTTGAAAAAACGACTTCACCGTTAAAATCCTTGTCAGTTCCGGCAATAAGCCGCAAAAGCGAAGATTTCCCCGAACCGTTAAGCCCTAAAACGCCGATTTTCGCGCCGTAAAAAAATGATAAATAAATGTCTTTGAGAACAGGTTTCTTATCATAAAACTTGCTCACCTTGACCATCGAAAAAATGATTTTATTTGGTTCTTGATTGCTCATAAATTCTTTAAATAGGATTATTTCTATACCCAAAAGTAAATGGTTTGCGAAAAAAAGGCAAGAATAAGAGTTTAGTAAAAGTGTGAGATTTGAGTTGCCCGAAAATGAGCGAAAAGTGTTGCGCGAGATTCAACACCAAAACAACAAACGCGATTATGTTAAAGTGACTGTTTTGGTGATGTTGGATTTGCCAAAGTGGAAGAGTTTTTCGATAAAATCGCGGATTACAAAACAGAGTTAGAAACACTTCTAACCTGCAACTTTGGCGTGATTACACTTTCGCAATCCATTTTCTAACGGGTATATTCCAAAACCGAGCCAGAGAAACTTGAAAATTTCCAATAACAGAACATATTCCATCCTTGGTTTGTCATCCTTTTTCTCTTATCAAATAGCCAAAAGCAATAGGTTCTGACATTTACAAAGATACAGCGCGAAAAATAATTGTCAAATGTTGTGGTTTTGTTTTCCGAAAAGCGAAATGGTTTAATTGATTTGTGAATAATCCGAAAGACGCTTCGGCGATAATTTTAGTTAAAGACGGCAAAGTTCTCTGGGCGCAGCGCAATCCGAAAATTAAATTTCTCGGCGGTTGGCACGCTTTTCCGGGCGGAAAAATCGAAAAAACGGACGCTGAAATCGAAGTTAAAAACTGTAAAGACAACGATTTACAAGAATTTATTGTTGGTGCGGTGCGCGAATTATTTGAAGAAGTCGGCGTTTTGATTGTTCGCAACGGCGAAAAACTTACGAAAGGTCAACGTGCTTCTTTGCATGATGATTTGGTTTCCGAAAGAAGCAGTTTTAAGGAAATTTTAACGGATTGGAATCTTTGGATTGATGCGGAAGATTTTTTCTACACGGGTTTTTGGACAACTCCGAATTTTTCGCCGATTCGGTTTAAAACGCGCTTTTTTATTGCAAAATGTCCTGCAAAACAAACGCCTTATGAGGCAATTACCGAAATGCAAAAACCGGAATTTATTGCGCCGAAAGACGCTTTAAATCGTTGGAAAAACTCGGAAGTTTTAATTGCGCCGCCGGTTTTAATTTCTTTGCAAGTGTTGGCGGAAGAAGAAAATTTAACCACAGATGAACACAGATTTTCACAGATAAAAACTGATTCCGAAATCAAAGCTAAAATTCTTTTAGAAAAATCGCAAAAGCTCGACGGCGATATTCATTATATTGATTTGAATTCGCGGATTACAGTTTTTCCTTTGCGAACTGAAACACTTCCGCCGGCGACGCATACGAATTGCTTTATTGTTGGCAAACAAGAGTTTATCGTGATTGATGCGGCTTCAAAAGATGAACTGGAATTGGCGAAATTGTTTAAATTAGTTGACGCGATGATTGAAAATGATTGCGTTTGCAAGGAAATTATCGTTTCGCATCTTCATCCCGATCATTTTGGCGGCGAAACTATTTTGCAACAACATTTGAAAGCTAAATTCGGCTTGGAAATTCCGGTTTCGACGCATAAAATTACGGCGGAAAGTTTGCGCGGAAAAGTTGAATTTCAGAAATTTGTCGAAGACGAACAAATTTATAATTTGAAAGACGAACTTGGCGTAAGTTTTGAAATAAACGCACTTCTCACGCCCGGACACGCTCGCGGACATCTCGTTTTTTATGATGAAGTTACAGGTTTTTTGCTTTCTTCGGACAATGTTGTCGGCGCGGGAACAGTTTTGATTGCGCCGCCGGAAGGCAATATGATTGATTATCTGGCATCGCTCGAAAAGATGAAAAATCTGCCGAATTTGCGCTTTCTTTGCGGTTCGCACGGCTCGGCGATTTATGATGCAAAAGCCAAAATTGAAGAATATATCTCGCATCGGCTCGAACGCGAAAAACAGATTCTCGAAGCAATCGAATCAGGCGCGAAAACTGCCGAAGAAATCGCCGCAAAAATTTATCAAGACTTGAAACCCGAACTTTTTCCGTTGGCAATTAAATCGGTTTCCGCACATCTTGAGAAACTTGAAATGGAAGAAAAAATCTAAAATTTCAAAACCAAGCGAAACGGAAAATATCTTTCAACTTTGGCGGTTTTCAAACCTGCTTTTTGCGCTAAATTTTCCAATTCGGACGGTGTGAACGAACGCAAAACCGAAAGCGAACCATCGTCGCGGACGAGCGGTGAAATGCGAAATGCAAGACAGAAAATCTTGTAAAAATTATACGCCAAACGATGCCGATGTAAATCAATTACAAAAATATTGCGGCGCGAAATGCGGTTCATTTCTTTGAGAATTGCGATGATGTTTTCGTCCGAAAAATGATGCGTAAAAAGTGAGCAAATTGTGTAATCAAACGATTTATCGGCAAAAGGTAAGTTCAAAGCATCGGCGCGAATTGATTTTATTTCTGCAAAAGTTTTTGATTCTTCCAAAATTGCATTTGCCGAACGCTCGTTTAATTCAAGTCCGAGAAGGTTTGCTTTTCGATTAGTTTTTCGCGCAAAAATCGCAATCGCCCGAAGCAATTCGCCTGAACCTGCGCCGACATCTAAAACGGAAAAATTTTGTAATTTCTCCTTTTTAATTTCACGCAAAAGTGAGTTTTTAAGAGTTCTTCGGTCGCCTAAATGACGATTTATAAAGCCGATTTCGCGCAGAAAAAGCTCATATTCTTCAGCCGTATAATCGCCGGTGTCAATGCGTTCAAGTTGGCGACTGCGAGTTTTAAACATAAATTTAGCATACAAGAAAGCAAGTCTTTTAAGCTAACTGTAAATTAGCGTAAAATTACTCATTACTGAGCAATCTGAAAATTGCAGAACATCAAAACCAAGAAAAATTTGCCCGCGAAACCCACGAAAGACGCGAAAATAAAACCAATTTTTTTGTAAAACCTTTTCTTTTTCGTGCGTTTCGCGTATTTCGCGGGCAATATTCTCAAAAACCTCAACAATTTCCGAGTAAGCAATAACTATGCCGCTTAGTAATGAGTATTTTAATCTCATCAACGATAAACAGTAATTAAAAAATTAGAAACTCAATTCAACGCAAGCATTTAGTGATAATTGCTTGGGTTGGATTGAGTTTTTTTAACTTTCAAACGCCTCTAAATATTTGATTCCCGAACCTGTATTAAACAAAACTATTTTTTCATCTCTTTCAACTTCGCCTGTTTCCAATAATTTTTTCAATGCCGCAAGTAACGCTCCGCCTTCGGGCGCGGCAAAAATTCCTTCGCTTGCGCCGATTTCTCTTGCGTCGGCGACTAATTCTTCATCTGAAACCGCAACCGCAGTTCCGTTTGATTTACGCAAAATATTGAGCATTATAAAATCGCCGACGGCTTTCGGAACGCGCAAACCTGAGGCAACTGTTTGGGCGTTTTCGATGTCTGTGCCGTGTGTCAAATTTTGGTGAAATGCTTCGACAATCGGCGCACAACCTTCTGCTTGCACGGAAATCATTCGCGGTCTTTTTGAATCAATCCAGCCCATTTTTTCCATTTCGTCAAAGGCTTTCCACATTCCGATTAAACCTGTGCCGCCGCCGGTTGGATAAAAAATTACGTCGGGCAAAGTCCAATTCATCTGCTCGGCAATTTCGTAGCCCATCGTTTTTTTGCCTTCGACGCGGTAAGGTTCTTTGAGCGTCGAAACATCAAACCAACCTTCTTTTTCTTTGCGTTCGCCGACAATTCGCCCGCAATCGGTTATCAAACCGTCAATCAAATTGACGTTTGCGCCAAGTGCGATACATTCGATAATACAGGCTTTCGGCGTGTCCAACGGGACAAAAATATGACATTCCATCTGCGCCAAAGCCGCGTAAGCCGCCAAAGCTCCGGCAGCGTTCCCGGCAGACGGCGCGGCAACTTTTTTAACGCCTAATTCCTTCGCCATCGAAACCGCCACCGACATTCCGCGAGCCTTAAAACTCTGCGTTGGATTGAGCGATTCGTCTTTGATAAATAGATTTTTCAAGCCATATTTCGCGCCCAAAGTTTCGGCTTTTTGCAACGGCGTAAAACCTTCGCCGAGCGTTAGACGGTTTTCATTTTTTTCAATTGGCAAAACTTCTGCATAACGCCAAAGTGTTGAAACACGGGAGTTTAACGATTTTTTCGTCAAAGTTTCAGAGGCTTTTTCCAAATCATATTCACACAACAAAGGCTTGCCGCATTTGCAAAGATTATAGAGTTTATTCGGCTCAAATTTTTCCGCGCAAGCCGAACAATAAAGATGCGTAACATTCATATTTTTAGTGTGAAATTTTTTGGCGAAGATGGCAAGTAAATGTATGAGCAAATTAAAAACCGTTTGATTTATAAATAAAACTCAAGCATCAAGCGGGCTTTTTACGAAAGATTTATTTTTCAAAACGTGCGTATAAATTTGTGTGGTTTTGACGTTTTTGTGTCCGAGAAGTTCTTGCACGGTGCGAATGTCGTATTGATTTTCTAACAAATGTGTCGCAAAGCTATGACGAAAAGTGTGGCAGTTACCGTGTTTATTGACTTCGGCGCGTTTCATCAACCATAAAGCAAACTCGCCACAAGTAACTGAACGCCTGAAAGATTTTCCAAAATTGCTTTCGCTTCAGTCCGCGTAAAAACAGCCGGAAGATGTTCGGGACGTTTGGCGCGAACTACGCCTTCAATATTCGGCAAACTAATTTTCAAAACATCACAGTAGAGAAACAAAAGTGAGTAAAATGCCTGATTCTGAGTCGAAGCCGAAACTTTATCTTCAACCGCCAAATGCGTCAGAAAAGCCGTAATTTCCTCCGCGCCCATTTCATTCGGATGTCGTTTGTTGTGAAACAAAATAAACCGTTTGATGAAATTATGATAAACGTCTTCCGTCTTATGGCTCAAATGTCTTGCTCTGGCAACCATTCTGACTTGTTCCAACAATTTTGGCTTACTTTCCATAAAATTTTCTTGCAAAACTTCCGAAAATAGTTTATTTTCATTCCAGATATTAAGATTATTATCCCGAATCATTCCAGATAATACACGAAATTAGCGTATTATCAAGAACGATTCCAGATAATAACCGAAATTCGATGATTAGGCGGAATGATTCCGCTCAATCAATAGTTCGATGGCTTCCTTTGAAAATTGAGGCTTGTTTTACTCGCAACAGGAGATTACAATTTGTTTTGTGGATTTTGAATGGGATGAGGAGAAAAACAAAGCGAATATTCGTAAGCGCGGCTTCGATTTTGCCGATGCTTGGGAGATTTTTGAAGCTCCGATGCGGACGGCTCTTGACCTGCGAGAAGATTATGGCGAAGACCGCTGGAAAGGAATCGGCTTGCTTGGAAACCGAATTGTCATCGTGATTTTTACTTATCGGAACGAAAACACCATACGAATAATTTCTTTGCGAAAAGCATTAAAACATGAACGTAAAAACTTTGAAGAAGCCATCACAAACAGATTGGGCGAGAATTGACCAAATGACGGATGAGGAAATTGATACTTCCGATAGTCCGCCGTTAGACGATGATTTTTTCGCCAGAGCGCAATGGCGGATGCCGGAGAAGAAAACGGCAGTTACCTTGAGCGTTGATTCCGAAGTTCTGAAATGGTTTGAGGCGCAGGGTGCAGACTTTCAACAGCGTGTCAACGCAGCATTAAAAATCTACGCGCAGGCGCATCAAGATTAAAACCACCTAACCGAAACGCGCCATCGAACAATTCAATGGACGTGAGGGCGAAACAGCGACTCTGTTATCGCGTTGTCCGTTAAACTTTAGCTTGCGTGTTGGCGGTTTCGCCCCACGTCATCTCAGCCGTTATATGCTTCGTGGTAAAATTGAACGTGAACGTAAATGAGAAAAATATGAAATGCTTTATTCACATTTTAATTGGTGTTTTGACATTCTTGATTGGAATTTCATTTGTCCTAAATGGTCATAAGTCTGATGCACAAGAAGTTAAGATAATTAGTCCGAAAATCCAATCCGAAACTCTTACCAAACCAAACCAACCGAGATTTCTTTATCTTGGCGGCAATTTTAAGTCATCTGGCAGCGAACCGCGCTTTGCCGACGACTGTATCGGTTGCGGAGAAATCGGAGATATTGAAATCTATCATAATACTGAACGAAAACCTGAACTTACTCGCTATACTTTAGAAGCTCAATGCGGAAAGGCTAATAAGAATTTGGTTGAGCGCAACTTAAAGTTTAATGAGAACGGCGAGAAAATCGGAGAAAGATGTCTAACCATTTATCCTGAAGCGGGAGCGCATATTTTCTGGACTGAAGGTGTTGAATTTTGGTTTATCTCAACAACATCTTTAGAAATAGCAAAGGAATTTGAAAGTAGCGAAGCATTTCGTTTATGGAAATCTGGTAAGTATAATGAATTAAAATAATTCATCTCAGAAAGACTCTTAAAGACAGGACGCATATAACGGCTGAGATGACGTGGGGCGAAACAGCGACTTTGTTATCGCGTTGTCTTGTTTCCCCTAAACTTGCGTGTTGGCGGTTTCGCCCCACGTCATCTCAGCCGTTCGGCATCTTCTCGTTTCAACCGACAGATGAATTTTGAGCCGGAAATTTTGAGTTGTTGCTTGTTTGCCGTAAAATCAATTTTTGAGGAGCAACTTTTTATGCAAGTAACAACTTTTCAGGGCGAGATCGAAAACGGTCAAGTTCGTTTGTCAACTGACATTCGCCTGCCGGACAAAACAAAAGTTTATGTTATCGTGCCAGAATTTGAACAAACCGCAAACGGCAAGAAGTTTGATTTAGCCGAAATGGTTTCACGGATGCCCGCCAATTACCAAGCGAGCGAAGAGAATTTTGGCGAGCCGGTCGGCAAGGAAGAGTGGTAAATGTCGGCTTACGTTCCCGAAAAAGGCGACTTTATTACACTTTCCTTTGACCCGCAATCCGGTCACGAACAGAAAGAGCGACGACCTGCGCTGGTCATCAGCAACTTTCTTTTTAACGAAGCGACGGGCTTGGTGATTGTTTGTCCGATTACAAATACAAATCGCAAAGTTCCGTTTCACTTACCCGTGCCGAGTTCTTCTTCGTTGACGGGTTTTGTAATGGTTGAGCAAGTTAAGTCGGTTGACTTCAATACTCGAAAGGCGAAGTTCGTTGAAAAAGCACCGACGCAACTTGTCGAGGATGCACTTGCTATTGTTGACCTTTGCTTAAAATAGCTTCTGATAAATAACGCAATGCCGAACGGTTGAGATGACGTGAGGGCGAAACAGCGACTTTGTTTGTTGGCTTGTCTTTTTCCCCTCATGTTGTGCGGTGGCGGTTTCGCCCCGCGTCATCTCAGCCGTTCGGCGTTTCTTGGTTTCCCACAAGTTGGAGTTTCTGGCAAAGTATTTAGGAAAAGAAAATTAAAGCTATGAAGAAATCTGCTGTTTTAATTGTGGTTTATTTGCTAACCATTAACTGCTTGTTTGCACAGAACAGAAAAGAATCGAAAATTAGTGTGCTTCTTTTCGGAACATTTCATTTTGCACAAACCGGAGCGGATGACGATATGCTGTCCGAGAAACGCCAGAAAGAAATTACCGAGTTGGTCAATAAACTCTACAAGTTCAAACCCGACAAAATTTTTATCGAGCGCAATCCTGAATTTGAATACACCAACAAGATAAATGGTCATATTCCAATACTGAAACATCTTTTTGAAAGCAATCCAGCCTTCAAAGTCGAAAACACAATTAAATGGTTAAAATAACGACAAGCTGAAATGAATAAATCACTTCAAAAAATACTTCCGCCTTTTTTATTTTTTGCTTTCGCGGTGTGTTGTTTCGCTCAGGAAAAACAGCCGCTGACCGCGAAAGATTTAGAGAAAAACACTTACTACTTAGAGATTGTTGATAATAAATTCGTCGGTGACGGGGCTAAGTTTTTGACCGACGAAGTTAAACAATCACAGTATGTTTTGCTGGGCGAATATCACGGCTCGCTACGAATTTCCGAATTTACAAAAGCAGTTATTCCCGTTTTTCACGAAGCGGGCTGTCGCACTTTCGGTTTGGAAATCGGTTCGATTTCAGCGGAAATTTTGTCGGAACTTTCAAAAAATTCAGACCAAACAGTGTCTAACTTAAATACTTTTAACAGCAATTATTACGTTACCGGCAAAAGCCGCAAGTTCACGCCGATACCGTTTTTCGCTAACGTCGAGGATGCGGAATTCTTGATTGAGGCGCGAAAAAGAAATTGGAATTTGCTCGGACTCGACCAAGAGTTTTCTTTCGGCTATCTTCCTTTAATTAAACGAATGTATGAAAACCTCAAACCTAAAAAGAAGACCGAATTAAAACAACTTTACGAACGGGTCAACAATTCAATAAAGAGTTTCTACGAAGCCAATGTCAAAGACGGAAAAAGCCAATATAAAGCGATTTTGGAATCTAAAGAAGTGAACGAGTTTTTGGATGTGGCAGCAAAAGAGAATCCAAAAAACAAACGAATCGCCGACGCAATCAAATTCACGACGGAAGTTTATTATATGAATGACGATAATATCCGTAAATACTATGACGCTAACAGCAGCCGCGTGAATTATATGAAGAAAAATCTTGCGGAAGGTTTTGCCGCGTGGAAATTCGACACTAAAAAAGACCGAATGCTGTTGAAAATGGGAGCGGTTCACACCGGCAGAGGTTTCAGCGATTTGAGTTTATTTGAAATCGGCAATACTTTGAGCGAATTGGCGGCTTTTAACGGAAACCGTTCGCTACATATCGAATTTGGTTCAAGATTTTACACTGAAGACGGCAAGGAAGTTGATGCTCTGACAGATACCAAAGGCTTTTTGTATCGCTATCAGGCTCTATTGCAAATGTCTCAAAAAGATAAATGGACGATAATTGATTTGCGACCTTTGCGAAAAAGTGTCTTTTATGGAAGGCGGTTTAGTTTAGATTCAATTGTTTTGGAGATTTTCAAAAATCAGGATTTATACATTATTCCGCCAACCGACAAAGACCCTTTACCGAATTTCACAGTCAACTCAGAAAAAATCAAGTGAAATGAGCAACCCTTATAGCAACGACACGCCGAACGGTTGAGATGACGTGAGGGCGAAACAACGACTTTGTTATCGAGGTGTCTTTTTACCCTAAACTTGCGTGTATTCGGTTTCGCCCCACGTTATCTCAAGCGTTCGGTGCTACTTTGTAGATGACAAAACCGGATGCTTCGGTTTGGATTTCTGAGTTGTAATGATCATACATCAATGATAAATTATGGATTCTAAAATATTTGTTTGCAGCGGCGTATATTACTGATGCTCGGCTGAAACTATTTATCAAAACCAAAAATTAACGAGAAAGTAGCTGAAGCCGAAGAGTTGTATTAAATATCTCTGAAACTGTAGATAATCGTCGAAATCAATTAGGCGATTAAAGAAAACTAAGGAAGAGAGTCTTATGAAAAAATTAGTTTATAAATTCAAAGGTCGTCAACGTGTTTTTTTTGGTTTCTTGTGTGTTTGTCTGCTAACGAGCATCAGCTTTTTGATAAATCACAAAACTCAGGCTGAAGCGGAAAGCCAGAGTTTGCAGACCGCTTCTAATAATAATTCGCTGAAAAGTTTCAAACCACAGGGCGAAACTTTGCCGACTGTCAATGTCGGCGAGAGAGCGTCGGTGTGGCTTAAATTAGAACCGGGAAAATCGCTCGACACGACATTTCACGGGAGCGATTCGGCAATTTCGGCATTGCAAGGGAATCTGGCAGAACCGACTTCACAGGTTTCAGCGGACATCAATGCGGACGGTTATGCCGATTTGATTAGCGGTTTTCGCAACGCTGACGGCGGCGGGTTAATCGCTCTGCACCGTGCAAGTAAAGAAGCCTTTGAGCCGCAGAACGAACGGGTTTTGGCGGATTTGAGACGCGGCGTTTTTCCCGCCACGTTTGAAAAAGACGCGCTTATTTTGGATGTGCCGACCGCACCTGATTTTATATTCGCCGGAAGATTTTCAAAAGATTCCGCGCTTGATCTCGTTTTCGCTTCACGCGGCGGCAATTCGATTTACTTGATGACATCGGACGGCAACGGCGGTTTTAATCCGGCGCGAGAAATCACGCTCGACGGTGAAATCACCGCACTCGCTGCGGACAGCCTCGACGCTTCCAAAATATATTCAGGCTTGATTGTCGGATTGAGAGGCGGAAAATCTTCGATAATTTCGGTTTTCGACGGAACGGCGGAACTCGTGAACACTACGCCGCGCAATTTTCAAATGGAAGGCGATGTCAATTCGCTGATTCTGGCAAATCCGGGCGGCACAGCGCAGGGCAAAGATGTTTTCGGTTTGGCGAACGGTGAAATTTTTACGATGCGCCGTATTGGAAGTTCAAACAGTTCGATTCATAAAATCGAATTGCCGTTCAGAGCCGTTGACATTGCCGTCGGCGAATTTATCCGCGACCGCGCCGGGCGAGCCGAAATCGCCGTTTTATCCGAAGACGGTAATGTTTCTTATCTGACACGCGGCACTCTTGATACGCGACCATTCACGACCGAAGAAGTTCTCCAAAGTTGGAGACAAAACGGTGGACGCGGACGCGAAATACCTGTCAGCAAGTCGGCAAACAATCTGTCGGATGATTGGGCGGTTGCCGAATCGCAACAACTCGGAGTTTATTCATCGGGCGGTAATTCGGCGCGTGTTTTGCAAAAAGCCTATCTCACGGGCAACGAAACCGATGATTTGCTGGTTACGGATTCACAAAACAACCGTGTTCAGATTCTTTTCAAAGAACCGAACACCGATAAAAACAGAACTTCGTTCACGAGCGAAACGAAATTTCAAAATGTGGATTTCGCCGTGTCTCCGGCGGCGGTTTTGCCGATGCGTCTGAACGTCATGGGACAACAGGGATTCGTCTTTTTCAGCAAAGGCAGTCTCGAACCGATTCCGGTGATAGCTGCTCCGAGTGCGACTTTTACAGTTACAACAACAACGGACGAAAACAACGGAGCTTGTAGTGCGGCAGGCACAGGTTGTAGTGTGCGCGAAGCGATTAACGCGGCAAATGGCGCAGCCGGTGCGGATATGATTACTTTTACGCCGAACGGAACGCACCAACTTACTATTGACTTAGCGGGAGTTGAAAATGCTGGGGCGGAAGGCGATTTGGATGTTACGCAGGCTTTGACGATAGTCGGAAACGGCACGGCAAACACGATTCTCCAAGCCGGAACCACTACAGCCAACGGAATTGACAAAGTCCTTTCCTTCAATCCGAATTTTAATGCGGCATTTGCATCCAGTATTTCCGGCGTAACAGTCCGTTTCGGGCGCAATCCCAGCACATTTGCGACCGACGGTTTTGGCGGCGGATTTGACTGGGAAGGAAGCGGAACGGGAACATTAAATGTTTCGGGAAGCGTCGTAACCGATAACCGCACGACGGACGGCGATGGCGGCGGTATCACAGCAACCAATTCATCTCCCGGCGCAGGTGGTTTTACGGCTTCAACTACAACAATTTCGAACAATATGCCCGCAAGAGCCGGAGCAAATTCACCGCTCGGCGGCGGCATTTTCGTCGGACAGACTACATCCTATTTTTTGACTAATGTTACGATAAATAACAACAATGTGAGTGGTTCGGGCGGAATGGGAGAGGGCGGCGGCATATTTGCTTTCGGTCCGACTAGTGCAAGCAGCAATTCATTTTTAACCGGCTCGACTGTTACTAATAACAGCGCACCGATTGATGGCGGCGGTATTAGGACAACCCAACGCTTAGATATAAACCCGTTGACAACTATCAGTAATAATTCGGCGGGCAGATTCGGCGGTGGAATTTTTATCAATCAGTCCAACATTACTTCAACCTTCAGTAAACTGACGATGGTCGGAAACTCGGCAACGACCAATGGCGGCGCAATTTATCTGGGAAGTTCGGCGACGGCGAATGTTCTCAGCGTGAGTTTTTCGCGCATCGTCGGAAATACGGGCGGCGGATTTAGAGGTTTAGCCGTAGATGCGGGAACAGCGAATGTCGAAAACAACTGGTGGGGATGCAATACCGGACCGAGTGCCGCGCCGTGCGATACGGCGGGTGTTGTCGGCACGGGAACGGTTGATTTCAACCCGTGGCTGCGCTACACGCATACGGCGAGTCCGAGTTCGATTGTCGTCGGTCAAACTTCGACACTGACGGCGAGTTTTTTAACCAATTCGGCGGGAACAGCGATTGCGGCAAGCAATCTCGATGTTTTAATAGGTTTGCCGATTACATTTAATACGCCCGTGCGCGGCACGATTTCCGCCGCCCAAGCCACGATTCAAGCAAGCGGCACGGCAACTGCGACCTTTACCGCGACATCCGCCGGAGCCGGTTCGGCAAATGCCGCAGTTGACAGCGGCACGGCAACGGCAAATATTACAATCGGTATGGCAAATACGACGACAACGATTACTTCGGATAATCCCGAACCGTCCGTTTTCGGTGCGACCATCACGGTTGCCTACACAGTTGCGCCACAATTTTCAGGCACACCGACCGGCAATGTGGTGGTTACGATTTCAGGCGGAACGGAAACCTGCATGGGAACGGTTGCGGCTGGGCAATGCACCTTAGCTTTAACAAATCTCGGAGCCAGAACATTAACCGCCACTTATTCCGGCGATACCAACTTTAACGGCGGTTCCGATACCGAACCGCATCAGGTTAATAAAGCAAATACGCAATTGAGCGGTGCGACCGATGCGCCCGACCCGTCGGTTGTCGGACAGCCATATACAACCGGTTTTACTTTAAGCGTCGTCGCTCCAGGCGCGGGAACGCCGACCGGAATGGTTACAGTTACCGACGGCACGGGCGGAATGTGTTCGGCGACTTTACCGGCGATGAGTTGTAGTTTAACCAGCACAACTGCGGGCGTAAAAACTTTGACTTTCAGTTATGGCGGCGATGCGAATTTCAATGCAAGTCCGAATTTGACTGCCGGACATCTTGTCAACAAAGCTAACACGACGACAACGATAAATTCCAACACGCCGAACCCGTCAAATGTTAATACGGCGGTTACAGTAACCTATTCGGTGGCGGTAAATTCTCCCGGCGCGGGAACGCCGACCGGCACAGTTACCGTATCGGATGGCGTTAACAGTTGTATGGCAACAGTAGCGGCAGGAAGTTGTATGATAACTTTGACAACCAGCGGAATGCGGACATTGACAGCAACCTACGGCAGCGATGCGAATTTTACCGGAAGTGTATCCAACGGAGTTTCGCAAACGGTGATGCCGGTTCTCGCGGCATCGGTTGAGGTCAGCGGACAAGTGCTGACACAATCGGGCAGAGGAATAAGCAGTGCGCGGGTAATTATCACCGACCAATCGGGCGACAGCCGGACGGTGATGACCAGCTCGTTCGGATATTTCCGATTCACGGAAGTGCAAGCGGGCGAAACGTATATTATTTCAGTAGTTTCAAAACGCTACCATTTCGCTCCGCAAGTGCTAAACATTACGGAGGAGTTAACCAATTTGAATTTTACGGCACAATAATAATGGCTGGTTTTGTTAATTATGAAATGTAATAAGGGAGAATCTTTGTTGCTTTTCCGAGACATCAAAAATTCTCTCGAAAACTCTGATGTTCAGTCAATTCATGATGAATATTGAGGTATCGGAAAATGTCTTTGACACATTTGTCAGATTATTGATTCGGGTATTAATTTCGTGTCAGCAGTCGGACAGAATTATTTTGCAGTTAAAATATGCGTCCGGTTATTTACAACCGGCGTAATAATTTATACCACGATACCGCACCGAACAAATCAGCTATGAAAGAAACAGTCAAGCACAGAATTCAACCATTCCGCCAATTCTGTTTTGAATGTGGCAGGCTAATGTTAGGATTCGCCGGCTGGCGGTTCAAGTTATTGAGAAAAAACTGTTTAGTTTAACTATTCATTGCCCACGGCATCTCAAGCGTTATCAGAAACTATATCCAAAAGAAAATGAATTGCGAAAAACAGTAAGCCGGAAAAAGTCCGACACGCTTTAGCTTGTTGCGATGTCAGCACTTTCAACAAGCTAAAGCGTGTTGGACTTTTTAAATGCAAGTTCTTATCACATCAAAAAACTCTATTCGATAGCGCAATAAACTAAAATTCTCTAAAATTAAAGTTATGTTGCGAATATCAGAAATAAAACTGCCGCTTGACCACGCTGAAAGTGCGCTTGAAGCGGCGATTCTCACTAAATTAAATATTACCAAAGACGAGTTACTCAGTTTTTCCATCTTCAAACGCAGTTATGATGCGCGGAAAAAAGGGGCAATTTTGCTTGTGTATATTGTGGATGTTGAAACAGTCAATGAACAAAAATTACTCGAAAAATTTAAAGATAACCCGCACATAATTGCTACACCTGATTCGACTTACAAACTTGTGGCGACTGCGCCGAAAGATTTGAAAACTCGTCCGATTGTGATTGGCACGGGACCTTGCGGAATGTTTGCGGGACTATTGCTGGCGCAAATGGGATTTTGTCCGATAATTTTGGAACGCGGAAAATCTGTCCGTGAACGCTCGCTTGATACGTTTGGATTTTGGCGCGAAGGCGGTTTGAATCCCGAATCAAATGCCCAATTTGGCGAAGGCGGCGCGGGGACTTTTTCCGACGGCAAACTTTACAGCCAAGTCAAAGATGGTAAAAATCTTGGGCGCAAAGTCTTGACCGAATTTGTCGCGGCGGGTGCAAATCCTGAAATTCTGTTCATCAACAAACCGCACATCGGCACATATAAACTCATCAAAGTTGTCGAAAATATGCGGGCAAATATTGTCGCAATGGGCGGCGAAATTCGTTTTCGGAGCAAGGTCGAAGACATCGAAATTACCGACGGAAAAGTGCGCGGTGTTACATTGGCAAGCGGTGAATTTATCGAAAGTAGCCACGTTATTCTCGCCGTTGGACACAGTGCGCGGGATACTTTTGAGATGCTTTTTGCCAAAAATGTTTATATTGAGCCGAAACCTTTTTCCATCGGTTTTCGCATCGAGCATCCGCAAAGATTGATTGATGAATGCCGTTTTGGTGGACAGGCGGGACATAAATTGCTCGGCGCGGCGGATTATAAACTCGTCCATCATTGCAAAAACGGGCGTTCGGTTTACAGTTTTTGTATGTGTCCGGGCGGAATGGTGGTCGCGGCGGCATCCGAAGCCGGACGACTCGTAACTAACGGAATGAGCCAATATTCGCGGAGTGAAAAAAATGCAAATAGTGCAATCGTTGTTGGAATTACGCCCGAAGATTATCCCGAAAATGCACTTGCCGGAATCGAATTACAACGTCGTTTAGAAGAAAAAGCGTTTGAACTTGGAGGCAGTAATTACCACGCTCCAATGCAATTAGTCGGCGATTTTCTTGCAGGTCGCCCGTCAACCGAATTAGGCAAAGTCAAACCATCTTACACGCCCGGAATGAAGTTGACTGATTTGAGCGAATCTTTACCAAAATACGCGATTGACGCAATCCGTGAAGCAATTCCGGCGTTTGAAAAACAAATCAAAGGTTTTGCAATGCATTCTGCGATTCTGACAGGAATTGAAACGCGCACCTCGTCACCAATCCGCATCAAACGCAATGAAAATGGGCAAAGTCTCAACACAATCGGACTTTTCCCCGCAGGCGAAGGCGCAGGATATGCGGGCGGAATTCTTTCAGCCGGAATTGACGGAATTAAAGCGGCGGAATATGTGGCGTTGGATATTTTGAAAATCTAAGAATTTATTAGGTTTAGAAACTCAATAAGTGCGGTATTTAACAAAAATTGCGTTATACTTACACTATGATTAAATCTGTTTTTAAAGAAAATCGGCGATATACATTTAGTGATTATTTTAATTTAACCAATCCTATTGAAGAAATTGTTGGTGAATTTGGATATACCTTTTCGTTAGAAATTATTTCACTGCCAGTTGCCCAAAATTTAGATGAGATTGCGGTTGCAAAGTTAAAACAAACATTTTATACGATTATCCCGAAAATTTCTTTAACTTCAGAGATAGCCAAACGTGATTTTTTGATTGCACCGATTTTAATGGAAATTGCCAAAGTAACGGCATCGAAAATAAATGTTGAATATCCGCTGGATATTGACGATAAACTAAGCGGTTCTTTAGATTATTTGATTCGCACAAAACAAAATTTGATTGTGATTGAAGCGAAAAAAGGCGATTTAGACAAAGGTTTTAATCAGCTTGCGGCTGAAATGATTGCGCTTGATAAATATGAAGATTTACAAACCTCAACAATTTACGGAGCAATTACGATTGGCGATGTCTGGAACTTTGCGCTTTTACATCGTAAGACTAAACAAATAATTCGTGATATTGACAGTTACAGTATTCCAAGCGACACAGAAAAAGTTTTTGGTATCTTGCTTGGAATTGTTGAATCTACAAATTAAACTTTCCCCAAAACCAACGCCGCATTTTTTGAACCAAACCCGATGCAGTTGCACAACGCCGTTTTAACTACTGCGTTTCTTGCTGCATTTGGCACATAATCCAAATCGCAATTTTCGTCGGCTTCGTCAAGGTTAATTGTTGGTGCAATGATATTTTTCGTCATTGCCAAAAGTGTTGCGCCGATGCCAGCCGCGCCGCTTGCGCCTTGCGGATGTCCGATTTGCGATTTTGTGGCGGACATCGGTATTTTGTAAGCGTGTGCGCCGAAAGCGTTTTTTATCGCTTGTGTTTCGATTCGGTCGTTTAATTGCGTTGAAGTTCCGTGCAGATTGACGTAATCAATCGCTTCGGGCAAAACGTCGGCATCTTGTAAAGCCAGCGACATTGCGCGTGCCGGTTCGACTCCGTTTTCTTCAAGGCGAACGCGGTGATATGCGTCGCACGTTGAGCCGTAA
The DNA here is from genome assembly GCA_031409875.1 of Acidobacteriota bacterium. Lineage (GTDB taxonomy): Bacteria > Acidobacteriota > Blastocatellia > Pyrinomonadales > Pyrinomonadaceae > CALMEH01. The sequence continues at coordinate 18,608 of JANNYB010000230.1, read as the reverse complement.
CCTTTGATTTCGGCGTAAATTTTCGCGTTTCTTTTTTCTGCGCTTTCCAAAGTTTCAAGCACGAAAATCCACGCGCCTTCCGCAATTACGATGCCCGAACGATTTTTATCAAACGGGCGCGAAGCACGTTCCGGCGCATCGTTAAAATTCCGCGTCAAAACCGTCATCACATTAAAACCTTCCAAAATTCCGCGTGCCAGCGGCGAATCAACTCCGCCCGCGAGCATCATATCTTGTTTGCCGAGCGAAATATGTTGCGCCGCGTAACCAATCGCGTCGGTCGAAGATGTGCAGCCGGTCGAAACGACGTGCGAAAGTCCGTGAAGCCCAAAAGTCATTGATAATTCAGAAGATAAACCGCCGTGCGTCGAACTCGGAATCGTGTAAATGCTCGCTTTATTCGCTTCACCCGTGAGCCAATAAACGTATTGTTTTTCCGTAAAAGACAAACCGCCGCCGCCTGTTCCGAGAACAACGCCGAAATTTTGCCGTTCGGATAAAGTTAGTTGTTCGGGTTCAATTCCTGAATCTTTGACAGCTTCACGCGCCGCTTTTAACGCTAAAGGAACAGTGCGCGGAACGTGCTTTCGGTCTTTCGGATTTAGTTCGGCTTTCCAATCGAAATCTTTAATTTCGCCCGCAATCGTTACTTCTGCGCCCGAAACATCAAAACTTTCAATACGCGAAACGCCGCTTTTTCCCGTGCGAAGCGCGTTCCAAAATTCATCTTTCCCGATGCCGATTGGCGTAACACACCCGAAACCCGTAATGACAACCCGACGCGGTTTTGCGAAATTATTAAACATAGAAGTTATTATGAGAATAACATTTTGAGCAGAAAAGAATGTATTACAAAAAACAAAAAACGGCTTCAAAATGAAACCGTTTTTAATTTGATGGGGCGGCTAGTGGGGTTCGAACCCACGCTCCCTAGAACCACAATCTAGTGCTTTAACCGACTAAGCTATAGCCGCCATAATTTTATCAATGACAATTTCGCCGGCGTGAACGGCTGCATGACAATTCTTGCATAACAGCACACATTTTTCAATCTCCTTTTCGATTCTATCCAATGACCAAAATCGCATCGTTCTGAAAGCGACATCTTTTTCCGCCGGAACTAAATGATGAATATCCAAAGAACAGATGTATTTGTCGAATCCGCAAGCGACACATTTGCCACCTAATTTTTCTCTCGCCCAAGCGACTTTCTCCTTACTTCTTTTGATGGCGCGGCTGTTCCAGCATTTCGCGCAAATCCAAAATTTGTTTCCGTAAAATTTACTCGAATCATTTTCGCCGCAAGCGCAATTTCGGTTGTGAGCTGAATTTCGCTCAGCCCTGTTTGGTCTGCAATTAGTTTTTAGATTATGAACGCGAAGCCAATAACGCACATTTGTTGGCGAGGTTTCCAATCTTTGGGCAATCTGTCGAATAGATAATCCCTCGTCAACCAATGGCTTCAACACCTCTATAATCATATAACCAAAATTGAAATACCCCCGGCACGACTTGAACGTGCGACCCACAGCTTAGCTTACCTCACTTGGTTTCCCAAGCCACAATTTTCCGAAGAAAAAAGGTTGAAAGTCTGGACTATATCTTAGACATTTCAGTCTGAGTGCGTGTAGTCTCTACGGATCGAATTTGAACGAATTCAAATAATTCCCTCGGGGTTGTCATATAAATTTTGCAATTCACTTAGATATTCACCGATATAGCACTCTCCACTGTATAAGTTACTAATTCCTCATACAGGCTCCTACATTTAAAGGCTGTTGCTCTATCCAACTGAGCTACGGGAGCATAAAAAGAACGAATGAAAATCTTAGCGATTCGGAAGTTTTAAGTCAAATTAAGAAGCGTTTTTGTATTCGGCAGTTTTGAGTTTGACTTCGACTCTGCCGATTTCGGCGTTGATTTGCGCTCGCACGGGAAGACGGCGATTGTCGTCGGTAATCCAAATAATCATACTGCCTTTTTGGTCAATCAGACGGTCTTTGCCGAAAATTTCCGGCTCGACGCGAAAGCACCAGACTTTGCCGAAGATTGATTTTTGCCGTTCGCGTTTGGTTACGCGCACGGGAATTTTATAAACGAGTCCGGTGTCGCTGATGGTAAGTTCAAAAGTTTTGCCGACTTCGAGCGGCATACTTCGCAAAAGATAAAGTCCGCTGATAAAATCTTGCGTTCCCGTTTCGATTTGCGAAGCGACTTTGCGCGGCGGACGAGCAGTATCTTTCGGGTCAATTTCGATGTAAGTTACTTGTTTGTTTTTATAATCGAAAATTGCTTCCGATTGCCGTTCGCGGTCGTTTTGAATATCGTTTTTGACACTTTTCAGAATGTTAAGTGTTTTGCTGTCAACGGTTGATTCGAGTTCTTGAAGAAATTTGAAACCGAAAAGTCCGATGAGCGTGCCTTTCGATTTGGCGCGTGATTTGACGAGAAAGTTTTCGCTGTCGGCGGCTCGTTCGACTGAAAAAACAAGGTCGGCAATAGAAATGCCGCGCAAAATGGCTTTGCTGAATTTGCCTTCGTAAGTGAGCGTTTCGCCGACGATATAGGGTTTTATTTCGTCGTTATTTTTTTTGTTTTGCGCCGAAACTGCCGAAAAAACGAACGCGAAAGCCGCGAAAAGAAAACACGAACGAAGAAGAATTTTTTTCATAAATTTTACCGCTGGCGATAAATCATTATACATTTTACATTCGGCATTTCGCATTAATTTTCAGAAGTTTTTTTATAAAAAAATGTAAAATTTCATCTCGAATTTTCAAGACGCGCCGAAACCGCATCAAAAACGGTTGAAACTTTGATGTCCATACAAATCCATCTGTTGCAAGTGCGCCGATGACAATTTACGCGGCAACCGATGTCATTGCGTTCGACGCAAATATCTTGCGCGTTCGGACTTCCGTTGCGCCACCATTCGGTCGGACCGAAAATTCCGACAATCGGCGCACGAGCCGCAACCGCGAGATGAGTCGGCGCAGTGTCGCCGCCGACGTAGATTTTTGCACGTTTCGCCAATTCATAAAAACCTTTCAAACTCGGCTGTGTCGCTAAAATCTTGCCCGATTTATTGTTTGCCAACGCTTTTTCCGCAAGTTTTTTTTCGTTCGGCGCAGTCGTAATTATTGAAAACAAACCTTTTTCTTCCCAAAGTCTGTCCGCTAATTCGCCGAATTTTTCCGCGTGCCAGAGTTTTGTAACCCAACCGCCTGCCGGATTTAAGATTGCAAAATTCGCGCTTGTCTGTTCGATTATTTTTTCGGCTTCGACTTTGTGATTTTCGTCGGTAAATATCGGAAATTCAAAGTTTTCGGTCGGCACGGAAATTTTCAGAGCTTTTTCGGCAAGCATCAAATTTTTGCGGATAATGTGCGTGTTTGGCGGAATTTCAAAAGTTTTCGTGAGCAAAAAACGGCTCGAAGGTTCGCGCAGATTTGATTTTGCAAAGCCGTAAATTTTTTTCGCTTTGGCAAGTTTCGCAATCGCCGCCGATTTCCACAGACCTTGAAAATCGAGCGCAACATCGAACTTGAATTTTCTGAGTTCGCCAAGTTGTTTCGCGGCTTCGGGCAAAATTTCGCCGATGATTTTGCCTTTGCGAAGCGAGCGCGTATCAACTTCGATTAAATGATTTATAAATTCATTGCCGCGCAAAATTTCCGCCGCGCTCTTCTCCGCCGCCCAAGCGATTTCCGCGTTCGGCAAAGCGCGTCGAATCGCCGCAAGCGCGGGCAAAGTATGCACGATGTCGCCGATGCTGCTGAGTTTTACGATAAGAATTTTCATTGGCAAATCATAATCTTAGACGCTTATCGCTTGTCAGAACAAGGAGCGGTAGCCACTTGGCTTTTCAGAAAATTCCGGTTTGCCAAGTCGCTACCGCTCCTTGTTCCGATTTTTTGAATAATGTAAGATAAAGATAACCCACAAAAATCTCTGGAAATTTTTAGTTAAAATAAGCTATTCTATTAAACTTAGGGCTTTTTGCCCGCATCTCTTTTTCAAATTTCGGACTATGAAAGAAACGAAACGTCCGCCGCGCGATTTGCGTCCGGCATTGGTTTTTTTGAGCGGTGATTTGCTTGCCGTGCCGATTCCGCTTGAGCGCGAAGAAGTTATTTTAGGTCGCGCTCTCGAAGCCGACGTGCGTATTAACGATGCGAAAGTTTCGCGCCAACACGCCAAAGTTACAACGATGTTCAAAGCCGAAACGGGAATGCACGAATATATTTTGACCGATTTATTTTCGCGCAACGGCACATTTCTCAACGGCGAAAAAATCACCCGCGAAATTTTGCAAAACGGCGATAAAATCACTATCGGCGAACATATCTTTCGTTTTGATTTGCTGGACGAAATTGATTTGGAATATCAAAAACAGATTCGTCGTCTGCTCTCGCACGATGATTTGACCGGACTTCTTTCGAGCCGTTCTTTTTTCTCGGAACTTCGGCGTGAAGCGGCGCGGGCAAAGGCTGAAATTTGCGGTTTTTGTGTTTTGATGATGGATCTCGACCATTTTAAAGCGGTCAACGACACTTTCGGACATCTGACGGGCAGTAAAACTCTGGAAGAAATCGGTTATTGCATCACGCAAAATTTGCGGAGCGGCGACGTAGCGGCGCGTTTCGGCGGCGAAGAATTTGCGGCATTTTTGCTCGATGCGTCGCTTTCGCAAGCCATTGTTGCGGCGGAAAGAATCCGCGCAGAGATTGAAAACAAAGAATTTACCGTAATTCGGCACGGCAAACCTGCGGAAACGCATCGAATTACGATAAGCATCGGCATTGCGTCTTATCCGTTGGATTCGAGCGATCCGATTGAACTTGTCGAACTCGCCGATTCCGCGCTTTACCGCGCCAAACGTGAAGGCAGAAACCGCGTCTGCGCCTATCGCGCTTTGAGCGAAGAAGATTTACAAGAAAATTTGCCGGCACGCGAATAAAGTTTTGAGTCCCGACTTCAGTCGGCTTTCTGCAAGCGAAGCGATGCAGAAATGCGTTTGAAAATTAAGGTTCTCATTTTGCAACGCAGAAACCGCTTCGCTTCGCTGGCGGTTGCCGCCTAAAGGCGGGACTCAGAACTTTTTGCAACTTTTCAGTAAAATTAGACGTGAAAGCAACTGCTAAAAGCCTTTAGTTTGCAGTTGCTCTTTTTTGTTTGATAGACTTTCATATTCGGCGGACAACTGACAACAGACAAAGGACAATCAAAAAACAGTGATTACAAAAACCAATCTTGCCAGCAATCCTTTTCGGAACAGGACGCTTCCGTATGTAATTTCGCTTTTGCTTCTCGCTTTTGCAGTGGCAGGCACGGCTTGGGCGTTTACAAAATGGCGCGATACGGCTAACCAAAATGAGATTGCGCTCGGTCAAATCAAGAAGATGGAGGACGAACTCAAAGACCTCGGCAGTAAAAATGACGCGGTTCAGCAACAGCTTCCAGCGGATAAACGCGAATTGCTGATTGCCGCGCATAAGCTCGTAGCGAATAAATCGTTCGGTTGGTCGCGTCTGTTTTCCGATTTGGAAACTGTTTTGCCCGGAAGCGTGAGCGCGTCGCGGATTGCGGTTGAAAATGTTTTCAAAGACGGTGATCGCATCAAAGCACAACTCGAATTTGCCGTTTTAAGCCGCGATTATCCGGCAGTGATGGCGATGATTGATAATATGAACAGTTCCGGCATTTTTCGCGCCGAACTTCGCAGTCAAGATTTACAACAAACCGACGCGATTACTTATACCGAATACACGATAAGTTTGCTTTACACGCCGAGCGTCGGTTATTCTCCGAATCTCGCTTCAAACGGAGGTAACGAATAATGAGCGAAAATCTGAAACCGAATGAACCGGAAAACATTAAAAAAGAAGCCGAAATTATCGTCAATGATTATGATTCGGCGGTTGTTGTTGATGAAGCGGACAGAACCGTTTTGCTGACCGAAAAAGAAACTATCGTTATCGAAAAAGACCCGATGATTTCGTCTGCTCCGAAAAATCGTCCGCGAAAAGTTTATGGCGGAATGTGGGGCGTGCCGGAAATTACGACCGTCGGACTGGCTGGTTTGGCGATTTTGTCGGTGCTTTTGCTGTATCTTTTCTTTGTTTTGCCTCGTGATAGAGAACTTACTAACAATCGCGCCAAACGCGATGAATTAGAGAGAAAACTGATTAGCGAAAAACAGCGTTTCGGCTCGGCTGAAACGACCGAAAAGCGCGTTGCCGAACTCATTAACAGCGTTGACGATTTTGAAACCCGATTTTTAAAACCCGATTCGATCAGCCGTTCCGCGCTTTATCAGCAAATCAACGGTTTAATTTCGGGCTACGGTTTGACGAATACGACCGGACCTGATTATCAACGGCTTGAAATTAATGCTTCAAACAATGCACAAGACGAAAAAGAAAGCGGCAGAGCGAAATTTCAGAGTCTTTTTCCGGGCGATTATGTCACGATGACGGTTGAAGGTTCGTATCAAAATCTGCGGCGGTTTATTCGCCAAATCGAAACGAACAATCAATTTATCGTAATTAGCACAATCGAATTTGAACCGGCGGATTCGGAACAAAAGAAAGACGAAAAACAAAACGTCGCTCGCAACGAACAAACGCAAAATCCGCCATTGACCGATTTTCGCAACGGTGGCATAAATCCGACACAAATTACGCAAGCCACGCCGAAACCGAAAGTTCCGCAAGGCAAAAAACGCGGCGAAGTCGTCGCATTAAGACTTGAAATGGCGGCATATTATCGCCGTCCGAATTTTGTTCCGCAACAGGCAATAGACACAGACAAATAAGATTTAATCGAAATGAAACTTTTTGCAGGTAAAAATCCGACCGAAAGAAATAAAATAATCGCCGCGATTGTTCTTGGCGTGTTGGCTGTGCTGATGCTTACATACACCTTCGGCGGAATGTTTTTCGGCAAAAAAACGACCGTTACCGTCACGAAATCGCCGACACCGAAACCGTCCGGCGCAAATACCGCATCGAAGGACGTAATGCCGTCGCAGTCCGAAATATATTCAACTTACGCTTCAGTTCCGGTTATTTACAACCCGAACAGCTTATACGCGCCCGACGCGGGCAGAAATATTTTCGCTTTTTACGAACCGCCGCCGCCGACTCCGTTTTCGCCGACTCCGACACGTCCGCCGACGGAAATGCCTATTCAAACTATTGTTCCGACACCAACGCCGCCGTTGACAATTTTTACTGCGACAGCCGGAAGCGGCGCGATTATTTATGCCGGACAGGACGGTTTTCAGATTGATGTCAGCGGCGATAAATTTACGCCCGACTCGCGCATTTTGCTAAACGGAATGGCTGTGCCGACGACGTTTGTAAATTCGCAAAGATTAACGGCGCAAGTTCCTGCGGATTTGATCAGAAACGCCGGAAATTTGATCGTTACGGTTGCCACGCCCGACGGCAAACTTTATTCAAATCCGGTCGCGTTCAGCATTCAAGCCGCGCCGCAACCGCAATTCAAATATATCGGCGTAACAATGCGTAAAGGCAACAATAACAACACCGCAACGATAAAAGAAGGCGAAAAAGAATCGCTCGTGCGTTTGAACGACGACATCGGCGGGCGTTTTAAAGTTACGAGCATTTCAAAAAATGAAATCAAGGTTGAAGATAAGTATTTAGGTTTTGAATACCGCCGACCTATCGAATCGAGCGGCGGTTCGCAAACTTCGACGACCAATAATAACCCGCGAAATATTCAAACTAATCCGCCTTTTAATAATCCGACGACCGTTACCAATCCGAATTGTCCGCCGGGAATTCCCTGCGACAAATATCCGTTGGCGACGCCTAATAATACGATAAATAATCCGAATCAAGACCAAAGACAGAAACAAACAAAGGACGACTATGATGACGATGGAGACAATTAAGAAATTGCGGATTGCGGATTGCGGATTGCGGATTTTTAAGAAAAAAAATCGCAAATCGCAAATCGCAAATCGCAAATCGGAGCGCGGAATGTCTTTGATTGCGATTATGGCGGTGATGACGCTTGTTTCGATTGCGCTTCTGGCGGTTGCGCCGAGTGTTCAGCAAAACGTCCAACGCGAAAAAGAACTCGAACAAATCAGGCGCGGCGAAGAAGTTGCGGTGGCGATTCAACGCTACGTTTATTTTTATCAAGGCGCGAAACTTCCCGAATCTATTGACGATTTGCTCGAAGGTTTGCCGCAAGGAACGAAAAAAGTTCAAATTCTGCGCGAAGCGGCGGCGATTGATCCGCTTAGTGAAGACGGCAAATGGAAGCTCGTGCCGATGAATAAATTAGCCGGTTTTGCGCGTCGTGTGCAAAATTATAACAACGGTTTATTGCCGACTTCCGACAATATGCCGCAAAACATTGCCAATCAAGTCGGCGCATTTATCACCAACACAAAACTCGATGCTGACGACGACGAAACCGATGCCGCCGACGGTGCCGACGACGAAAGTTTCGATACCACAGACACGCCTTTTGTCGGCGTTGTCAGCCAAAGCCAAAGCAAATCCGTTGTCGCTTATTACGGTCTCGAAAATCACAGCAAATGGATTTTCACGCCGCTTTTTCGAGGTTCGGGCGTGATTCCGGGCGGCGGCGGCGGCGGCGGGGCGAATTCTAATAAATAGAAAGTGAGAAAGCGAGAAGGCAAGAAAGTGAGATTAAATCTCCCCTTCGCACTTTCTCGCTTTCTACATTTCCAAGCCTTTGCCGTTTGCCGATGGCGAATTATCGGCGTTTTGGACGATAATCGAATCGGGCGGATAGAGTTCGATGTCGAATTTGTTTAAGGTTTCTTTGATTGCGGTTGCCGCTTCGTCCACGGCTTTCATTGCTTTGAATTTGTTGGTGTCAATCCAAAAATAAATCGAAAGTTTCACGCCTTCAGCCGTTAAATCCGTTTTTCATCTGACGTTATTTGACTTTTTAAAATTTTGGAATTAGAATAGTTCTAAATAGAGGTGAAAACTATGGGTATGCACAAAACAAAAATTGATATAAACAAGGGAAATCGGGAAAAATTAATCGAAATCTTAAACGCACGGCTGGCTGATTCGAGCGATTTAAAATCGCAAGCCAAACAAGCGCATTGGAACGTCAAAGGAATGAGTTTCATTGCTTTGCACGAACTTTTCGACCAAGTTGCAACCGAAGCCGAAGCCTACACGGATTTGATTGCCGAACGCATTACAACGCTTGGCGGCACGGCAATCGGCACGGTTCGCGCGGCGGCGGCAAATTCGTCCTTGAGCGAATATCCGCTCGAAATCACGGACGGCGCAGACCACGTTGACGCGCTTTCGTCCGCACTTTCGGATTTCGGCAAAAAAGTTCGCCAAAACATTGCCGATACAGACGAACTCGGCGACGCAGACACCGCCGATCTTTTCACCGAAATTTCGCGCGGAATTGATAAATCACTCTGGTTTGTCGAAGCGCACATTCAAAGCTAAATAGTTAGAAAGTTCAACCTGTCAGAACAGCCTGCATGAGCGGGCTGTTTTAGCGTTTGATATAAGAAATCTTTTGCCACCAACACTCGCCCGCTCACAGGTTATTCTGACCCGCACAATAACAAAGATTGACACAGATTGTTATTTTTAATATTCTTCTTGACAGGAGATTTTTAAAAGTATGAATGTTTCATTAACCCCCGAACTCGAAAATTTAGTCAACGAACAGGTCAAATCAGGTCTTTATAACTCTGCCAGCGAAGTGATTCGTGAGAGTCTTCGACTGTTTAAAGAACAACTAATGCTTAAAGAAATTCGCCGAAACGAACTTCGCCGTGAAATTATGCTCGGCGTGGAGCAGATTCGCAATGGTGAATACGTCGAAGTAAAGGCTTCGGATTTGGATGCGTTTGCTGAAAAACTTATTCGGGAGGCAAAGGATGAATTTGATAAAAGAAACGGAAAATAACGATCCGAATTTACAGTTTTCGCCTTTCGCACTAAGCGATATTAAGGGAAACTGGCAATATCTTTCAGAAAGAGGCGAAGTCGCCGCCGTGCGTTTGATTAAAGAAATCACCAATAAATGCGGACTCCTTGCCCGAAATCCTAAAATTGGACGTGAAAGAAATGATTTACTTCTCCATTTGCGCCAATTTCCTTTCAAAAACTTCAACATTTATTATTTCCCGATTGAAAATGGCGTGGAAATTTACCGCGTCTTGCATAGTTCGAGAGATAATGTCCAAATATTTGACGATGTAATTGACGAAGCAAAATAAAAATATATGAATCCAACAGAACAAAAAACAACCGTATCTGAAGCCGTTCGCAAACATCAAAGATTTTTGTTTGCCATAACTGCAATTTTGTTATTCGGGTTGTTTGCGTTTCAGCTTTGGTTTCACGCGGTCAGCACGAGCGCGACGTTTGATGAACCGGCGCACACGGTTGCGGGATACCGATATTGGCAATGTGGCGATTTTGGTATTAACCCCGAACATCCGCCGATGCTCAAGTTGTTGGCAACTGCATCGCTTAATTTTCGCGCTAATCTGATTGAACCAAAAGGCGATTGCGGAGCGCGTTACACATCTAAACAGGAAATGTTTAGTTTGGGTGGCGAGTTTTTAACCGATAACGGCGTGGATTCAGTTATGATTCCGGCGCGTCTTTTGGCGGCGTTGTTGAGTTTAGGTTTGGCAACCTTGATTTTCTTGGCGACTTGGAAAATGTTTGGACATTGGGAAGCGTTGACGGCATTGGCGATTTTGGCGTTTGAGCCGAATTTAATCGCGCATGGCGCACTCGTGACAACCGATATGGCGTTGACGGCAACTGCTTTCGGCGCGGTTTTTGCGCTTTACGGTTATGTGCAAAATTCGACTTGGAAGCGAGGTTTGATTGTCGGTTTATCTTTTGGCTTGCTGCTTGCCGCGAAACATTCGGCGGTGATTTTTGTTCCGCTCTTGTTTGTAGTTTTTATTGCAGATGCAGTTCTGTTTCGCCCAAATGAAGCCCGTTTGCCGAAACAACTTTTACGCCGAACAGCCGTTTTTGCCGGATTCTTCTTTGTAGGTTTTGTTTTGCTCTGGTCGTTTTACGGTTTTCGCTACCACAGTTTGCCGAATACATCGGAAAAAATGGTCTCGGTTGAAGATTATATCAAGGCAAACGGGCGACCGGAAATGGTTGAATCTTTGTCGGCGAAAGTTGTCACGACCGCCAATAAATTTCGCATCTTTCCCGAATCCTATATTCTCGGACTCGCCGATATTGTGGCAACAGGCAGCCGCAACGTCGCAATTTTCGACCAAAATTACGCCACCGGGCAATGGTTTTATTTTCCCCTCGCCTTCGCCGTCAAATCGAGTATTGCTTTTTTAATTTTATTGCCATTTGGTCTGTTGTTCCCGTTTTTTAATCGTGATAAAAGACGCAAGATGCTATTTATACTCGTGCCGCCCTTAGCGTTTTTCGCTATCTCGCTGACTTCTAAAATGAATATCGGTGTGCGCCATATTTTGCCGATTTACGCTTTTTTTATCGTGGTGGCGGCAATTGGTGCGGTTTGGATGAGTCGCAAATTTTATTATTTTCGGTTTATTTTAATCGGGCTTTTAATTTTTCACGCCTTCACCGCCTATCGAACTGCACCTAATTACATTGCTTTCGCCAACGATTTTTTTGGTGGCACAAACAATTCTTATCGCATTTTCCGCGACTCAAGCACTGAATGGGGACAAAATTATAAACTCATCAATGAATATTTACAGCGCGAAAACATTACCGATTGTTGGTTTGCTGGCATCGGCAATCTCGAAGTAATGCGCGTCTCGCAACCGTGCCGCATTTTGCCCGCCAATCAATTGGGCGGATTTGTTTCACAGCTTAACGAAATTGCACCGCCCGTCATCGAAGGCACGATTTTGGTCAGCATCAACAATTTGCCGCCACGCGGCGGCGACGAATATACGGCTTTCTGGCAGACACAGCCGATTGACCAAATCGGCGGCACGATTTTCGTTTATCGCGGACGTTTTGAAATGCCGACAGCCGCCGCTTTGAGCCGTGTCGTTCGCGCCAATCAACTTGTTCGTTTCAATCGTCTGGAAGAAGCGATTGCCGAAGGACGAGCCGCTGTCGAACTCGCGCCCGAAGACGCACGAACACATCTCGCGTTAGGTTTAGCGTTGCTTCGCGCTGATAAGAAAGACGAAGCGCGAAAAGAATTTGAAGCAGTCATCGAAACCGCAAAATCTAATCCCGCACTCTTTCGCACTCAGGAAGTGCGGGCGCGGCGTGAACTCGAAAAATTAAATTGAGGAATAATTTTATGAATCCAACAGAACAAAAAACTACCGTATCCGAAGCCGTCCGCAAACATAAGGAATTTCTTTTTCCGGCAGTTGCCACTTATTATCAAGAACCCGTTGCCTTGGTAAAAGGCGAAGGCGAATATGTTTGGGACGACGCGGGAAATAAATATTTAGATTGTTTCGGCGGCGTTTTGACGGTCAGCGTCGGACACGCAAATCCGACAATTAATGCGGCAGTTATCGAACAAATCAATAAAATTTCGCACACATCTGCGCTTTATGCGAACGAAAATCAATCGAATCTCGCGGAAAAACTTGCGGAAATTTCGCCCGGAAACTTGAAAAAATCATTTTTCACTTCGACCGGAACAGAAGCCGACGACACGGCGATTCTTGCCGCAAAACTTGCGACAGGCAGACACGAAATCATCGTTTTGCGCCACAGTTATTCGGGCAGAAGTGCGACCGCGCTTTCGTCAATCGGACATTCGACGTGGAAACCGATTGCCTCACAAGTCGCCGGAGTCGTCCACGCGCCCGCGCCTTATTGTTATCGCTGTCCGTTCAAATTGGAATATCCTTCGTGTGATTTGGCGTGTGCGAAAGACATCAAAGAATTGATTCAAACTACGACAACAGGCGAAATCGCCGCATTTATGGCTGAACCGATTCTCGGCGTTGGCGGATTTATCGTGCCGCCGCCCGAATATTTTGAAATCGCTTACGGCATTGCGAGAGAACACGGCGGACTTTGCATCTCGGACGAAGTTCAAACCGGCTGGGGCAGAACGGGCGACAAATGGTTCGGCATCGAGCAATGGAATGTGCAACCTGACATTATGACAAGCGCAAAAGGAATGGCAAACGGCGCACCAATCGGTTGGACAATCGCCACGCCCGAAGTCGCCGACAAATTTCCCGGTTTAACTTTCGCCACATTCGGCGGAAATCCCGTCTCAACTGCCGCCGCAATCGCCGTTATCAAAATGATCGAAGACGAAGATTTGCGAACAAACTGCAAAATTGTCGGCGATTATTTACATGAAAAACTATGCGGATTACAAGAAAGATATGAAATCATCGGCGACGTGCGCGGAATGGGCTTAATGCACGGCATCGAATTAGTTGTTGATAGAAAAACGAAAGAACCAAACTCGCAAGCCGTCCTAAAAGTCTTTGAAGAAACAAAAAAACAAGGCGTTTTGATTGGAAAAGGCGGACTTTACGGCAATGTTATCAGAACCGGAATGATGCTCAATTCGACGAAAGACAATGTTGATGAATTGATTGCGGCTTTGGATAAAGGTTTTGCTTTGTGTTAGAACTTGGCTATAATAGCTTAGTTTATGGTTTAGAAAATTATGAGAACTACAAACATTGCTGAGTTGAAAAATCATTTGAGCAGTTTTCTCGCAGACGTAAAACTCGGCGAGGAAATTTTGATAAGTGATAGAAATACGCCATTTGCGAAGATTGTTCCGCTTCACAACACTTCAGAATTTTCCGCCGAAGAATTGGCTTTGGCGGCGGCTGGCATTTTGCGTCTGCCCGAAGAAAGCGAAATTGATAAATCATTCTTGAAAGAAAAGCGTCCGAATTTAAAAGGAGAAACGGCGATTAAAGCCATAATTGACGAACGCGATGAAGACTGATATTGGCTTTTGGGACACGAGCGCGATTTTGCCGCTTTGCTGTTCACAAATTTTCACCACACAATCAAAAAAATGGCTACGAAAATATCCGAAAATCGTCGTCTGGTGGGGAACATCGGTTGAAATCAACAGATGTTTGGCACGGCTCAAACGCGACGGACATCTGACGGAAAAAGAAACCGTCAAAGCCTTGCGTTTATGGGAAAAACTCAAGAAAACTTCGCGCATCGTGTCGCCTGTCGAAAGAGTTATCGAACTTGCAAACGATTTGCCCGAAAACTACGGTTTGCGTGCGTTAGACTCGTTCCAACTCGCCGCCGCACTCGTCTGGTGTCAAGAAAAACCGCGCCATCGCCCGTTCATCACAGCAGACGAACGCTTGGCAAAAGCGGCGGAGAAAGCGGGATTTACGGAAGTTTTGTTGCGTTGATTTTGAACGCAATCGGCAAATTTGCCACAATTCAAATTTTAAGGAGAAAAAAATGAAAACAGATAGATTTGTCAAAGTGATGCTCGTAATTATCGCGGGTTTGTTGTTTTTGAACTGCGTGAAAGACGTGAGTTTCAATAATTCTAATTCGCCAACAACATCAAAAAATGATTCAACGCAATCGCCGAATCCTACAAAGACTTCGACAGTTCCATTTATTGAAACTTCTGTTGAAGCGGCTTCAATTCCTGCGTTTATTCAAGTTGGGAAAACTTATGACTGTGCAACATTACAACTTCATTATATCAGCACCGATGGTTTAAAGGGATTTAAAGTTACCGTTATTGATTCAAATAGTGGGTGGATAAAAGGCGAAAAGTCGTGGGTAAATACAGCAAATTTATATTCGTGTGTCGAGTCATCACCACAAAATAATTAGAGGCGAAAATGACTACGTTTTAAAACTATAAAAACACTAATCAAAAACGGACGAATCGTAACGGCGGTTGACGATTACCGCGCTGATATTTTTACGGATGTAAATTCGGATTGTCGGTTGTGAAACCTTCGGCTTTTGCCGCATCGAGGAGTTTATTGTCGGAAGCTAGAAAGATTGGAGTTGGAAGTTGGGAATTTTGCAACAGATTTCGGGCATAAATTGCGGTTGCAAGTTGGATTGAATCGCCTGCCCGAAGCGGATGAGTTTCTAAAAGTCTTTTTGATTCGGCAATTATTGAATCGGTTAAATCGAGAAGATGATATTCATTATTTGAAATTGCTGAAAAATCTTTTGCAAAATCATCGTAATCAATTTGGCTGATTGTTACTTCGCGTTTTCGGCGATTGAAAGCACTAAAAACCTCGACTATGCTTAATTTTGCAGTAATAATCGAGTTGTTTTGTGCAAGCAAAACAAGATTTTGAAACCAAACACTTCCGATTTCAGAAACGTGCCGTTTGACCAAAACAGAACTGTCGGCATAGTAAATTTCGTTCATCTTGCTTCGCGGTCTTCGTTAATATATTCGCTCAGAGATTTTTCGGCAGAGAAAATTTTGGCAAGTTCTTCGCGGCGTTTATTTGAAATTGCATCTTCGGTTTTGTTAGATTTATCTTCCAATTTCAACGCTTTGCGGACTTTTGAACGGAGTGAATTATCGTTAATCTGAACTGTTATTTCAACTTCCGAATTTTCGGGCAAATCAAGCGGAATAATTGGACGCAACAAGCCATTTTCAAAAATTGCGGTAGTCGTATAATTCATAACAGTTGTATGATAACGCAGAATTAACTAAAAAGAAAAGACCTAATTTTATGAAAACACTAATCAAAAACGGACGCATCGTAACAGCAGTGGATGATTACCGCGCTGATATTTTAATTGAAGACGAGCAAGTTTCGCTCATCGGCAAAACGCTTGATATTGAAGCGGATAAAGTGATTGATGCCAGCGGAAAATTAGTAATTCCGGGCGGAATTGACCCGCATACGCATATGGATTTGCCGTTTGGCGGAACTTCTTCGAGCGATGATTTTTTTACCGGAACTCGTGCGGCGGCGTTTGGTGGAACGACGACGATTATTGATTTTGCGGTGCAAAATAAAGGTGAATCAATGCTCAAAGGGGTGGACACTTGGCATGCGAAGGCGCAAGGAAAAGCTGTCATTGATTATGGTTTTCATCTAATCACGACTGATTTTGAAGATTCGCACAAGCCGGAAATGTTCAAATTGATTGACGAAGGCATCACGTCTTTCAAATTATTTATGGCATATCCGGGCGTATTTCTTTCTGATGATGCGACGATTTATCGGGCGATGTCGGCGGCGGGCGAACGCGGCGGACTCGTTTGTATGCACGCGGAAAATGGGATTGTTATCAACGAAATTATCAAAAAATTCCTTGCGGAAGGTCGCACCGCACCGAAATATCACGCTTTAACTCGTCCAACTCTCGCCGAAGCCGAAGGCGTTCATCGTGCAATCGCACTTGCAGAAATGGCGGAAACGCCGGTTTATATTGTGCATTTAAGTTGCACCGACGCGCTTAACCAAGTTCGCCAAGCGCGTAATCGAGGTGTTTTAGCATTCGCCGAAACTTGTCCGCAGTATCTTTTCCTTTCAATTGACGATTACGGCGACGATTGGAACGGCGCAAAATATGTGATGACACCGCCGCTTCGTGAAAAACACAACCAAGCTGAACTATGGAAAGGTTTGCGAATGGACGATTTACACGTTATCGCTACCGATCATTGCCCGTTTTGTATGAAAGACCAAAAAGAATTGGGGCGAGATGATTTCTCGAAAATTCCAAACGGCGCACCGGGCGTTGAATATCGAATGGAACTAATCTACAACGGCGGAGTTGTCGAAAACCGAATTTCACTTAATCGCTTTGTCGAACTAACATCAACCGCCGCCGCGAAAATGTTCGGAATGTTCCCGAAAAAAGGCACAATCGCCGTCGGTTCAGATGCCGACATCGTAATTTTCGACACCGAACAAGAACACACATTCACACTCGAAGCTCAACATATGAACGTAGATTACTGCGCTTACGAAGGCAAAAAAATAAAAGGAAAAGTCGAAACCGTTCTCTCACGCGGTCGAGTCGTGATTGAAAACGGCGAATGCTTAGTTGAAAAAGGAAGTGGCGAATTCATTAAACGCGGCGAATGTGTGAAGATTTAGAATTACGGTTTTAGCCGTGAAACCGCCGGAAACGCACGGCGGTTTCTTTACGCATAAATGCGTTACTCTGAACAGGGGAAGATTTAATTTATTAAAAATGTCTGATTTTATTGAAAAATTTAACAAAACCTCTGATTTGGAGGAAAAACTTTTGCAATCTCTTGCGCTTTTTTGGGAGCCGATTGCGGCGAATGATATTCAGAAATTATTGAAGGTCTTAGGCATTCGCACGCCCGACGGCAAAATTTATCCGATTCAATATATAACTACATTGCGTAATTCGCTGATTAATAAAGGCTTACTTCATCATTTTAAAGAACCTTGGGGCAGCGGTTATCAGATTTTTGACGATAAAGACAAAGAATTTTTGACGCGCGAGATTTTTAAGGAAGATTGGTTTGACGAATGGATTCAAACGATTCAGCGCGAGTTCAGCCTTGATGATTATAAAAATTTGTATTGGATTCGTGATCTGAAAAAGTTTCGGATTTTGCGCGATTACCGTTTGAGTATTTATCAGAAAAATTTCGGCGCGATGCAGATGCTTTTTAAACAAATTGTCGAAAACGACATTATTGAAAAATCGGGCGAAATGTTAGTGAACATCTTTTCAAATCCGTTTCAGAAAGATTTTTTGAGCGAGTTTGAAGCCGCGTTTCAAGCACAGATTATTCCGAATCTATTGGAAAATTCGATTGAAAAACTCGAACCGACCAACGAGATTTGGGAATTTGTTACGGAACGAAATCTGCAAATCGTTCCGGTTATCAAATCAATAAAAGCCGAAGAATTAATTTTTCGCGGCAAATGGGCGGAAGCGAAAAAGCTAATTGGCGAACCGGAAACTTACGGCGAGATAATTTCGTCGGCAACGATTGCATTTTTAGAGAAAGATTACGAAAAATCTGTCCATTTTTTCGAGGCTTGTATCAAACTTTGGAAGCAAATTTACTCGAAGAAAAAAGGTTTCCCCGACGAGTGGCAGTTTTTTCTTTACGGGCTTGCGCTTTATAAAACCAATGCCGATAAATTTCACAAATTCGCCGAAGATTACAGTGTTTTCGCTTTGAAAAACTATCCGCACAGCGGCGTTTATCGTGCTTTGAACGCAGTTTCATATTTCCTCAAAAATCAGGATAATTTGGCGCAAATCGCGTTTTCGCAGATGTTGGAAAACGATTTTCATACGCAGTTTTTGCGGATGATGACGGCAGCGATTGTCCCGATTTTGAAAACACCGACGAACGCGCGTTCGTTTGCTCAAACCTGCCGCGCTTCGGGTTACAAATGGATTTTATTTGAAATCGCTAATTTGTTGAAAAATAAAGGTGATGCGTCGTTTGAAGGTGATTTTGAAACTTTGCGGGAAGAGCTAAAGTTCGAGCCTGTCGGCAATCTGATTCCGCGTCTGGAAGATTGGGAACGCGCTCTTAATACGCTTGAAATGATTGCCGTCAGAGGCGCAACAAAAAACGAATCGAAGGCGAAAATTGACGAAACTCGGATTGCGTGGCTGATTGATTTTGCC
>JANNYB010000229.1:0-2373 GCA_031409875.1 Acidobacteriota bacterium | reverse complement strand
CCGATCGAGTTTGACCAACTTGCGCCGTTGGAATTTGAAATGCGTTTGTCAAAGTTGCGCCCGGCATCTTCCATTTCCTTGACCATCGCAATTTTCTTTTCAGGCGAAAGTTGCGCCAGCGATTCGTCAAACATCATCAATTTACCCGAATATTCGCCTAAAAACTCCTTCGGCGCAAGTCCGTTACTTTTATCGGCGTTGGAAACTTTGACGATTTCGAGTGTTTTCTTAACCAATTCCTGAACGGTTTTGTCTTGAAAATCAGTCGTAAAAGTCAGCGCAGTCGCGCCGTTTTTGAACACGCGCAAACCTAAACCTTTAGACGTTGATTGCTGTAATTTTTCAATCTCGCCGAGCCGCACTGTCGTATTAAAACCGTTTGATGAAACAATATAAACATCTGCCGCGTCCGCACCTTGTTTTTTTAAAGCTGCCACGAGTTCGGAAGCTAAGTTTCTGTAATCATTCATAAAATCAAGGAAAACTTTACCTTTTACCTTTTACCTTTTACCTTTTTACTTTCGTTCCGCCGACGGTGATTTCCGCCACTTTGACAGTTGGCGTTCCCATTCCGACCGGCACCATCTGACCGTTTTTGCCGCACGTCCAGCCGCCATCGGTGAAAGCCAAATCGTTGCCGACCATTGCAACTTTCGTCATCACATCGGGACCGTTTCCGACGAGCGTTGCGCCTTTGACGGGCGCGGTAATTTTGCCGTCTTCGATCAAATATGCTTCGGAACAGCTAAACGTAAAATCGCCTTTCGTGATGTCCACATTGCCGCCCGTAAAGCCTTTGGCGTAAATTCCTCTTTTTACCGATTTCAAAATTTCGTCCGCCGAATATTTGCCGTTTTTTAAATAAGTGTTCGTCATTCGCGGCATCGGCGGATAATTATATGCTTGACGGCGACCGTTGCCGCTCGATTTTACGCCGAGTTTTTTTGCCGAAATCCTATCGTTCATATAACCGCGCAAAATTCCGTTTTCGATTAAAACCGTGCTGTTCGGCGTATTGCCTTCGTCGTCAACATTTATTGTGCCGCGCATATTTTCAAACAAACCTTCGTCCACGACGGTGCATTGTTCGCTGGCGACTTTTTCGCCGACGCGACCCGAATAATTTGAAAGACCTTTGTAATTGAAATCGCCTTCGAGTCCGTGTCCGACGGCTTCGTGCAATAAAACTGCGCTGTCCGAATTTCCCAAAACGACGGTTTGCATTCCGGCTTCGATCTCGATTGCCGAAAGATTCAAAATCGCCAGCCGCGCCGCGTCTTTGGCAATGTCCGCCGGACGACGTTTTTTGTCGAAATATTCAAGCCCGATGCGTCCGCCGCCGCCTGTGTATCCGGTTTCGCGTCTGCCTTTTTCTTCGGCAATGCAAACCGTCTGAAACATAAACAGCGGTTGCGAATCTTCCCAATAAATGCCGTCAGAATTAGCATAAGCGACGTGCTTAACCTCATCGTTAAATCCGACATTCACGCGGACAATGCGCGAATCATATTTTTTCGCCGCTTCGTTAGCTTCTTTGATAAATGCGAGTTTTTTGTTTAAATCGGCATCCGTGGCGAGTTCGTTGATTTTATAAAGATTTTTCGGTTTGATTTCGCTGACCGGAACAATTCGCGTTTTCGCGGTGTTGTCCGACGCAATCGCCGCCGCCGCGTTCGCCGCTTCGAGCATTTTTTCGAGGGTTAATTCTTCCGAAAAAGCGAAGCCGATTTGATCGCCTTTGACAGCGCGAATGCCAACGCCTTGCACGATTCCGCGTCTTGCCGATTTAACAATATCTTCCTCAAACGACAGATTCGACGAAACGCGATATTCAAAAAAAACGTCCGCAAAATCCGCACCTTTTACTAAACAAGCCGTTAAAATTTTTTTGATTTCTTCTTGTGAAATTCGGAAATAAGTATCCAGTAAAGAATTTTTTAACATTGTGGATTCTCCCGCAACTATATTACCAATCCACAAATCACTTGTCGCTACTGCACCAAGCGCAAACGCGCCTTTTACAATAAAATCTCGCCTTTTCATTTGTTTATGCTCCTTATTTTATAAAATTGAAAGAGATTTCGGAAATGATTCCACAAAAACCTACGCACAAAGCGCAAGTTTGGTTTAAAAAGAAACACCGCAGACGAAAAATTTATGACAGATTTTTGAAAGGCGGAAGAAAAATTATCCACAGATGAACACAGATGAACACAGATGATTAAATCTCATTTTATCTGTGTTCATTGTATGTTAAGAAATGAGTTCAAAATGTAGTAAATTGGACTTAGTGGAGAATGACAGTTTGGCTGTTTATTGGTTCTTTGGAAACCGTCACAGAGCGAAAGCGTCATTCTCCTTACACGCCGACTC
>JANNYB010000228.1:0-6900 GCA_031409875.1 Acidobacteriota bacterium | reverse complement strand
TACTGAGCGGCACGGAAATTGATAGGACAAATCAATGACCGCCACGTTTCCGTTTTCTTCCGTGTTTTCAGTGTCTTCAGTGGATAGATTTATTTTTCTATCCACTGAAGACACAGAAAACACAGAAAACACTTGATTAAGCTGCTCAAAATAAGCGATTTTTCAACTATGCAATTTTCAGACCGCTCAGTAATGAGTTCATATATTTTAAAACATCCGATTTCAATTTTTAGCGGCAAAAACCAATTTTTCTACGGGAAATTTTGCGTTGATGAATTCAAGATGAATTTTCGGACGTTCTCTTTCGCCCGTTTTTTTACCGCGCACGACTGCCAGCGCAGAAAAATCGTGCGCTTTGCTGGTAAAATTTATGCAATCGTCAATCTTTACATCCAAATTTGAAAAAACAGATGCGCCCGAAACGCTGATGTTTTCGGTAACGGTTTTTTCCTTTACAAAATCGTTTTCGCCTTCCGCATCCAAAAGTTCGAGCCAAACATCGAAATCTGTCTGAAAACGTGGAAATTTGCGACTAACAAAAGGCTTTGCAGTTTGTGCAACCGACCACAAACCGTCATCGTTCATTCCGCAAATTTTATAAGATGCCGCCGGATTTTCGTGATAGCCGGCGGGCGCATCTTTGCCGATTAACGCTACGCCGATGTGGAAGCCTTCAAAATTTTCTTCGGTAACTTTGCTGCAATGTTGAACGAGTCCCCAAATGCGGTAAAATTCTTTATCTTCATCGTAGGAGCGCAGATGTTTCGGAAACGGCAACATAATCGAAATCAATCGCCCGGGCTGATATTCTTGCCGAAGCAAAAAGCCTGCGCCACTGCGCGAAAAACTCACGGTTTTACCTATTTCCTTCCAATTTTCGTTATTAATTCCTTTGAATTTGACCGTTGCATTCAGCAGTGCCGAAGTGCGTCCACTTTTGCGATTGTTAATTTGCGACATTTTTAGACAATTCTCCTAACAAATCAATAGATTTTTAGAGAGGATAAGATTAAATGGAGTTTGTCGAAAGTAGCAATTGGGATAACTATTCTCTATGAATTCCTGAGCCAACCGCGCACGAAAAAGTTTTGTAATTTCAATCTTGATTTAAAAGGGGATTTTCTCAAATCAAGTTACAAAACTTAAATTACAAAATGAAAGCATTTTGTAATTTCGCACGAGTTACCAAACAAATTCTAAAAAAATTATTCAATGCCGTCAAGGGGAAAAAAACGGTCAATGAATTCGATGTGCAGACGAGGGATGCCGTCTTTGCCCATGCGCTTGCCGCGCACGATGGCGATGATCGAAACGTCGTATTGTTCGCTGATAACGCGCACGAACGAGCCGGCTTCAACGCTCAAACTCGTAAAAATCGCCGCGCCGCCGACAGAGATGTTTTCGGTAACGGTAATTTCCGTTGCAATCGGGTTAGCGTCATTGTCAACCGCTTCGAGCGTAATGTTTATCGGAATCGCAAAACGCGAATGGCGGCGGCAATCCTTTGGTAAATCGCTCTCGTCGGGCTTGTCCAGAGCTTCCTTTACCTGCCAGAGATTGTCTTGATTTTTATCGGTAATTTCATAAAGCCGCGACGGGTTTTCTTTGTAACTCGCGGGCGGAGTTTTGCCGATAAATGCCACGCCTATTGCGTAATGTTCGGTTTTTGCCGTTTTATCAACTGCAATACAGCGGCGCACCAAAGCCCAAACTTTATATTGCGGTTCGCTGTAATCGTAACAACGAAGCTGACGCGGCAGCGGAATCGTCATATAAACCAAACGCCCGCGCTTAATCGGTCGGCGGAGATTAAACGCCGCGCCGAACGCCGAAACGTCATTTAGGCGCGTAACTTCGTCCCAACCGTAGGAACTATTAACTTTTGATTCGATGCGCGTCGGCAATGCAAGGGAAATGCGTTTAATCCGGCGGTCGTCTTTTTCATTTACAGGAGTTGCCAACATATCTGATTTTCTCTCTAATTACAAAGCGTTAAGTTTGGCTGAAAATATGTGGAAAAGAATGACTAAAAGTAAGTTTTATAAAGGTTTCGGGCGTTTGCCCTATCAGGCTTTTTGCCTGTATAATTAAGATACGTTTAATTGGATTTTATTTCCAGTAAATTTTTACATTTCGCCTTTTGCCGAATATCTCCGAACGCATCGGAAACATAAAATTTTAGAAACAAAATGGATACAACTTTAGATAAACAACAAATTAATATCGAAGACGAAATGCGTCGGTCATATCTCGACTACGCGATGTCGGTCATCATCGGACGCGCCTTGCCCGACGTGCGCGACGGGCTGAAACCCGTTCACCGCCGCGTTTTATGGGCAATGCAGGAACTCGGCAATTATCACAACAAAGCCTACAAAAAATCAGCTCGTGTCGTTGGCGAGTGTTTTGTTGCCGGAACTTTGGTGCATACCGAACACGGATTGAAGCCGATTGAAGAAATTGAAGTGGGCGAAGAAGTTTTGATGCCGAACGGTTACACGAGCCGCGTTGTTGTGGCTTATCACAATCCGCCGTCGGAAATTGTCGAAGTAAATTTGGCAAACGGAAATTCGCTGAAAGTTACAAAAGGTCAAGAGTTTCGCGTGCTGAATGATAATTTGGACATCGTTTGGGAACGCGCTGAAAATCTCAATGGAAAAAGAGTTTTAGTTTCAAGTCCGCGCAGTTTGGGTTTTCCCGAAGCACATCACGACACGAAAAAACTCGGTTTGGCTTACACGGCAGGTTTGCTTGTTGCCGAAGGTTATTTGACTGACAGAAATCGTTCAAGCCGTGTTGGTCTGACGATGGTTGACCGCGAACCGCTTGAAACTGTTGCGGAAGTTTGCGTTGAACAATCGGTTACAGCTAATTGGGGCGCGAAGAAGGGTCAAAAAGCTCATTATCAAGACTTGCACACGCTTCGTTTCAGCAATTTCACGGAAGCGATTGAGATTTGCGAAAACAAAAGCAACGAGAAGCAAGTTCCGGCGTGGATTTTGGAAGACAGAAGATTGTTCGCGCCGTTTATCGCCGGATTTGTTGACGGCGATGGTTTTTTACGCGCCACAGATTCAAAGCGTGATGCGGTTTTAGCGACGACTTCAAAGAAACTTTCGACGGAAATTCAAACAATGTTAGCCGATTGCGGAATTCACGGCGTAATTGTGGAAGAAAGCCGCGAAAATAGATTTACGAGTTTTAATCTGACTTTAACGGGCGAAAATGCTTCGCGTTTGGCGCATTTGATTTCGTCTTTCCTAAAAATCGCGCGTAAAAAAGAATCGGCATTTAATCTTTCAAACTGGAAAAGCCGTGTCTTAAATCTCGAAACCGAATGTCTTCCAAGCGCAATAATTTGGGAAGAATTTACTAAATATCACATCGGTTCGGGCTGGTTTGTTGATAAAGACGGCAGAAAATTTCGCGCTGGAATTAAATACGAAAGCGGCGCAAAGATTCGCTATTCGAGCGATTTGCACGAAAAAACTTTATCTTACAGACAAATCGAATCGTGGGGAATTTTAGCAAAACTCGAACGGCTCGGCTCACCGATTGCCAAAAGAATTAAAACACTTATCGAAAATTATTCGGTTTTATCAGTCGTTTCGGTGTTTGATAAAGGCGAACTTGCTGAAACCTTCGACATCCAAATCGCACACGAAAGCCACGAGTTTTTAGCGCAAGGTTGTGCAGTGTCAAACTGCTTAGGGAAATATCACCCGCATGGTGATGCGTCGGTTTATGACACGATTGTCCGAATGGCGCAGGACTTTTCGCTTCGTTATCCACTCGTTGACGGGCAAGGGAATTTTGGCTGTTTTACGGGCGATACGAAAATTAAAATGCTCGACGGCACGGAAAAAAGTTTTGCCGAATTAGCCGAATTGTCGAAAGATGAAGTTTTTCACGTTTATTCGGTGAATAAGAACGGAAAAATCGTGGTTGGCGAAGGTCGTTATTCGCGTGTTACGAAGCGGAAAGCAACAATTATCGAAGTTGTTTTAGACAACGGCGAAAAAATCCGTTGCACACCAGACCACAGATTTTTGTTGCGAAGCGGAGTTTATAAACAAGCCAAAGATTTAATTGCAACCGACAGTTTATTTGCAGGATATTTCGATGAAGTTCAGCGCATTTGGCAACCTGAAACCGAACAATATGAATTTGTTAAGCAATCACACGATTTAGCATTTTCGTCGTTGAAAGCGGCAAACAAGTTTGCGCCGATTGTTGCTCGCCTTCAGCGAGCGGATGCGTTGACTAAACCTAACCCAGCGATTCTCGCTGGGCTATATTATCAGTCGCCTTCAGCGACAAAAGCAGAAATTCTTGCTCTGCGTGAGACCAATTACAATCATAAAATAGTTGAAATTACTTGGCTCGAAGAAACGGCGGACGTTTATGATATTACGGTTGACGAGCATCATAATTTCCTTCTGGCAAGCGGCGTTTTTGTTCATAATTCGGTTGATGGCGACAATGCGGCGGCGGCTCGATATACTGAGGTTCGGATGCAGAAGTTGACGAACGAATTGCTTGCCGATATTGAGAAAGAAACGGTTGATTTTCAGCCGAATTATGATGAATCTTTGAGTGAACCGAAAGTTTTGCCGACGCGGTTTCCTAATTTATTGGCGAACGGTTCGGAAGGAATTGCGGTCGGAATGGCGACGAAAATTCCGCCGCATAATTTGACCGAATTGCTTGACGGCACGATTGCGATGATTAAAAAGCCGGAAATGACGATTGACGAGCTTATAAAATTTATTCCGGGACCTGATTTTCCGACTGCCGGATTTATTTACGGGCGCGACGAAATTCATCGTGCATACCACACCGGACGCGGAATTATTCAAATGCGTGCGCGTGCCGGAATTGATCGAATTGGGCGCGGCGAACGCGAAAAAGACGCGATTGTCGTTACCGAAATTCCGTATCAAGTTAATAAAGCAAAGTTGATTGAAAAAATCGCGGAACTCGTTCACGAAAAACGACTTGACGGCATTTCGGAATTGCGCGACGAATCGAACCGCGAAGGAATGCGAATCGTGATTGAAATGAAACGCGACGCGATTCCGCAAGTTGTTTTGAACAAACTTTATAAATTAACGGCGATGCAATCGAGTTTCGGCATCATCAATATTGCGATTATTGACGGACAGCCGAAGGTTTTGAATTTGAAACAGATGCTCGAAGCGTTTGTCGCGTTTCGACGTGAAGTTGTCAGAAGACGCACCGAGTTTGAACTTCGCAAAGCGATGGCGCGGGCGCATATTTTGGAAGGTTTGAACAAAGCGATTGACGCGCTCGATTATATTATTCCGCTGATTCGCAATTCGCGGGCGGTTGATGAAGCAAAAAGCTGGCTGACCGGAAATTTTGTGAATATGAATGAAGTCAAAAATTGGAAAGGCGTTTCGAGTGATAAAACGCTTTCCGGATTTTTGAAGGATTTGGAAAAAGTCATCAGCGGAATCGGTTTCAGCGATGTTCAAGCGCAAGCGATTCTTGATTTGCAACTTCGCCGACTTTCCGCGCTCGAACGTCAAAAAATCATTGACGAACTCGAATCAATTTTGAAACATATCGGCGAACTCGAAGCGATTTTGGCAAATGAAAATTTGCTTCGCCAAGTGATTATTGATGAACTTGTTGAAGTTAAACGTCAATTCGGCGATGCGCGAAGAACTGAAATCGTTGATGCCGGCGTTGAACTTTCGATTGAAGATTTGATTCCCGATGAAGAAGTAGCGATTACCGTTACAAATCAAGGTTATATCAAGCGAACGCCGGTGGCGACTTATTCAAAACAAGGTCGCGGCGGCAAAGGTCGTTTGGGCGCAAAAGCGAAAAACGAAGATTTTGTCGAGCATCTGTTTATCGCGTCAACTCACGCTTATCTGATGATTTTTACCGACGACGGACAAGTTTTCAAAATGAAAGTCCACGAAATTCCCGAAGCCGATCCGTCAGCGCGTGGAAAAGCGGTCGTCAATCTCGTCCAACTTTCATCGGAGAAAAAATTGGTTGCGGTAATGGCAGTTAGAGATTTTTCGGAAACAACTTATCTGACAATGGTTACGAAACAAGGCGTAATTAAAAAATCGTCGCTGGCAGATTATCAAAACATTCGCATTAACGGTATAAACGCGATAAATATTGACGAAGGCGACGAACTTTTGAACGTCATCCGCACCGACGGCAAACAGCAGATTTTGATGGCAACGCACGACGGAATGGCGGTTCGATTTAACGAAACCGACGTTCGTCCGATGGGCAGAGTTGCTCGCGGCGTGCGCGGCGTAAATCTTCGCCAAGGCGATTTTGTCGTTTCGGTTCTCGCGGTTTCGCAGGACGGCACGGAAAAAATTCTGACTGTTTCCGAGCAAGGTTTCGGCAAGCAAACGATTGTCGGCAGTTATCGTCTGACGAAACGCGGCGGCAAAGGTGTGATTAATATGAAAACGACTGCCAAAACCGGAAAAGTCGTCGCATCTTTCCCCGTTAAGGAAGATTCGGAAATTATGATTATTACGCAACAAGCCAAACTCATTCGCATCGGCGTTGACAAAATCCGCGAAACCGGCAGAAGCGCACAAGGCGTAATGCTCATTCGCACCAACGAAGAAGATTTGGTTACAAGTGCTTCTTTGCTCGAAATTACCGAAGTTGCCGAAGACGAGGAATAGAAAGTAAAAAGTAAAAAGTAAAAAGGCAAAAGTGGGAATGAATGTTTCTGCTTTTGCCTTTTTGATTTTAAAAATTGGAGCGCGGGCATCTTGCCCGCCGCGCGTTCGAGGCTTTGCGAGAACAGGCGCGGAAACGTCGAACATAAAATCAACTTTTGAGCATTTGAAGCGTGTCGCGCCTGTTCTCGCTTCGCTTGAACGCGCGGCG
>JANNYB010000227.1:0-14693 GCA_031409875.1 Acidobacteriota bacterium | reverse complement strand
ATGAAAATTGAAAATGTCAGGAACTATCCTTATCAGCAAATTTTGATCTAAACTAAACATTTTATAAATCAATGATTGTGAACAGGAGAAAAATCTAAAATTGTATTTGCAATAAACAAATTGATACGCCGAAAATTTGTGTAAATAACAAAAAGATATTGAAAACAAACTGTCAAAAAACTAAGGTTTTTTGACAGTAAATCGTCTGCTGGATACAAATATTAGCTCAGAAAAGCGGCGCAAATTTCCTGCTAATTTGTGCTGTTCTGCATTGCTACTTAAAATACTACTGAAGATTTTTTCGGAAGATAGAATTTTTGTGAGAAAATGGAAATCTCACAAAAACCAGATGTTTTCACCTGTTTTTTGTGCAATGCTAATAGAAATCACAAACTTTTTCCCTTTCTCCTTTTAGTATTTCGGGATTTTCGGGTCAACTTCGTCAGACCAAGCCGTAATGCCGCCACGCAGGTTTTTCATTTCGCCTTTGAATCCGGCACGTTCGAGTATTTCGATGGCTTTTGCGCTGCGTCCGCCGGCTTTGCAATGGATGACGGTTTCGCGGTTTTCATCGAGTTCGTTCATTCTTTGAACGATTTCGCCGAGCGGGATAAGTTTTGCGCCTTCGATTTTTGCGAAAGCGTTTTCATCGGGTTGGCGCACGTCAATCAGTTGAATGTCGTCGCCTTTGTCCATATGGTTTTTTAGTTCGGTTGCGGTTATTTCCTGCATTTGTTTTTACCTCTTAAAAGTTTGATTTTTATAATCTTATCCTAATTTTTCGGCTTCCGACAAGTTGGAACTGCAAGACAAAAATTATCAGCTAACAGTTATCCGTTTTCAGCTATTCCGAAGAATAAAATCTTTATCATTCGGAGTAGCGGATAGCTGAGAGCGAATAGCTGATAATATGCGCTTTACAAAAATTTACACAACGAATTTTAATATCTGTTATCTAATTGTTATAAAATTTAGTGATAAACTAAGGTTATGGGGTATAACAATTTGGCAAGGCAGACGCTCATTTTACTAATATTTACATTCGCTATTGCTTGCGGGAAGGCGGAAACTGCTTCAAACAAACAAAATAATTCTAATGCGGAAAGCGCAACCGCGCCGGTTACGATTACGGTTGGCAAGGCGGAATCGCGTGAAGTTCAAGCGGTAATTCAGTCAACGGGAAGTTTGACGGCGGACGAAACTTCTTCGATTGCACCGAAAGTTGCGGGAAAAGTTACAAATATTTATGTCAATGTCGGGCAATTTGTTTCGAGCGGCGCGATTGTGGCAAAAATTGATGACAAAGATGCGCGGTTGCAATTATTGGAAGCGCAATCGAATGTTAAGCAATCAATCGCTTCGGTGCGCCAAGCCGAAGCGCGACTCGGTTTAACGCCGAACGGTAATTTTAATGCTTCGACGATTCCCGAAGTTCGCGTTGCCGCCGCCAATTTGGAACAGGCGCAGACTGAATTAAAACAAGCGGAAGTCGTGTTGAAACAATCGGAAGTTAATGAAAAGCGTTACCGCGAATTGGTTGAAACGGGCGATGTGGCGATGATTCAGTATGAGCAATTTCGCGCCACCCGCGACGTTGCCCGCGCTGACCGCGACACGGCAAAAAGCCGCGTCAATGCCGCACGTCAACAGCTTGAAGCCGCCATCAACAACGCCAAACAAAATAATCAAATCATCAAATCCGCCGAAGCGTCGGTCGAATCTTCAAAAACACAAGTTACAATTGCCGAACAAGCCCTTGCCGATACGGTTATCCGCGCTCCGTTTGCGGGATTTATCAGCGAACGGCAAACGGCTGTCGGCGAATTTGTAACTTCGTCAACGCCGATTGCGATTATTTTGCGGACAAATCCGATAAAAATTCAAATCCAAGTTGCCGAAGCCGAAATTCCGTTCGTTTCAATCGGGCGCGGCGTTTCGATTGAAGTTGACGCTTACAAAGACCGAAAATTTGCCGGAATAGTTACGGCGATCAATCCCGCGCTTGACCCGACGACGCGCTCGGCAATTGTCGAAGCATCAATCGAAAACGGCGATAACGCACTGCGGACAGGAATGTTTGCGACGACGCAAATCACACGACAAGGCGGCAGCAGCGGCGTTTTTGTTCCGAAATCGGCGGTGTTAAATGACCAAAGCACGCAAAATTACCGCGTCTTTGTGATACAGGAAAACGTCGCCAAACTTCGCACAATCCAACTCGGCACGGAAGAAAACGGATTTTACCAAATTCTCTCCGGCGTTGCGGCAGACGAAACAGTTGCGACAAGCAGTTTGGAGCAACTTTACGAAGGAGCGAAAGTGTCCTTCTAAGGGATGAGGGATGAGGGATAAGGGATGAGTAAGAAATTCATCCCTTATCCCTCATCCCTCATCCCTCAAAAAATATGCAATGGTTAGCTGAAATATGTGTTCACCGTCCGGTTTTTGCGACCGTTATCGTTTTGTTTTTAACGGTTGTGGGCGGCTTTTCGTTTTTTACGTTGGGCGTTGACCGATTTCCGAAGATTGATTTGCCGACGATTTCGATTTCGACTTCGAATTCGGGCGCGGCTCCGGCGGAAATCGAGCGCGAAGTTACCGATATTATCGAAGGCGCAGTCAATACCGTTCCCGGCATTGACCAGATGAGTTCGTCGTCTTCACGCGGCTCGTCAAACGTAACGCTCACATTTAATCTTGAAAAAGACCCTGATCAGGCGTTTCAAGAAATTCAGCAGAAGATTTCGACGGTCGTTAATCGTCTGCCTGAAACGGCTGATCCGCCGACGGTTCGCAAGTCCGATCCCGATTCGATGCCGGTTTTGATTTATGCGATTAGTGCGCCGAAAAATATGAGTTTGGTCGAACTCAACGAGTTTGTCGAAACGAATTTGCAGGAGCGCGTTCAATCGGTTGACGGCATCGGCGAAGTCGTTATTTTCGGCGGAAGGCAGCGGCAAATCAAGATTTTTGTTGACCCGACGCGGCTTCGCGCCTACAACCTTTCGATCACGGAAGTTTCCAACGCGATTCGCAGTCAAAACCTCGAACTTCCGGGCGGAAGTTTGATTGAAGGCGCGAAAACATCGGGGCTTCGCACGATTAGCAAACTCACGGAAGTCAGCCAATTCAGCGACATCGTGATAACGTCGCGCAACGGTTTTCCGATAAAAATCAAAGACATCGCCCGCGTTCAAGACGGCAGTGCAGACGCAACTTCGGCGGCTTCGCTCGACGGCACGCAATCGCTTTACCTTGCGATTCGCAAGCAATCCGGTTCGAATACGATTGCGCTTATCAACGGCGTAAAGGCGCGGATGAATCAGATTATCCCGACTTTGCCGCCGGAAATGAAGGTTGTCGTAACGCGCGACCAATCGGAATTTATCGAAAATTCGCTTCACGCAATCGAGGAACATCTGATTTTGGGCGGACTTTTCGCGGCGATTATCGTTTTTCTTTTTCTATGGAATATTCGTTCGACAATTATCGCGGCTTTGGCGATTCCGACTTCGATTATTGCATCGTTCGCCATTATCGCGTGGCTCGGTTATTCGTTAAATCAGATGACGATGCTTGCGCTGACGCTGATGGTCGGCATCGTCATTGACGACGCGATTGTCGTGCTTGAAAACATTTATCGTTTCGTCGAAGAAAAGGGAATGGATCCGTTTGAAGCCGCGATTGAAGGCACACGCGAAATCGGTTTGGCGGTTCTGGCAACGACTTTGAGTTTGCTTGCGGTGTTTATTCCCGTCGGATTTATGACCGGAATCGTCGGGCGTTTTATGTCGTCGTTCGGCTTGACGAGCGCGGCGGCGATTGCGGTTTCGCTGATTATTTCATTTACTTTAACGCCGATGCTTGCGGCTCGTTGGATAAAACGCAAGTCAGAACCGTCTGCGGTAGCGGGCGGTTTAAGTTCGGATTCTGAGATTTCCGCAAACGACTCGGACGGCGACGTTCAACCGCCCGCTACCGCAGGCGGTTCTGACAACGGACAACGGACAACCGATGACCACGACAGCAAAAATTCTTGGTTTTACAGCAAAATTGACCGCTCATACACTTGGCTTTTGAAGATTTCGATGCGGTTTCGTTGGACGGTGGTGTTGATTTGCGTGTTGGTTATAGCTTCGATTTATCCGCTTTTCAAATATGTCGGGATGGCGTTTTTGCCGGATGAAGACGAATCGGCGTTTTCGATTTCGCTTCGTGCGCCGCAGGGAACTTCGCTTTCGGCGACGCAAAGTATTCTCGACCGCATCGCCCGCGACATCCGCGAACAACTTCCGGGCGTGAAAAATACTTTAGTGCAAGCCGGCGGGTTCGGCGGCGGCGGCGGCGGCGGTTCGAGCAATTCGGGCAACGTCAACGTCAGTCTTTTGCCGGTTGCCGAGCGCAAGTTTTCGCAAGCCGAATTGATTAACAAAACGCGGGCGATTATCAAAAAATATCAATCGAAAGATTATCGCATCAACGCTTCCGCGTCGTCTTCGATTTCGGGCAGTCTCGGCTTAGGGCGCGGCGGTTCGGGCATCGGTTATTATCTTTCCGGTCCCGATATGGAGAAACTTAATCAATATGCCACGCAGTTAGTCGAAAAGATGAAAAACGATTCGACTTTCCGTGATCCCGACAGTTCTTACGATGTCGGAACGCCGGAAATTCAAATCACGATTGACCGCAACAAGGCGGCTGATTTAGGTGTCAAAGCGGGCGATGTCGCAACTGCCGTCAACACTTTCGCCGCCGGACAGCGCATCACGACTTTCAGCCAAAACAACAAACAATACGACGTTGTTCTCCAAGCGGACGAAGAATATCGGCGCGACCGCAACAATTTGCAATATTTTACGGTAACTTCGGCAAGCGGCGGCACGGTCAGTCTCGAAAGATTGGTGAAAATCGAAGACGGCTTGAGCGCGGCATCAATCAGCCGTCTGAATCGTCAAAGACAGATTACCGTGAGCGCGAGTTTGCCTCCGAACGCATCGGAATCGGACGCGGCGGCAAAGCTCGAACAATATGTTAAAGAATTGAACCTGCCGACCGAATATACGGCGGGAGTTACGGGACAATCGAAGGAATTGCAACGCGCCTATCAATCGTTTTTGTATGCGTTTTTGCTGTCGTTCGTGTTTATGTATCTGATTTTGGCGGCGCAGTTTGAATCGTTCATCCATCCGGTTACGATTTTGCTGACGTTGCCGCTTTCGATACCGTTTGCGCTGGTTTCGACGCTGATTGCGGGGCAAACTTTGAATATTTTCTCTGCGCTCGGAATACTTTTGCTGTTCGGAATTGTGAAGAAGAACGCGATTTTGCAGATTGACCACACGAACACGCTGAGGTCTCGCGGGATGAATCGTTACGACGCGATTATTCAGGCGAACCGCGACCGTCTGCGACCGATTTTGATGACGACGCTCGCGCTGATTGCGGGAATGATTCCGTTGATTTTGGGCAGCGGCGCGGGCGCGGCGACAAATCGTTCAATCGGAATTCTGGTTGTCGGCGGACAATCAATGTGTTTGCTTCTGACATTGTTGGCAGTGCCGGTATTTTATTCGTTATTCGACGACGCACAGCAAACGACGCTTTTCCAACGCATCGCCGCACCGCTTCGCCGACTGAAGGAAAAAGTTCGCAGTTCAGTGTTCAAACGGCAAAAGGCGGAAACCGAAAAATTTAATGAGGAGCAAGAAAGTGCCTAATGATTTTGAAAAAGATAATACCGTAAAATTTCTGCCCGGATTTTAGCTCGCGTAGCGAGTGAAAGCGTGTAGCCACAGGCGCGAGCCTGTGGCTTGTGCAGAGAGCAGATTCAAGCCCGCGTCGGCGGGCGACAGAAATCTCGACGTTTTTTTTTCTGTCGCTATCTACGATAGCTTAAACATTTCCCGCATTTCCCCACAGCTTGCGCTATGGGCTACACGCTTTCGCCATCTACGACGGCTTTTTTTTCAGTATTAATTTTCAAAATCTAAGGCAAAACTCCGAATAGTTTTATGAAAAGGGTATTTACATTAGTTTCAATAATCTTACTCACGACGCTGGCGATAGTGGCGCAGGTTCCGACACCTTCGCCGGTGCCTTCGCCGACTCCGGCGGAACTGCCGACGGACGTGCCGCCGATTGCGCCGAACTTTCAGGGCGAAACGCGCCCGATGTTGTCGGTCGAGCGCGTTGGCGTTGATTCGGCAAATCAGATGCCGCTGACTTTGGAAGAAGCGATTAAGATGGCTTTGGAAAATAATAACGACATTGATGCTTCGCGCAATGATGTGCAGATTGCGGAGTTTAATCTGAAATCGGTGCGCGGCGTGTATGATCCGCAGATTGCGGCGGAATCTTACTTTGAAAGCGCGACAAATCCGACGAGTTCGACTATCGGCGGCGGAACTTCAAACGGTTCGGTTACGCAGCGAAGATTCTTCGGTTCGGGAGGCATTTCGGGCTTTTCGCCGTTTGCGGGCGGAAGTTATTCGGCTTTGGTTACGTCGTCGCGCCTGACGACGAGCAACAGTTTTGCGACGCTCAATCCGCAATATCCGTCGGCGTTGACGTTGAATTATACGCAACCGCTCTTTCGCGGGCGCAGTTTCGACATCAACCGCCGCAACATCGAGATTGCCAAGAAGAATCTCAGCTTAACCGACGTGCAGTTTCGTCAAAAAGCGATTGATGTCATCACACAGGTCGAGCAAGCCTACTGGGATTTGGCTTTTTCCTTGCGTAATTTGCAGGTCAACATTGATGCGGTCAAGCAGGCGCGTTTGCAACTCGAAAGCAATCAGCGTCTTGTCGAAAAGGGCGTGCTTGCGCCGATAGAGATTGTTGCCGCCAACGCGCAAGTTACCAATCTCGAACAGAATGTTTTTATCGCGCAAGAAAGCGTTACACGCGCCGAGAACACTCTCAAGACTTTGATCTTCGCCGACCGGAAATCTCCCGATTGGGCGCGTCCGATTACGCCGATTTCCGAAGTCAATCTCGAAACGCCGCGTGTCGCGCTCGAAATTGCCACGGCTGACGCGCTGAAAAATCGTCCCGAAATCGCCACGCTCGACAATGCGGCGGAAATCAATCAAATCAACCAACGCTTTTTTCGTGATGAAACCAAGCCGGAGATAAATCTCGTCGGCTCATACATTTCGCAAGGTTTGAGCGGCAACCCGACATTTGTTTCCACCAATCCGGTTGCGCCCAATCTCGTCGGCGGTTATTTCAATTCTATCGGCAATCTGCTCCAGCAAGATTATCCGACATATCGCGTCGGCGTTACGATTAATCTGCCTTTCGGCAACACGACCGCGAAAGCTAATCTTGGGCGCACGCTCGTCGAAGAAACTCGGCTCGGAAATCAACGCGCTCAGACCGAACAACTTATCGAAGCCGAAGTCAGAAACGCCGTCCAAGCCTTGCGCTCTGCCGAAGCCAGATTAAATTCCGCCATCAGTTCGCGCAAAAGTGCCGAATTACTTTACGAAAGTGAACAACGCCAATTCCGTGCCGGAACGACGACGCTCTATCTTGTTTATCAACGCCAAAACGAATTGGTCATCGCTCGCGGGCGCGAATTACAAGCGCAAACCGATTTGAACAAAGCCATTTCGGAATTTCGCCGCGCCACCGGAACGACTTTAAACGCTAACAATGTAACCGTAACGGACGGCACGAATTTAATCATTAAACCTTCAACGCGCCAAACAAGCATAAAATTGCAATAACCGGAAGCGCAGTAACTGGGAGCGCAGGCATCTTGCCTGCCCGTTCGAGCGAAGCAAGAACGGCAAACGCCGCACATCAAATCAAGTTGAATTAATGTGCGGCGTTTCCGCGCCTGTTCTCGCAAAGCCTCGAACGCGCGGGCAGGCAAGATGCCTGCGCTCCCAGTTATTGCGCTCTCAGTTTTTACGCTTTTGAAGTCTTTGCAAGTTCTTTCTCGGTTTCCAAAATAAAATGCGTCGTTTGAATGACTGTGTCGGGATTGAGCGAAATTGAATTTATTCCTTTTTCGACTAAAAACTGCGCGAATTCGGGATAATCGGACGGAGCTTGTCCGCAAATGCCGATTTTCTTGTTGTTGCGAATGGCGGCTTCGATGGCAATGGCGACCATCTTTTCGACTGCGCCGTTGCGTTCATCAAAAAGATGCGCGACCATTTCCGAATCTCTGTCTAAGCCGAGCGCGAGTTGCGTTAAATCGTTTGAACCGATGGAATAGCCGTCGAAAATCTGCAAAAACTCGTCGGCAAAAACGACGTTTGCGGGAAGTTCGCACATTGCGTAAATTTCCAAATCATTGACACCTTGCGGCAAACCGTGTTCAGCCATCAGCGCGATAACTTTTTCGCCTTCTTCGACGGTTCTACAAAACGGAATCATCGCTTTGACGTTGGTCAAACCCATATCTTCGCGGACGCGCTGCATTGCCAAACATTCGAGACGAAATCCGGCTTTGTAACGGTCATCGTAATAGCGCGAAGCACCGCGAAAGCCGATCATCGGATTTTCTTCGACCGGCTCGAATTCGAGTCCGCCAATCAAACGCGCATATTCGTTCGATTTGAAATCGGACATTCTGACAATTACAGGTTTCGGATAAAACGCCGCCGCGATTTTTGCAATTCCTTCGGCAAGACTTCGGATAAAAAATTCTTTCGGGTCTTCTTCTAAAATGCGTCCGGCGATTGTTTCGATGTCGGCGCGACTTTTGAGATTCGGATAATTTACCAAAGCCATCGGATGAATGCCGATGTGATTGTTGATGATGAATTCGAGACGCGCCAGCCCAACGCCGTCGTTTGGAAGTTGCGCGACGGAAAAGGCGTGATCGGGATCGCCGACGTTCATCATAACTTGCGTTTTGGGACGCTCGGCATTCGTAATTTCGTGGCGTTCGATTTCAAAAGGAATCGTGCCGTAATAAATGTTGCCGCGTTCGCCTTCCGCGCAGGAGACAGTCGCGTCTGTGCCGCTCTTTAAAATTTCGGTGGCGTTGCCCGTGCCGACAATGCACGGCAAACCGAGTTCGCGGCTGATAATCGCGCTGTGGCAAGTTCTGCCGCCGCGGTCGGTAACGATGGCGGAAGCGCGTTTCATTATCGGCTCCCAAGCCGGATCGGTCATCGAAGTTACCAAAATATCGCCCGCTTTAAAACTCGTCAATTTATTCGGATCAAGCAAAACGTGAACATTTCCGTGTCCGATTCTTTCACCGACGGCAACGCCTGTAACGAGCGGTGCGCCGTGATTGCTGTCGAGTTTATACGTTTCGATAAAAGTTCCGCTTTTTTGCGATTGCACGGTTTCAGGTCTTGCTTGAAGTATGAAAAGTTCGCCCGTGATGCCGTCTTTTGCCCATTCAATATCCATCGGTTGCGGTTTTCCGGCGAGTTTTGAGTAATGATCTTCGATGGCGCAAGCCCAAGTTGCAAGTTGCAGAACGTCATAACCGCTCAGACAAAAACGCTTGCGTTGCGAGGCGACGACTTCGCGCACTTGCGTTCCCGTGCCGTCGTCGGCGAAAACCATTTTGACTTCTTTGACACCGAGTTTTCTGGTAACAATCGGACGAAAACCGAGTTTCAGCGTCGGCTTAAAAACAACCCATTCATCGGGCGTTGCCATTCCTTGCACGACCGCTTCGCCCAAGCCCCACGCGCCGTTGATGACAACCGCTTCACGAAATCCGCTCTCCGTGTCGAGCGTGAACATCACTCCCGAACACGCAATATCCGACCGCACCATCGGTTGCACGCCAATCGAAAGCGCAACGTCGAAATGATCGAAATTTTTCGCCGTCCGATACGAAATCGCGCGGTCTGTCCAGAGCGAAGCGTAGCATTGATGACACGCTTCGATGAGTTGTCGCTCGCCGCGCACGTTCAAAATCGTGTCTTGCTGTCCGGCAAAAGATGCGTCCGGCAAATCTTCCGCCGTTGCCGATGAACGCACCGCGACTTCAAAAGATTTCTTGCCGATTCTGTCGCTCAAACGCTTGTAACCTTCAAAAATCGCCGTTTCGACATCTGCCGGAAAAGGCGTTTCGAGCATCAACCGTCGCGCTTCCGCGCCGACACGCGCTAATTCTTCGAGATTATCAACGTCCAAACCTTTCAAAAGTTTTTGCAGACGCTTCCGCAATCCGTCGGTTTCAAGCAAAAGATTGTAAGCGTCGCTGGTCGTCGAAAAACCGTCAACCGCACGCACGCCCTTGCCGGTCAATTCACGAAAAAGCTCGCCAAGCGAAGCACATTTACCGCCGACAATCGCTACATCGGCATTGGAAACTTCGCTTAAATCAAGAACATATTTTTTTGTCGTCATAACTTTAGTGGAAAATAGATTCTACAATCCGTTTGCCTTAAAATAAAGTCTGAATCAATACATAATTTTTATAAATCATTGCGCTTAACTTATAACTCACGTTACGCAGTTTGGGTTTTTGTCGCTGAAAGCGACTGACATTATAGCCTAGCGAGAATCGCTAGGTCAGTATTGACAATGGATTCCGTCGCTGAAAGCGACGAACAAAAGGTTGCGGCGATTTGTGGCTCGCCTTCAGCGAGCGAATATTTGACGCAAATCACCTAGCGATTCTCGCTAGGCTATAATGTTGGTCGCTTTCAGCGACAAAGCAAAAAATTCGTATTTTGCGTAAGATGAGTTAATGGTCTTTGAAAAAATAATCCAACAAAACGTAGAACAGGCTGTTAGCCTGTTCAAACAGACTAACAGTCTGTTTTACGCTTTTTCATCAAAAGTTTTTGTCGGATTTAATCTTCAAAGACCATTAACTTATCAAAACGTCGCCTGTTCAGGATTCATTTCAAAAAAAAAGCTGTGTTATATTTCGATTATGGAAAATGATTTATTAAAAAGAATCACACTCAATCCGAATGTTTGTTTTGGCAAGCCGACGATTCGTAATATGCGTTATCCGGTGGAGATGATTTTGGATTTGTTAGGTGCAGGAATGAGTTTTGAGGAAGTTTTAGAAGATTACCCCGACTTGCAACGCGAAGATTTGCAAGCGTGTTTGGTTTTCCACTAGATATTTCGATACAAACGGCGAAGCCGTGAAAAAGAAGGTAGCCAGATGCGAAGCGTCTGGACAAATTGAACGGGATTTTCGCGCATTGAAGATGCGCTCAGGCATTTTTTGATGATTTTTGTGTTAGAAAATTGTCTGAGCGCATCTTCAATGCGCGATTTGCGTTTTGACGTTCCAGACGCTTCGCATCTGGCTACCTTCTTTTCGCCGCTCTCGCGGCTGAAAATCTGATTTCAACAATCGTGTCAGACAAATAGAAACATTATGTTTCTCAATTTTGTAAAATTTTCGTGCAAAAAATCCGCAAAAATTTTTTCTCATCGTGTCTTTTCTGTTAAGGAAGGAGTGAACGATATGAAAAGATGTCAGGAATGTAGTTTTCAACACGAGAGTTTATTGGATAATTGTTGGCAATGCGGTTCGCGCAATGTTGTTTGGGCAAATGTGCCGCAGTTAGCATTACCGACGCAGGCTATTAATTATTATCAAAGCGAAACGCCGACGGTTTTTGCCGCGCAGTTTAATCAAAACACGAACGGCTATAATTATGCGACGAATAATTTTCAAACGCCGCCGCAAAAAACTTCGTCGGGAAACAAAGTCTTTTTAGGCATCGCGGCGATTTTTACGTTTTTGCTTCTTTTTACAGGCGCAGGCGCGGCAACTTATTTGAAATTCCGTGCGCGTGTAACGCCTGTCAATATTGCGCCCGTAAAGGTTGCAGAAGTCAAAGAAACCGAATTCGTCAAAGAGAAAGAAACGGTCAAAAATGATAATTTAAGCCACGATACGAAATTATCGGGAAATCCGACGACTTCGACTAAAACAAACAATCGCACGGAAAGTGCCGAGTTTCAAAAAATTTGGGTTGATTACAACGTCAAAGAAAACGGACGTTTGGGAATGCGCGTTCACGTTAAGTTCAAAACTTACAATATGAAAGATATGCGTTCGTATTTGGGCATTTATTTTGAAAAACGCAACGGCACGATGCTCAAAACCAAAAACAAAAAATTCGCCAGCACCGACGGACAAGTGGCGATTTATAAATTTATTACGCCGAATTACGATTCGACCGTTTATGATGATGCCGAACTTTTTATGCCTTACGATGAACTGAATCTCGGACGCGGCAAGTTTAATTTAACGATGTCGGCAGACGTGATTTACGAAAAAGGCGGATTGATTGACCATCTGGAAGATTACGATTTTATTTACGAAGATAGGTAAGAAGGAGAGAAAGCGAGAAAGTGAGAAAGCGAGAAAGTGAGATTAACTATTTCACTTTCTCGCTTTCTCACTTTCTCACTTTCTCACTTTCTAAATTCTAAACCCGCCGCGTGTGAGCATAGATTCAAAGCCCGTCTTATCAACGGATTTGATGTAAGCATCGCGCGGTTCGACTAAGCCTTTTTGAACGAGCGTGAAAAGTGCGTCGTTGAGCATTACCATTCCGTGCTGTTTGCCGGTTTGCATTGCCGAAGGAATCTGGAAGGTTTTGCCTTCGCGGATGAGATTTGAAATCGCGGGCGTAACAATTAAAACTTCGAGCGCAGCAACTCGTCCGCCGCCTTTTTTCGGTAGAAGAGTTTGCGCGATAACGCCTTTGAGCGATTCGGAAAGCATCACGCGAATTTGTTGTTGGCGGTCGGCGGGAAATTGGTCAATGATTCTGTCAACCGTCGAGCAAGCCGTCGTCGTGTGCAAAGTTCCGAAAACAAGGTGTCCGGTTTCGGCGGTTTCAATCGCAATCGAAATTGTTTCGAGATCGCGCATTTCGCCGACGAGCAGAATGTCCGGGTCTTCACGAAGCGCGGCACGAAGCGCGTCTTTGAACGAATCCGTGTGATTATGAACTTCGCGCTGATTGACCAGACATCTCTGATTTTCGTGTGTGAATTCAATCGGGTCTTCAATCGTAATAATATGGTCTTCGCGGTTTTTGTTGATGCTGTCAACCATCGCGCAAAGTGTCGTAGATTTGCCCGAACCTGTCGGACCTGTAACGACAACCAAACCTTTCGACAATTCGCAAAGATTCATAATCGCTTGCGAAAGTCCGAGTTGTTCAGCAGTTAAAATCTTTGTCGGAATGATACGGAAAACGCCGCCCATTCCTTTGCGATCCATAAAGATATTGGCGCGAAAACGTGCGAGATTCGGAATTTCGTAAGCAAAATCGGTATCGTTGCGCCGCGCAAATTCTTCTTGATTTTTGTCCGGCATTATCGAAGTCAAAAGTTGTCGCATAACTTCGGGCGAAAGCCTTTGTTCGTTGCATTGCAAACCTGCCATTCGTCCGTCTTTGCGAACCATCGGCGGCATCGAAGTTGACAAATGCAAGTCGCTCGCGCCGTTTGCCGCCATCTGTTGAAACAGCGCGTCCATTCGCGCTTTCATCGAAGCGTTAGGCGCGGCAGGCACGAATGCCGCTTCTGCTGGCGGTGTTTGCGGAGCGTATTGTGGCGGTGGCGGCGCGTATTGTGGCGGCGGCGTTTGCA
Organism: Acidobacteriota bacterium; assembly: GCA_031409875.1. Classification (GTDB taxonomy): domain Bacteria; phylum Acidobacteriota; class Blastocatellia; order Pyrinomonadales; family Pyrinomonadaceae; genus CALMEH01. The sequence goes on along the minus strand of JANNYB010000227.1, from coordinate 1,130 downwards.
AAATGGGCTGAGGTTGATAATTTTGCGTCTGCGGATAATTTTGCGGTTCTTGTTGTGGATAAAACGAAGTCGAAAAATCGTTTTGTGGCATATATTCGCTTTCCGCAGGCAGAAAATCATTACGTTTCGCGGGCGGTTCGTAGGTTGAATCGTCGGAAAAAGTCGTGATGAATTCGGGCGAATTTACCGGCACGGTTTCGATTTGCGGAATCTGATAAGAATCGTCGGCATATCCCGAAACTTCTTCAATTTCGATTTCCATCGGCACAGCGGAATAACTCTGCATCGGCAAAGTTTCGGTTTGGTATGCAAGCGACGAACTTTCAATCGAATAACTTTCTGTTGTTGGTTCGGGAACTATCGTGTTGTTAAATGTTGCCGCCGGAGTGATTTCGTGCGTTCCCGTCTGAATCGGATACACGCCCAAACCGCTCGAAGGCGGTTCGCTTTCGTGTTGCGCCAAGTTATCGTTTGAATGTTGGGCAAGCACGGGACGAATCGTTACCAAAAATCCGGCAGGCGATTTTTTGACTTGAAAGTTAAAATCGCCAAGCGCGTTATTATGCACGAACTCGATTTCCTGCTTATTCGGCAACTCCATTTTCACGGGTGTCGGAATCAGCGGAAATATCAAAGTGCTGATTTGCGTTCCCAACATCGGCGCGTTTGCCACATCAATCGAGCCGTTTTCCGAAACGATATAAGGATTTTTATTCGGCTCCAGATGCAGTTCGTAACTGAATGTAGAAACAAGTGTTTGTAGATATTCGTTAAGTTTTTCCATTAGAAATTTGGAGAGATTGGCGGACTGGAAGGCGAGCCGCAAAAATCAGCTCAAATAAAGATTATCATAAACAAACAATGTTTGTCATTAATTATTTTCAGCAATCAGCAATGACTCAATAAAAAGTTTTGACTGGAGCGCAAGCGTCCCCGCTTGCAATGAGCGTTGGCTTCCGACGCGAAAAAGCGTTTGATAATTCGGCAATTCTAATATCAAACGAGCAATAACAACCGCGCCGATAAATTTAAAGCCCGAAATAGCCAAATGCTTTTTCGCGTCGAAGCGACACTCATTGCAAGCGGGGACGCTCGCGCTCCAGTCGTTTGAACTTTTTATTGAGGGATTA
>JANNYB010000226.1:0-7123 GCA_031409875.1 Acidobacteriota bacterium | reverse complement strand
AGCAACAATCGCCGCGCTTTTTTGTTCGTCGCTTTCAGCGACGGAAAATGTGGTCAAACTGACCTAGCGATTCTCGCTAGGCTATAATGTCAGTCGCTTTCAGCGACAAAAAACACAAGCCTTCAAGTCAATTTGGACTTGGGTAGAAACTAATGCGTAAAGGACATTGCTATATTTTTCGTTTTGCTGCGCCCTGAAAAACGCGACTATAACTTTCTTTTTTTGACAAAAATATTGATACTTACGCCGACTTGAATTCCGAAAACATTGTGCGTCGTGCCGGACAATTTCGGATTTTTTCGCACGTTTCCGCCAAGGTCGAAAATATAAATCGCATCAAAATTTTGCTCCAAATTTTTTCGCATTCCATCAAAAGCTATCGAATCAATAAAACTGCTGTTCGTCACCAACGCCACAATTCCATCATCGTTGATTCTATCGCTTGCCCAACGAATCGCTTTGACATACGGATCTGAAAGCGCGTTTTTATTCGTCGCTTTTGAATCTTTGGCGTAGGTTTCGGCAACTCTTTTATCTAAAATCGGATATTTGCGGTTTTTGTTGTTGTCGTTTTCGTTTAATTGCCCGACATTGTAAGGCGGATTTCCGATAATCACGGTTATCGGAGCTTCTTTTTGTTTGCGGATGCGTTCCGTGTTTTCTTCGGTCATAAACGAAAGCGTCTGCTGTTCCGATTCGGCAAGCCCGAAAGTGTCAACCAGACAAATTCCTTCAAACGGTTCGTAACGCCCGACTTTTTCAAAATATTCGTGTTCAATATTCATCGAAGCAATGTAATAAGGCAACAACATAACTTCGTTACAATGGAGTTCGTGCGCGTATTTTTGTTCAAGACTGGAAAGTTTGATTTCTTCCATCACGCGCACCAGAAAATTTCCCGTCCCGACAAACGGATCGAGAATCTGCACATTTTCATCCGACAGCGATTTGCCGAATTCGTTTTTCAGAATGTCTTCCACCGATTTAACCATAAAATTAACAATCGGTTGCGGCGTATAAACAATGCCGTGCGTGTCGGCGACATTAACCGAAAAACCTTGAAAAAATCGCTCGTAAATGTTGTTCAAAAACGCTTGCTTTTCGGAAAAACTGTCAATCGTCGCGGCAGTAAATTCGATGGCTCTGTAAAAATGGTCAAATCGTTTGAGAAAATCTTCACGGCTGAAACTCTGCGAAGTTAAAGCCAAAATTACGTTTTCGATCTCTTTGGCAATGACATTTCGTTTAGCAAATTCCGAATTATGAAAAACCGTTCTGAAAATTCGTTCCGTCAAAAGATGCTGAATCAACATTTCTTCGACGGCTTTTTCCGAAAGATTCGGATTAATCGAAGTCCGGCAAAGCTCGTAAAAAGTATCAAATGCCGCAAGAAAAATTTTGTTGTTGAGTTTCGCATCGTCCAAAACTTTCAACAACGCCTCGCCGAGTTCCGGCAATTGCTCCTGAAATCGTTTAACCGCTTGTTCCCATTCTTCGTAAGCCGGCGGCTGATAATCAAAAAATAATCCTAAAACTCTGACCAATTCATCCGCAATATTCAAATCAGCGTCAAAAACTTCCTTGCCGTTTTGATAAAGAATCGCTCTTTCAGGCGACTGAAAAATAATGTTGTCGTTCGGATAACCGACGGCAAATTTCTTCTTAACTTCCTTGCGTAAATCATCTTGCTCGTCTTTGGCTTCCCAATATCCGTGCGGCAAAGAAAATTGGTCAACCAACGCGCCGTCAATCGAAATCCGCTTGCCTTGCCGCTTTTTCTGATATTCGGGAACAAGCGTCCAACTAAACTGTTTCCCGCAAGATTCCAACAAAGTCTGAAAAGCCGAACGCACCGCGCCTTCGTGCGTGATGCCCAAATGCTTGAATTTTTCTAATGCTTCGTAATATTCGATAACAGGTTTGTTAGAAGATTTAAGAGTTAGTTGATACATCGGGTTATGTTCCAAAAAAGTGAATGTAAATTACACCAATATCTTACTTATGTTTGCAGGTTTTGGCTATTTGAGAAAAGAAAAAGCCTACTCAAAAAGAATAGGCTTTTCATTGATTCGATGGTGGCTTGGGACAGAATTGAACCGCCGACACGCGGATTTTCAGGCTTGAGGCAACTGACAATTTACCGCAAAAGAATGAACGAGTTTTGACCGTGCAGGAAGTTTTGCGGCTTGCTGTTAAATTAAACTGCGGACTTTGCCGAAATCAAGATTTTGTTTATGCCTAGAATGGTGAGTTTTGGCAGTTGGTTGACCGCTCGGAGTTAGAAACTTTTCTCGGTGAAGCGTCCGCACGGCTCGGAGTGGATAAAATCACGGCGCGTGATTATGAATTTAAGACGAAACTTTTCAAGCAATTTATAGCAGATGCCTTTTTGCCGAAGCCGGAAGCGGACGGCAAAAAGGTTTTGATAAATTTGCAAAACGGCACGTTTGAAATTAACGGACAAAATTTAGCAAACCGTGATTTTGACCGTGCGGATTTTCTGACCTACCAACTGCATTTTGATTACGACGCGGCGGCGGATTGTCCGAAGTGGAAAGCGTGTTTGTCGGAAGTTTTGCCCGATCAGCAAAGGCAAAGGTTTTGACCTTGCGGATTATTTGATAAATGAGCAAACGCGAATCAATCAATATAATTCGTTTGCAGATTCTTATAATGCGAAACTCGGAAAAGTTTTGAGTGATGAAAATTTGAATAATCAATTTAATTCAATTCTCGATGAACAAAAATCAATTTTGATGATTGACGGCGAACAATCGGACGTAGAAGCCGAGAACCGAATAATGAATTTAGAAAATATCCGCTCGATAGTTTTGAGCGTTTGAGAAAAACTTGAGAAAATTTGACGTGAGAATGTCGAGAGAGTGTCGGGAAAATAATCAGAAAATAATCAGAAATACTTTGATAAAACTTTGATAAAGGTTAGAAAGTTGCTTGATTATGCGGGATAAATCAAAGGAATTTGCTTTTTGCCGGTTTTGCGGTAAATCAAAAAATCCGAATCAATCGTAAAGACTTGAGAATTTTCAATCAATTCGCTCATTTGGACAAGACACGCATCGGCAAACGACATCGGCACGTCTGCATATTTTTTCATCAAATCTTTGATGCTTTCCGCTTCTGCCGACAAAGAAAAGTTTATTTGCAGATGACCTTTGGCAACCATACCTAAAACTTTTTGTTCGCCGTCCGGGACATTGTGAAGCAAAAAACACGCTTCGGTTATCACGGCTTCGCAAACATAAAACGGCGGTAGAAGCTGTTTTGCTTGCTCAAATGCCCATTCGTGCCATTGGTCTTTTTCGTAAATCAAACCGACGATAGCACCCGTGTCGGCAATTATCGGCAGGTTATTCATTATTTTTCAGATATTCTTTTGGACGTTCGTTTCTAAAGCCGCTTTTTCCGCACTCTTTTTGCCTAAGTCTTTCAAATATTCTTTGTTACTCGAAAGGTCTGTCGGCAATCCGCTTTTGATGCTTCCGATAAATTCACCCGCGACATCGGCAAAAGACTTCGACAAGTTATTGCCGTTTTCGGTTTTTGACGGTCTTCCTGTTTTTCTTTCGGCAACTAAGCCTAAGTCTTTTTCTTCAATTAAATACGCACGTCCGAATCGTTGCACAGGTAATCGACCTTCTTTTATTAGAACGTGAACCCTTGAAATATGAACACCTAGTTTTTCCGATACTTCTTTTGTGGTTAGTAAATTCATAACAAAAAAATTATGAACTCAAAAAAAGTATCTGTCAATTTCTATACTTTAACTATCTATAAGTATAGAATATATTTTATACTTATAGATAGTTGGAAACAACTTATATCAAATAAAATCGGAGTAACTGAAATGATTAAATTAACGACAGAAAACACGCAACGTGCAATCGAAAGATGCAAGCAATTAAAGCCGACAGTTCGCTTTGTCGCAGATCGGACTTTCAAAGTTGAATCGGCAAATAACGGCAATATTTATCAAGTTCGTTTTGATGTTCAAAACGGCGAAAAATTCGGCGAATGTGAATGTGAATGTAAAGCAAGCGAACGCGGACTTGTTTGTTATCACTTGGTTGCAGGTGCAACGGCGAATATTTACAGACAATCTTTGAAACGAAACAACTAAAAGCGAAAGGCTTTTCTAAACCGCCAAGTATAGAAAAGCCTTTCATTAACCCAAAAAAAATAATGGAGTAATTGACTATGACTAAATCTAAACTAACTGAAAAAAAAATACAAGAAATCAAAGCGGACGCGGGAATAGCCGCGCTTTATTCGATAACCGATAATCCGAACACGCCGAAAGACGTGAAAAAGTTTTTGCTCGAAAAAATATTCGAGAAAAACGGTTTAAGCGTTTCGTTTTCCGAAATCGAATTAGACACGGAAATCAGATTGACACCCGAAAGAGCTTCGGAGTTGTCCGAATGGATTATCACGCAAACAACGGGCATTTACAACGCGGACGCAGAAAACGATAAACAAAAGCAAGCCTTTTTGATTCTGCTTTCTGCAATTGTTTATGAAGAAGAAATGGCAGAACGCGAAAACATTTTATTTGATGTTATCAATGCCGTTTTTAGCTATTCGTATGCTTCCGATAAAGCCGCAAATCAATTTATTCAAAACGGTTTTGAAGATTGGAGAAGCGGCAAATGGAATTTGAATATTAAAAATGAGGTGAAAAATTGATGCGTGGTCAAATTATCGAAAAATCAAAAGGCGTTTGGCACTTTTCAGAACCGAAAACAAAACAATCGCGCCGAACAATGCCTTTGCCGCCGTCCGTTGTCAAAGAATTGAAAGCGCATCGGCGCGAACAATTAACCGAACGGCTCAAACTCGGCGCGGCGTGGAAAGATCACGACCTTGTTTTTTCGTCCGAAATCGGCACACCGCACAGCGCGGCAAACATCACGCGGCGCGTTTTCAAACCGGCACTAAAACGCGCCAAAATTCGCCAAACAATTCGGCTTTAAGATTTGCGGCACACCTGCGCGACTTTGCTTTTGCAAGCTGGCGTAAATCCGAAAATCGTTTCGGAAAGGCTCGGACACGCCGGAATAACTTTAACGCTTGATGTTTATTCTCACGTCTTACCGAATATGCAACAAAGCGCGTCCGATCACTTAGAAGCAATGATTTTCAAGAAAACAGGCACGTTTTGAAAAGCAGACGCACCAATGACGCACCAAAAGCAAAAAGGGCATCTTCACAGATGCCTTAAGTTATTGAAAAATATGGTGGCTTGGGACGGAATTGAACCGCCGACACGCGGATTTTCAGTCCGCTGCTCTACCAACTGAGCTACCAAGCCGTTTTTTTTCGCGCATTTAACACTAGCGCGAATTTGTTAGTGTAAATAAACCGTTTTTCGATGTCAAATCGAAACGCGAAAAACGCTCGAATCTGGCACGGTGATTCAGGGCTTTCTCATAAAAATAAATTTTCCGGTAACTTGCCAATCAAGAATAAATTGACAGGGATGAATGGAATGCAAGGGATAAAAACTAAAAAAACTCATAAAAAAAATCCCTTTCATCCCTTCAATCCCTGTTAATTTTCGGTTTTTGTTTAACTTTCAATTTTTATGAGAAAACCCTACACGGTTTATTGTAAAGTCAGGAAAAGACATTTTTAACACAGATGCACACAGATTGGCACAGATAAAAGCAGAGATGTTGCTTTGAATTATCAAAAATCATCCGGTTTTTATCCGTGTGCATCTGTGTTAAAGAAAACTCGTCCAATGTTTTACAACTTTGCAATCGCTCTATCGAATCTGGTGAAATTTGCCGAAATGTCGAAAATTTTATTGACAAGAAAAAGTATAAGTTTATAATCAATTTTTAGCGATTGTTCCTGCCAATGTCAGCCGCTTACTTCCGAGTTCCGTTTCGATAACCTGCCCGTGCCGGTTTGGATGCCGTCGCTGTCTTCCGGCAGACGCAACTTTCAGTGCCGGCACAGCTTATTTTAAATTCTATTTTATTTGAGGTTTTAATATTTTTATGTCAAAAATTACGTTATTCATTTTGGTTTGCGCTCTTTGCGCGATAAGTTTCGGTTGTAGTAGCGCAACTAATTCGACCAATTCAAATCAGGCGAATATTCCGTCGGAATTTTCAAACAAACAAATTGTTACTAACGGCAATTCCGTTCCCGGAATTGATCCGAAAAACATCAATGTTGCGCCGAATCCGAACGGCACGCCAACGCCCGGCATTCCTGCGCCCGGCAATGTCAACATTAAACCGAGCGGAGCAAAAACGCCCGGAATTCCCAGCGAAAAAGAATTGAAACAAATGCAGAGCAATATGATGAACGGCAATGTCAATTCGCGTCAATCAATGACCGATTCCGACAAAACGCCGCAAGCCAATAAAAAGTAATTGGTAATTGGTAACAGGTAATAAGCGAAAAGCGTCCGCTGTATAATTTACAAAGGACGCTTTTTTACTAATTACCTATTACCAATTACCAATTACGCTTCGTCTGCATTGATTAAACCGAGTTTGATTTTAACTTCGTGTTCGATGCGTCCGAACATTTCGCGGTTTTCTTTGAGCAGTTTTTTGACGTTTTCGCGTCCTTGTCCGAGCCGTTCGCCTTTATATGAAAACCACGCGCCCGATTTATCAACGATAGTATGCACGACCGCCAAATCAATCAAATCGCCTTCTTTTGAAATTCCTTCGCCATACATAATGTCGAATTCGCATTCGTGAAACGGCGGCGCGACTTTGTTTTTGACAACTTTCACGCGCGTGCGATTACCGACAATTTTATCGCCGTCTTTAATCGCACCGATGCGCCGAATGTCAATTCTTACCGAAGCATAAAACTTCAAAGCCTTGCCGCCCGTCGTTGTTTCCGGGCTGCCGAACATTACGCCGATTTTATCGCGCAGTTGGTTGATGAAAACAAAACAAGTGTTCGTGCTTGAAATCGCGCTGGTTAATTTTCTCAACGCTTGCGACATCAGACGCGCTTGCAAACCCATATGCGAATCGCCCATTTCGCCGTCAATTTCGGCACGCGGAACGAGCGCGGCAACCGAGTCAATGACGATCACATCAATCGAAGCCGAACGCACGAGAGTTTCGGCAAT
>JANNYB010000225.1:0-27746 GCA_031409875.1 Acidobacteriota bacterium | reverse complement strand
GAATTGACTTTGCAATTTTTACGAAGTCTTTCGCGGATTAACCGAACCGGTTTGGATATTCATATAATAATAGTTGACGACGGTTCGACGGACGGAACTTCGGAAGCCGTGTCGAAAGATTTTCCCGAAGTCGAAATTGTCAAAGGCGACGGCAATCTTTGGTATACCGGCGGAACAAATCTCGGCATCAAAACGGCACTCGAAAATAATGCCGATTATATTTTATGCGTCAATAACGATTCGATATTTGAAGAAAATTGTGTCAAAAATCTAGTTGAATGCGCCGAAAAAAATCCGCGCTCGGTTGTCGGCGCACTTTTGCTTTTGTGGAATGAACCGCACTGCGTTTTTCAAGTTTCGCCGGAATGGAAAACGAGTCTGGGCGGTTGGCGACATTGGTATAAACAAACTGTCTGGACTGTGCCGCAAAAACCTTGGCAAGTTGATATTATTGTCGGAAATTGCGTTTTATATCCGGCAGAAGTTGTTAGAGAAGTCGGCTTGATGAACGAAAAAAAATTCGCGCAATACGGCGATGCGGAATATACGCCGCGAATTCGCCGAAAAGGTTGGAAACTTTTAATTGCGCCGAATGCGAAAGTTTTTTGTAAGCCGAATGACGTGCCGCCGAAATTGAGCGCAATGCCTTTGAAAAAAATGATGAATGCTCTTTTTTTCGAGCCGCATAATGTTCACAGTTTGCGTCGGCGATTTAATATGAATCTTTATGGTGCGCCGAGCAAATTTGAGGGAATATTTGCTTTTATCGTGTTTTTTGCACGGATTGTGTTGCGAAAAAACGCCGAAGCTGTCGGAAAAAATGCTGAAAAACCTTTGTCGGAAACCTTTGCCGATAGAATTTTGTAAAAATAAAGTTTAGAAATTACTTTAACTGTCGGAATAACGACACTTGAGAAAATACTTGAAGTTAGAAAAACCACAAATTATTTACGCTTGGGATTACGTTCAATGGGGCGGAGCGCAGATTTACTATCTTGCTCTAATTAAAGAAGTTAAGAAAGAATTTACAGTTAAAATGGTTTTGCCGGAAAACTCCGATGAGCAACTTTTTGAATTTATTCGTGCGTTAGATGTCGAATATGAAACCGTCAAAACCGAAGCCGATTCTCAACCAGCAAATTCATTGAAAAGAAAACTCGGCAGGCATCTCAATAAATTCAAATCGGAAAGCGTTTTGATAAATCATCTGCAAAAATTTGATTTGGAAAATTCGATTGTGCATATCGAATACGCGCCTTGGCAATCGCTTTTTTCGTTGATGAAACTTGCCCGAAAAACGCGGGTTTTTATTACGGCGCATAATTCTTTGCCAAATGTTTCGCCGTGGCGTAAAGCATTGTGGAAAGTGAAGTTAAAGACAATCGAGAAGTTCAAAAACTTCTATTTTTTTAGTTCAAACGAAGACTCGAAAAATTATTTTCGACAATATTTCTCGCCTGAATTTGTCGAAGAAAAAATCAGCGTAACTTACACGAGCGTCAATCCATTGGAAATTGATGAAGCATTGGCGGCGGAATTTCACCGTGAAGAATTGTGCAAAAAATATAATATTCCGGCAGATAAATTTATCATTCTTTGTGTCGGGCAGTTTATTGATCGAAAAGGACGTTGGACGTTTCTCGATGCCGCAAAAACGATTTGCGAAAAAAATGATGACGTGGCGTTTGTATGGATTTCAAACTCGAAACCAAGTGCGGAGGATTTGCAAAAAGCTAATGATTACGGACTCGGAAACAATTTTCGGTTAATTACTTCGGATCAAATCGGAGACAGAAAAAATTTGTTCAAAGTCTTTCGGATTGCCGACGCTTACGTTTTGGCGAGTTTTGTCGAAGGTTTGCCGATTTCGTTGCTCGAAGCGATGGCTCTTGGAATTCCTTCGATTTCGACGAATATTAATGCGATACCTGAAGCCGTTAAAAACCTCGAAACCGGAATTTTAATCGAAGCCGGCGATGATAAAAAATTGGCGGAATCAATTTTGCTTTTGAAATCGGATGAGAAATTGCGCGAAAAATTATCAAAAAGCGGACGTTCTTGGGTGTTAAAAAATTTTGACGAACGGGAAGTCGCAAAGATTGCGATTGCGGCTTATAAAAAATCGCTTGCCGAAAAATAGATGGAAACCGGACAAAAGCAAACAAGTAAATCAATTATCAGAAACGTCTTTTACGGTTTTTTGACATGGATTTTGCCGCTCGGCTTGAGTTTTGCCGCGACACCTTTAATCGTCAGAACTTTGGGTGATGCCGATTATGGAATTTACGCGCTGGTTATCGGTTTTATCGGTTATTCATTTACGTTTAGCATCGGACGGGCGATTACAAAATATATCGCCGAATATCGTGCAAACGGCGAATCGGAGAAAATCCGCGAGGTTATTTCGGCGACATTTTTTATCAATATTGCCGTCGGAATTTTTGGTGTTTTGGTAATTTGTTTGTCGGCGAAATGGTTGGTTGCGGATGTTTTCAGAATCGAATCGGAAGCGCAAAACAAATCTGTTTTGGCGATGTATATCGCGGCTTCGATTATTTTCTGCACGATGCTGAATCAAGTTTTTAATGCTGTGTTGCAGGGAATTCACAGATTTGACGTTTACTCTAAAATCTTTAATATCAGTAGTTTCGCTCTGCTTTTCGGTAATTTAGCTTTAGCTTTTTACGGTTACGGATTGCTTTATTTGCTCGGTTGGAATTTGGTGATTACGGTTGTAACATCATTTTTTTTCGCGGCAAGTGCAAAGCGACTTTTGCCGGAATTCGGTATTTCGTTTCGTTTGAAAAGCGAAACGGTAAAGCTGGTTTTGAAATATAGTTCGGGCATTATCGGCTATCAAATTTTGGCAAATTTTATTTTGCTTTTCGAGCGCGGATGGATTACGCGCCATCTCGGTTCGGAAAATTTGACTTATTATGTCGTGCCGATGAGTTTGGGAATGTATATTCACGGATTTATTTCGAGTTTGATGCTCGTAATTTTTCCTCTGGCAAGCGAACTCAAAGATGATAAAGAAAAATTGTTAAGGCTTTACTTGAAGGCGACAAAAATCGCCTGTTTTTTAGTGGTTTTTATGGTGGCGACGCTGATTGTGGACAGCCGCGCTTTTTTGACAATTTATATGGGCGCGACATTTGCCGATAAGTCTTCGACGCTTTTGATTTTGCACGCTATTTCTTTCGGTTCGGCGGCGATTTTAACGGTTTCGTGGCAAATGACGGAAGGTTTAGGTTTTCCGAATTATAATTTTCGTGTGTTTCTGGTTTGTTTGGTTTTGTGCGTTTCGCTTTTGATTTCATTGACGGGAATTTACGGAAATCTCGGCGCGGCAATCGCGCGTCTAGTCGGTTTTTGCACGATATTTTTCTCGATTTTTTATGTCGAAAGATGGTTTTTCGGTGCGATTCAAGTAAAATTTTGGACGAAAATCATCGGAAGTTTGGGCGTTGCCGCCGCTTTTGCGGTTGCGGTGCAATATTTTGTGCTGAATAATCTAAGTTTAAATTGGTTTTCATTCATTTTATCAGTCGGTTGCGGCGGGATTATTTATTTATTGTCGCTTTGGGTTTTGGATTTTTTAACCGCAGATGAGAAAATTTTAATCAAAGGTATTTTGAACCGTTAGAATATGTCAGAACAGCGAGCGGTAGCGACCTGTTGAATTGGTTCGGGCAAGATAACCTCTTTGTTCTGAGAATTTAATGTATAAAATATTAACAGGTCGCTACCGCTTCCTGTTCTCACAGTTTGTATGTCGAAAAAAATAGAACTCGTTCAAAGAGTCGAGATAATCAAAAAAATAAGTTCTGGAAAAAAAGTTCTGCACCTCGGCTGCACGAATTATCCATACACGCAAGATTCGATTGATAATGGAATGCTTTTGCATTTTGACCTGCAAAAAATTGCAAAAGACCTTTACGGATTCGATTTCGATCAAGAAGGAATTGATATTTTAGAAAAACAAGGCACGAAAAATTTGTTTCGCGCCGATTTGGAAAAGCTCGAAGAAGTCGCGCTCGATGAAACTTTCGATGTCATCATCGCGGGCGAAATGATCGAGCATTTGAACAATCCGGGATTATTTTTGAATGGCATTCAAAGGTTTATGAATGCCGACACAAAGCTCGTGATTACAACAATTAACGCTTATTCGGCATATCGTTTTCTAATTTACGGACTTCGCGGAAAAGGCGGCGAAAACGAGCCGGTGCATCCCGATCACGTTTATTATTTTTCTTACAAAACTTTGAAATTAATTGCCGAACGGGCAAATTTGACGGTTAATGATTTTTATTTTTACGACATCGGAACGGAACATCGCCCTTTTAATCGTTGGTTTTATAATTTGGTAAATGACCTTAGCGTAAAATTTTCACCACAGTTGAGCGATGGCGTGATTGCCGTCTGCGGTTTGCGAAAAAATGACTGATTTTCAACAAGATAACGGAAATTCTCCGGCTTCGATGGCTGGCATCGGCACGCACGAAAAAGTTTTTGAACTCATCAAAACTTATCTGCCCGAACCGAGTCGCATCATTGATTTGGCGGCGGGACAAGGCGCGTTTTCCGTCCAATTAAAAAATCTCGGACACGACGTTTTGGCAGTAGATTTCAACAACGAAAATTGGAAAGTGCCGGATATTCCTTTGAAATTGGAGAATTTTGACAGCGAATTTGCTGAAAGAATTTTGAATGGCGATAATAAATTTGATGCAATTGCGGCAATCGAAATTATCGAACATCTCGAAAACCCTTTCAGATTTGTCCGTGAATGCGTTAAACTATTGAAACCGGGCGGTTTACTGTTTGTTACGACTCCGAATGTCGAAGCGGTTCATTCGCGTTTGATTTTTTTATACAGCGGCAGACTTAATGCTTTCGGCGCGTATGAAACGGTGCGTCCGGCACATATTACGCCGATTTTCAAATGGAAAATGGAGATGATTTTGGAAGAAGCTAATCTCGAAACCATCTATGAAGGTTATAATCGTTATGTTTATCAAACGGGAACGAATCTGAAAGGCAAAATCGCGGCAGTTGTTGGAAGATTGATAAGCCCGTTTCTCAAAGGGGAAAAAGGCGGCGAAGGCAGAATTATCGTAGCAAAATTAAAGAATTAAAATGGCGGCAAATGTAAAAAATATACTTCCAAAACGCGGCGGCGACAAAGCAAATTTTATCGTGCCGATTGCAATTCTTTGGAGCTTAGTTATTCTCGCAGTGCTTAGTTACGTTTGGATTGATAACGAATTCGGACGAACTATGAACACGCTTTATCTTTTGCCGTGGTGCATTTTTGGCGGAATTTGTGTGCTTGCGCCGAGTCTTTATTTTTACTACAAAGGCACTTTCGATTTATTTAATCCTTTGGTTTTTGCAGCTTGGGGTTATATTTTTCCCGCATTCATCGGCGGCGGTGTAATCATTGCATTCGGTTTGGTGAACCCTTTTTTTCTATCGTTTATCGAAGACCAGCAATATAATTTACCGCTGACATTATTTTATATAGGAATTGGATTTGTCGGCTTGACGGTCGGATATTTTCTGCCAATCGGAAAATATTTAGCCGGAAAAATCGAACTGCGTTTGCCGAAATGGGACTGGAGTCCGGATAAAGTTTGGTTTCCCGGCGTTGTTTTACTTTTAATCGGCATCGGCTTTAATGCTCTCGGATTTGTTCAAGGGCTTTTGGGTTTTCAGAGAAATATCGAAGTAAATATTTTTGACGGACTTTTGTCTTTCCTTTTGATTGTTTTGACAGCCGGCACGGTTTTGCTGTGGCTGGCAATTTTTACAACCAAACGGCGCGACGGGATTTTCTACATAATGCTGACGGTTTTGTTAATTTTTCTGCCGCTCAGAATGGCGGTTTTGGGAAGCCGGAGCAGTTTGATTATCGGATTATTGCCGATTGCGATGGCATTTATTTATTCCGGCAGACGTTTGAAATGGCAAACAACCGTTCTATTCGGCATTATCGCGTTTTTTGCCATTACTATTGGTGTAATATACGGCACGACTTTTAGAAATATCAAAGGTTCGGAAGCGCGTATGAGTGCGGGCGATTATTTCGGACAAGTCGGTGCAACTTTTGAATATTTGGGCAGGGAAGACCCGGTAAAAATTGCCGGAGACAGCGCACAGGCTTTAGCCGACCGCATCGAAAATCTTAGTTCGGTTGCCGTTGTTGTTGCAAATTACGAAAAACTTGCGCCCTACGAAGCAAGCTACGGTTTGGAAAATAATATTGTGAACGATTTATACACATCGTTTATTCCACGTTTTTTGTGGTCAGACAAACCGCGGACATCAGACGCGCGGGCTTACAGCGATTTGTATTTCAATTATGGAGAAAATTCGTTTGCAATTTCACCGTTTGCCGATCTGCTCCGAAACTTCGGTCCAATCGGTATTCCATTGGGAATGCTCGTCTTAGGAATTTATTTGCGTTTAATTTATGCGTCTTTAATTGATACGCCGAATCCGGCAATGTGGAAAAAAGTTGCATATTTTCCGCTGTTGACGGTTGTTTCGTATGAAGCATTTTACGCGACGATTTTCCCGTCGGTCATTAGAACAATTTTTGTTTTGGCGATAAGTTTGCTGTTAGTTAATTTCATTGTTAAAAATGTGAGGAGTAAAGTTAGTGGATAAAAAAAATAAAGTTTGGGAACACTACGGCGATAAAAATCCATACTTCGGCGTTGCAACTTACGATAAATTCAAAAACGAAAATCTGGACGAATTCGCCAAAGACGAATTCTTTGAAACGGGCGAAACTTACGTCGAAAAAATCTGGGACGAAATTGAAAACTCTTTTATCGAAAACTTTAAACCCAAGCGAATATTAGACTTCGGTTGCGGAGTCGGACGTTTGACGCTTCCGCTTGCGAAACGCGGCGAAGAAGCCGTCGGCGTAGATATTTCGCCGCAGATGATTGAAGAAGCGAAGAAAAATTGCGCCGAATACGGAATCGAAAACATCAAGTTCGCAGAAAGCGACGAAAATTTGTCAAAAGTTGAAGGAAGTTTCGGTTTGATTCATTCGTTTATCGTGTTTCAACATATCAATCCGAAAATCGGCGAAAATATTATCAGAAGAATGATTGAAATGCTTGCGGATGACGGAATCGGAGTTTTGCATGTAACTTTTAATCATCGCGCGGAATCGGCATCTGTTTTGCGGTTCAAAATGTATCGTGATTATCCTTTTATTTATCGCTTGAGAAATATATTGAAACGGCAAAAACACGAGCCTTTAATGGAAATGCACGAATATAATCTGAACCGATTGTTTCTAATTTTGATGGATAATCATTGTCATAAATGCGTCGTTAGATTCAGCCACCACGGATTTGACGGTGTAATTATTTACTTTCAGAAAAAAGTGTTGGAAATTTATTAAATGTTTTGTTCCACAAAGCTGCCTCCTGTTTTATATCGTAATCAAAACTATGAATTATTTTGTTGCACCAAAACATTAAAATACTTCAAACGGTTAGCTTACAGATTTTTGATAAACTTGAGCGAAATATAGTAAATTGAATCTGTGAACTCATCGATCAGAACAGATGAAAATGATTTTAAATGTAGTGAAATGGAACTTAACGCTTGGTAAAGAGCCGCAAAATTTTTTAGGGGCAAAATGGATTGTGAAGATTCTTGAGCGAGTTTCCGTATCGAAAAAGAGATTGTGGGCATTACGGTTTGTTTCGATGAGTCCGCATTATTTTATTACTGAACTGCCCGAATATCGTCAGATGAGCAACGAGGCAGTCCTCGAAGCATCCTATCAATCGGTCAAAGAATCACGAATAAATATTTGCAATAATCTTTTACGAAAACATCTTGAAACTCATTTTACAGTATTGGATTATGGATGCGGACCCGGGATTTTTGCTAAAGAAATTTCGAAATTTGTTGACAGAGTATATGCGGTAGATATTTCTTCGGGTGCGATTGCCTGTGCAAAAATACTAAACGGCGCAGATAATATTGAATATTTGCCGGCAAATAGTGAAGGCTTAAAAGCAATTCAGGATGATTCGGTTGATGTAATTTTCAGTTTTGCTGTTGCACAACACTTGAAGGATGAAGTTTTGGAAATTGTTTTGAAAAATTGCCATCAAAAACTTAAAAAAGACGGAAAATTATTGCTCCATATTCAATTACCGAATGAACTTTGGAAAAGCCATGAAGATTGTGCGTCCGATTCTACGATGAAAGGTAAAATCAAATATATCTATGATTTACATTGCTTCGGGCGAACAGCAGAGAGATATTTTGAGATAGCGGATTTGCACGGTTTTCAAAAATTCAAACTCGAAGAAATTAAAGGTTTCGACGCGAAATATGACGAAGAACTCAAATCACAAAGACTTCTGATTGCCTACAAAAAAGGATAAAAATTCGGCACAATGAAAAAAATTGTATTTACAAACGGTTGTTTTGATATTATTCACCACGGACATATTGATTTGCTTGAAAGGGCGAAGTCTTTTGGAGCTTATTTAATCATCGGAATCAACAGCGATAATTCCGTGCGGAAAATTCGAGGTGCAAATCGTCCGTTTGTAAGTGAAAATGACCGTGCAGCAGTTCTTTCGAGTTTGAAATTTGTTGATGAAGTTCGCATTTTCGATGAACTTACGCCCGAAAAATTGATTGAGGAAATCAAACCCGATGTTTTGGTAAAAGGCGGCGATTGGAAAATTGATGAAATTATCGGCGCAGATTTTGTGCTTAAAAACAACGGTGAAGTTTATTCCCTGCCTTTGAAAACAGGTTATTCTTCGAGTTCGATTGTCGAAAAAATCAGACAAGTGGAAAGTGGAAAGTGGAAAGTGGAAAGTGATAACAAAAATTTAACTGAAAACTCGCTAAATGAACATTTGCTTCTTTTTCAGAAAGTTTTGGCTGAAATGCCCGAAACAATTGAAGATTGCGCGGATTTGATTTTTGAAACATTTCGGAAAGGTAAGAAAATTTTAATCTGCGGCAACGGCGGAAGCGCGGCGGACGCGCAACATCTGGCGGCGGAATTTGTCGGAAGATATGAAACCGAACGCATCGGACTTCCCGCAATTGCTCTAACAACAGACACTTCCGCGCTCACCGCACTTTCAAATGATTACGGATTTGAGCGGATTTTTGCACGCCAAATCGAAGCTCTCGCCGCCGAAGACGATTGTTTAATCGCCATCAGCACGAGCGGAAATTCGCCGAATGTTATTTCGGCAGTAATGTCTGCGAGAAAAAAAGGCTGTAAAATTATCGGAATGACGGGCGCAAAAGGCAAAAAACTTGCTTCGCTCTGCGATAAGTGCATTTTAATTCCTGCCGAAAGAACTGCTAGAATACAAGAAGCGCATATTACAATTGCTCATATCTGGTGTGAAATTATTGACGAGAGGTTGAAGGATAAGGTTTAGAAATTTTATCCGCAAATAAATTTTTGCCGCAATTAGAAGAATTAATCAAAAAATTTAAGGATGTAAAAGTGTTAGTCGTCGGCGACGTAATGCTTGACAGATATTTCTGGGGAAAAGTCAGCCGAATTTCGCCCGAAGCTCCCGTGCCGATTGTCAATGTCGAGAAAATAACTTCAGTTCTCGGCGGCGCGGCAAATGTTGCGGCAAATGTTAAAGGTTTGGGCGCAAAACCTTTTCTTTTCAGCATTTGCGGAAATGATAAAGAATCGGAAGAGTTTAAGAATTTGCTTGAAGAAAAACAAATTGCATTTGAACTAATTCAATTTGAAAATCGCCGGACAACAACTAAAACGCGCATAATTGCACACAATCAGCACGTTGCGCGAATTGATGAAGAAACACGACAATTTATTTCAAAAACGGAAGAAGAATCTGTGTTTCAAAAACTTTCACTTTTGTTGGATGAATATCAAGTTATCGTGATTTCCGATTATGCTAAAGGATTTTTGACTGATAATTTACTTTTGCGTCTGATAACGAAGTGCGTTAGCGAAAATAAGATTGTTTTGGTTGATCCGAAGGGAAAGAGTTTTTCAAAATACAAAGGCGCAAGCATTCTGACACCAAATCTTAAAGAAGCTGCGGAAGCCGCAGGTTTTGATGAGATTGAAAAAGATTTGATTACCAAAGCCGGAAATAAAATTTTAGATGAAACCGGACTTGAAGCAATTTTGATCACGCAAGGCGAAAAGGGAATGACGCTTTTGCAAAAAAATGGTGAAAAACAATATCTCGAAGCCTTGACCAGAAATGTGTTTGATGTAACGGGTGCAGGCGATACGGTAATCGCGGTTTTTGCCGTCGCAGTTGCCGCAGGCGCAAGTTTTTTTGAGTCGGCAAAATTAGCAAATATCGCCGCCGGTTTGGTCGTCCGCGAAGTCGGAACGACGGCAATTAAAATTGAAACACTTAATGCAGAACTCGAAAGAGTGTCTTTAACCATATGAAAACAAAGATACTTTATATCGAAAGAAAGTTTTGGGAATTCGTCAGTATCGAAAAAGTTTTCAGACAAATTGCCGAAAATCTTTCTAAAGAAAATTACGAGTTTTCGTTTAAACAGATGCCGTTCGGAAATGGTTTGGCAGAAATTATCAAAAATTTGATTTTTTTTCGTAAAAGTTCAGCGAATATTTATCACATTACCGGACATATTCATTATATTTCGCTTGTTTTACCGCGAAAAAAAACGGTTTTAACTATTCACGACTTAGGCTTTTTACATACTCGAAGCGGTTTGCGTAGATATTTAATCAAAAAATTGTTTCTGGATTTTCCCGTAAAAAAACTGAAATATATTACGGCAATTTCCGACACGACTAAAAACGAAATAATTGAGCAAACAAATTGCGCTGAAGATAAAATCCGTCTAATTGAAAATCCGATTCGTGAATTTAAGAATAATAATAAACGAGAATTTAACAAAGATTGTCCGATAATTTTACAAATCGGAACTTCGCCGAATAAAAATTTATCTAATTTGATAAAAGCAATAGAAGGAATAGGTTGCAATCTAAGAGTTATCGGAAAACTTGATGAAAAGTTGATTTCAGAATTAAAAAAATACCGCATCAAATATTCAAATGCTTTCGATTTGGGAGATGATGAAATTGAAGACGAATATCGTGCGGCGGACATTGTTTCATTTTGCTCGACGTATGAAGGTTTCGGGTTGCCGATTATCGAGGCGCAAGCAATGAAAACGCCTGTAATTACAAGCGATTCAAATCCGATGCGTGAAGTTGCCGGCGATGCGGCGGTTTTGATAAATCCGCACGAGCCGCAAAGTATTCGTGAAGGAATTTTGAAAATAATTGAAAATTCTAAATTCCGCGAGAATTTAGTTGGCAAGGGAATTGAAAACGTCAAGCGTTATAATCCTCCAAAAATTGTTAGCCAATACGAAAATCTTTATCGTGAAATAATCGAAAGTATTGAAGAATAAACCGAAAATTGTGATTCTCAGCGATTATTATCTGCCCGGCTATAAAAGCGGCGGCGGTATGAGAACGATTGTTAATATGGTGGAACGGCTTCACCCAAAATTCGATTTTCACATCATAACACGCGATCACGACGGACCACTTGACAAGGAAACATATAAAACCGTAAATATTGATGAATGGAATAATATTAAAAACGCACAAGTCTTTTATTTACCGAAAGATAAGATAAAACTCTCGAAAATACGCGAACTTATTTCTGAAGTCAACCCTGACGTGATTTATACTAATAGTTACTTCGCAACTTTAGCTATCTATATGTTGATTCTACGCAAGTTAAGGCGAATTAAGAAATGTAATGTTATTGTTGCGCCGTGCGGAGAACTTTCAGATGGTGCATTAAGTTTGAAAGCAGGCAAAAAGAAGATATTTATGGGCGTTTCTGCGATTACGAATTTGTATGACAACATCATTTGGAAGTCATCAAACGAACTTGAAAAAGCGGAAATTGAAAAAGTTAAAGGCAGAGGCGGAAAAATATTCATTGCTGCGGATTTGTCGCCGAAAACAATTTTTCCCGATTATGAACAACAACGAAAACCCGAAAAAAAAGCCGGAGAAGCAAAAATGGTTTTTCTTTCGAGATTTTCCGAAAAAAAGAATTTCAGATGGCTTTTGGAAAACTTACAAGGCATCGAAGGGAATCTGGCAATTGATATTTACGGTCCTTTGGAAGATGAAAAATATTGGCTCGAATGTGTCGAAATAATTAAAAAGTTACCTAAAAACATTAAAATTGAAGCCAAGGGAACAATTCCTCACGAGAAAGTTTCCGAAACGCTTTTGAAGTATCATTTTTTTATTTTACCAACTTTGGGCGAGAATTTCGGTCACGTTTTCCTTGAGGCATTAGCCGCAGGTTGCCCTTTGATAATTAGCGATAAAACACCTTGGCTGAATTTAGAAAATAAAAAAATTGGTTGGGATTTACCATTAGATAACGGCAATGTGTGGAGAGATAAAATCAATGAATGTATTATTTTAGATAATATTCATTACAGCAAACTATCAATATTTGCAAGAGAATTTGTTTGCCGATGGCTTCAAGACCCAAATATTGAAGAAGATACTTTAAGAATCCTGAATGTTGCTTTAAGTAATACATTAGATACTTGAAGCTAAACCAAACATTTTAATAGAATCTTATGATTATAAAATACATTAATTGTCGTGAGGCAGACATTTAAACCAATTTATTAACTGAACTATTATGAAAGTTTTAATCATCGGGGTGGGAGGAATGCTCGGTCATAAATTAGCGCAAGTATTTTCGGGCAGATTTGAAACTTATGCGACGTTGAGAACGCAATTAAACGAGCCGATTTTTAGCGAACTTTCAAATAAAGTCAAAATATTTGAAAAAATAGATGTTGAAAATATCGAATCCGTTAAAGATATTATCGAGAAGATTCAACCGGACGTTATTATCAATGCAGTCGGAATTATCAAACAATTGCCATCGGCAAAAAATGTTATCAAAACTTTGGCAATAAATTCGATTTTTCCGCATCAATTAGCCGAAATTGCCGAAGAAAATGGAGCGCGTTTGATTTGTATTTCAACCGATTGCGTTTTTAGCGGAAAAAAGGGAAATTATAGCGAGACAGATATTCCTGATGCTGAAGATTTATACGGCAAAAGTAAAAATCTCGGCGAAGTTACGGACGGAAATTGTTTAACTGTCAGAACATCAATTATCGGCAGAGAAATCGGCACGAAACACAGTTTGCTCGAATGGTTTTTGAGTAATGAAGGCAACAAAGTGAAAGGTTTTAAAAATGCCGTATTTTCCGGTTTTCCGACTAATATTCTAGCTGAGATTCTGGCAGATATTATCGAAAATCATCCGAATTTGCGTGGTTTATATCACGTTTCGAGCGAACCGATAAATAAATATGACTTGCTCGAATTAATCAAAAAATATTACGCGGCAAATATTGAAATCGAATCGGATGAAAATTTTGTAATTGACAGAAGTTTGAATTCGACGAAATTTAGAGCGGAAACGAATTTTCAGCCGCAAAGCTGGGAAAAAATGATTGAAAAAATGGCGAATAACGAAACGATCTACGCCGAATGGAAAAAATGAACGAACTTGAAGGAAAAAGAATTTTAGTTACGGGCGGCACAGGTTCGCTCGGACAGACGCTCGTGCGGAGATTGCTGTCGGGCGAAATGGGCAAAACTGCGAAAATTACGGTTTTTTCGAGAGATGAAGCGAAACAGCATTATATGCGGCTTGATTTTATGCACAAAACCGCCGCGACGGACGATGTAATTTATCAGAATTCAAAGGAATTATTAGATTTTCGCATCGGCGATGTCCGAAATTATTCTTCGCTTTTGGCGGCGATGCGCGAGGCGGACGTAGTTTTTCACGCGGCGGCTTTGAAACAAGTTCCTTCGTGCGAATATTTTCCGTTTGAAGCGGTAATGACCAATATTATCGGCGCGGAAAATGTCGCCAGAGCCGTGCGCGAGAATAATCTGCCCGTAAAAAAGGTTATCGGAATTTCGACCGACAAAGCCTGCAAGCCGATAAATGTGATGGGAATGACGAAGGCTTTGCAGGAGCGTGTTTTGATCGAAGCCAACCGCGATTGCCGCGAAACCGATTTTAACTGCGTCAGATACGGAAATGTGATTGCTTCGCGGGGGTCGATTGTGCCGCTATTTGTCGAATTAATTCAAAAAAATCAACCGATAACGATAACTTTGGCGGAAATGACGCGATTTTTATTGAGCCTTGACCGGGCAGTTGATACGGTTTTTGCGGCAATTTCGGACGGCAAGCGCGGCGAAACCTTTGTCCCGAAAGTTCCGGCGGCAAAAATTACCGATTTGGCGCAGGCTTTAATGGGCGAAAAAGATTTGCCGTTTATTTTTACGGGCATCAGACCGGGCGAAAAAGTTCACGAAATAATGGTTTCCGAAGAAGAATGTTTCAGAACTGTCGAACGCGGCGATTATTATGTGATTTTGCCTGTGTTGCCGGAATTGCGCGAAGAAAAAGAAATTACACCGGCATTGACGGGCGAATATTCTTCCAAAGACGATAATATTTCGATTGAAGAATTAAAAACTTTACTCGGCGGCGCAAGTGATGAAATTGCACGGTTTTTGACTACGGGGAATTAAAAAAATATGAAAGTAATGACCATTTTCGGGACGCGACCGGAAATTATACGGCTTAGTTTGGTAATGAAAATTCTTGATCAACATTGTGAACATATCACGGTTCACACAGGTCAGAATTGGGATACAAATCTTTCCGACATTTTTTTGAACCAACTGCAAGTGCGTGAGCCGGATGTTCATTTCGGAATCGAATCGAGCAATTTCGGCGAACAAATCGGACGAATTTTGGCGAAAACCGATGAAGTTTTGCAGATTTATAAACCCGACAAAGTTTTGATTCTCGGCGATACGAACAGCGCACTTTCGGCGATTATTGCGGCGCGACACGGCATTCCGGTTTTCCATATGGAAGCAGGAAACCGTTGTTTTGATGACCGTGTGCCGGAAGAAGTCAACCGTCGCATAATTGACCATTCGAGCGCGGTTTTACTGCCTTATACTGAACGCTCGAAGGAAAATTTGGTTGACGAAGGCATCGAGCGCGAGAGAATTTATGTTACGGGAAATCCGATAAAAGAAGTTTTGGATGCTTTTGCAGAGCAGATTGATGCAAGCGATGCGTTGATAAATTTCAATGTCCAGCCTTTTGAATATTTTTTGGTGACGTTGCATCGTGCGGAAAATGTGGATTTGCCGGAAAGATTGCAAAAGATTTTTGACGGATTTAAGCAGACAGTTGAAAAATTCGGTAAAAAAATGCTGATTAGCGTGCATCCGCGAACGGCTGAAAAGCTCGAAAAATTCCAAATTAAAATTGACACGAGTAAAATCGAACTGTTCAAACCGCTCGGATTTTTCGATTTCGTCAAGCTCGAAAAAAATGCGTTAGCGGTTTTGACCGACAGCGGCACGGTGCAGGAAGAATGCGCGATTTTCGGCATCCCGAATATCACTCTGCGCGACGTTACCGAAAGACCGGAAACACTCGAATGCGGCAGTAATATATTGAGCGGCGCGGAAACAGATTCGATTTTGCGGGCAGTTGAATTGGCGATTTCGCAACCGGCAAATTGGCAAGCACCGAAAGAATATCTGGTCGAAAATGTGGCTCAGACTGTTTCAAAAATCGTTCTCGGTTATACGAGTAGGCGGAAACATATTTCTTGAAAATCGGGGAATGTAAAAGTAAATCTGAAGAAATATTATCCACAGATGAACACAGATAAACACAGATAAAATCAGGATTTAAAAATCTGTGTTTATCTGTGGATGAAAAAAAATATTTGTTAAATTTTGGAAAACACTCAAGATAAAACGGAAAAAACGCTTTGGATTGTGAGCGAATTGTATTATCCCGAAATGACCTCGACGGGATATTATCTGACTTCGATTGCGGAAGGTTTGACCGATGAATTTAAGGTTAAAGTTTTATGCGGACAACCTAATTATTCAAAACGCGGCACACGCGCCGTTTCACACGAAATACACAATAAAGTCGAGATTTTTCGGGCTTTCGGAACAACGCTCGATAAAAATGTCATAATTTTTCGCTTGCTAAATATGCTCACATTGAGCCTTTCGATTTTTTTCAAAGCCTTATTCAAATTTCAGAAAGGCGATAAGATTTTAGTCGTAACAACGCCGCCGAGTATGCCGTTTATTGTCGCTCTGGCTTCGCTTTTTCGCGGCGGCAGTTATATTTTGTTGATTCACGATAATTATCCTGAAATTCTCGTCGCGGTTAATAAAACAAAGGAAAATTCAATGCTCGTGCAAACTATCGAATTTTTTAATCGTTGGCTTTATAAATATGCGAGTAAAATAATTGTCTGCGGTCGTGATATGAAAAAATTGGTCGAGCGCAAAATAGAAGGTTTGGATATTCCGGTTTCCTATATTGCGAATTGGGCTGAACTCGAACAGGTTTCACCGCAACCGCGAGAAAACAATAAACTATTGAAAGAATTGAGTTTAGAAGATAAATTTATTTTTTTATATGCCGGAAATATGGGGCATCCGAACGATTTGGAAAGTTTGGTTTTTTGCGCCGAAAAACTACTTGCAGATGAAAAATTTCATTTTATTTTTTTAGGTGCGGGAGTTAAAAGAAAATGGTTGGAGAGAGAAGTTTCGGAAAAAAAACTTTCAAATATTACGTTGCTTGATTCAAAACCGAGAAGCGAACAGAATATTTTTTTGAATGCGTGTGATGTGGCAATTGTTTCGCTCGTCAAAAAAATGCGCGGCGTTTCGATGCCGAGTCGGACATATAATATTCTAGCGGTCGGAAAACCGATTTTAGGATTGGTCGAGCCTGATTCGGAAGTTTCATACGTCGTCGAAGAAGAAAAAGTCGGCTGGATTGTGCCGCCGAATGAACCGGAAAAACTTCTCGAAGTTATACGGCAAATTTACAAAGAGCGCGATAAAATTCCCGAAATGCAAAAACGCGCACGAAATTCGGCAGTAGCGAAATATTCTTTAGAAACTGCGGTTGAAAATTACAAAAAGCAGATTTCGGGCTAAATGCGTCTGATAACGTGGTTGGTTATATCAGTAACTTATTATGAGAATTGTAGTAACAGGCGCAAGCGGTTTCATCGGACGCGAAATTGTTTCCGAATTACAGAGACTAAATCACGAAGTCATCAGTTTTGTTGGATTAAACC
Source organism: Acidobacteriota bacterium (assembly GCA_031409875.1). GTDB lineage: Bacteria > Acidobacteriota > Blastocatellia > Pyrinomonadales > Pyrinomonadaceae > CALMEH01. The sequence goes on along the minus strand of JANNYB010000225.1, from coordinate 10,484 downwards.
GTAAAAATTCTGAGAATTTATCGAATATTGTGAGTGCGGATATTTCGGATTTTGAAAGTTTGAGCGGCAATTGTGAAATTGAAACGGCGGAGGTTGTCATACATTCAGCCGGTTTAGCTCACCAATTCGGCAAAACAGCGGACGAAGATTTTTTGAATGTGAATGTAAAGGGAACGGAAAATGTGGCGCGTTTGGCGGTTCGTTTGGGTGTGAAGCATTTTATTTTGATTAGTTCGGTAGCGGTTTATGGCAATTCGGGCAATAACGAGGCGATTGACGAAACATACGTTTGTAATCCGAAGGGAATTTATGCAATTAGCAAGTTTAAAGCCGAAGAAATTGCACAACAAATTTGCGAAGAAAACAAAATTTCTCTGACAATTTTGCGTCCGGCGACAGTTATCGGCGAAAATGATCGGGGAAATACGGCACGATTAATTGAAGCCATAGATAAAAAGCGGTTTGTATGGATCGGTAAGGGCGAAAACCGAAAAAGTTTGATTTATAAAAAAGATGTTGCGCTGGCTTGTTTGCAGGTTTTGGATAAAAAAACTTCGGCGACGGAAATATTTAATGTAACGGGCGAAGCCTTGAAAATGAATTTTATTGTTTCTGAAATTGCACGAAATTTGAAACAAAAAACACTGCCGTTTAGAATTTCCGAAAGATTTTTGGAGACAATATTCGGTGTCAATAAAAAAAGCCTGAAAATCGGCAAAGTTTCCGATTTACAAGAAACTGTCAAGAAATGGGTTTCGGATGATGTTTTTTCGGGCGATTTGATTCAAAAAAAATACGGTTTTCACGCAGAAACAAAAATTTCGGAAGCTCTCAAACGGCAGACGCAATTTTATTTGGAAAACCTCAAAACGAAAGGATGACAAAAAACTACATATTTTTCATCTTGGCTTATCTGCTGACTTTCGCGCTGACATATATCGGTGTCGAAAGATTTCGCCAATGGAGCTTGCAGAAGAAAATTTTTGATATTCCAAATGAACGCAGTTCGCATACCGAGCCGACACCGCGTGGTGGCGGTTTGGTGATTTTTCTGGTTTGCGGAGCGATTTTCGGGGCGTATTGTTTGTTTTTTGAAGTGCCGAATATTTGGGGTTATTTTGCCGGAGCGATTATCGTCGCTTTTGTGAGTTGGCTCGATGATTTGTATGAAGTTTCGGTGATTTGGCGGTTTGCGGCACATTCTCTTGCGGCTTTGGTGGTAATTTGGAATTACGGATTTTGGGATAAAGTTTATATTCCGTTTGCGGGTGAAATTCATTTAGGAGTTTTCGGAATTATTGCCGCTTTTTTTTGGATTGTTTGGCTGATTAACGCATATAATTTTATGGACGGCATTGACGGCATTGCCGGAGCGCAAGCTGTCGCCGCCGGAATCGGATGGTTTGCTGTCGGAATAATTTTAAATATAAATACAGTCGGATTTTACGGAATTATTGTTGCACTTTCCGCAATGGCTTTTTTATTGCATAATTGGCAGCCCGCAAAAGTTTTTATGGGCGATGTCGGTAGTGCCTTTTTAGGCTTTACATTTGCGGTATTACCTTTTATGGCTTTGCCGGAAGTTTCTGTGAAAGATAGGAATTTACTGCCTTTGATTGCGATTGTATTAGTTTCTGTATTTGTGTTTGACAGCATTTGGACTCTGTTAAAAAGGCTTTTCAAAGGCGAAAAAATTTGGAAACCGCACCGCGAACATATCTACCAGAAACTCGTTATTAGCGGATTTTCGCATCAGAAAGTTACGATATTGTATTTTGTAATCTCTTTAATAAGTAATGGGTTATTGATTCTATGGCTAAATAATCATCAGGCTTTTGGAGATTTTCCGCACATAATAATTTTTTCCCAACTTTTTTGCCTATTAGTGTATAGTCTGCAAAAAAAACATTGACCTAAATTAAGTAATAATGATAGGTTATACAATGTTCTTAGTGAACATAATTTAAAAAAATGAAAAGTATCCGCAAAGCCGTGTATCGTTACGGTTTTGAATCTTTCGGGGTTCGAATTGGTCTTGAGAGTAACACGGAAGAATTGTTGAAAGAGATTGTTGAAAAACTAGCTCAAACTATTCCTGAAGGTTTATACAAGACTTTTGAAGGTGTAACCGAGCATAATTTTTTGTTTGAAAAAGTTGGAAGTGATTTACATATTTTCAAAGACGGTGAAGATTTTATCAAAACCCAGCATACATCGGTTATGTTAGGTCATTGCGTAAGCCGTTTGCGTTTGTGCGTTGCCGAATTTGCTCCTAATAATGTTTTTTTACATGCCGGAGCCGTTGTTTGGAACAACAAAGCAATATTATTTCCCGGAGACAGTTATAGCGGTAAAACGTCTATAGTTGCCGAATTTATTAAACAAGGTGCAATATATCACTCGGATGATTATGCAATATTAGATGAAAAAGGATTTAACCATCCATTTCCGAAAACTCTTTCTATCAGGGGCATTATTGATGAAAATCAACAACTTGAGGTTTCATACAAAGATTTCGGAGCTATTGTGGGCATTGAACCTTTTCCGGTTAGTGCGGTTGTTTTGACAAAATTTGAAGATAATGCTGAGTGGGAACCGAATGTTCTAAGTCCCGGTAATGCGGTGATGGCATTATTGCCACATACGATTTCGATTAGAAGTAATCCAAAATTTTCATTACAAGTGTTGAATAAATTGACGGAACGTGCCATAATCAGCCAAAGTAAAAGAGGCGAAGCCAAAAATACTGTAAAATGTTTGTTGGAGTTTTTAAAAAACGACACAATTTGATAAGCTAAAGTAGTAGCATTTTAATTTTTATTTATAGATTTGACGGAGGAGAAAAAATGATTAACTCGCAAAATCCTGTGGCTAGAAAACAGGGATTAGTAGTTCAAGAAATGCCGGAAGAAGTTTTAATATATGATTTAGATACAAACAAAGCGCATTGTTTAAACAATACGGCGGCTTTTGTTTGGAAGTCTTGCGATGGCAAGAATACAACGAAGGACATCGCTCAACTATTTGAGGTTAATAGTGGAACATTGGTGTCGGAAGATTTGATTTGGTTGGCAATTGATCAACTGAATGAAAAAAATCTTTTGAACAAAAATGTTACTGCGAAATTTAATTTGCAAAATAGACGCGAAGTCATCAAGAAAATTGGTATGGCTTCAATGATTGCACTTCCGATAGTTGCATCTTTGGCGGCTCCGACCAGTGTTATGGCAGCGACTTCCTGCACTTGCCCTGCAGGAATAGGTGATTGTGTGGCACAACCTGCCTGCCCTCAAACGGCGTGTCCTGCGGGGACCTGCACTTAAACCTTTAAATTAACAGCAAGATTTATTTTTTGTAAAGAGTAGCGGTGAAAATATTTATTTCGTCGCTGCTCTTTATTAGTTGAATCGAGAAACTATCTGAGATTTTGTAATAATTTCAAAAATCGGACAATTTCGTCTTAAATAAAAAATGAAGAACCTGTCGGAGATAGAAGATAATAGATGGTTTTCATTAATTTTCAAAGTTTATGAGAAAAGGATAGTTAAAGTCTTTGAATTATTTCGGAGCGCAAATATTGAGCCGATTTTGATAAAAGGTTGGGCGGTGGCGCGTTTGTATCCGTCGGAATTTCAAAGACCTTTTGCCGATATTGATTTATGTGTGGCTGCAGAAGATTTTGAAAAAGCCGAAAAACTTCTACAGACGGAAGCAGCCGAAGGTTTGGGAATTGATTTGCATTGCGGCTTACGCCATCTGGATACGCTCGAATGGGTGGATTTATTCAAAAATTCTATTCTGGTAAATATTGATGAAACTCCGGTCAGAATTTTGCGTCCGGAAGACCATCTGCGTGTATTGTGTGTTCACTGGCTAACCGACAGCGGGGCGCGTAAAGATAGACTTTGGGATGTTTTTTATACATTTCATAACGAAGAAGATTTTGATTGGGAACGATGTTTAAATAGTGTCAGCGAAATTCGCCGCCGATGGATTGTTTGCATTATCGGTATGGTTGAAAAATACTTTAATGTTTCGCTTGTAAATACTCCTTTTGAATTTGAGAAAATTTATATTCCCGAATGGTTGATTGAGGCTTGCGAGAAGGAATGGAAAAATAACATACCGCTTAAACCGCTACACCTCTGTCTGGCTGATCCGCGAGAATTATTAAGACAAATTAATAAAAGATTTCCGCCGAATCCGATTCAGGCAACTATCGAAACGGAAGGAAGTTTTGATAGCCGTTCGAGAGTTTTTTACCAATTCAAAAACTTTTTTCAAAGGCTTTCTCCATCTTACCGTCGAATTAAATATGCTCTGCTAAACAGGTAAATCAATGAGTAGAAAAATAAATTTAGGAATTGAAACCGCGCTCGGCGGCGGCAGTTTCTCGATTTTCGAGAACGGGCAGGAGCTTGATTTTATATGTAATCTGAGTTCACGTTCAACGGCGGAGGATTTGCTTCTAATTATCGAAAATTTGCTTTTAAGAAACCATCTTGTTAAACAAGAAATCGGCAAAATAATATATTCCGTCGGACCGGGAAGTCAGACAGGAATTAGAATTGGCGCAGCAACAGCAAAAGCACTCGCCCTTGCATTTAGTTGTGAATGCTCCGAAGTGGGACTTTTATTTGCCTTAACTTTTTATACTGTAGAGAGAGGACTTATCCAAACGGTGATACAAGTTTCTGAAAAAGAATTCTATGTGCAAGTGTTTGAAAAATCTGAAATTACTGTTGCGGAGAGTCAACCTGAGAAAGTTTCAATAAGCGATTTAAGCAAGCATATCGAAAATCAAAGTTATCAACAGACAATAATTATTTTGAAAAAAGATGATTTGGAATTAAGGAATAGTATTGCGAATAATTTGATTTTTCTTGAAATGCAGAATAATTTTGCACGACTATTAAATTTATCAAATGTGATGTGAAAGCAATGTTTCCGGAATATTTAGACAATAAATTGAAAATAAGGCGAATGAATGAGGATGATTTACAGTCTGTAAAATATCTTGAATCGGCTTGCGGTTTGTCTTTTTGGAGTATCGAAGATTACAAGGATTCGTTGAATAATAAAGATTATATTCCATTTGTTGCCCAATTATCAGACAAAATTATTGGCTTCATAGTTGCGCGTCTGATAACGATTGACAAATGTGATGTAGGTTTTATTGAGTATGAAAATAGATTTGAGATTGAAGTTTATAATATTGCAATTGATGAAAAATACCGAAAAAAGGGGATTGGACGCAAATTATTGGATTGTTGTTTTGATATTGAAGAGTTACAGGGAAATGTTATTTATCAACTGGATGTTAGAAAGTCTAACGAAGCGGCGATTGAGTTTTACAAAAAACAGGGATTTGTAATTAAAGGGATTAGGAAAAAATTTTATAACAATCCGTGTGAAGATGCTTTTTATATGTCCTTAGAAAAAATTATAAAACATAAAAACTTGATTTGAATGAAGTTCTGGGGTAATATTCGGACTTAGACAGTAATTTTGAAAATCAAGAAACTGTCATAGATATTTTAATCTTTAAGTCAAAAAGGAGAATGTTGAAAAATGGACATGACAACAGTAGATCCCGTGCGGGATGATCTGCTTAGAAAAGATCAGAATTTTCGAGAGTTGGTGCAACAGCATCAAAGTTATGAGAAGCGTCTGGATGAGTTATCGGCTTTATCTTATCCTAATGAAGATGAATTGGTTGAAGAATCAGTGATTAAAAAGAAAAAATTACTAGTCAAAGATGAGATTTATGCAATGATGCAGAGTCATACCAATTCTCATTAAACTGAATATTAATAAATAAAACGGGACTTTGAATTAATTCAAAGTCCCGTTTTATTTACAATTTGGGCTAAAAGCTAAAACCTTAAAAGGTGTTGCGACAATTAATTTATCCTCGATGAAACTTTGATAAATAGCAAAACCTTGTGCGTCTGATAATGACAAATAGTTTTCAACCTTATTATTTTTTAAATTAAAAATCGTTATAATTTTACTGCTGTATGCGGAGGTAGCAACTCTATTTTCAAAGACTTCTGAACTATTTGTTACTCGTCCATCCAGTCTTTTTTTCAATAAAAATTTACCATTTATTGCATTGACTAAATATACAAAATTATCAAAGGAAGAAACATAAATTGTATTACCAAAAACTTTTATATCTGTTATTTGTCCGCCTATTTTTCTTAACCAGATATTTTTCTTGGAAATAAAATTATAAATACCTATAAAGTCATCATTTGTTGACCATATAAAAGTTTTTTCATTAGTTGGAATTACAGCTTGTATATTTTTCTTTATTATATCCAGACTTTCTAAAATAATTTTTCCCTGAAAGGTCAATCTAAAATTAATTGTATAAAAATATGGGGAAAACTTACCATCAATTGGTGAAATTTCAAAAATATTTGAAAGAGAAATGTTTGATTTAAGTTTTTGCCCTGTTTCTGTGCTTAAATAGAACCTTTCAAGGTTAACATCCTCAATGAGAATTTTATTTTCATTTCTATTTAAAAAAATCATAGCGGTATTAAGTATTTCTATTCTCCATATTGAAAGACCGCTATAAACATCTATTGAGTGAAAATATTTTTTATTATTTTTATTATTAATTTCCGAAAAATATAAATTATTTTTAATAAAAAATATATCGGAGAATTTCTCAGAATCATATTTATTTTCCCATAAGATTTGTCCATTATTGGAATTTATACTTTTTATTGAATTAACTGAAAATAATATGATGTTTTTTGAATCGTTATCAGACGCAACACGGGTTACTGATTCATCTATACTCCAACAAAGTTTTAAAGGCAGAGACCAATCCGTCTGAGAATTTGAGGGAACTGATAAAATCAGCAAAATCATCGCTGACAAAAGTAATAATTTATAAATTTTTATGCTATAATCCATTATTCAAAATATATGTTTCGACAGACTTTGAGTTTTCAAAGGTTTCGCATTTTAAGCCTGCCAAAACAACTATAGATTGATGTAAAAATCACTCTGAAAAGTTTGCCTTGAAATAAAATTAAATACCGGAGAGATAAATAAAATGTCATTTAACAAAATTACTATAATGGGAAACCTGGGGCGCGATCCCGAACTCAGATATACACCACAAGGTGATGCCGTCTGCAACTTTTCAGTCGCTGTGAGCGAGAAAAAACGTGATAAAACCGGAGAACTACAAGAAATCACCAATTGGTTCAAAGTAACTCTCTGGCGCAAACAAGCCGAAACCGCTTCAAAATATCTTACCAAAGGCAGTCCTATCTATATCGAAGGACGTTTGTCGGTTGACGAATGGACTGACCGCGACGGAAAAACCCGATTTACTCTGGAAGTAACCGCAACTGATATGCAATTCGTCGGTCGTGCCAGCGGACAGGATTCAACGGAAAATTCAAATTCAAATGTATCTTCAAACGATGAATATTCAGGCTCGCCCGATTCAGGTTCAAATACCTCGTTTGAGCCAACTCAAGCCGGAGCCGCCAGTGCCGGCGAAGACGATATTCCGTTCTAAATCCACAAACTAAAATTAAACTATAACAAGCGTGATATTTTTTTATGAGAAAATATCACGCTTGTTATAGTTTTCAAGACATCCACATTCCCATTTTTCTAAACTTCTCAAATCTCGCTTTCAGTTTTTCTTCGACTGAAAGTTTATTTATATCCATAATATTACGGTAAATCCTGTCTTTCAAAAATTCAGCCGTTTTTCCGAAAGTATCAACCGAATCTTCCTGATCATCTATCTCAGCCTGCGGATAACTCCAACCTTCCTGTTCGGGAATAATCTCATCAATCAAATTGAATCTCTGCAATTCCGCCGCCGTCAGTTTCAAACTTTCAGCCGCAAGATTCGCTTTCCCCGCATCTTTCCATAAGATTGCCGCACAACCTTCGGGCGTAATTACAGAATATACCGCATTTTCAAGCATCAGAATCTTGTCTCCGACTCCGATAGCCAAAGCTCCGCCCGAACCGCCCTCACCTAAAACAATAACAATCACGGTGGTTTTCAGATGCGCCATCTCACGCAAATTAAACGCAATCGCTTCGGCTTGCCCGCGTTCTTCGGCATCAATCCCCGGATATGCGCCCGGCGTATCTACAAAAGTAACTATGGGGCGCGAAAATTTCTCCGCCAAATTCATAACCCGCAGGGCTTTTCGATAACCTTCGGGTTTCGGCATACCGAAATTTCTATGCCGCCGCTGATTCAAATCTCTGCCTTTCTGATGACCGATAACGGCAACTTTCAAACCATTAATTTCGGCAAATCCCGAAACAATCGCCGGATCATCCCGAAAACGCCGATCACCGTGCAGTTCGATAAAGCCTTCAAATATCGTCTGAATCAGATCATTTGTGTAAGGTCTGTCGGGATGTCTCGCATTCTGCACACGCTCGAAGGCTTCGTTTATTTTTTCCTTGTTTTCCATCTTACTTTTTTAATTATAATTTACCTTTTTTCTACAAAATCCATTCTACCTGACAGCCAATTTCAGAAAGTTTTTCAGAAAAAGCATTTGTTCCGTGAATTTTCAGAGGAATTGCCTGTAACCTCAGATTAATGTTTCGCTCCAATGAAAAATCGAGCAAAACATCACAATTCCCACGATTCGCACTCAAAAGCGTAAATATCGTTTCCATACAAATCTCATCAAGATTGTCAGGCAGAGTTATTCGCACATTTCTTGCCTGAAGCGGAATTGCATCCGAAAGTTTGCGGCATTCATCAATAATTATCGTGTATTCCTGTCCGTCTGCCGATTCAATACGCCCTTCCACAATCACAATCTCGTCATCTTTGAGAATCTCTCTAAACTTTCCGAAAGCCTCCGCCCACGCCAAACATTTCGAGCCACTCGATTGGTCTTCAAGACGAAAAATACAAAAACGGTTGCCTTTCTTACTGTATTTAACTTGCAAACCGGAAACAATACCTGCCAGTGTAATTCTTTCACCGGCTTGCAAACCCTCATAATCGGCAAGATTTTTTATTTTCAAATCCTGTAAGATTTTTTCATAAACGTCGAGCGGATGATTCGAAAGAAAAAATCCGACCGAATTTTTCTCGTTTTTTGCCATTTCCGTCTGTGTCCAAGCCGGCACATCAGGCAAGTTTTCTTGGAAATCTACGCGGCTTTCGTCACCCGTTTCAAATAAACCACTCTGACCTCTGATTTTATCTTGCCAGATTTTTTGTCCGAATGACAGAGCGCCTTCAATTCCGGCAAAAACTCTGGAACGCCATAAATTCAGAGACATTTCTGAATGGTTTAGCGAATCGAACGCTCCGGCTGTCACAAGACTTTCCGCACCTCGCCGATTAACTGTGCCTTGGTCAACTTTTGTTGCAAAATCTGCAAGGGAAGTGAACCGACCGGTTTTACGCGCTTCCATTATCGCCTGAACGCTCGCCGTGCCGATTCCTTTAATTGCGTTCAAACCAAAACGAACCGCATCATCCGTTGGCGTAAAATCCGCTTCGCTTTCATTGATGTCGGGCGGCAGAAGTTTAACACCGCCGGAGCGCATCTCGTTCGAGTATTTATAAATCTTAGTTGCGTCTTGTGCTTCATTGGATAAAACAGACGCATAAAAATAAGCAGGATAATGCGCTTTAAGATAAGCAGTCTGGTAAGCAAGATAAGCATATGCAACCGAGTGGCTTCGGTTAAAACCGTAATCGGCAAATTGCGCCATCAAGCTGAAAATCGCTTCTGCTTTTTCACGGTTAATCTTACGTTCGACTGCACCGGCAACAAACTTTTCCGTGTGCTTTGCCATTTCTTCGCGCTTCTTTTTGCCCATTGCCCGCCGCATCATATCGGCTTCGCCCAGAGAGTAGCCGCCGAGTTTTTGAGCAATCTGCATAATCTGTTCTTGATATACGAGAATTCCGTAGGTATTCTGCAAAATATCTTCCATTTCCGGCACGATATATTGCACTTTCTTCTCGCCTCGATGTCTCAAAATAAAATCGTCAACCATTCCGCCGTCAAGCGGTCCCGGACGATACAGAGCATTTAAAGCCGCCAAATCTTCCAATTCTTTCGGCTTCAGACGACGGCAGATTTCCTGCATTCCCGACGATTCAAATTGAAAGACGGCTTCGGTGCGCCCGTCGCCGAAAAGTTTCATCGTGTCTTCGTCATCCAGAGGAATTTTCGCCCAGTCAATTTCAACTCCTGTTTTTTGCTTAAGTTTATTTAAGCAATCGCTTATGATAGTTAAAGTGGTAAGCGCGAGAAAATCCATCTTGAGCATCCCGACTTTCTCAAGATCGCCCATCGGATACTGACTCGTAAGTTCCTCTTTTCCCGATATTGCCACCGGAACAAGCTCATGCAGCGGTTTAGGGCTGATAACGACGCCCGCCGCATGAACGGATGTGTGTCGAGAGCATCCCTCGATGCGTAAAGCCAAATCTACAAGCTCTTTAACCTTGG
>JANNYB010000224.1:0-11075 GCA_031409875.1 Acidobacteriota bacterium | reverse complement strand
GGTCTGAAAATTGCATAGTTGAAAAATCGCTTATTGTTCGCAACTTAATCAAGTGTTTTCTGTGTTTTCAGTGTCTTCAGTGGATAGAAAAATAAATCTATCCACTGAAGACACTGAAAACACAGAAGAAAACGGAAACGTAGCGGTCATTGATTTGTCCTATCAATTTCCGTGCCGCTCAGTAATGGTTTTGTATAGGTTTGGCACGAATTTTCCTCCATTCGCCCGTTTTTATCTCAAAAACAATGAAATGGTTCTTGACATTTAAGAAAGCGTGGCTATAATTCTTATGAAATTTAGAATTTAAGAATCTGAATCGCAATCTTGAAAAATAAGGTTTCCCCTGCCGATTCAATGCTTGTTCACTTTTGATTCTCATTCTCATTTTAAATCGAAAAAAAATAGGAGAATTTAATAATGAAAAAACTAATCGTAGTGATTTTTGTATCACTCTTTTTTAGCATTGCGCTTCACGCGCAAACTACGACCGAAACACCGAAACCGACCGAAACACCGAAAAAAACTAAAAAAGTAACATTTCGGGCAACCAAAGACCAGATTATGCAGGTTCAAAAAATTTTGAAAGACAAAGGCAGTTACGCTGGCGAAGCAGACGGAAAAATGAACGACCCGTTTCGTGCTTCGGTAAAAAGTTATCAAAAAGATAACGGATTAAGACAAAGCGGCACTTTGAATAAAGCAACTTTGGAAAAAATGAGCATCGCTTTGACCGATAAGCAAAAAGAAATTCCCGTAAATCCGAATGATTTAAAGCCGAGCGGAACAACTGCGGATGGCGAAAGTAAACCTAAAAAAGTAATTTTCCGCGCCTCGAAAGAACAAATAATGGCGGCGCAGAAAATCTTGAAGGACGGCAAAATGTATGACGGCGAAGAAACCGGAAAGCTCGATGACGCAACCCGCGAAGGTTTGAAAAAATTTCAGACGGCAAACGGTTTAAATGCGACCGGAACGCTGAATCAAGTAACTTTAGAAAAAATGAAAGTGCCGCTCACCGATAAACAAAAAGCGGACGCGGCGAAAAAAACGCAGTAGTTTTTCCGTTAGTGAACTAATAGTGAACTAAAATAAAAGCTGAAAAAATTATCCACAGATGAACACAGATGGACACAGATAAAATCAAGGAAAAATTATCTGTGTTTATCCGTGTTCATCTGTGGATAATTTTTTTTAGCTTTATTGAGCGTTAAATGCCGAAGAAGTCGGTATATCGCCTGCAATTCCCCAAAATTCGGCGCGAACCGTTTGATTTGACGAATTGAGAACATACCATAAACCGTTACGGAAAATTGCCGCGTCAGATTTGCCGTCGCCGTCAAAATCTGCGGCGGCAGGAATGTCGCCTGCCGCACCGAAACGAATTGCGCCGTAATTAGTTGCCGGATTTGTTGACGTGAACCAAGTTCCGTTTGACGGGCGGAAAACGGCGATTTGATCGCGCCCGTCGCCATCAAAATCGGCGGGAACGGCGATGTCGCCGGTGTTTCCGAATTGTTGAAGCGAAACCGCGCCGTTACTGCTGTTTAAAATTCCCCATTGATTTGTCGTTGCGCCAATGCGATAAACCGCAAAATCAAACTTGCCGTCGCCGTCGAAATCAGCCGGAACGGGTTTGTCGGTTGACAGCCCGAAATTTGCTACTTGGAACGCGCCGTTACTGCTCCGCAAAACATACCAATTCCCTTCTCCGGCGCGATAAACCGCCAAATCTGCGCGGCTGTCGCCATCATAATCTCCCGGAACGGGAGCGTCCGTGCTTAAGCCCCAACTTCCGACACGAACTGTGTTTGTTTGACTTTGGAAAATATACCAAACGCCATCTCGATAAACCGAAAAGTCTGTTTTGCGGTCGCCGTCGTAATCGGCGGGCGTAATTTTATCGGTTGAAATTCCGAATTTAACCGATGAAAAAGAGCCGGGCGTGCCGCTGTTTAAAGTCCACCAAACACCCGACGAAGGACGAAAAACGCTCAAATCGGCTTTGCCGTCGCCGTCAAAATCGTAGCGTCTGCCGATTGCTCCGGCTTGATTAACGGTGAATGTCTGACCGCTAACATTGATGTTTGCAGTGCGCGAATTTGCCGACGGATTCGGCTGAACATTAAAGGTAATCGAGCCGTTTCCGCTTTGTTGCGGCGAAGTTATCTGCACCCAATTTGCATCGCTCGTTGCCAAATAAGTGCAAACGCCGGAAGCAGTTATAGCAACATTCCCACTTCCGCCCGAAGCGTTGAAATTAACTGCCGTTTGCGAAAGAGATGTTGGGCAACCCGAAGGCTGTTGAACTTGAAACGAGCGCGTTACAACACCGTTTGAAACGTCAATCGTGCCGGTTCGTGCGCCGCCGAAATTGGGCGCAACCGAAAAGGAAATCGTGCCGTTGCCGTCGCCGCTTGCTAATGAATTAATTGTTAGAAAACCTGAAGTTGCAACCGCCGTCCAAGAGCAATTTGACGGCATATTTATTCCGAAATTTCCGCTTCCGCCCGTAGTCGGAAATGATTGCGCCAAAGGATTTAACGTGAAATTACAAGCCGTCGTCGAAGTCGTTAAATTAATGCTCCAGTTTCCGGCGATGCTTCCCGTGTTGTTGCCCGCATCGTCAACGGCATAAAGTCGCCAAGTTCCGTTTGGCGCACTTCCGTAAAATGCAGAAAGCGTCGTTCCGCTCATTGCGCCTTGCGGTGCAGGACTTGGGAAATTATCGCCCGCTTCAAAATCTGTCGGTTTGTAAGTTCCCGAAGTAAAGGTTGCCGAATCGGGCAAATTCGATGCGGCTAAATCATCAAAAGTCAGATTTAATCCGCCGACTTCGGTCGTGCCGCCGACATCAGACATTAAAACAATACGTCTGCCGTTTGGCGCAACGAGCAAAACATCAACATCGTCTGGCGCGGTGTGGCTGAAACTTGAAAGCGTAACTGTTGCCCGCGTTACAGTTCCGAGCAGTCCGGCAACTTGTTTCTGCGACGGATACGGATCAGCCGCGCCCGTGTTTTGCAAACCGATTGTGTCGGGCGAACTCAAAACCGAGATGCTCCAACCACCCGAAATGCTTCCGGCATTTGCGCCCGTGTCGTCAACGAGATACAAACGCCAAACGCCGTTCGGCGAAATTCCGTTAAAAACCGAAAGCATTCTGCCCGTGTTTGCGCCCGTTGGCGCAGGTGCGGGAAATGTATCGCCGGTTTCAAAATCCGTCGGTTTGTAAGTTCCGCTCGTGATTGCCGCGCTGTCGGGAAGTGCGGCGGTTGCCGTGTCGTCAAAGACTAAATTCAGATTCGTTACGGCATTTGCGCCGCCGACATCCGACATCAAAACAGTCTTGTGTCCGTTCGGCGCAACGAGCAATAAATCAACATCGTCGGGCGCGGTGTGTGTGAAATTCGTTAAATTTACGGTTACGCCGTTGACCAATCCGTTTTGCCCGGCAACCGTGATTTCCGAAGGATAAATCGAAGCCGTGCCGCTTGCCGGAATCGTCAGCGCATTGGAATTAAAACCCGAAATCGCGTTTATCACCTGAACATTATCAATCCACCAACCCGTTCCGCCTTCCATATCGTCCGAGCCGAAACGCCATCGAAAACGAACGCTTTGATTGTTCGTGCTTGCCGGAAGATTGACCTCGACCGAAAGATAATTGACCGAATCGCCCGTCCAGGCATTTCTGCCCGACAAAGTTCCGCCGACGAGCGGCGTGTCGTAACCGCCAAACGCAAATGAACCGCCAGCCGAAATAATATCGTTAAACGCGCCGCCGTTTGTGCTGATTTCCAAAACGCCGCCGTCAAATTCATAATCCAACTGATATTTTTGACGGAAAATCAATTTATGGCGCACATTGCCGAGTTGGATTGCGGGAGTTGTCAGGGCGGCATCACCTGTAAATTCGGGGTTATTCGTAAAAACCGCATTCGGCGCACTATCGGGAAAATTGCTCACGCTTCTGAAAGGTTGGCTCAAACCGCTGTTCGTCGTCGTCCAACCCACAGGCAGATTCGGCAAAGTTACGGAATCGAAATTTTCGCTAAAAACGATTGCCGTAGGCGCAAAAGAATCGTCTTGCGCTTTAACAGGAACAGTGCGTAACGCAAAGGCAAAAAAGCCGATTGATGCCAAAATAACGGCTGAAACAATAAATAAAACCGAAAACCGAAAGCGTTTGAAAAATTGCTGTTTGTTCATTTGTAAATTTGTTCCGACGAAAAAACTTTAGAAAGAGTTATCGAAGAATTATCAACTTTTTCGAGATTTTTATCAAGAAATCCGCGGCATCCGCCACAGATATTTGCAGAAAACTGTAAATTTATATGAATCAAGTTCTGAGTTCCATCTTTAGCCGGCTTGTTCTGAGCAAAGCACCCACTAAAGGAATAATTATTGGAATTCAGAAAATAACTCGATGAAATACCAAATCGAAACAAAAATCGTTTTCACGAGCCGAGCCAATAAAAATAAAAAGTTTCTGTAATTTGTAATTTGTAATTTGTAATTTCAAAATAGAAGTATGAACAAAGCAGTAACATTGGGCGAACTCAAAGCAAGCGGTTTTCAAACGCGCTCGGTCAAAGACGAGATGCGGGCGAATTTGATTAAGAAATTAAGAAACGGCGAAAGACTTTTTCAAGGAATTTTGGGTTATGAAGAATCGGTAATTCCGCAACTCGTGAATGCGATTTTGTCGAAACATAATTTGATTTTACTTGGCACACGCGGACAAGCTAAAAGTCGTATTATCAGACAATTAACCGAATTATTGGATGAAGAAATGCCGATTATTGCGGGTTCGGAAATTAACGATAATCCGTTTGCGCCGTTGTCTGCGTTTGGTCGGCAACAAATAGAAGCGAATGGCGATGAAACGAAAATTACTTGGGTCAAACGTGATTCGCGTTTTGTCGAAAAACTCGCCACGCCGGACGTTACGATTGCTGACATTATCGGCGATGTTGATCCGATCAAAGCGGCAAAAGGCGGACATTTATTAAGCGATGAATTGACGATTCATTTCGGACTTTTGCCGCGTGCCAATCGCGGAATTTTTGCGATTAACGAACTGCCCGATCTTGCAGGGAAAATTCAAGTCGGACTTTTCAATATTATGCAGGAAGGCGACGTTCAGATAAAAGGTTATCCGGTGCGTCTGCCGTTGGACGTGATGTTGGTTTTCTCGGCAAACCCCGATGATTACACGGCTCGCGGGAAAATTATCACGCCGCTCAAAGACAGAATCGGCGCGGAAATTGCGACGCATTATCCGAAACATATTTCTTTGGGAACGGAAATTACAAAACAAGAAGCGTGGACAAAACGCGCAGATTTTGAAGGTTTTTCGGTTGAAGTTCCCGATTTTATTGCCGAAACAATCGAGCAAATTGCATTTGAAGCGCGTGATGACCAGCGCATTGACAAACGTAGCGGCGTTTCGCAGAGATTCCCGATAACAGCTTTAGAATCAGCAGTTTCAAACGCGGAACGACGCGCAATAATCACAAATGAATCTGAAATTGTGCCGCGAATTTCGGATATTTATGCCGCGCTTCCTTCGATGACCGGCAAAATCGAACTCGAATATGAAGGCGAGCAAATCGGCGCGACGCGGCTGGCAAAAGATTTAATCAAACGCGCTGCCGGAGTTGTTTTTGAAGGTTTCTTTCTCGGCATTGATTTTGCCCCGACGATAAATTGGTTTGATGAAGGAAACAAACTTTTGTTAAGTGAAACTGCTTCGGCGGAAGAATGCGCGTTTTTGCTCGAAAGCGTTCCCGATTTGATTGATTCGACGCTCACGCCGCTCGAATTTGAAAGGGAAAATCAAGCCAAACTCGTTTCAGCGTGCGAATTCGTTCTCGAAGGTTTATACGCGCAAAACAAAATCTCGCGCAACGAAGACGGCGGATTTGAAGCCGTTACCAAAGCCAAACGCGATAGACGCGGAATGATTTACGAAGATTTTACCGACATCGAAGGTTATAATTAAAAGATAAGAAATTTTGCCCGCGAAACACGCG
Organism: Acidobacteriota bacterium; assembly: GCA_031409875.1. GTDB lineage: Bacteria > Acidobacteriota > Blastocatellia > Pyrinomonadales > Pyrinomonadaceae > CALMEH01. The sequence continues at coordinate 5,040 of JANNYB010000224.1, read as the reverse complement.
AAATACACGAAAAAAGACAGATTCAATTTTCTTGTGTTTCGCGTATCTCGCGGGCAATTTTTCCGTTGCAGCGTATTTCTGCATTTCCCGCTCTAATCGGGCAATGCAACAAAATCCAGTTCAGTTAATTCATCCGATAAACTAACAACTTGCGGCGCAAATTGAAAACGCTTGGAAGAAACCGCGAGAATCACCGTTTGACCGACTTCGATTTCGTCGAAGCGATAGTAACCGAATGAACTTGTCCGCGTGAATATCGTTTCGCCGTTTTCCTTGGTTAATGAGACGACAGCATTTCGCAAACCGCGTCCGTCATTGGTCAAGACTCTGCCCGACAGCGAAACAGAGGCGGCGGTTGGCGGGAACAGATTGCCTACGCCCCAATCGGAAAAGCTCGAAATGCCTGTAACGGTTGCGGTGTTGGTTGCCGTGTTGATAGTTGACGGCGTGGCTTGGGTGGTTGTTCCGCTGAATCGGCGATAGACGTTGTAGGCGGTTTCCGTGCCGCCCACGTCGCCGTCGGTGTAGGTGAACGATAAATCGGTGGTGATGCCCGTGCCTGAAAGAGTCCAAAAGCGCGAAGCCGAATGTGCCGCCAGCAGACCAGGAAGCAGAGAATCGTTGACGCTTGCAATTAGTCTGCCCGTGCCGTTGACGTTGGCGGTTTGCATCGGCGAATAATCGTCTGCGTCGCCGAGCGGAAAGAGAAATGTTTCATTAACCGCCGCACAGTATTCTTTGCGGATACTGCCGTGAACGTAAGCCGTTGCCGAACCGCCCGTCAAAGTTCCGCCGCATTCGACGGTAATCTGTCCGGCGTTCAAAATCGAATCGAGCGTCACGGTGCGCCCGTTTGGAATGACTCCGTTGACCAACGCATTGGGCAAGCCGTTGTCCCAAGTCGCCGGATTACTGCCGGTGCCGTCCACAATCGCGTTAGTGTTAAAGGATAAAAAGCTAACAATATTGCTCGCACTGCGCCCGACAAACAGACGGTTGCGCGTAGCATCGTAGGAAAAAGTATTCGTGCCGTTCAACACCGTGCCGACGACGCTGTTGCCGCCGCTTGCGCCGTCGGTAATCAAGCCGCTCGTGCCGTTGCCGAAGGTAATTGCCGTCGCATCGGCAATCACGGGCGACGGGTTATCCCAATTATTGCTTTGAACAACATAATTGCCGTTCGTCAAAACCGTTATTCCGCCCTTGCCGACATTATCGTTTGCCGTGCCGCCGGTCAGCGTGCTGATGAGGGCGAGCGTTGTGCCGTTATACAAATGCACTGCGCCAACATCCGCGATTGGACCGGGAAGATCGTATAAAAGATCGGTAACGACGAAGTTGCCGTTTGGCAACACCGTTACAGTCGCGCCGAACGTGCCGCTGCCCGCCGGACCCGCAATGTCCGTCTGCGTTGCCGAAACGGTGATAGTTAGAAATAAGCCGATAATCAGCGCACACAGCGCGAGCGTGGTTGATGTTTGTCGCATTAAGTTAGTTTTCTCCTCAATAAACGGTCTGATTTTGCGTGGAAGCCAAACTTCAAAAAAGAATCGGACACTAAACGCCGTGCGATAATTTTTGTAATTTGCGACTATATATAGACGATTACGCCGTAAATGCAAGAATAATCGGAGCGCAGGCATCTTCTCTGCCCGCGCTCCGACTTAATACTGATGTTACGCAGTTTTCGATTTTAGCCCGTGAAAGGGGCGATAGCATAAAGCCCCGTGCGTGAGCGCGGGGTTGAATTGCAAAAATTGTCAAAGCTATTGAAGATAGCGACAGCCCTTGTATGTAATCGGCTGTCGCCCGTTATCACGGGCTTCATCATTTATTTTATACTTACCCCGCGCTCACGCACGGGGCTTTATGCAACCCCCCGCTTCGCGGGTTAAAGCACATTAAGTGTAATAATATCAAAGATTAGAGTAAAATTTTAATCTGACAAAGTAGAATTAGACACGGCTGAAAAATCGCTCAATCTTTCGCAAACCGCCGAAAACCAAGAAAACATCGCCGCCGTGTGGCGCGTTTTAGGCTTAATCGCCACCAATTTCGGCGAAGATTTGACGGTTAATGATGAATTATTGAGTGCTTCGCAATGTTTTGATAAAGCCTTGCAAATTTTCACCGAAACAAAAGCGGAAGCCGAAACCGCCCGCACCTTGCGCGACTTTGCGCGTTACGAAAACAAACGCGGAAATCCGACAAAAGCGCGGAAAATGCTGGACGAAGCCAAAGAAATTTTCACGCGGCTAGAAATGCCGCTCGAAATCGAACGCTGTTCCGGCGTTTGGAATGCTTGAAAATTATTCCCGTCTAAAAGAAAAACGAGAGATGAAAAACTCTCGTTTGATTTGCTTGATGAGGTCAATTTCAATAAGATTCTCGAAAATCGGTGCATCCGGTTTCACAAGTAACCCAAAGTTTTTGAATTTCGGGAATATCGGTAACTGTCAAAAGTTTTTTGCACGTTACGCATTTTGCCGTAACCGGATTTCCTGCTAAATATTGGTCAATCGCCAGCGACACGGTTTCCAATGCCGGATATTTAGCCAATATCGCTTTGGGTAGTTTTGTGTTGACTTTGCTCATCATTACTTTTGATTCTAAATCAATATCCTTGTCAACCAAAACTTACAACAACGGCTTGCGATAAACCGACTTCCCGAAGGTTTTGTGTTAAATTTAAATGTCTAAACTTTATGCAAGAAACTAATATTTACGCTTATCTAACGCCGATTGCGCTCGTTTTTATCGTGCTTGAAATTGCGCTGTGTTGGATTTATAAGCGAGATTACATTTCGTTTCCCGAAGCGGTGGCGAATTTCGGGACGGCTTTGGGAAATCAGACGGTTAATGTTTTGGTCGCGGCGGGCGTTTTTGTCGTGTATGGTTTTTTGTGGGAAAATTACCGGATTTTTACGATTGAGTTGAATTGGTGGACGTTTATTTTATTGCTTCTCGGCGTTGATTTTGTGTTTTATTGGGTGCATCGCTGGGGGCATTGCATAAATGTTATGTGGGCGGCACATTCGCCGCATCATTCGGCGGAAGAGATGAATTTTTTGGTCGCACTGCGGGCGAGTGTAACGCAACGTCTGACGAGTTTTTTGTTCTTTTGGGTTTTGGTGATTGTCGGTTTTACGCCGTTTGATATTTATATGATGGTCGGACTTCATCTTTTTATCGCTTTTCTACATCACACGGAATTTATCCCGAAACTTTGGCGACCGATTGAGTTTATTTTTACCACGCCGTCGCATCATCGCGTTCATCACGGCGTAAATTTTCCTTATCTCGACAAAAATTTCGGCGAATTTTTAATCATTTGGGACAGAATTTTCGGCTCGTTTGCCGAAGAACAGGAAAAAGTCGTCTATGGAATTTACGATCATCCGAAATCTTGGAATCCGATAAAAATTAATTTTCATTTCTACATAGTTTTGTGGAATTATGCACGCCAAACGCCGTTTTGGTGGGATAAAATCCGCGTCTGGTTTATGCCCGCAGGTTGGCGACCGCGCGGAATTCCGCCGAAAGAAATGGTTGAAATTACCACCGAAAATCAAGTTCGTTTTCGCCCCGAAATGTTTGCAAAAGCTAAGTTTTATCTGATTCTGAATATCGTTTCGGGAATTGTTTTGATGATGGGCGTGATTTCAAATCTTTACGGCTGGAGCGTCGGACAAAAATGGGTTGGCGCGTTTTTGTTGTGGTTTCAGATTATAAATTGGGGCGGAATTCTCGAAGCGCGAAGCTGGATTTGCGGTGCTGAAAATCTGCGGCTGATTATTACGGCGGCGGCATTTATCGTCTTCGACAGATTTTATCAGCCGTCGGCGCAACTTTTTGTGATTTTGGCTTTTACGGGTTTTTCGCTTGTTTGGACAAATCTTTATTTTCGCCCGACAAGTCTGAAATTGGCGACTGCATAAGTTGACGAAACGCGAATTAAAAAGTTAATATCTAAATTCGCGCCGTAATCGGCGATTTGAAAAGTTTATGCCAGAGTGGCGGAATGGCAGACGCGGCGGACTCAAAATCCGTTGCCCGCAAGGGCGTGTGGGTTCAAGTCCCTCCTCTGGTATTTAGATTTTTAACGGCGAAAATTTCGGTTGTAAAACCGAGATTTTCGCCGTTTGTATTTAGAATCTATCAATTATCATCTATCATCTATCAGTTATGTAGAAGGTAAAAAAAATACCACGACTATATAACTGACTAGATGATAGATGATAACTGATAGATTACCTTTCTCGAATTTAATCTCATAAAATTCCTAAAAAACTTGTATTTTTCTGTTTGTGAAACTATAATTTCACGAACACTTCTGTCTTTTTTTGCCTGTTCTCGACACTAATTAAACAGAAGATTTTTTTCGGAGACTTTATGAAAATCTTGAAAGCGTTGGTTTGTTTGGCTGTTTTGTTTTCGGCATTTGTTTCGGTGCAAGCCGAATCAAAAAGTTATGTCGAGGGCGAATTGCTCGTTAAATTCAAAAGCGGCACGGCTTCTTCGTTTGCGTCGCGGGCGAATGAAGAAATCGGTGCGCGGGTTTTGGAAGAATTTTCCGATCTCGGCTGGCAGCGTGTTAAATTGCCCGAAAATCTGTCGGTCGAACAAGCGGCGGCGCGTTATTCGCTTTTGGAAGATGTTGCCATTGCCCAGCCGAATTATTATTATCATCTGCTTGCTACGCCGAACGATCCACAATTTCCGAACGCCGGAATGTGGGGCTTGGCGAAAATTTCCGCGCCGGCGGCGTGGGATTTGACGACGGGAAGTTCCAATGTTGTCGTTGCAAATATTGATACCGGAATGAAATACACGCACGAAGACCTTGCCGCAAATATGTGGACAAATTCGGGCGAGATAAACGGTAATAATATTGACGACGACGGCAACGGTTTTGTTGATGATTTTTACGGCTACGATTTTTTCTATAATGATTCCGATCCGCTCGACCAACACGGACACGGAACACACACGGGCGGAACAATCGGCGCATCGGGAAACAATAATCTCGGCGTTGTCGGC
>JANNYB010000223.1:0-6385 GCA_031409875.1 Acidobacteriota bacterium | reverse complement strand
GGGACGGCGAAATTTGCAGTTTTCGATGCCGCTGAAAAACGGTATTTTGTTGGCGCGGTCTTCAAATTCACGAAGCGCGAGAATTGCGCCGACTTGTGCCAGAGCTTCAATTTGCAAAACGCCCGGCATTACCGGCATTTCGGGAAAATGTCCTTGAAAAAAAGGTTCGTTAATCGTAACTTGCTTGATGCCGACGATTCTGATTCGCGGTTCGAGTTCGACGATTTTATCAACCAACAAAAACGGATAACGATGCGGCAAAATTTCTTGAATGGCGCGTATGTCTAACGTAATCATAATCACAGGTCAGAACCGCCTGCGGTAGCGGGTGGTTGAAGATAAATCTTTTAAACCTTTATTCAACTCTCGAAACATCGAGTTAAACCGCCCGCTACCGCAGACGGTTCTGACTTAAGGTAATTAAAACACAGAAATCGGAAGTCAGCCAAATTTGACCGAACTTCCGATTTTGAAAAGCCTTCACCGTTGAATTATTTGGTTGTCGTGGCGGTTGCCGGACGTGCGTTGTAGAAGGTTATAAAATCATCGGTAACATTCGTCTTTTTGGCAAATCCGAGTAAAATTCCCGCTTCTTCCAATTTTGCTCCGTCGAAAATTACCGAATAGCCTTTTTGCTCGGCATATTCATTCATCGCCTTCAGAATATCGTTTTGAATCGGACCGATTTTCATCGAATAACTGCTTTTGTATTTTGCCGCGCCGTCTTCCTGTTTCTTCTTGATGTCGCGTTCTATCTGACCTAATTCATCAACTTTTGCTTGAACGGTTCTTGCGTCGAACGGACATTTCGGGTCTTTTTGGCACGCCTCCTGAATACCTGCAATTTCCTTTTGCAAGGTTTGATACTTTGTCCCCATCGTTCGCAGTTCGTTGTTGATAATTTCAAATTCCTTATCGAGCGCGGTCAAAGCGACAGAATATTTCTTGATGCCTTTGGTCGGGTCGCCAAATTGTCCCCAATCAACTAAACCGATTTTGTCTCCGGTTTGGGCGGCGGCGGAAACTGCTAACATTGCCGCGAAAATTAAACTGACGGCGATTAAATTGAATTTTTTCATTGATTTATAATACTCCTTAAAAACTTTTGGAAAGTTTGATTGATTTTTATGAATTCTACTTAACTTTAGAATCTCTATTTATAAAATATGTTGCTTTTGGACAAAAGAAAAAATTATATTAAGTAAAAGGTAAAAAGTAAAAAGTAAAAATGAAGAAACTTCGGAATTAACTTATTTTGCCTTTTTACTTTTTTACCTTTTACCTTTTACCTTTTACCTAAAAAGTCCGTCCGACGGTAAATCTGAAACCGCTGCGTTTGCCCGGAATGAAAAGACCGGGAAGTTCTTCGGTAAATCCGAGTTTTGCGTTCGGATTATAGAAATAAATCAAACGGAACGGAACATTGACAATCGGCACTTGAACGCGCATTTCCAAACCGACGCTGGCGCGAAAATCGCCGAATTTTGAAAACGCCGCTTCATCAAGGCGAAGAACCGAATTCGTTTGCGCTTCGCCGCGCAGATAAACCGATTGCAAACCTGCGGGCAAGCTCACCGGACACGCAAAACGATTGCCACGACAGAAAACGTCAACATATTCCTGTTGCGTAATCGGCTGATTGTTATAAAGCAAAACACTGCCGAATTGATTGGCAAGTTCCGGTGCATTGCGAAGCGCAAGAGCCGTCGTAAGTCCCGCGCCGAGATAGGTGTCATCGCGCAGGAAATTACTGTTAATGTATTGCGTGCCGGTTTTACGCAGATTGAAAACCGTGCCGATGTCGGCAAAAGCCGCTAAAGATACGGGACCGAAAATCGGAATGCGATATTCAAAATTACCCAAAAGCTGTGTGTCGCCACCGACAAAGCGGAAATTATTGGAGATCAACGCTGGATTTGCTCCGTTAAATCCGGTCAAAGTTCCGAGTCCGATAAGTTCAGCGCGAGTTCGGCTGTCGAGATTAGGCACAGAAGTCGGCGCACCCGTAATATTGTTTGCGACGACGACATTGCGCGTCGTAACGTAGTTGTCAAAACCGGCAACCGGACCAATCGAGCGCGTATTATAGCCGCGAATGTCGTTTTCACTGCCGAGATAATAGCGTTCATAAATCGGCACACCGCCAATAAACGAAAGCGAATTCGCATTGCGGATTTTATTGCTCAAAGCGTAGCTTCCGACCGTTCCGGCAACCAGACGAAAACCGAAAACCTGCGGATTTTCTTTGCGTTTATTCTTAATCGGAATAAATGAAGTGTAAGAAATCGTCGGCTGATATGTGCGAACGTCGCCGCCGAGTCCGGCAAAAGATATGCTGGCGGAAATCTGCGTTCCGCGTAAAGTGTCAATGCCGTTCGGCATCGGTTGGCGCGTATCATACACGAAACTTGCCGCAACCCGACTCGTGATAATGTTCGGCTGTGCGTAAATTACGGGAATTGATTGGGTAATATCGCCCGTTTGATTAATCGGCGGATCGGTAATCGTTGTCGCCGAAAAAGAATATGTCAAACCGATGCGCGAAAAGGTTGAAAAGGCGCGTTTTTTGAAAAATAATTCCGAAAGCGGCGCGGTTGCAAAAAGCGTTGCGCCGTAACTCGATTGTGTAAACAGATTGCTCGAATCGGTAGTAAATGTGCCGAGCGGATTTATCGCGTCTTGAATAACATCTTGATTTTGCGTCAAAAATGTTCCTTCGCCAAAGAATTTATAGCGTTGCGCGAAGAGCGAAAATCCGACGGAAATCGGTCGGTCGCGGAAATAAGGTTCTTGGAAGGTGAACGAAAAACTTTGCGAACGGTTGCCGAGTCCGAATTGCAAGGACACGATTTCGCCGCGCCCAAGAAGGTTGTTTGTCGAATATTCCAAACCGAAAGAAGTTCCGCCCAGCCCGGAAATGCCGCCGTTTAAAGAAATTTGCTGTCTGCCTTTTTCACGGACACGAACGATTAAATCAACGTCGCCTTGATCTTGATTGGTGCGGATTTCAACGTCTTGATCTTTATCAATCGGATCGAAATAACCGAGTTGATTTAAGCGTATAACCGAGCGTTCGAGATTGATCTGATTGTAAATATCGCCTTCGTTGACCAAAACTTCGCGCCGCAAAATCTTGTCGCGCGTGAAAGTATTGCCGACGAATTCCAAACGCCGCAGACGAAATTGCCTGCCTTCGTCAATCGTAATCGTAATATCAACAATTCCCTCTTTTGCATTTGTCGGATTATCTTTAAATTCGGGAACGAATTCGGCATCATAAAGCACGAAACCTTGCGAACCGTAGATTTTTTTCAAATCTTCATAAACGGCTTCCTGCAAGCGTTTTCCGTCGGCGATTTCACCTTTTTTCAAACCGATGTAATTTAAAATAAGCTGTTCGGAAAAAATCGAATTACCTTCGACTTTGAGTTCACCGACGCGGAAAAGTCTGCCTTCCGTAACGGGAACGATAATTTTCAAAGTGTCGTCTTTTGAAGTTATCACCGGAAGCGGCAACGCCCGCAAAAGCGGAAGACCTGTGCGCCGATAGCCGAGTCCGACAACTTGCGGTTCGCCGATTCGCGCTTGGAAATAACCTTTCGAGAACATATACGACAACACATTTTTGCGTAAATCGTATTGAAGTTTGCGAAGATCGAGAATATCTTTGCCTTGAAATCTAGTAATAATTCCGGTTTCGGAAACGAGTTGAAGCGCAGTTCGCAGTTCGCCGTCGCTGAAAATCTCGTTGCCTTCAAATTCGATTTGCACGATGCGCGAGCGGTTTCCTTGATCAACTTCAAAATAAATTGCTACGGAAGTAGCCGAAACGACTTCTTCACGAATTTTTATTTTGGCGTTCGGAAAACCTTTTCCCGCAAGCAATTCGCGGATTACGCGAATGCCTTTTTGGGCATTGACCGGATTATAGACGGATTCTTTCGAGATGCCGACGCGACCTTCGCGGAAAGCCTTTAAAACATCGGATTCGGGAACGGCTTTCAAGCCTTCAAATTGCAAATCACGAATAATCGGCAATTCCTTAACTTGAAAAATTACGTTCACGCCGCCGCGCACGCCCGGTTCGGTAAAGACTTTTGTTTCGACTTTATCGAAAAAGTTTAACGACAAAAGTTCCTTCAAATCGCGTTCGAGTTGTTGTGCGCTATAAACATCGCCCGCGCGGGTTTTGATGTAATAAAGCAAGTCTTCATCGCGCAGACGGCGATTGCCTTGAATATCAACGCTTTCGACAAGCTGTTGTCGCAGAACTTTTTTAGTTGTAGAATTCGCTTTCTTTTTACCGTTCGGAATGGCTGTCGCGGTTGAATTTAAAACCATTAAACTCAACAAAATAAGCCCGAAAGCGCGAAGAATATACATAAAACCGGTTTCCTTTATAATTGCAAGTTAAATTCACAAAAAAGCCTGAAAGTAAATAAAACTATTGCCTTAAAATATTAACTTATAAATTTCTTTCTAACAATTTGTGGCTTTTCCGTTGGCTGATACGCAAGGTTTGATTCGTTCAAAATGGTCAAGGTTGCCTTGAGTAAAACTTCGCTTATCGCCAAATTATCGAATTATACAGACAAACGCGCCAAAAAGAAAAAGCAAACAAGCGGTAAATAAACACTTTCGCAGATTTTTTCGATATTTGAACACGAAAAAAAAGAAATTAATCAGAGTTTGGCGGGTGTCTTGACAATCCGCGAACGCTTGCTTAATGTTTATCTCGAAATAAAAAACTTCATCTGTAATTATCAAATTTTCGGGAAAATATATGACAAATCCAGACTTTGTAGAATTAAAGGAAGACGTTTCCGCGTCGCCACTTTGGAATCACGATCTTGCTCCGACGACGATTAAAGAGCGAACGTGGTCAACGTGGAATATCGCCGCGCTGTGGATTGGGATGAGCGTTGTGATTACGACTTACACGCTTGCCGGCGGATTTATCGAAGCCGGAATGAATTGGTGGCAAGCGATGTTGACGATTCTTTTGGGAAACTGCATCGTCTTGATTCCAATGATTTTAAACGCGCACGCGGGGACAAAATATGGTGTTTCGTTTCCCGTTTTGTGTCGCGCAAGTTTTGGGACAAAAGGCGCGAATATTCCGGCGATTTTGCGGGCGATTGTGGCTTGCGGTTGGTTTGGGATTCAGACTTGGATTGGCGGAACGGCGATTGATGCGCTTTTGGGGGCAATTTGGTCGGGTTGGACGAGTTTGGATGCTGCAATTTTGGGTAATCCGTTGCATACTTGGATAGCGTTTTTCGCATTTTGGGGAATTCAAGTTTTTATCATTTTGAAGGGAATCGAGGGCATTAAACATCTCGAAACTTGGTCTGCGCCGTTGTTGCTTGGCGGTGGGTTAATTTTGCTTTATTGGGCGGCTTCAAACGCGGGTGGACTCGGAAAAGTTTTGTCGAATGTTACCGTTTTGCAAAAAAAACAAGCTGATTTTTGGACAATATTTCCGGGTGCATTAACCGCTTCGGTTGGTTATTGGGCGACGCTAAGTTTAAATATTCCAGACTTTACGCGCTATGCGAAATCGCAAAAATCGCAAATGTTAGGTCAAGCGTTGGGCTTGCCTTTAACGATGACGGCGTTTGCGTTTATCGGCGTCGCAGTAACGTCCGCAACCGTCATAATTTACGGCGAAGCGATTCCCGATCCTGTCAAATTGATGCAAAAATTTGATAATGTAATTGTTATTTTATTTGCAATGTTGATAATTTTTATCGCCCAATTAACAACCAATATGGCGGCAAATGTTGTGTCGCCGTCCAACGATTTTTCCAATCTGAATCCGAAACGAATTTCGTATATGATGGGCGGTTTGATAACGGCGGTCATCGGAATTTTGATGATGCCGTGGGAATTGATGTCGTCGGCGAGCGCGTATATTTTTACTTGGTTAATCGGTTATTCGGGCTTGATGGGCGCAATCGGCGGAATTATGATTGCCGACTATTTTGTCTTGCGAAATAAGAACTTACAGCTTGCCGAATTATTCAAAACGGACGGAATTTATTCATATTCAAGCGGTTATAATTGGCGGGCGATTGTCGCGTTAATTGTCGCAATTTTGCCTGTCGTGCCGGGTTTTATTCGCGCCGCAACAACGCCAAACGGACAAATTTTGTCGCCGAATTTCTTTGACACGCTTTATATTTATGCGTGGTTTGTAACTTTTGCGATTGGGTTTGTTTTGTATTTGGTTTTGATGAAAGCCGCGCCGCCGAAAGTATTTAGCCAAACGTAAAAGTAGGTTTTCAGCCTGTTTTACGTTTAATTATTCATTTTTGCTGAATAAAATTCTAATCTTGATTCGCATTATTGAGTAGGAATAACCAATGAACGAACAAAAATTTGA
>JANNYB010000222.1:0-14052 GCA_031409875.1 Acidobacteriota bacterium | reverse complement strand
CTTGGAAAAGTAACCTTTGATGTGAAGTTTGTGTTGTTCAAAGTTTATCTTTTGAATAATCCGAATCTTTCGCTGAGAGAATATGTAATGTCGAATTGCTCCTACAATTTAACACGAAACGCGAATTTGAATCTTTGGCGCGGCTTCCTGAAGCGCGAGGATTCTCGTAAATATTTCAAAGATTTTAGAATAAGCCGATAACTCCATTTTGCTTTGAGAGTTGTCGGTTTTTTGTTATTTGCAAATTGGTTTCAGATAAACCGCAAAGAAAAAGCCCGATTGATAATTAGAGTTATCAATCGAGCGGTTTGGTTTATCTTGAAACGGAATGTCCCAAAGATAGAACTCAAGCAAGTCCTATCCTATTTCATTCCGTTTCTAAAAATCAAGTTAAAAACCGTCGAAAACGGCGAATATGTTAAACAATCGTTGAATATTTTAAACGATTGTTCAGTTTCGCATTGTTTTCACATTCAATCGTCATTTCAATCTGCAAACGATTGAAAACACAAGAGAAAAGCTATGTCAAAAAAGAAGAGAAACATTCGAGCGGAAGCGTCATACGACGCGAAAACGGCGGCAGAAATGTCGAATCAAGACACGATTGTTCACCAATCGGAAAAGCCGGAAAACAGCAGAATGTTTGCCGTTTTGAAAACGAATTGGTTGGCGGTAATAATCATCGCGTTTCTGACATTCGGAGCATTGGGCGCGAGTCTGAAATATTTGGAAGATTCGGCGAAACGTGAAATCGCCAAACGCGAATCGAACAAAGGCAAATTATTAACGGATAAGGAAAAATCGGAAGAATCTTTGCTCAATTCGATCAATCCGTTTCTGCCCGCACCGTTGCCGAATCCGACACCGCAACTCTCGACCGAGTATTTATATTCCGGCTCGAAATTATTAGCTGTTGAGAGCGCGAATGCCAATCCTGCACCTCCCGCTGATTTGGCAGTTTGGCGACCATCTTCGGGCGTGTGGTATGTTCTTGGCGGTCAAGGTTCGGCGCAAACAATTCAAGGTTGGGGAATGAACAATGACGATCCGGTTGAAGGCGATTATGACGGCGACGGCAAAACCGATTTTTGTGTTTATCGCAAAATTAATGGACAAAACAGTCAGTGGTGGATTTTGAAAAGCTCGGACGGCGGGTATTATCAGCTAACTTTCGGCACATACGAAGATAAACCCGCGCAAGCTGATTTTGACGGCGACGGCAAGACCGATCTTGCGCTGTTCCGCCCAACAAACAACACTTGGTATATTCTGCAAAGCTCAAATTCTCAAACTGTTACCCAACAGTTCGGAGCCGGAACGGACGAGCCGACACCAGCGGACTTTGACGGCGACGGACGCGCCGATGTTGCCGTTTGGCGCAGTTCGAATGCGACCTATTATTTCTTGAGAAGCACTAGCGGGCAAATACAACAAATTACGTTCGGACAACCGGGCGATTACCCTGTGCCGGGCGATTACGACGGTGATGGCAAGGCGGATGCGGCGATCTGGCGTGGTGGAGTTTATCAATGGCACATTCTTTACAGTTCGACGGGAACGACCGAAGGCTTTACGTTCGGCGACCCGACCACGGATGTTTATGTGCAGAACGATTACGACGGCGACGGCAAAGTTGACCGGGCGTTTTGGAGACCTTCAACGGGAGTTTGGTATATCGTGCAAAGTTCAAAGCGTGGGCAACCTGACGAAATCCGTCTAGTCCAATGGGGAACATCGGGAGATATTCCCGTTCCCGCTTTTTACAGACGTTAGCGTTTTGCGTTGAAAATTCATAAATACAGTTTTATAGAAAGTTTTCGTTAGATAGGAGAGAGAAAATGACACGACAATTAAGAAAAATCCGAAGCCGTTTTAATAAATTCATCGCCATCAGTATTTTACATTTTATTTTCATTACAATCTTTACGACTCAAATAAATGCTCAATACGGAGCTACTCCGATGTCTTTAGCCAAAGGACGTTCCGCCGGATCATATCAACTTTCCGACATCGAAAATATCAATTATTTTACCGGACGCTTGAATATTTCAATTCCGTTAGCTGGTATTCAAGGACGCGGAGAAACAGGTTCTTCGGTCAGTGCTAATCTGAGTTCTCCCAGTTGGACAGTTAGAGTTGAATATCACGAAGGCTCACCAATGCTTATGCCCGAAAATAATGGTGTAGCAGGAAATATTACATGGACACCCCAAGTAGCTTTGAGAATGACTTATGCAGCCGATAATAGTCAAAGTTGTGGAGGTTCGCAATATCTTCAAGGCGTTATAACAAGACTTTATGTAACAACGATAGACGGGGCTGAACATGAACTGCGCGATACCTTAACTGATGGGCAACCTCAAAGCATGCAAAATTGCACACATTATCCTAATCGCGGTCGGCATTTTGTTTCTAAAGACGGCTCAGACATAATGTTCATTGCTGACACTGATGTTCAAGACGTGTGGACCACATTCACTAGCGGATACCTTATATTCAAAAATGGAACAATTTTAAGATCTAGCGTTGAAGGTAATACTTGGATAACCAAACTCACTGATCGTAACGGTAATTTTACCTCATTTACCGGTGGGGTTGAAAATGGACTTGGAGTCAACTACGTTACAGATTCAATAGGGCGCAGAACAACCCTTCAGTCGACTTATTGGTTTGACGACGTAAATGTGGGATTTGTCAAATATAAAGGAACGGGCGGACAAGAAAGACAATCAACGGTAACGAGCGCGAGGCTTCACGAAGTTTTAGTTCCCGGAGAAACTATAAAAACTCATCAACAGTTGTTTGGTATTCAACCCGGAAGTTTCGACTATCCGTTCGATGTTTTGGTAATGTCGGCGGTAAATTTGCCCAACGGTCAAAGTTACCGTTTCAAATACAACAGCTACGGAGAAATTGCACGAATCGAATTCCCGACCGGAAGTGCGGTTGAATATACTTGGGATGTCGGGGCTAATGGAATGGACTTAGGCGGTTTATACCCTTTTTTAGATCCTTTTATTTATCGCCGTGTAGTTGAAAGACGGCAGTATGATGACGGAGTTAATCTGACAAGCAGAATCACAATCAGTCGTCCTGAATCAACCACTAACTCGACCTTAGTTTTTAACAACTTGGGTTATGTTGACGTTAAAACTTATACGCCGCAACTCGCCGCATCCGAGAGGCATTATTACTATGGGCAGGCAACTGCTAATTTTATACCTAGCGGCGGCTATACGCCGTGGAAAACCGGAAGAGAATATCGCACGGAGATTCTTTCACCGCAAGATTCGAGCATCTTGAGAGCGACTGAAGTAACTTGGCAACAGACAAATCCGGTTTGGTGTGTAAATTGCGGTGATAATGCGCCGACAAATAATCCGAAGGTTGTTGAGACATTAAGCGTCTTGGGCGATACGGGACAAATATCTAAGAAAACATTCACTTACGATAATTTTAATAACTTAACCGACACTTATGAATATGATTACGGGATAGGTGCGCCCGGAAAATTTTTGCGGCGGAGTCATACGGATTATTTAACGACCAATCCGGTTAATAATATTAATTACACGAGCGACAGCGTTCATATTTTGGGGCTGGCGACACAATCTTGGGTTTCTTCGGATGCGGCGGGAAATAATAAAGTTTCTTTGATTCAATATGAATATGACAACTATGCAACCGACGCGAATCACGCCGCGCTTGTCAATCGGACAAATATTACCGGACACGAAACAAGTTACGGGACAAGTTATGTAACACGCGGCAATGTAACGAAAATTACGAGTTTTGAGAATGCTCAAAGTCAGACGGGAGCGATTTCTTCGTATCGGCAATATGACATTGCGGGAAATCCGGTTAAAGGCATTGATGCGAAAGGTTACGTTAATACGATGGATTATTCCGACAGATTCGGTTCGCCCGATGCCGAAGCGCGAAATAATTCTGCGCCGTCTTTGCTGAACGGACAACAAACCTTTGCTTTTCCGACGAGTTCGACTAATCAAGCCGGTTATACTTCTTACGCGCAATTTGAGTATTATACGAGCGGCGTAGTTGATGCGGAAGATTTGAACGGCAATGTGAGTTCGATGTTTTACAACGATATTTTAGACCGCCCGACACAGGCGATTGCGGTCAATAATCGTTCAGGATTCAGAAATCAAGCGACGATTGTTTATGATGATGTCAATCGAAAAGTTACGACGACTTCGGACTCAAAAACTTTTGGCGATAATTTGATAAAAAGCGAATCGTTTTACGACAAAATGGGGCGGACATTTGAAACCAGACAATATGAATCGGCTTCGGTTTATATTGCGGGGCAACAACAATACGACTCACTCGGTAGAGCCTTTAAGTCTTCAAATCCTGTTCGTTGCACGGTCGGATCGCCGCCAACGTGCGAGCAAATAGAATGGACGACGACGAGTTTTGACGATTTGGGGCGTGTAATCGAAGTTAAAACGCCTGATAATGCTAAAGTTACGCGCACATATTACGGATTGAGCGTTAGAGTTTTTGACCAAACGAATCGAAGCCGTGCCGGAGTTTCGGATGCTTTGGGGCGTTTAACGAAAGTTGTCGAATACGATACGGGCGCGGATTTAGAAACAACTTACGCCTACGACGTTCTCGGCAGATTGCGAAAAACGACGCAAGTTGACGGACAGACAACGCAAAATCGTTATTTTATGTATGACGATTTGGGGCGGTTAATTCGTGCCAAACAGCCGGAACAGGCGGCAAATGCAAATCTCGCACTGACCGATGCGGTTACTGGAAACAGCAGTTGGTCGGTCAAATATGTTTATGACAATAACGGCAATGTCGCTTCGACAACCGATGCGAATAATCGCACGATTGCGGGAACTTACGACAATCTGAATCGGTTGACTTTGAGAGATTATTCGGATGCCACGCCGGATGTTTCGTTTATGTTTGACAACCCGAACATTCCAAACTCTAAAGGACAACTGACACAAGTTTCATCGAGCGTGTCGCAGACAAATTTCACAGCGTTTGACGAACTTGGCAGAGTCCGAAGCAGTTCGCAAACAACGAGCGGACAGACTTACAACTTTCCCGATTATTCTTATGATTTGTCAGGCGCAATGGTCGCGCAAACTTACCCTTCGGGCAGAATCGTCCGAACCGAATCCGACAACATCGGCAGATTGAGCAAAGTAACGAGTCAAAAATCAGGTGATTTTGAAAGAACGCAACTGAGCCAACTTGCTTACACTTCATTCGGCGCGGTTTCACAGGCAAAACTCGGCAACGGACGTTGGGAAAATACGCAATACGACAAGAAACGTCTGCAAATCAAGCAAATCGGTTTAGGCGCATCTGCCGCAAATACGACTTTTCTTAAACTCGAATACAATTACGGCACAACTGACAACAACGGAAGTCTGCGCGAACAAAAGATTACCGTCCAAGGAATGGTCAGATTGTTCAAAACTACACTTATGATACGCTCAATCGTTTAGAATCGGGAATTTTACGACTTATTATGCGCCGGGAAGCACGGACGACCAGAACGTAACGCATCCGAACGGTTATTGGAAAGACACGCTGGGCAGAAATATTTCGATTCCGCTCGGATTGCAAACTCCGACTGCGCCGACGACTTCATCAAGCCCGCAGGTTTATGCGATGCCCGGAATGACGGGAACGTATAAAATGCAATGGAAAAACTTGAAAGGAAGTTCGGCGGCGGAAAGCGGTTTGACGAATTTCTCTTTAAGTTTGAAACCTGTCGGCGATGCTTATCTGTGCTACACTTCGCAAGGTTTTCCGACGACTTGTGTGCGCCCCGTCGGATATGCGCTGTTTAGCGGCGGCGGAAACGGTGCGGGACCGCGTGTGTTAGACGAGACGATTTTTAATCCGATAGTTTTGACGGAAATTGAATTGCCGACGGGACAGAAATATAAATTTTCTTACGACATTTACGGACGCATCGAGCAGATTTCATATCCGACGGGCGGCAAAGAAGAATTTCAATACGGCGCGGTGCCGACGCTTTCGCAACTCGAACCGGACGATTTGACGGGGCAGGCGAATTTCGGAGTTTTGGACAGAAAAGTTTATCCGACAGGAAGCGGCGCAAATTATCATTGGACATACGCGGCGGCTCACGTTGCGCCGCAAGGTTATCAAGTAACAATCAACAACCCGGACGGCACACGGGTTGAAAGATTGACGCATCGCGGCACGGACGCGGGAACATCTTTTGAAGGCACATTCGGCTATGACAACGGTTTGGCAGGAATGGCTTACGAAGAACGCGGTTATAATTCGTTAAATCAGATGGTTTCCAAAAATCTGACGACGTGGACGAAAACGGAACTCTACACCGAAGGCGCAAGTAGCAAACCAACGCATTGGCATCCGCGAGTTACACAATCCGAATCAATCATTTACGAAGCGGGCAGCGGCATTTCGGCGACGGGGAAGTATTTTTATGAAGGCGATTTGAATTTGCGAGAAACGCCGTTGTTGCAGAATAAGACGGAGCAATATGAATTTGTCGTGGCGGGAAATTCGACACCTTCGACACCGGTTCGGAGTTCGGAAACGACGTATTTGCAGGCGGACGTGAGTTATCCGCAATGGGTGAAAGATATTTACAAAGCGCAAAATATGATCGGTTTGGCGACCGCTTCGCAAGTCAAAGATGCGGCGGGAACGGTTGTTTCACGAAGCGAGATGAAATATGACGATGGCGGATATTCACCGAACATCGGGCGCGGGAATCCGACGAGTGCGAGAGTTTGGGACAGCACGAAAGGCTTGGTTACAAATCTGAATGCGTATATTGAAACCCGTGCGAGATTTGACACTTACGGCAATCAATATGAATCAATAGACGCGAAAGGCAACGCGACGACGACGACTTTTGACGCGACATATCACGCCTATCCGATACAAGTTACGAGTGCGATTCCCGACCCGACAAATCAGCACGGTTCAAACACGGCGTTTGTCAGTTCGACGACTTTTAATCCGATTACGGGATTGCCGTTGACGACAATGGACGCGAACGGCTTGGAAACCAGAATCGAATATGACGCGGTAACTTTGCGTCCGCTCAATGTCAAGACGTTTTACAATAATCAGCAAGTCGGCACAACATCGGAAACGATTTATCACGATGAGCCGAATAATTATTGGGTCAAGAATCGTTCGCAGATTGATGCAACGAATTGGGCGGAAAGTATCAGCTATTTCGATGGTTTGGGACGCGCTTACAAAGCCGAAGAAATCAATTCACAAGGTAACATTTACGTTGAAAAAGAGTTTGACCAAGATGGACGAGTTTTGCGGGTTACGAATCCGTTCCGCACAGGTGAAACGAAACTTTGGACAACGAATGTTTATGATGAATCAAGCAGAGTCAAACAAGTAACTTTGCCTGATGGCGCAACGGTGAAGACTGATTTCGGAGTTTCGACATCGGGAATCATCGGCATAACGAAACAAATCACCGACCAAGCAGGCAAGCGGCGCAAAGGTTTTTCGGATGCTTTGGGCAGAATGGTCAGAGTCATTGAAGACCCGACAAGCACTGAAAACCCGACAGGTCAGAATCTTTCGACAGATTATGTTTTTGACACGCTCGGAAATCTCCGCAAGACAATTCAAGGCGAACAATCGAGATATTTCACACACGACAGTTTAGGCAGATTGTTGTATGCGAAACAGCCTGAACAATCGGCAAACGCGGCTTTTGTTCATACCGATTCAATCACGAATAATTCACAATGGTCAGTCAAATACGAATATGACGACAACGGCAACATCACCACGACAACCGATGCCAAAGGTTCAAGTGTTACGGGAACTTATGATAATTTCAATCGTCTGAAAGTGCGAAATTACTCAGACGCAACAATGCCGGACGTGAGTTTTTATTACGACGGCAGAGGTTTAGGCGCGATTCCGGCACGTTCAAACGGGAAAACCACAAAAGTAACGAGTTCGGTTTCAGAAACGCGCTACACGGCTTTCAACAATCTCGGACAACTTGAAACGCATCAACAGATTACGGACGGAAACACTTATCAAACGAGTTACAATTACGACGCATTCGGCAGAATGATTTCGGAAACTTATCCGTCAATGAGAACGGTCAAAGTTGATTACAATGCGGACGGCGATGTTTCGAGTGTTTGGGGAACGGTCGGAAGTCAAAACCGACTTTACGCCAACGGATTCCATTACAACTCAAGCGGCGCGATGGAGCGGATGAAATTAGGCAACGGCAAATGGGAAACTTACGCTTACAACAATCGCCAACAAATCACCGAAATCGCGCTCGGCAATTCGGCAACCGATAAAAGTCTTCTGAAACTCGAATATGGCTACGGCAACAACACACAAAACAACGGTAATCTCTTAAGTCAAAAAATCACTTTCAACGGACTGACACAACCGTTTGAGCAAACTTACAGTTATGATTCACTCAATCGTCTGCAATCAGCCGAAGAAAAAGTAAATAATTCACCGACTTGGAAACAGACATTTCAATACGACCGCTACGGAAACCGCCGATTTGACGCGGCAAATACAACGACTTTAGGCAGTTGTTCGCAAGCGGTGTGCAATCCGTTGATCAACACTTCGGACAACCGTTTTTCATCGGGACAAAATTATTTGTATGACGCAAACGGCAACGTAACGCAAGACGCAACGGGCAAGCAATTTCTCTACGATGCCGAGAATCATCAAAAGCAAGTAAAAGACGCAAGCAACGTAACCATCGGCGAATATCTTTACGACGGCGAAGGCAAGCGAGTCAAGAAAATTTCCTCGACAGAAATCACGGTTTTCGTCTATAATGGCGGAGGAACACTTGTCGCGGAATATTCAACAGCATTAGCCCAAACGCCGCAAGTAAGTTATTTGACAGCCGACCATTTAGGCTCGGCGCGAGTCATCACGAATCAAAACGGTGCAGTTACAACCCGCAAAGATTATATGGCGTTTGGCGATGAAGCAAGCTCGGCGCAGAGAACAAACGGATTAAGCTACGATTCAAGCGAAACGCGGAAAGGCTACACGGGCTACGAGAAAGACACGGAAAGCGGCTTGGAGTTTGCACAGGCGAGATATTACAACGCCACGCACGGCAGATTTACGAGCGTTGACCCGTTGACGGCAAGCGCGAATGTCAAGAATCCGCAGACGTTCAATCGTTACAGCTACGTTCTGAATTCGCCGTATAAATTTACTGACCCGTTGGGTTTGATTCCATCTACAACAGGTGCAAATGGCGGAGGTTCAGGTCCCGGTTTAGGGGGTTGGTGCAATCCTGCTTATTCAAGTTGCTATGAATCAACTTATGCTGATCCGAACTTTGCCGAAGCCGTTCCCGAAAGTCATACCAACGAAGCCGCCGAGTCAACAGTTAGTGAAACACCCGAAGGAGCAGCTCAACAACAAGCCGCGCCGCCTGTCCCGCCGCAAGGTGAAAAATCATCTGGGCTTCCTCTTCCACTCATATGGTTAAAGATATTAAATGCAGAATCTTGGACTGCTACGGGAGATGATGGAGTTACTTACTTTTACAAACCATCCGCTCAAGAAAGAGCGGATGCAATTGCTTATTATACGAATGTTTATAATAAAGGATTTGAAGAAGGAATGCGCCAGGCGGAAATACAGGAAAATATGGATATTTTTCCTTCCGGCGTAGAATCAGGTAATACTGGTTCTACCGAAAACTCTACCAAAACAACTGATGCATATAGCTTTGGAGGGGAAATTAGCAAAACAGGACCACAAGCAAATTTGGGATTTTCAAGACAAAATGAATCCGGCAATAGTCAAGGTTTTTCATCTTTATTCAGAGTTAGCGCAACAGTTAGTCCAAATACTTTTGCGAGGTCATTCGAATCAAAAGAACTGGCAAGACAAAGACAAAGTTTTCTTAATAAGTATGATGGACTAGAGCGGTCTATCTCTACTGTCAATGGAACAACGAGAACAAAACTAAACATAAGTTTATCTAACAGTTTGAATTCGAATACTACCATCATTAGAAGCTCTGGAAGATTACATGGATATACAGGCTATATGGCATCAAGAGTCTATCAAGATTAAAGAATTTTTAAAAAGGAGATTACAATACTATGAAGAATATATTTGCTCGGAAAAACAATTTGATGTTGAGCTTAATTTTATACATCTTGTTCTCTATCAGTTTAATTTCCTGCCATTCTCAGGTGGCTTCGGATAATAGTAATTTACGAAAAAGTAAAAATAATTTATCCGATGCTTCTAAAGTGGTAGGAGAATTTATGAAGTTAGTCGAAAGCGGAAAAATTAGCGAGGCTAGAAAATTAACTGGAAATGAGAAACCTGTTATAAAAGAGAAAAATGTTGCCGTAGCAGATCCGTTTGACGCTGATTGGGCAGAGCATGTAAGGTCACAAGGTTTTGTTCTTAAGGAAATTAGCAACGAGAAAATAGAAGGCGATAAAACTGTAATAGAAACTAAATTACAGCTAAAACACTCCCCTGATATTATTGTTGGTGGTGAATTCAGTCTAAAGAAAATTAATCAAGAATGGAAAATAGTTTCTTTTGAAATAAACAAAAAGAAAAATTAGACAACGAGTTCGCAAGTTAAGGATGCGGCGGGAACGGTTGTTTCACGAAGCGAGATGAAATATGACGACGGCGGATATTCACCGAACATCGGGCGCGGGAATCCGACGGCGGCGAGAGTTTGGGACAGCACGAAAGGCTTGGTTACAAATCTGAATGCGTATATTGAAACCCGTGCGAGATTTGACACTTGGGGCAATCAATATGAATCAATAGACGCGAAAGGCAACGCGACGACAACGACTTTTGACGCGACACATCACGCATATCCGCTAACGGTTACGAGTGCAATTCCTGACCCGACAAATCAGCACGGTTCAGACACGGCGTTTGTCAGTTCGACGACTTTTAATCCGATTACGGGATTGCCGCTCTCAACAAAAGATGCCAACGGTTTGATAACGCGGATTGAATACGATGCGGCAACCTTGCGCCCGCTCAACACGAAGAATTATGTGTTGGTCGGCGGAACTGAGGTGCAAGTCGGCGGCACAGCGGAAACGATTTATCACGATGAACCGAATAATTATTGGGTGAAAAACCGTTCACAGATTGACGCGACGAATTGGGCGGAAAGTATTTCGTATTTTGACGGTTTGGGGCGAGCTTACAAAGCGGAAGAAATCAATTCACAGGGAAACATCTTCGTTGAAAAAGAGTTTGACCAAGACGGACGGGTTTTGAGAGTTACAAATCCGTTTCGCACGGGCGAGACGAAACTTTGGACAACAAATGTTTATGACGAATCGAGCAGAGTCAAACAAGTTACCTTGCCGGACGGCGCAACGGTGAAGACTGATTTCGGAGTTTCGGTTTCAGGCATTATCGGAGTTACAAAACAGATTACAGACCAAGCGGGCAAGCGGCGCAAAGGTTTTTCGGATGTTTTGGGCAGAATGGTGCGCGTGATTGAAGACCCGGCAGGTCAAAACTTAAGCACGGATTATGTTTTCGACACGCTCGGAAACTTGAGAAAAACGATACAAGGCGAACAATCGAGATATTTTACACACGATTCACTCGGACGGCTTCTTTATGCGAAACAACCCGAACAAGCGGCAAACGCAAATTTCAATTTCACCGATTCGATAACAAATAATTCACAATGGTCAGTCAAATATGAATATGACGACAGCGGGAATATTACGAAAACAACCGATGCGAAAGGCGTTTCTGTTGAAGGAACTTACGACAATTTCAATCGCTTAACCGTGCGTAATTACTCGGACGCAACGCCGGATGTCGAGTTTTTCTACGACGGCAGAGGCTTGGGCGCAATTCCAGCGCGTTCAAACGGCAAAACGACAAAAGTAACAAGTTCAGTTTCAGAAACACGCTACACGAGTTTCAACAATCTCGGACAACTCGAAACGCATCAACAAATCACAGACGGAAACACTTATCAAACGAGTTACAATTACGATTCATTCGGCAGAATGATTTCGGAAACTTATCCGTCAACGCGAACGGTCAAAGTTGATTACAACGCGGACGGCGATGTTTCGAGCGTTTGGGGAACAGTCGGAACGCAAAACAGACTTTATGCCAACGGATTTCATTACAATTCATCGGGCGCAATGGAACGAATGCGGCTCGGCAACGGCAAATGGGAAACTTACGCCTACAACGAAAGACAGCAAATCACCGAAATCGCACTTGGAAACTCGGCAACCGATAAAAGTTTGCTCAAACTCGAATACGGTTACGGAAGCGCGACGGAAAATAACGGCAATCTGAAAACACAAAAGATTAGCTTTAACGGTTTGGCGCAACCGTTTGAACAAACTTACACTTACGACTCGCTCAATCGTTTGGCATCAGCAACGGAAACGGTTGTCGGAGTTCAAAATCCAACGTGGAAACAAACTTTTGAATACGACAGATTTGGCAATCGGCGGTTTGACGTAAATAATACAACGACACTCGGCAGTTGTTCGCAAGCGGTGTGCAATCCGTTGATTAACACTTCGGACAATCGTTTTTCAAGCGGACAAGATTATGCTTACGATGCCAACGGTAATCTCACCCGCAACGCGCAGAGCAAGAAATTCACCTACGACGCGGAGAATCATCAAACGATGGTTGAAACGGTTGACGCAAACGGCAATCGGATAACTTTAGACGGCGAATATCTCTACAACGGCGAAGGCAAGCGGGTGAAGAAAATATCCTCGACAGAAATCACGATATTCGTCTATAATGGCGGAGGAACACTTGTCGCGGAATATTCAACAGCCGTTGCCCAAACGCCGCAAGTGAGTTATTTGACAGCCGACCATTTAGGCTCGGCAAGAGTTATCACAAACCAAAACGGCGCAGTTACAACACGCAAAGATTATATGGCGTTCGGCGATGAAGCGAGTTCAGCGCAACGAAGCACAAATCTAAACTACGATTCGAGCGAAACTCGTAAAAGCTACACCGGATACGAAAAGGACAGCGAATCAGGCTTGGAGTTTGCACAGGCGAGATATTACAACTCGATTCACGGCAGATTTACGAGCGTTGACCCGTTGATGGCGAGTGCGAATGGAAATGACCCGCAGACGTTTAATAGATATTCTTACGTTCTAAATTCGCCGTATAAGTTTGTTGACCCGTTGGGCTTGATTTCAAAATCAACTGGGGCGCACGGTGAAGCAACTCCTTACATACAGAACGATACAGACTTTTCTGGCGAAAAATCATTTCCGGGAGAATTGCCCTCCATTGCTGATATTGTAAAACAATACGGAGGCAACACGAAAAAGCAAACTGCCGCTGATTGCAGTTGTGTTAGATCAACACATATAGATGCAAATGGAAGAGTAATTGCAGTTTTTGATGATGATGATCTCGGAGTATATCAGCATCAAAATAATGCTGATGGAAAACCTCCAACTCTCTCTATGCTTGAAAAGCGTCGAAAAAGACAGAAAAATACCTCTGGTGGCGGAACAAGGGTCGGAGCAACACAATACTGGGATGAGTTCACTAGCCCTGAGGACGGACAAACTCTCACAAATCATGTTATTCAAGTTGGAACAACATTTGATGGTGCTATTGCCACATATAACGAAGAAGCGAAGAAACTGAATCTTGCACAAGTTGCCGCACAATCAGGTCCAGGTGGTAGATTTGATATTAAAAGAATATATGGAAATGTAGGTGGACTTCTTAATGGTTTATACGTTACCTCGCGTTCAGCAGGTAACTATTTAGCAGGTCTTAATGCAGCAACCACTACTTTGGGAGGGGTTAGCATAGAATTTGGAACTTTTCAAAAACTTGCCGGAGCTGTGCAGGTATTAGGTAGGGCTATTGCAAAGTCAGACAACAATTGGCTGAGTTATTAAATTTAGTCCCTTGGCGGTAAAAACCTCATAAAATCTCCGTGCTTTGGCAATATTTTCCCAGCCTGTTTTTCGTAATATTCCGATTGCCAAATTGTTT
>JANNYB010000221.1:0-10908 GCA_031409875.1 Acidobacteriota bacterium | reverse complement strand
TGCTGTGCTCGGCAATTGTCCTGACAACTTTGGCTTACGGCACGGTGCATCAGCCGACAATTTCGCTTTTTTATTTGACGGGCGTGATTATTGCGGTGCTTTGGGCGATTGATGCGTTTCGTTCGGGCGTGTTGCGGTTCAGCAAAAACTTAATTCAAATTCCGCTTATCGCTATCGTTATTTACGGTTTGATACAGATTATTCCTTTTGGAACACTCGCGGAAACTGCCGGAGTTTCGGGCATTCCGCGCACGATTTCGCTCGAACCTTTTTGGACGAAGGTTTTTACGTTTCATATTTTTGCGTTTCTGATTTATTTGGCGGCACTTTTGACATTTGTTGACAGCGGAAAACGTCTGCAAAAACTCGTTACTTTAATAACGGTTTTCGGTTTTGCCTTCGCGTTTTTTGCGATTTTGCAATACGTTTTGAGTCCGACAAAGATTTACGGAATTTACGAACAAATGAATGTTCAACCGTTCGGATCCTTCGTTAATCGCCATAATTTTGCGGCTTATATCGAAATGACGATTGCCGTTCCGCTCGGTTTATTATTTGTCGGCGCAGTTCATAAAGACAAGCGTTTATTATATGTTACGGCAATCGGTTTGATGGGCGTAGCTTTGATTTTAAGCGGATCGCGCGGCGGTTTGGTTGCACTTTTGGCGCAAGTTTTCTTTCTATTATTTTTGACAACGGAAACAAAAAGTTCCGGTCAATTGATTCTCAAAGGCGGACTTGCGGTTTTGCTTTTGGCGACGATTATTGTCGGCGCAATGCTCATCGGCGGCGAATCTTCGTTGACGCGAATTGCCGAAACTGCTACTTCAAATGATATTACAACCAATCGAACGCATATTTGGAACGTCAGTTTGGACGTTATCAAAAATTATTTTCCGTTCGGCACAGGTTTGGGCGGATTTGCGTCGGCTTATACGAAATACGACACGCTGAACGGCATCGAGCGCGTCGAGCAAGCGCATAACGATTATTTGCAAATTCTTACGGACACAGGACTTATCGGCTTACTCATCGCCGCATTATTCATTTTTCTATTGTTTAAAACAGGTTTGCGAAATATCAAATCGCCGAATGTTTACCGTCGCGGCGTTGCCGTCGGCGCACTTACGGGTTGTTTCGGAATTTTGATTCATTCGATGTTCGATTTCGTTTTGCACACGACCGCAATTACTTATCTTTTCACGACTTTAACCGCGCTTGTCGTTTTGAGCGGCACGGATTTTATTGACGATATTCGAGATTTTGACGAACGCCGAACCCGAAGAAAAAGTAAAGAATCGGCAAGCGTAACCCCAATTTCAGAAGGGAAGCGAAAACGTAAAGATGAAAAATAGAAAACCCGAGTTCGAAAATCGTTGCACGGAAGATTTTTGATTACACTCAGCATTGCCATCATCTGACATAAAAACGACATTCCCGTAAATCCGCCCCAAAATTGCTTGCCAAGTCCGCATTGCCATTGCGGATCGTCCGCGCTTCCCATTTTTATTTCTCCCGGCAACGGTTGCGGCGGGTCTGCCGGATCGTTTTCGTCCAGCGTTTGTCCGAGCGGCTCGGTTTCTTCTTTGATAAAGATTGTGCCGAACTCGGTCGAATATCCGAATTTGCCGACCGTTCCCGTTACCGGATCAGCCGTGCGCCATTCGAGAACGTCTATCGGTTGGTTATTGACAACTCCGCGAACTTGTTTCCCGATTAACGCATTTCCCGCAAACACTTTGGTTTCCAACTTTTCGCCGCTCGGCGTGATGGTTGTTAATGAACTTCCCAAAACCGTTGACCACACTTGATAAGAATTTACTTCTGCCGTCAAACTTGTTGCCGGCGGTGCGGAAACGTGATAGGCGCGTGTGCCGATTTTTTCAACCACCGGACGACCATCGCCGTCAAATAATTGCTCGGTTTTATGTTCCGAAACCATATTCAAAACATTTCCGAAACGTCCTTTGAAACTGTCAAAGAAAACCGTCCGTCTGCCCGAAGCGTCGAATGTCGTGTTTTGAAAAGTGTTCGGGTCAGAGGCAATATCGCCTTGTTGCACAACATTTCCCGAAGCATCATAACTTCCGTGAAAATTATTGATTCTGCCATTCGTATAGTTTTGTGAAAAATGAATATTATCGCCCCAATGTTCGCCTTGTCTGACCGTCATTTGCGAAAAAGCATCGTAAGTTATCGTTTGTTCATAAACTCTTTTGTAATTGCTGTTCCAACTCAAACCTACTCCGAATTGATTAAATTTCAAACGCCCCGCAAAATCATATTTCATCGTTCGGTCAAATTTGTTATCGAGCAGATCATCTTTCGATTGCACCCGCGAATCGGCAAAATATGTAAAATCGGCTTTCATCAGATAATTGCCGTTCTGCACGGCTTCCGAATGATTGACGCGCAGACGATTATCATATTCGAGCTTTATCTGCGCCGCATTATTCGGCAGAGTGTAATCAATCTGCTTGACCTGCCCGAACGCGCGATATTGAATATTGTTCGCATAATTACCGCTCGGATTCTCAGCCCAGGGCGAACCCGAAACCGTCTGAACTCTGCCCGTTTTGTCGTTGGTATAATTAACGGTCGCATTAAACGGATCAGTTATTGATTTCAATCCGCCCGATAAATTGTAGGTGTAGCCGATGGTATATGAGTTGCCCGAAAGCAAAGAAAAAGTCTTGGTTTCCGATGTCAAGCGCGAAAGTTGGTCGTAAGCGTAAGTTTGCGTTCCCGTGCCGTCGGTCATCTGCGTCCGATTTCCAAGCGCGTCATAATTGAAATTCACAGTCGGCGTGGTGGTAATATTCGACGGATTCGACGACGGCACGGAATAGCTGATTTGATTCATCAATCCGCGTGAATTATAACTGAAATTCGTAATCGCATTGCGCGGGTCAATAACTTGCTGAATCGAATCGTCATTGTTGTAATTCCAAGACGTTTCCGCATTCGGATTTGCCGTCGTGCCTTCAATCGGATAATGCCGCGTTTTCATTCGCCCGTGTCCGTCGTAACTCATCGAAACGGTTTGATGCGTGTTGCTCGTGCTTTCCGTTCCGGCATATTGAATCGTTTGCAAAACTTGGTCGCGCCCGTTGAATATTTGAACCGTTTTGTATTTATCAATTTTTAGAAAAAAAGTTTGCTGACAGGTTCTAATCGTCAAGAAACCACTTATTACGTTTTATAAGTTCTCGAGTGTAAAGCAATTCTTTACACATACCACGCGGACGAAATCCTTCTGATGGATTAAATATTATTATGCTGGCTATCTTTCTAGTGCTTTCTGCCAATCCTTGATAATTATATAGCTCAAATGCTATGCCCTTATTATTATCTACCCAAAAAATCAAGTTTGCCGACCCATCCACAATACTAGCACTTCTAAGAAGTTCATAAGCCTCAAGATCAGGGTATAACGAAATGAGATCTTTAGGGGAGTCGTTTATTTTAATTTCACTATTAAGCCTAAATCTATTGGTAAACGATTCTATTTGGTAAATTTTATCATTTTTCATATAAGCAAATATACCTCTATTATCTAAATCAATATCGTTCCAATGCAGGTCAGAGATATTACATTTAGCATAAAAGTAACCTTCAGTAGGGTTGCCAAAATAATCTAAAAGTTTCTGTTTCTTATCGCCAATATTTATTTCGCCAATGCTTCTTCCTTCGATTATGAAACCTTTTAGGTCTTCGCGGTTTAATATTCCTTTTTTAGGATTGTTAGACCCATCATTCTTAAGTGGCATGTTTGTTTTCTCAGCATTTGTATTTGGTGGTGATGGTGTGAAAAATTCTTCTGCCGGATCAACAATTATATTTGCTTCATTACTATTAAAGTTTAGGGTGGTAGCATTTTTATTCCCGATGAGAAATAAAATTGATAACACAATTACTGATATTAATAGAGTTATAGCTAACTTCATAACATTGGTCTCCTCTGCAATAGTTAATAGTCTTCTCTTGAAACCCCTTGCCAACCAAAGCAATACCTTGCAATACCAAGAACATTACTTACATAATTTCCCTTGCTGTTATCTTTAGGGGCTTTATTCGTATCTAACCCTGGATAGGCAGTGCCTTCGTCAAAATCATTACGGGTGCCACTAATTCCTCCAGCTTTCTGAACCTGTTTGATAATTTCAGCAGTTTTAGCTGAACCAGCATTATAATTTCTTAATGTTGCCAAAAAGCCGATGTCCAAACCATATTTGTTTAGCCTATTCCATTCAGGAGCTAGTTTATTGTCCAATACCCACTCAGCAGATTTAGAAACACTATCTAAAACATCTTGGGATACATTTCCTGTTGTAATTTGGAAAACGCCTTTGCCATTTTTCCCACTGCCCCCTCTTTCACCAATATTTTGAAATCCTGTTTCCCTAACTCCAATAGCAGCTAACATAGACCAACTAAAAAGATTAGTAAAATTTCCGCTGTTATATGTATCAACCGCTTTTTCTAATTCGGCTTTCGCTGCCCAAGCGCGATTATAGGCATCTACATCTTGATTTGCGTCAGCCAATGCTTTTAAGCAATCGTCGCTCGGTTCTGGTGGAGTCTCTAAAGATAAGGATGACTCCATAACTTCGCTAAAAGTAGAAACCCGCAAATCCCAAATGCTGACTCTTCTGGTGTCGTTGTCTTTGACCGTTACATAAAAATCATTCTTAAATGTCGCTTCCATTCCCGTATAAGCAACTTCAAACTCTCTTTCTTCCACTTCTAAACTGGCGCGGGGATTTGCGTCATCATCATTGCCCCAAGTGCTTATTTGTCCTTCGTCACTCGGCGCGTTGTCTTCTTCCTCCTCGTCAGAACTTTCGACATCCGAGCCGTTGCGCTCAAGGGCGTGCATTACTTCGTGACAATCAATTTCAATACCATCTTTATAACAAGTATTTTGCGGCACACTTCCGACTTCGCCTTCCTCGTTTTCGGGGTCTTCAAAATCGGGGATTTCGCAGTCATCATAATTGTCGCCATCTGTGCCGTAATCACAATCTGGATAATTCGGGTCAGGCGTTCCTGTCGGATACGGGTTGGCGTTGCCGACTCCCGCGCCAAACGGGTCGAGTTTGCCACCACCGTAAGTATAATTATTCCCCGAATTATGAATCAGTATTTCAGTTAGCTCAACACCGCTCGGATCGGTTGATTTTAAGAAAGTTGCGTCTGTAAAAATTGATTGTGAGCCAATATATGTCAGACGGCGTTGGGCAATTTCTTTTCCATTCCCGTAAATTCTGGTTTTTCTGCTTAATCCTTCTTCGGTTGAATCTTTTATCTCCGAAACAATCTCGCCAAGAACTGATGACCTGATAAAATATTCTTTTGTTACCGGAAGATTCGGACAACTTTCAACTTGGCAAACTCCTTCAACGGTTTTTATTTTCTTACCATCGCCGTCTTGATTTATTTCCGTGTCAATTTCGCTCGAATATCTCAATCTTCCTTCCGCATCAAATTTTTTCGTATCAGAGCCATCCGAAGTTTTGCGCCCGTCAGCATCAAAAACAGAAGTAAATCCGTATGTTTCATTGACCCAATTCGGGATAATCTTCGTCGTTGATTCGGAAGTCATTCTGGCGTTTTGATATTGGAAGGTCGAGGTAAAACTTGCCGTCCAATTCAGTTTTTGCTGATTGATAATATCGCCGAATTTGTTATATTCCAAATTTATACGATACGGACGATTATTTGCATTGTTTTCGGTTTGTCCGCGTGCTTCGGCTCCGGTTTTGGCACTTGTCAAACGCCCCAAAAAATCATATTCATATGAGCGGTCAAAGTCATCCGAATAACCGATACCCGAATTTTTCAGTTTGCCGTCGTTATAATAATTATACTGCAAATAGATAGTCGGATTACCTTGCAAACCCGTGTTGAGCGTATATTGTTGTGCTTGCAGACGATTATTATAGTTCATCGAAACGCCGCGATTATTTCCATAATTTATTTCTTTAACCGCGCCCCAAGCCCTATATTTTGCAGATGTTACATAATTCATCTGAAGATTTTCAGTTGCCCGATAGCCCGAAACCGAATCGAGCATTCCTTTTTTGTCGTATCCGTAGCTGACGGTTTCTCCGAAAGGTTCTTTGTAACTCAATAACTGTCCTGAAAGTCCGTAAATATAATCAGTCTTAAAAGAATTATTCGGAAGTGGAGCAAGCGGAACGGTTTCGTTAAACTGACGAGTTTCGGTAGTCAACTGGGACAAGCTGTTATATTCATATGAAACGCTTCCGAAGCCATCTGTCATTTGAGTTCGGTTTCCGAGTGCATCATAACTGAATGACACATTTGACGGAACTTGGATTTGGCTGTTTTGTGGAACACTCCAACTAATTTGTTGAATTAATCCTCGTGGATTATATGTATAACTTTTCGTTGCTCCGCGCCCATCGGTTATTGTCTGCGGTTTATCGTCGGAAGTATAAGTGAAAGTAGTAGCTGTATTCGTATTTTGTTCAGGTGACTGACTTGTTTTCAGTCTTCCGTGTCCGTCAAAACTGAAAGTTGATTCTCGATAATCATTACTTGATACAGTTCCGGCAATTTCACGATTTACAATTATTTGATCTTGTCCGTCATAGAAATTCAGCAAAGTTTTATAAACATCTGAATTCCAATCAAGCATTTCGGTTTTGTAACTTCTGCCCAAAATATCCTGATAAACTTTTTGAGTTCTTCGCGCGGAATAATTCTGTCCCGGAACAGGAACTAATTCACTTTGAACAGTTGTAACCTGTCCGCCCGCGCATCCGCAACCTTCGTAGCTTATCAATTTGTCTGTGCCGTCCGAGTTGATTTGCCGGGTAACTCTCGATTTCCAATCGTATTCGGCTTGTGTCCACAACCAAATTGGATTGCCGTTTCCGTCCACGCCGCGATTGTCGTCGCCCGCAGGTTGCCAAGTCATCGGGTTGAGCGGATTGACAGGGTTAATTTCCGTCGGAACTGTCGAACGAATTGCTCTGCCCAAGATGTCGTATTCAACTATTGAACCGCCCCAACCGTTCGCCGAGTTCGGATTTTCGGTTCGAGCATATCTGATTCTGCCCGCGCCGTCCGTCCAAGATTCGGCATAAACCTCATCTTCGGCAATGTTGCCATCGCCGTCAACGTCATTGATGGTCGTATAAACTTTCGATTGAATATTATTCGTCGGATATTCGTAGCGCGTGTATGCGCCTGTGTTTTCGATTTTTTGTTTCTCGATTCTGCCAACATCGTCATAAATTCGCGTGGTGATTTTGCCTTGTGATTGTCCTTGCGGCGCAGGCGATTTTGCCCAGACGTTTGCGCCGATGTCATAACGATATTTGACTTCCGAGAAATTTCCCGCCGTGTCGGTCAACTTGGTCGGATAGGCAAAAGTGTTGCGATTGCTTGGCGTGTCGTTGAAAACATCGGCATAACTTATTTTTATCATTCTACCAAGCGGATCAATCTGTGCCACAGGTGCGCCTGTTATATTGTATTTTGTGCTTGATGTTACGTTGGCAGTTTGCCCTGAAATATCGTGGCGCGTTTGTGAAGTTAAATTACCTCTGCCAATGATAAAACCATTTCCGTAATTTGCGTTGTCGTGCTGAATTACCGTTGAAATGTTCTGCTCCAAAGTGCTGTCGCTAAAATCACCTTCATCGTAATTGAAGGTTGCTTTTGAAACATATTCCAACGCACTTGTTCCTTGATTCAAGCCCCAACTTTCAACCATCGAAGGCAAGCCGATGATGCGGCGCGAAATATAATCGGCGGCAAGATTATAAGTTGTTGTTGATTTCTTTTGTAGAGTATTGTTTGTGCCATCGAAAAGCCGAACTTCGCTGACCAATCCGTATTGCGAAACATTGCCCGATTGCATCAGATAATCAATTTCCGTGCGTTTCGTGCTTCCCGTGTCGCCGATTTTCGACTGCGTAACACGCGGATTCAAAATGTAGCTTTTTGATGTGTCGTCTTGTGTATAATTTGTCCAAGTCCAACGCTTTTGGGTCA
Organism: Acidobacteriota bacterium; assembly: GCA_031409875.1. Lineage (GTDB taxonomy): Bacteria > Acidobacteriota > Blastocatellia > Pyrinomonadales > Pyrinomonadaceae > CALMEH01. The sequence continues at coordinate 2,880 of JANNYB010000221.1, read as the reverse complement.
GTATTGTTTCCATTACCAGATCTTCCGTTGCAATCGGCAAACCTTCCTGCCAGCCTGAACTTCCGACATAGCTTCGCGTTACCGCGCCGTATGGATCGCCCGTCATTGAAACTTCGATTTTCGTTGCCGTGCCGCTGTGTCCGCCGACATTGTAGGTTTGGTTTGGGGTTATCGAATTGTTGATGACGATGGCTTGCGGCTGATTGTTTGAATCGAGGTTGAAGTTTTCCGTTTTGATTTGTGTTTCCGTAAAGCGCGGGCAATCGGTTTGCGGATTGGTTGCGTCTGCCGGAAGATTGATTTTTGTTTCATTGAGCAGATGATTGTCTGCCGCGTAATTGTTGATTTGTTTGACTTGTCCCCAACTGTTGTATGAAAAAGTCGTGTTCGGTCCCGCGCCGTTTGATTCGGTCGGGAAAGTTACTTTTTGCAAAACTTTCAAATTCGTGCCGTTTGCCGGACCGATGACCGTCAGATTTGTAAAATTCGTGTTGATTGCGAGGCTCGTGTAAGCAAATGTCGCGTAAGTGTGCGTGATGTCTGTGCCTTGACCGTTGTTGTTTTTCCAAGTTTGCGTGATTGATGTCGGGTAAAGTTGCGTGTCGTAATTGACCGTGATAATTCTGCCGAGCGTGTCGGTTACGGTTCTGAGAACGCCTTGTTCGTCGTGGTTGATTGAAACGAAATTGCCGTTTCGGTCCTTGATTTGCGAACATCGAAACGCGCCCGCTTTCCATTCGTAATTCATTGTGCTGCCGTCTGTTCCGCTGATGACGATGGAAATATTTTCAATCGGCGTGTTCGGGTCGCTTGCGCCGATGGTTTTCAGTTGCGCGTAGCCCGAATCGTTTGTTTCGTAAGTGTCGCTTGCGCCGATTTGGTTAAATTCGACTCGTCCGCCCGACGGCGTTACCATCAAATACGAAAATTTCTTTCGCTGCGAATTGTAATAAATCGGCTCGATGGTCGAAAATCCGAAACGAAAACCCGGCGAAATATTTGCGTTATCAACATCAAAAACGATGCTGTTACTTGTCGGATTTTTTGTCCAAATCAGCGAATTATACGAAATCCCGAAACCCGCATTCATTCCCGCTCTGCCCGCGAGTCCGACAAGTCCTGTTCCCCAACTGAAATTCTGCGAATAAAGATTCGTGCCGCCTGTCGAATTTTTCGGCAAAAGTCTCTGTTTTGCCATATCATAACCGAAAACCGTGCCGCCGATTTTTTTCAGATATGCCGACGAAACAGCCACATCGCCCGCCATTCCCAAAGTTTGATAATCATAATTTGAATTGGAACTTTTGATAATGTGCCAAACGCCCGTTGTCGGTCGAAACACCGCAAAATCCGCTTTTGAATCGCCGTCGTAATCTGCCGGAACGGGTTGATCGCCGTAGTTTCCCCAAGTCTGCAAAATATATTCGCCGTTGTTCGTCGAGCTTTTATAAACATACCAAGTCCCGGTCGAACCGCGATAAACTGCCGCATCGGTTTTGCCGTCCGCGTCAAAATCCGCCGGAGTCGGAATGTCCGAAGCAATGCCCCAATGCAAGGAATAATATCCAGATGAACTTCCCGAAATATGCCAATCACCTGTGCTTGGGCGGAAAATTGCAATGTCGGTTTTGTTGTCGCCGTCATAATTTCCTTGCGCCGTGATGTCGCCCGATGCACCGAAACTCGTGGAAGTGTAATTGCCGTCAATGCTTCGCAAAATCCACCAAGTATTCGTCGAAGCGCGAAAAACCGCCGCATCCGATTTGCCGTCGCCGTCGTAATCGCCGGTTACGGGTTTGTCGCCGCTCGTGCCGAAAGAAATTGTTTGCGTTGTGCCGTTGGAACTCTTTTTAATCGTCCAAGTTCCGGCATCAAAAATCGCGCGGTCGGTAATGCCGTCGCCGTCAAAATCGCCCGGCGCAATTATCGAAGAAACATTGCCGAATGTTAGATTGGTCGTGTTGCCGTTTGAACTCTGCTTGATTTGCCAATCGGTCGCCGTCCCGCGCCAACGCGAAATATCGGCTTTATCGTCGCCGTCAAAATCGAATTCGACGCTTCCCGAAGGTTGCGAAGCCGAAACTTTTGTCGTAAAAATCGAACTGAAAGATGAACCGAAAGCAGAAATATCCCGCGAAAAAGGCGAACTCGTCCGCGCATTTTCAAAACCTTCGGGCAATTCCGGCGCGGTGAAATAATTACTCACCGAATTTGTTGATTCGGACAAAGTTGAAAAAAGACTTAGGACATTAGACTCAGGACTTGGGACTTCAAACGAAATCGGCGGCGCGGAAACAGGCGCAGGTTCTTGGACGGGAAAGTTTGTCTGGGCGTATGTTTTCGTCATCGGATTGAAAATAAAACACGGCAAAAGCAAAACTAAAATCAAACCGCAAGCCGTTAATCTGATGCCTGTCTGCAAGGTTGCACACGAGCGCAGATGCCGAAAAATAAAACCGAATAATCCGCTTAAAGTATCTTTTTTCATTCTTTTATCTCCTCTAATTCAATAGAAAACACGGAAGTTTTCTTGATTTTCGGAAACAGAATGCTTTAAGATACGAACTAGGATGGAGCATCTTTTGAAACATTTTGTTTCCGAAAGATAAACCAAACCGCTCGGAAGATAATTCGCGTTATCTTTCGGGCTTTTTTTTCGGTTTATCTGCAACCAATTTACAAATAACAAAAAGCCGACAACTCTAAACGATTGGAGTTATCGGCTTTTTATCTACAAACTTTTGTCGCCCAAATCTACTGCTTTGAAACTTGCGCGAAAGATTCAATTTTGTTTTTAGGGTTGAATTGTTAAAACTGTCCAACATACATTTCTTCTTAAATCTAAACAGAAAAGTTGTTTCCGGGATGAAAAACCCATCT
>JANNYB010000220.1:0-14796 GCA_031409875.1 Acidobacteriota bacterium | reverse complement strand
GGTCTGAAAATTGCATAGTTGAAAAATCGCTTATTGTTCGCAACTTAATCAAGTGTTTTCTGTGTTTTCAGTGTCTTCAGTGGATAGAAAAATAAATCTATCCACTGAAGACACTGAAAACACAGAAGAAAACGGAAACGTGGCGGTCATTGATTTGTCCTATCAATTTCCGTGCCGCTCAGTAATGATTTTATTCAAGATTTAGTGAACATTATAAAACGCCGGAACACGGTCGCCGCTTGCGCCTAAAGTAAAGTAGCTGACTGCGCCGCCCGTCGGACTATAAACATAGAACACACCGTTACGGAAAACGCCTAAATCAGTTCTGCCATCGCCGTTATAATCGCCCGGTGCAACAGTATCAGATGACAAACCAAAAGTTGCTTGCTGATCTGCGCCGCCGCTCGAAGGTTTCCAATACCAAGTTCCGGTTGAACCCCGAAATGTTGCAATGTCGGTTTTAGCATCACCGTCAAAGTCTGCCGTGATTACAAAATCAGTTGAAAGTCCGAATGAAACAACAGGTTGAGCAACTCCGGTTGAAAGCCGAATCCAGAAGTTTCCGGCTCCGGCGTTAGCGCGTTGGATACCGAAATCAGCCGTGCCGTCGCCGTTATAATCGCCCGGTGCGACAAAATCGCCCGTTGCGCCCCAAGGAACAAATGTTACAGGACCGTTGGCAACCGTGCGGTAATACCACGTTCCGTTTGATGGGCGGAAAACTGCAACGTCATCAGCCGCCGTGCCGCCGTAGTTATCAACCACCGTCGGATTATCGCCGGTTTGACCGAAGAGTTCCACACGAACCGTGCTTGTCGCACTATTCAAAATGTAGAACGCCGCAACACCCGCCGCGCCCGGTCGCCAAACGGCAATGTCGTCTTTTTGGTCGCCGTCAAAATCTGCCGGTGTCAAAGTATCGCTCTGCAAACCCCAAGCCGAAGCCGCTGTCGGAGTTGCCGCGCCGTTGATGTTCCAGAACCACGTTAATTGACCGCTTGCGCCACCGCCCGTGTTGCGTGCAACAACCCAATCGGTTCTGCCGTCGCCGTTAAAATCTACCGGAGCATCAGCCGCCGCAACTGCTTGCGTAACGCCTGCCCAATCCGTGCCGACGCGAATGCCGTCAACTCTGGCGGTCGGCGAAGTTGCTACTGCGCCTTGACGAATTGCAACACTTCCCGGATTTATATCCGATTGAATAGTATCCGTTGCCGTTACAGTTGCCGCAGGTTCGACTGCCGGAACAGTCGTGCTGACAATCATCGAAACCGTGTCGTTAGTTACGCCGTCAACGATGGTATATTTAACAACAATCAAATAAGTCGTGTTAAGCGAATATGTAAAAGGCGTGAAAACAACGTCTGCCGCAGTCGCCAATGCTTTGGAAATACCGAAAGCAACATTATTTGAAGCATCTTTTTTAGCAAAAACTCTGCCTCTGAATGTTGTGCCGACCGGATCAGGTCCGATATGGAAAAAATATCCGCCCGCCGGATCAACCGAAGCCTCGCTGACCGTAACCATAAACGCCGAATAAACCGAACCTGTTGATTGCACGGCAAATACGCGGTTGGCATCTTCGCCGGTGGTCGTTAAAGAAACTGCATTTCCAACGCCCGACGAAGGATAACCGGCTAAGGTCAATCCCGGCGCGGAAGTAACGAGCGGATTTGTTCCGGCTCCGCTGTGTGCCGCCCAATTCGCCACCGTAATAGCCGTTCCCGCGGCATCGTTAAAATCTTCAACAAGAAGCGTTGCCGCCGAAACGGAAGTCGTTAAAAACACGCCAATCGTAAAAATTGACAAAATCATTAAAGCAAATTTTCTGCTCATAATATATTTCTCCTCTAAAAAATTTATAATTCAAGTTTTAACTGCATCTAAAAGCTATATGTCGGCGTTTCTTTCTGAAAAAAACGCACGAAAAAGGGATGTTAATTATTTGCAAAGATGCGATTTCGTGTAAGAATATCACAAAATACGGAAAAATCCGATTAGTAACCATTCGGATTTAACATAAATTTTTCTTAAATTGTTTGTTTTCTGCTAAAATCGTAAAAATACGGAGTGATTTTGTAAGCAATGAAAGCCGCACGATTTTTTTTACTGCTAATTTATATTTCAATTTTAATCGTCAACATTTCGGCGCAGGACGAAGACGAAGTTATCCGCGTCGAAACTCAAATTATTGATGTTCCCGTGGTTGTTACGGACAAAGACGGCAAGCCGCTTTTGAATCTCAAAAAAAATAATTTCGTGATTTACGAAGACGGCAAGCCGCAGGAAATCTCTGATTTTTCGGCAACTGCCGCGCCGTTTGAAGTCGCGCTTTTATTAGATACGAGCGGTTCGACGCGCCAAGATTTGGCACTTATCAAACGCGCCGCCGACAATTTTATTCAATCTTTAAGACCGGGCGACCGCGTGGCGATTATTGCTTATAAAACCGAAAGAACCACAACGGAAGCCTACGCCGTAAGCGAAGTTTTAAGCAATTTGACTGATGACCGAACAAAGCTGAAATCCGCGCTCGAAAAAGCACAAAATAGCAACAGCACGCCGTTTTATGACAGTCTTTTACAAGTTGTCGAAAAAGTTTTCGGCGAAAAACCAGCAGCCGAATTTCGCGGACGACGCGCACTTGTCGCGCTGACCGATGGCGTTGATTCCGTAAGCGTCGGCGATTTTGATGAAGTCCGCGAAAAATTTAACGAAAGCGGCATTGTTTCGTTTTTTATCCAAGTCAATACACGCGAGTTTTTTGAAGAAAATCTGCTCGGCGATTGCGAACAAGCAATGCGCTTTTCGCCCGCGCAAATCACTCGTTATTATCGAACATTTCCCGCAAAATCAAATATGGAAAAAACGACAGATTTCTGCAAACTCGGTGATTTTGAACGCCTCGACATCAGCAAAAAATTGTATGATTTAGCTGATAAAGAAATGAACGAATTAGCCAAGAATTCGGGCGGAAAAGTTTTTCCAATCGAAGATTTGAGCGGCGCACGAACCGCATTTAAAAAGGTCGCTGACGAAATCGGCACAAAATATTCGCTCGGCTATTATTCATCAAACGAAAAACGCGACGGCAAATTTCGCAAAATAAAAGTCGAACTCAAAAGCGTCCCCGCCGGCGCAATCGTCCGCGCCCGCGAAGGCTACACCGCGCCGGCAAAATGAGTTTTTACCAATTTCCCCAAATCGCAAACGTCATTCCGGGCGTTTGGATATTGCAAAAAAGCGTCTGCAAATTCGGGCTAAAAACACAACCGTTAAACTCATACACCGAAAGATTCGGCACGATGTTTTTCGCAAAATTAGACATTACGCCGTGTTTGCTCAAAATTCGGATGTAATTTTCGACATTATTATCTTCGCAGATAAATTGATTGCCATTTTTGCCAAAACAGATGTTGTCGGGATAGTTCAAAACAGTTGCCGACGGCGATTCAAAAATCAATTTCAAAACGCCCGAATCGCCTTTTCGATGCCGATATTCCCAAATTTGTCCGATTCCCAGATTGCCGCCCGTGGTTGACGTAAAATAAATCCTATCGGCATACGCGAAACAACCTTCGAGCCGCTTAAAAATTGCGCCGCCGCCGGAAAACCCTTGATTAAAAACTGCCGAAACGTCGGCTTCTGCCTGCGGCGTATTCGGTTCGGGAATATCAACCCAAGTTGCCAAAATCGGCGCATTGACGGTTTGATTTGTCCGCGTATCGTAATTTTTCTGTCCTCGAATCGCCAACATTTGCAGTCGTCCGCCATCGGCAAGCCGTCCGTATCTGTTTGGCACAAAACGATAAAAACCGCACGGATTATAATCTTCGGTCAGATAGACGATTCCCGTCCGGCGGTCAACGGCGACGGCTTCGTGTTTGAATCGTCCCATCTGCGTCAGCGCAATCGGCGTGTTTGTCGGGCTTTGCGCGGTGAGCGGAACTTCAAAACAATAACCGTGCGGCTGAAAATAGCCGGAAGATTGTCCGTTCGTATTTTCTTCGCACGAAATCCAAGTTTTCCATGGCGTAACGCCGCCCGCGCAATTTTGCAGAGTGCCGCTCAAACTCGTAAATGAACTAACCGGAAGCCGCGAAATTTTATCAATAATCAGCGTTGTCGTGCCGCCGCCCGCGTTTGCATCAAATGGCGGAGTTCCCCGCACCGAACCCGGAACTCCCGCAAAATCAATAACTTCGTGATTGCGAATCAGCGTCCAAGTATTTGCCGTGTCAAAAACTGTCATTCCGTCGGGCAGTTTCGGCGTTGGATGACCGTTTGACATCGGCGAGCCGGTTTTTCCGAAGACGTTATACTGAAAACCGCTCGGCAGAGCTAAAAAAGTTTCGTTCGTATTGGCAGAAGCCGTCGGGAAAAGTTCGCCGTAAAGCGAATCATTTAGCTCCAAATCTGACGATTGTTGGTTTTGAAAAAACTCATTTCTCAGCATCAAACCTTGAAAAGCAACCAAGCCAAAGCCTGACAGCGAAGTCTTTAAAAAATTTCGACGAGTTGTTTTTGACATTTTAGCAGCGCGATTTTTTTTCGTAACCGCGCAAATTCATTAGACATTATTTGAAATAAGCGTTTGAAAAATCGGCTTAAAGATTTGCCCGCGAATCTCCGCGAATTGACGCGAATAAAAACGATATTTTGAGCAAATCAAGAAAACATCAAGCGATTATTTAAAAATATTCGCGGAGATTAGCGAAGATTAGCGGGCAAATCTTATTTCCAATAATGTCTATTTTATAATTATTGAAAAAATTATGACTGCAAAATTTAATTAACTTAGCGAATAAGCTCAATTTCACAAAGATTCAAACTTGCCCAATTTCTATCGGCAGTTACGGCAGGTAAATTTTCTAAAATCGCCAATGCAAGACAACATCTATCGCCCATAGATAAACCAAGATGTTTCGTTAAAGGTCGAAGTTCGGCGGCTTTGAGCGATTGATTTTCGTCAAACTCGGCTACTTCTAAATTTAACTTATCGAAAGTTTCTTTAGCTTCGTCAATAGCTAAGCCATCTTGGACGAGTTTAGTTAAAACCTCGGTAACATTAATCCGCCCAATAACCGAATTTCCAAGCAGTAACTCAACTTTATCCGCACCTGTTTCGCTGAAAAGATAAGCTAAAACAGCCGAAGCATCAAGCACATTCTCAATCATTCATCGCCTCCTGACGGCGTTCTTCGATAAAGCTATCAACAGCAGAACCATTGTGTTTAATCCGTTTTTTGATAAACTCCTGAGCTTGTTTGCGCTGTTCGGATTTTGTCAGAAAAATATGCAAAACTTTTTTTTCTACTTCCAATTCCACATCTTGTCCGGCTTCAAAATCCATTTGCTCCAAAACTTGCACTGGCAATTTTATGCTTCCGTCTAACTCGATTCGTGTGCGAAAAACTTCCATAATCTTTTACCTCTCTGCCGTCATTGTATTATGATAAAAATAGTATGGCAACAAAATTTAATCGAATCGTTTTAATGGTTTTAGACAGCGCGGGAATTGGCGAAATGCCTGACGCGGCAGATTGGGGCGATGCGGGCGCGGACACGCTCGGACATATTCTCGAATCGCGCAAGGTAAATTTGCCGAATTTGCAGAAACTCGGTTTAGCAAATATTCGTCCTTTGCAAGATTTGGCGGCAATCGAAAATGCGTCCGGCAATTACGGCAAATGCACTCTGAAATCAAACGGCAAAGACACCACGACCGGACATTGGGAAATGGCTGGCATCATTTTGACAAAGGCTTTTCCGACTTTTCCACAGGGTTTTCCACAGCGGATAATCGCGGAATTCACCGAAAAAGCACAAGTTCCCGGCGTTCTCGCCAATATTCCGGCTTCGGGGACGGAAATCATCAAACAATTCGGCGAAGAACACATCAAAACCGGCAAACCGATTGTTTATACTTCGGCTGATTCCGTCTTTCAAATCGCCGCGCACGAAGAAATTATTCCGATTGAAAGACTTTACCAAATCTGCGAAATTGCCCGAAAAATCCTCGACGGCGCAGATAAAGTCGGGCGCGTAATTGCACGTCCGTTTCTTGGCAGCAACGCCGAAGATTTCAAACGCACCGAAAATCGCCACGATTACGCCGTTCCGCCGCCGTCGGATAATCTTTTGCCTTTGTTGAAAGATAACGGTTTAGACGTTGTTTGCATCGGCAAAATCGCCTCGATTTATGATTCGATGGGCGTTACCGAAGATTTGACCGCAAAGAATAATGAACAGGTTCTAAACGTAACTATCAAAGCACTTGCAGACGACACGAAAGGTTTGATTTTCTCAAATTTGGTTGATTTTGATATGCTTTACGGACATCGCCGCGACGTTGAAGGTTACGCCAAAGCCTTAGAAGTTTTTGACGCAAGATTACCCGAAATTTTCAACGCAATGTGCGAAGACGATTTACTAATTCTAACCGCCGACCACGGCAACGATCCGACCAAAGAAGGCTCAGACCACACCCGCGAATATGCACCGCTTTTAGTTTTCGGAAAATCCGCAAAAGGCAACGCAAACTTAGGCACACGCCAAAGTTTATCCGACATCGGGCAAACGATTGCCGAAAATTTCGGTTTAAAGCTGAAAGACGGCGTGAGTTTTTTAGGAGAAATTCATTACTGAGCGGCACGGAAATTGATAGGACAAATCAATGACCGCCGCGTTTCCGTTTTCTTCCGTGTTTTCAGTGTTTTCAGTGGATAGATTTATTTTTCTATCCACAGAAAACACAGAAAACACAGAAAACACTTGATTGAGTTGCTCAAAATAAGCGATTTTTCAACTACGCAATTTTCAGACCGCTCAGTAATGGGAGAAATTTGACTTTTATTTTAGAAGCTGTTTGGAAACTCAAAAGATGTAAGAATTTAACCACGAAATTACACAAATCAACACGAAATTCGTCCGACTTTCTACTTGCTTCGTGTCTTTTTGTGATACTTCGTGGTTAAAAAAGCATTAAATTTGAATTTCCAAACAGCTTCTAAATTCCGCACCGATAGTAACACTCGGAATGATGAGTTATTCGACTTATCTGTGGCAACAGCCGTTTTTTTAATGCCGATGTGCGGAATATTTTCACGCAAACGCCGTTCAATTTTATCGGTTTGATTATTATGACGCTGATTTCTTATTATTTCGTCGAAAAATACTCTTTGAAATTAAGACAAATTTTGGAAAAAAAGTTTTTCGGGAAAAAAAATAAACAATACGGCGGTGAAGAATTGATTGAACAAACTTCTGCTTCTTAGAAGTTGTCTAAATTTTGCAGATTTGCGTATTTTGTTCGCTGAAAGCGATAAATTCAATAGCGTCGGGAGCATCCCGACGTTGATTTTCCAAAGTGTCTGCTTGCTGAAAGTGAGCAATTATTATTTGTGGGGAATTCGACACTTTCAGCGTCGGAATGATTTTGATTAACCGTCGTCGGGTGTCGCTCGCGCTTTACCCGACGCTATTAAATTTATCGCTTTCAGCGATTTTAAGGAAAATTTAAACAACCTCTAAACCTTCGCTTTTTGCGGTTTTGGCGAACTCAAATTTTGATAAATTCTATAACCGAGCAAAATTGCCAAAACCGCCGCGAACAAAAACGGATATTTCAAATCTGATTTAACGATCAACCAAAAATGAATCACGCCCAAAATCGCAATCAAATAAGATAATTTATGAAGCCGCGACCAATTTTTTCCGCCGAGCCGCTTGATCATTCCATTCGTTGAAGTTACCGCCAGCGGAATCAAAAGAAAAAACGCCAACATCCCGACCGCGATAAACGGACGTTGCCAAACGTCGGACGCAATCGCCGAAAAATTAAAACTTTTGTCGAAAATGCTGTATGTGATGAGATGCAGAAAACCGTAAAAAAAAGCGTAAAGCCCGATCATTCGCCGAAATTTTATCAAATTATTCCAACCGAAAATCTTCCGCAAAGGCGTTACTGCCAAACCGATAAGCAAAAAAATCAAAGTCAAAACGCCGGTCGTCCGAAGAAAAAACTCAATCGGATTCGCGCCCAAATTTCCGCGCCAAGCATCAAACGCAAGCAACGCCAATGGCACAAGTGCGTTTGTAAAAAGTAGAATTTTGTTAAACTTTATGTCGTTCAAATTTTCACCAATATATTTCGACTAAATTCGATTCGGTTATCGCCCAATCCTTCGTTATCAAAGGAACATCTAATTCGATTGCGCTGGCGACAATTACTTTATCAAACGAATCTTCGTTGAAATTAAAACCGACCGACTGCGAAATTATCGAAGGTTCGAGCGGCACAATTTCAAAGCCGTTTTTTGACAATAAATCTTCGCCCAACGGTCAAATCTCTCTTTCAATTTGATTTTGCCCAAATTGTCGAGCAAGGCAATTTCCCAAAAAGTAACGGCGGAAATGTAAATTACCGTTTCTGATGCTTCGGCTTTTTGAAATGCTTTCAAAACTTTAGGCGAAAGTTGCGAGTATTTGCCGTTTGAATACCAAACGAGCGGATGCGTGTCGGTCAGAAACATTTTAATCTCCCAAATCTTCCGCCGATTTTTCCAATGCGCGATTGAATTGTTGCGCGATTAAACGGCTTGCGCCTTCCAAATCTTCATCAATTATTTCGATTGAGCCGACGATTGATTTTTCATTCGTTTTTGTTTCTTCTTCGTCCAAAATCGTTACCAAAGCCTTTCGTTTTTTGTTAGGCTTGATTTCTTCCAAAAGATGGACTCGACCTTGCGTGTCAATTACGGCTTCGATTATTTGCAGCATAATTTTTACCTCAAAGGCATTTTATCACACGATTTTTCAAAAATATTTTTTCAAATCCATTCCGCTGTAAAGATTCGCAACTTCGTCTGCATAACCGTTGAACATCAAAGTTTCGCGTGAGCCGAGTTCGCCGATGCGTCTTTCCCTCGCTTGCGACCAGCGCGGATGCGCGACGGTTGGATTGACGTTTGAATAAAATCCGTATTCGCTTGGCGCGGCGATGTTCCAAGTTATCGGCGGCTCGTCTTCCGTCAGAGTGATTTTGACGATTGATTTGATGCTTTTGTAACCGTATTTCCACGGCACGACAAGGCGAATCGGCGCACCATTTTGATTCGGCAGAGTTTTGCCATAAAGTCCCGTCGCCAAAATCGTCAACGGATGCAACGCTTCGTCAAGCCGCAAACCTTCGACGTAGGGAAAATCAATGCCCGCAAACAAACCCGATTGCATTTGCGCCGTGTCATAAAAAGTTTCAAACGCGACATATTTTGCCTTGCCCAGCGGCTCAACTTTATCGAGCAAAGTTTTTAGCGGAAAGCCGACCCAAGGAATAACCATTGACCAACCTTCGACGCAACGCAGCCGATAAATGCGTTCTTCCTGCGCGAATTTCAGCAAATCTTCGATGCCGAAAGTCTGTGGTTTTTGCACGAGTCCGCCGACTTCGATTGTCCACGGGCGCGTTACGAAATTCTCCGCTTTTCGCGCCACGGCGGTTTTGCTGGTCGAAAATTCGTAATAATTATTGTAGTTCGTAATGTTTTTGAACGGTGTTAATTTTTCATCCAGCGGAGTTTCCTTTTTAATCACATTGGCAATCTCCGTCGTGTCAGAATCTTTCGGCGGCGGCGGATTGAAAAAACGATAAATGCCCGTCGTTGCCAAAGTCGTTCCGGCGAAAATGCCGGCGCGAATAAAATTACGCCGGTTCAGATAAACATTTTCGGGCGTGATTTCGTTTGATTTTATGTCATTCGGCTTTTTATCAACCATACATTGTTATTCGTTCTTGCTCAAAAAATAGTTTCGGCTCAAAAACTCTTCATATTTATAATCACTTATGCTAACATTTTGTTCCTAAATGATGTTTTTTTCCAATAATTTCAAGACGGCTTTTATTTACACCAACAATTATGGCTTCAAACAAATTTATCTTAGTATCGGTTATCGTGTTTATCGGGCTTATTTTTTCTTGCACACGAACAGAAACGCCGATGTTCAGCATTGCCGGCAACTTAAAAAATCAATCGAAAGGCGCATTGATTTTATCTTTGGAAGAAGATGTAAACCGCAAGCAAAACCGCGTTATCGGTGAAATTCCGATTGATGGAAACGGCAATTTCAAGGCGGATTTCAATCTTGAGCCGCATCTTTACACGCTAAAACTCGATGATAAGAGAAAAGTTACGTTAGCCGTTGATAAAGGTCAGCAAATAGTTATCAACGGCGATGCTAACGAGTGGTCAACGGTCAAAGTTTCGGGTTCTGCCGACACCGAAAAACTCGAACAATATGAAGCGTTTCGCAAAAAATCGTTAGATGCGTTGGTCGTTTCCGTGCGCGAAAAAATCAAGCAATTGAAAGAGGCGAACGATCCGGCAAACGACGCGAAAATTGCGGAATTAGGCGCACTAGAGATCGAAAATTACAACAAGCACAAGGACGAATTGCTCGATTTTATCGAAAAAAACATGGGAACTTCGATTGCGGTTTATCCGACTTCTCTGCGTTGGGACGGCGATAAAAATGTTCCTTTTTTGGAACGGTTAGCCGCCGCGTTTGAAAAGGCGCATCCGAACTTAGCCGTTACTGGAAAAATCAAGGAAAAGGTGCAAATCCTTAAAAACACGAGCGTTGGCGGAACGGTCGCGGGAATAAAAATGCCCGACAAAGACGGCAAAGAAGTTGCGCTTTTGGCTTCACCCGCAAAATATATTTTGATTGATTTTTGGGCAAGTTGGTGTGCGCCGTGTCGTCGGGAAAGCGCGGAACTCGGCGAAATTTACAGTAAATTCAACCCGCAAGGCTTCGAGATTTACGGTGTCGGTTTAGAGAAGGAAAAGGAAAATTGGTTAAACGCCATCGAAAAAGACAAGCGCATTTGGACAAATGTTTCGACCTTGCAAGAATTTGAAACGCCCGTAACCTATCAATATGCGGTAACTTCCTTGCCCGCCAATTTTCTGATTGACGCAACCGGAAAAATCATCGCCAAAAATCTACACGGCGAAGATTTACGCCAAAAAATCGAAAGTTTGTTCGTTAAATAAAGTTGCGGCGCAGATTTTCTAATTATCCGCGCTGAACGCTTTTTGCAAAAAGTATAAAATGCTCAACGCAAGAACGATTCCCACACAAAACCACATAAATCTCCGCGCTTTTTCCTGACTAATCATAATGCAAGTATTCTACCCGATAAATAGAATAATTGTTTTTCGTTGGACAAGAATGTTATAAATCATTTCGGCGTAAAATAGAAAGCATTTTTTATGACGCGGATTTTCCATACATTCACATCGAAACGCCATCTGGCGACAATCAAAATAGCCCGCCGCAGTCAGCAACAATAAGGTGTGGCGGACAGGTCATTCCCTGTGCTTGACTGCTTCTTTCATAGCTGATTTGTTCGGCGCATCTTAGCTTTACGACCCTAGCTCACAATACATTTAACGTGAATCAAAGATTTGCTTTTGCCATAAATTAACGACCTCTCGGATAAAAAAGTGTTTCCTTTAGGTCGTGGTGCGACTGCACGCTAAGTGTATTCGATAATAGAACTCCATCATCAAGGCAAAAATTTAGCGAAACATCTGAATAACTGCGCTTACAAGTTGGACAAATCTTTACTTGAAATTCATGCTGTGCCAAGTTTTGAGAAATTTTTTGCGTAGGTTGTTGTCGTCTCGAAGTTAGTTTTATGAAAAAGCGTATTATAAAAAATACTGTAATGCCTAATGCGATTAAGACAATAACGCCTAGTAGTATTCCAAATAATGGCGTTCCTCCATTCTGAAAACCTAACATTTTTACTCCTACTAAAAGACTTCTCGAATATTATCACGACGCGCCCAGCCGGCTGAGATGACGTGGGGCGAAACCGCCGCCACGCAACTCCGAATAAATCAAAGACAACGCGAAAAGAAAGTCGCTGTTTCGCCCTCACGTCCATTGATTTGTTGGGCGGTGCGTCGCATTCACGGAAAGTCTATGCAAGTGTCCGTGTTGTCTAAAGTGCATCGTCTTATTCTGCCGTAAGACATTGAAACAGATTGAAAAAAGCCGTGTTTTTGCAAAGCCAAAACTGCGTATTCCGAACAAGACGGATAAAAACGACAAATGCAATTTGCTCGCTTTGCGTATCTTCGACTGAACTGTTTCTGCCATAAGTTTTTAATCAGCCAAATCGAAAATTTATTACCGAAGTTGACCCGTTTGCGCGTAGTCAATAATTCGTTCTTGGAAGTTTGCAGAACCGCACTGCGGACAACTTCGCAATTTTTGTATTTCACTTCTGTTTGCATCTGAATTTCTTGCCGCTTGCGCTGAAGTTCCAGAACCAACAGCACCGCAACTTCCGCAACTCTGCATTGCTGAACCGCACGCCATTAAAGAGTTTGAGCTTTGCGAAACTGCGATTTGTTTTTCTCTGGAAACAAGAGAATGCCAAACTTTTCCGCATACTGCACATTGCCTTTGATATTCTTGCATAATTTCAACGTAAGATTTTAAGAGAATTCCTAACTTTTACACCAAGTTTATACGATGTTGCGGTTCAAAGGAAACCGCCCAACGCTTGAGATGACGTGGGGCGAAACCGCCACCACGCAACTCCGAGTTCACCAAAAGCCATTGATAACAAGGTCGCTGTTTCGCCCTCACGTCCATTGAATTGTTATGTGGCGTGTGCAATGGAAATCTCTTCTTGGTCAATTGCTCTTAACTTTTGCACAACTTTGTTAATTTCATTCGCCGTTGAATTGATAATAATAATGTCAGAAAACAAATCGACGATGTTAAATCCTAAATCTATTTGTGTGGCGATAAGAATCATAGCCGAAACATTTTTGGTCTTTGCTGCTTTATGAAGGGCGAAAGCTGCATCTATAAGTGATTCGCCGTCGCGTTGGACTCGAACAGGAACAGAGCCGTTCAGATTTCCCGCTTTCAAAAATGCGTCAATGCCATTGTTACGTTGGACGGGAACGAAATCTAAACCTTTGAGATGCGCCAGTGCTTTTTCATCGGCAACTTTATACGCTTCTCGCCCTACTTCCATCAAATGAGAAGTAGTTTTGCTAGGCGTTTCAAGACGTGCTTTAGTAATTTCGATTGCTTCTGAAGAGATGTCAATTCCTATTCCGCTTCGGTTTAGTAGTGATGCTGCAACAAGTGTTGTGCCGCTTCCGCAAAACGGGTCAAGAACAGTGTCGCCTTCGTTGGTTGAAATTTGAATGATTCTTTCCAGCAGTAATACTGGTTTTTGCGTGGGATAACCGACACGCTCGTTTGCTTTAGGATTCAAAAAAGGTATGTCCCAAACATCATTCATCGGAACGCCGTTTTTGTCTCCGTTTGAAAGCGGAACGCCGTTCTCGTTTCTGGCATAGACGGCTTTGCCGAATTCGTCTCTTTTTCTTTTTTGCAGTATTTGGTCAATGTTCGTCGAAGGCGAGTAATCTGCATAGATTTGATTAAATTTATAGTTGCTGGTTTTTGTGTAGAAATAGATGTTTTGGTGCGAGGGCAACAAAGTTTTCTGGGAATTTGACCATCTGCGATAATGCCAAATTATTTCCGCACGGAACATATCGCGCCCAAAAACTTCATCCAAAATCAAGCGGACGATATGCGAAGCATTATGGTCGCAATGAAAAAAAATCGAACCCGTTGAAGCAAGAACGCGCTTAAGCTCTTGTAGCCTTAAATACAGAAATTCTGCGTAAGTATCGGTTGATTTCCATAAATCATTAAACTTGAATTCTCTACTTCGGTCTCTCGTGCCAAGTTTTTGAATTTTTTGAGTAAAGAAAGGCGGGTCAAGATAAACTAAATCTATCTTTTCATCAGAAATTTGGTTTATAATTTCTAGGCAATCGCCCAAATGAATCTGCATCGTCATTTTAACTCGTTCTTTCTGCTGCGATTTTTTCGAGAATTTGTTTCAAGTCAATATCTGTCCGCTCTCTGACATATTCCCACGCAGTATCACCGTAATAATAAAATCCGTCCAAGCCTTTATAAAGAGTTTCCAATGCCTTTTGAATTTTGATGGCTTGTTCTCTGTTAGGATAATAAAACATAACGCGAATTGGAACATATCCGGCTTCGTGAATAACGGCGATACGAGTATGCTCTTTAGTTATGTGGTCTCCGTCCGTAGTTGCGTCACGCCATTTAATTTCGATTGCATCTTTATCAATCACGCAGTCTATTTGAAATCTTTTCGGGCGTTTGCCTTGAGTATTTTCAATCCAAAATGAGCCGGAATCAGGAAATGCGCTTTTGAAACATAACGTAGCAGCTTGCTCTAAAAACGAGCCTGCATATTTATACAAGAGTCTCCCTTTATTTTGGTAAACATCAATCAGCGAACCTTCTTCACTCGCCACGCCTAAAACACGATAAATAAGAAAGTGAGATGTGTCATCTTGAAGCATCTCTTCAACTCGCCCGTCAATCTTCTTCTTCAGAGCTTCCGCGTGCCAATTTGCCAACTCTCTTATTTCATCTTCAATAGCCATTCAAGAAATTCCTGCGTTTGAAAAGTTTCGCAATTAGTGTAGCGCACAAACGCGAAGCCACATAACGATTGAGATTGTATGTTGACAGAAAGCCGTCAAAGCTGCAAACTTTGATGGCTGAGAGGCGACGGTGAAGCCGTGGTTGAGATATGACCAAATCAAAAGAGTCAGCACGTCAGATGCGCTCGCCGTCGCTTTGCTTGCGACACAATAAACTCGCACAGTATCCGAAGTCGCTTTATTTGAAAAGCAGAACTTGCATCTACAAGCT
>JANNYB010000219.1:0-10885 GCA_031409875.1 Acidobacteriota bacterium | reverse complement strand
AGATAAAAAAAATCCGTGTCTGCGCGTGTGTTTCGTGGACAGAAAAAAATCTATCCACTGATTACACGGAAAGCACGAAAAAAACAAGGGCATATCAGTCGAGCGCGTTGCTCAATCAATTTCTATGCCGCTCAGTAATGATGTTTCTTATGTTTCGTGGGCAAATTTCCTTTAAAATTTCAAAAATCGGGTTCAATTTGAAGTAGAAATTTCGCACAAAAATCATTTTATAAAATATTACTTGACCTATTCCGATATATCGTGATATAAAATAACCTATTACGATGAAATGTTATGTTTCATTGAAAACTTTAGAAATTTGAGGTAAAAATATATATGTTTGGAAGAATAGGAATAAAAATGGCTCGAGGCAGATGCGGATCGGGCTTTAAAGGTGAAGGTATGCGAATGCGGCGCGGTGATATAAAGTTTCATTTGTTGGAGATTTTGAAAGAAACTCCGCGACACGGTTACGAAATTATCAGCGAACTCGAACAACAATCGGGCGGTTATCGTCCAAGTCCCGGCTCGGTTTATCCGACTTTGCAAATGCTCGAAGAAGGCGGATTTTTGACTGGCGAACAGATTGAAGGCAAAAAAGTTTATACGATTACTGCCGAAGGTTTGCGGCTTTTGGAAGAACGCGGCGAAAAGAAATTTGAAGCAAATCCGAAAATGGTGAAAGCCTTTGAAATGCGAAAATCTTTAATGAAATTCGGCTCGGCAGTAATGGACGGCGTGCGCGACGGCGACGAAGAAACGATTAAAAAAATCAATGAAATCGTCAACCAAGCGCGGCGCGATGTGTATTCGATTTTAGCCGAATCGTAATCGAGAAATAGAACAGGGATTAAAGGGATGAAAAGGATAAAATCTTAAAAAAATGTCTTTATCCCTTGCCTCTCTTTAATCCCTGTTCTATTTAAAATCTACAAGGAGTTTATTAAATTTTCGCGGCGCGGATTATATCTGCGAAAACTCCCGCCGCCGTAACGTCTGCGCCTGCGCCTGCGCCTTTGACTACTAAAGGCAAATCCGCGTAACGATTCGTGTAAAAAAGCACGGCGTTATCTTTGCCGGAAAGATTGGCGAAATTGTGTGTTTTATCAATACTTTGCAATCCGACAGACGCTTTTCCGTTGTCGAATGATGCGATATATTTTAGCGTAAGTTCTTTGCTCTTCGCAGTTTCAAGCAGTTCACGAAAATAATTTTCGTGTTTTTGCATTTCGTTATAAAAATCTTCGACACTTCCTTGCAAACAAGATTCGGGCAAGAAACCTTCGTTTAAAATGTCTGACATTTCGAGTTTAAAACCTGCTTCACGCGCCAAAATTAAAATCTTTCGCGCCACGTCAGTTCCGCTCAAATCGAGACGCGGATCAGGTTCGGTATAACCTTCCGTTTGCGCTTGTTTGACAACCGATGCGAACGAACGCGAACCGTCATAATTGTTGAAAACAAAATTCAAAGTTCCCGACAAAACGGCTTCAATGCGCCGGATTTCGTCGCCGCTTCTGAGCAAATCGTTCAAAGTATTGATAATCGGCAAACCTGCGCCGACATTGGTTTCAAACAAAAACGGCGTGCCGAATTCGCGTGATAAATCTTTTAATTTTCGGTAATTTGCATATTCGCTCGAAGCCGCAACTTTATTACAAGCAATAACCGAAACCGATTTTTCGAGCAATGTCGCATAATTTTCAACGACTTCGGAACTTGCCGTAACATCAACAAAAATCGAATTTCTAAGGTTTTTTTCGATTATTAAATCGGCGATGTTGTTTGATTCCGTGTTTAAACCGCCCGCTACCGCAGGCGTTTCTGACAAGTCAATTCCTTCTTCGTCAAACAAAATATTTTTGCTGTTTGCCAAACCGACGACGCGGACGTTTAAGCGTAGATTTTCGCGTAAAAATTCGCTTTGTTGATTGAGTTGCGCGAGAAGTTTTTTGCCGACTGTGCCAACGCCGACGACGAAAACATTAACTTGTTTATTGCCGTCCGAGAAAAATTCTTCGTGAAGCGTGTTGACGGCTTTTTTGACATCGCTTGAGCTGATAATTGCCGAAATATTTCGCTCAGATGAGCCTTGCGCGATGGCGTGAATGTTGATGCCGTTGTGTCCGAGCGTCGCAAACATTTTGCCCGAAATTCCGGTGTGCGCCTTCATATTATCGCCGACGAGCGCGAGAATTGAAAAACCGTTTTCGACGCGCAAAGGTTCAATTTTTCCGACATTTATTTCATATTCAAATTCACGGTCAACAACTTCTTTCGCCAAATTATCGAGCTTTTCTTCAATAGCTACACAAATTGAATGCTCCGAAGAACTTTGTGTAATCAAAATGACGTTGATTTGAGCGCGTGAAAGCGCATCGAAAAGACGTTTAGAAAAGCCCGGAATTCCAACCATTCCGCTGCCTTCAAGACTCAAAACCGAAATTTTATCAATCGAAGAAATACCGCGAATAATATCTTTGTCAACGGTCGTTTCGGATTCGATAAGCGTTCCAACATCGTCCGGCGCAAATGTATTTTTTATCAAAATTGGAATGTTTTTTATTAAAATCGGCTGAATCGTCGGCGGATAAATAACCTTTGCGCCAAAGTGTGAAAGTTCCATCGCTTCGCGGTAAGAAATGTGCGGAATTTGCCGAATATTTCGCACAATTCGCGGATCAGCCGTCATCATCCCGCTCACGTCTGTCCAGATTTCCAAAACTTCCGCATCCAAAGCCGCCGCCAAAATTGCGCCTGTATAATCTGAACCGCCGCGTCCTAAAGTTGTCGTAATATTATTTGCATCAGATGCGATAAAGCCCTGTAATATAAAGAGATTTGGGATTTGGGATTTGGGATTTGGGATTTCGTGTTGAAAAAAATCTTTGATTAATTCATTAGTTTTTGTGAAATCAACGGTTGCGTTTCCAAAGTTTGAATCGGTTTTGATAAGTTCGCGTGAATCTTTCCAGACGTTTTCCATATTTATCGAATCGAGTTTTGCCGAAATGATTTTTGTTGAAATAATTTCGCCGAAACTCATAATTCGGTCAAGTGTTCGCGCTGAAAGTTCGCGCAAAAGAAACACGCCTTCACAGATTTTTTCGAGTGTATCAAAACATTCTTTTATTTCAAACAACAGCATTTCATGTTCTTCGCCGTGAAATAATTGACGCGCTGTTTCGGTGTGTTTATCAAGCAAATCCTTGAGTTTTTCGATGAAATTTTCATCACCGTTTTCGGCAAGTTTCCCGATTTCAATCAAAGCATCGGTCGTAGATTGCATTGCCGACAACACAACCGCGCACGAAACTTTTTCGATAGACTCGGCGATAATTGCTACTGTTTTTTTGATAGCTTCGGCGTTTCCGACAGACGAACCGCCAAATTTTAGAATTTTCATACAATTTCAACCGCGAAAGACGCGAAATAACGCGAAAAATTTTTCGCGATTTTTCGCGTCTTTCGCGGTTTATTAAATCTTTTTCAATAAAATCTCTTTCAAATCTTCGTAGTTTGCATCAATTTCGATGTTTTGTTTCGGGCGCGAGAATAAATCTTTGACCGATTCGGGCATTTCGCCGTAAGTTCCGAGAATTTTTTCGACCGAATCGAATTTCACCGGATGCGCCGTTTCGAGAAAAAAGCCTGATTTTTCGGGATTTTTTTCGAGGTATTTTTGCAACGCATAAAATCCGACTGCGCCGTGTGGATCGAGAACGTAATTGTTTTTTTGATAAACTTCACGCATTGTTTCCGCCGTTGTTTCGTCTGAAACGCTCACGGATTCCAGCTTTTCTTTCAAATTCAAAAAATCGTTATCGAAAATCTCCAAAATTCGCACAAAATTTGACGGATTTGCAACGTCCATTGCATTTGAAAGTGTTGCAACGGAACTTTTCTGCTCGAATTGTCCGCTTTGCAGAAATCGCGGAACGACATCATTTGCATTTGTCGCCGCAATAAACTTTTCGCACGGCAAACCCGAAATATGTGTCAAAATTCCGGCGCAAATATTGCCGAAATTTCCGCTTGGAACGCTGATAATTGGTAATTGGTGATTGGTAATTGGTAATTGGTTTTGCCATTGTTGAAGCGCGTAAAAATAATAGAATTGTTGTGGCAGCCAACGAGCGACATTTATTGAATTTGCTGATGTTAAGAAAACTTTTTCTTTTAATTTCGTGTCGGCAAGTGCTGTTTTTGCAAGTGTTTGGCAATCGTCGAAATTTCCTGCAACTTCAAGCGCAGTAATGTTTTTGCCTAAAGTTGTCAGTTGTAATTCTTGAACTTTTGAAACTTTTCCCTTCGGATAAAGAATCACGACTTCAATGCCTTCGACATCGAAAAAACCATTTGCAACTGCGCCGCCGGTGTCGCCGGAAGTGGCGACGATGACGATTGTTTTTTCCGATTTTTTGTGCGAGAAATATTGCAAACAACGGCTCATAAATCTTGCGCCGACATCTTTAAACGCCAAAGTCGCGCCGTGAAAAAGTTCGAGCGTCGAGATGTTTTCCGTAATTTTCACAAGCGGAAACTTGAAATTAACGGTTTCGGCGCAAATTTGAAAAAGCGTTTCTTCATCAATCGAATCGCCGACGTAAGGTTTGATGACTTCAAACGCGATGTTTGCCTTTGATTTATCGGCAAAACCGCGCCAAAAATTATCAGATAATTGCGGAATTTGTTCGGGAAAATATAAACCTTTGTCGTTCGGTTGCCCGTTCAATGTCGCTTCGCGGAACGAAACGCGAGCAGATTTTCGGTTTGTGCTAAAGTATTGCATCGTTGGAATTTTTCGGGCAAAACCCCGAATTGATTATGATACAGATTTTAACGCAAAGACGCGAAGGCGCAAAGACGCAAAGAAAATCATAAAAATCTTTGCGCCTTCGCGTCTTTGCGTCTTTGCGTTGAAAAAATATATGAATGAAATTACAGTTTTTGCGCCCGCGACGGTTTCAAATGTCGTTTGCGGGTTTGATTGTTTAGGCTTTGCGCTCGATGCGCCGTGCGATGAGATGACTTTGCGTTTGATTGATGAAAACACGATTAAAATCAAACATTTAGACGAATATAATTTACCGACGGAAACCGAAAAAAACGTCGCCGGAGTTGCGCTTTTGGCGATGTTAAAAGAAATTAATGAAAACATTGGATTTGAAGTCGAGATTACAAAAAAAATAAAACCGGGAAGCGGAATCGGTTCGAGTTCGGCAAGCGCAGTCGGCGCGGTTGTTGCGGCAAATAAACTTTTGGACGACAGATTTTCGCTCGCCGACTTAGCCGAATTTGCGCTTGCGGGCGAATTTGTCGCGTCGCAAGGTCGCCACGCCGATAACGTCGCGCCGTGTCTTTACGGCGGTTTCGTGTTGGTGCGTTCAGTAAATCCGCTCGATGTTGTGCGTTTGGAATTCCCGAAAATTTTTGCCACCGTAATTCATCCGCAAATCGAAATCAAAACTTCCTACGCCCGCGAGATTTTGCCGAAAACCGTTCCGCTCAAGGACGCGATAAATCAATGGAGCAATCTCGGCGCGTTGATTTCGGCATTGTCGAAAGGCGATTATGATTTGATTTCACGCTCGTTGCAGGATTTTATCGTCGAACCTGTCCGCAAGAAAATGATTCCGCATTTTGATGAATTAAAAGCCGAAAGTTTAAGCGCAGGCGCACTCGGCGGCGGAATTTCCGGTTCGGGTCCGAGCGTTTTTATGTTGTCGGAAACGCAAGAAACAGCGCAAAAAATCGAAAAAGCAATGCGCGAAATTTATTCGCAGACGAAAATTGATTTTAATCTTTACGTTTCCGAAATTAATGCCGAAGGCGTAAAAACTTGGGAATCCGATAAGTCTTATTCAAAGTAGAAACAACTTGAGCGTAATTGAAATTATCAGCTATTTCGGAACGTAAATTATTTTTATTCGGAATAACTGATAACGAATAGCTAATAACTGATAGC
Source organism: Acidobacteriota bacterium (assembly GCA_031409875.1). Lineage (GTDB taxonomy): Bacteria > Acidobacteriota > Blastocatellia > Pyrinomonadales > Pyrinomonadaceae > CALMEH01. Next base: position 4,917 of record JANNYB010000219.1, on the reverse strand, counting down.
GAGATTTCCAGCAATCGACTACTTTGAATAATCCCTGCGGAAGTTCATACAAGATTGACTAAATCGAGCAATCTTGTTTCAATCTTTTTCCAATTCATATCGAGATTGACGGTTTTGATGAAAATTTGATGCGATTGGTATTGAAATTCCAAATCGTATTCTTTTTCAATCGTTGGATATAACAAAATTCCGGTCGCATTTTGCGATTTTTCGTCTGCGCCGCGTTGGTTGAGCAGATAGCTGAAAAGCTGATAAAGATTGGCTGATTTTATTTTTTCACGCGAAAAATTTTCCGTTAAAGTTTCGCGGTGATATTTCGCGTCAATGATTATTTTTCGCGTTTCGTTTGTTAGGGAAATGTCGGTTCGCATTATTGGTAAATATTTTTCGCCGTTTTCCGATAAATTCTCGAATTTCCAGCGGATTTGTTCACTTTTGACTTTGAAAGCTGTTTCGATTTGGTAAAAATTATATAAAAACTTCTCGAAAAGCTGATTCATTTTGCGTTCGTCGCGTGTGAAATCAACGAATTTCCATTCGCCGTTTTGCTCGGAAGGTAAAATATTTTCGGCAATCAGACGGCAAATGTCTAAAACAAATCCATAAAATCGGTTATTGCGGTTAAGACGAACTTGATTGAAAATCGAAGATTTGAGCGCAATCGGTTCGACCTCGCCGAACATCGGCAGTAATTTTCGGATTTCGTGGCGCAAACCCGAATCTAAATTCGCCGTTTTCGTTAATTGCCTAAGCGTTGAAACTAAAATTCGATTCGTCAAAATATTTGCGGAAAATTCATCAAAACTGCAAACGGTGCGAAAGCGCAAATGCAAATTTCTTTTCAAAGTTTCGGCAAGTTCGAGCTTGCCTTTGATGCCGGAAAGTTCAAAGGTTTCGGCAACGTAACTTTTGTCAATGCCGCGTTTAAGCAAAATTCTCGTGGCATTGATTAGAATTTTGGCAAACAAATCAACAAGCTCGGTGCAGTCGTCAATTGCTACCGAAACGCGGTCTTTTTCATCGAGCCGATTCCAAGCGTAGGCAAGCAAAAAATAAATATTTTCGATTGGAATTTGCATCAGTTAAAAGTCAAGTTCAAAATCATTTCATCAATTTGCTTCGGCGCGTCGAACCAGATTTCTTCGAGCAGCGGACGAATTTCAAAATTCAAAATCTCCCGAAACCATTCGCGTTCGTCCGCTTTGTTTGGAAAATCGCAAAAATAGCTGTGTCCGATTTGAAAACCTGCGCCGAGATTTGCGTCCGCCGAAATTGTTTGATTTAAATCCGAAATCGAACGGCAAATATGCGTGATTAGGTTTTCCGAAATTTGTTTTTCGCGCAAGAATTTTTTAAAGTCTTCGCCAAACTGCGGTTCTAAAGTAAAAAACGCAAATCGTCGGCGAAGAGCGTAATCCACAATCGCTAAACTGCGGTCAGCCGTGTTCATCGTGCCGATAAGATGCACATTCGGCGGCACGAAAAATTTATCGTGTTCATCTTCGGCATAAGTCAGTTTTAAAGCAAATTTCTCTTCGCGTTTGTCGTGTTCGATAAGCATCATCAATTCGCCGAAAATTTTGCTCAAATTTCCGCGATTTATTTCGTCAATAATAAAGAAAAACGGTCGTTCGGGATGATTGGCGGCGAACTTGCAAAAATTGTAGAAAACGCCGTTTTTAATTTGTGTTCCGTCTTTGATAAGCCGCAAACCTTGCACAAAATCTTCATACGCAAAAGATTGATGAAACTGAACCATTTCGATTTGGGAATCGGCTTTTTGCCCGATAATCTGATACGCGAGTTTGCGGGCGATAAAAGTTTTACCGACACCGGGCGAACCTTGCAAGATGATGTTTTTCTTGCGTTTTAATAATTCGACAGCTTGCAAAAAATCTTTTTCAGCGATAAATGGTTTATCTATATCTTCAGCAAAACTATAAACCGGATGTTTAAATTCCGGCGTAGTATTTTTTTCGTCAATGATTTCACGGATAATATCGAATTCATCTTCGCTAAGTTTGAATAAACTACCTTGAAGATTATTTATAAAAACTTCGCTGTTTTTGAGAAGTAAATTATTTTGCAACTCATTAAAAAAAATCGGAATGTTGAGTTTTTCGATTATTTGAAATTCGATTATTTCGCCTTCCGTTTCCGATTTATGAAGCGGTTTAGTGATTTCGCAGATAGCTTTTATTTGCTTGATAGGAGAACTTTCATAACCAATTAGTAGATCTCCTACTTTGACATTTTCAAAATGTTTGAAAATACGGCGTTTGTTTCCATCCTCATTTTTCGACGTATAAGTTTGCCGACCTCCGACTTCATATTCGCTAAAACTCCAAACCGATGGTTTAGCAACTAACCACCAATAATTTGATTCTTGCGAAGGCTCAATAACTTCGGAATTAGGTTCGACAATTTCTTCAACAATCGGCTTTTCATATTTTAAGTTGTTTTGGTTGAAAACTTCTTTCAACTCAGGATAAAGTCGAATATATTCACTCAAAATAAACTGCCAGATTAAGGTTGGGCTAAAAGTGTCGGCACGAAACATTTTGGGATAACCTTTAAAAGCATATGGTCTGTATTCGTAAATTTTGTCTGTAATCCATTTCACCTTTCTGCAATGTTTATAGTCTTCGGCATTTTCGTCAAAATAATATTCGCCTTCAATGATTCCGATTCCGATGCAAATTGAAGTGCCTCGACTGGCAAAAACTACGTCGCCAAGATTAGCGGATTTCAAAAGCCATAAATGCCAAGTTCCGCCGTGTGAGCCGTCATTTTCTCCAAATCCACACTTTACATTTAACACTTTCAAAGAATTTATTTCCGAAATATCGCCGATAGGTAAATTATCGTAATCAGCGGCAATTATTCCTTCGTCTTTGAATCTTTCCCATTCCGAAGCGTTCCTGCCGGGCGCAAATTTGAAATAATTTCGGATTTCATCATTGGAATGAATGATGTCAAACTTTATTTCTCGCAAAAATGTGAGAGTTTCTGGATATGTTGAAAAATCTTTCGTCAAATGTTGCGAATTTTTAATATTTGAGCCGGTTGTTCTGCCAACTTCGATAGTTGAGCCGAATTTGAGGAAAAATTGGTGCGAATCTTTATGCGAAGGTTTATTTTGTGGATATAAGGCTAACCAACAATAAGTAGAACCAAAATTATTTGCGCCATAAAAATCAACCCAATGAAAGGTGTAATCACCAAGTTCTAAATCTTTCAAAAGTTGATTACCAAGTTGGGCAAGATAAAGTTGTGTCGTTTCTTTGATCGTTCCGCGATAAAAAAAAATATGAAAAACATTCCAATCTTTCTGCCAATTAGCGAATAAGTCGCGTTTGCCAAGCGTATAATCTTCAAACTGCTTTAAAAATTCCGGCGAAAGATGAGAAAAATAAGCTATTTCTTTAATCCGAATTTTCGTCTTTATTTCTTCAACTAAGCTTTTAGTAATCTCAACACCGTTACCCAGAAGTCTTGCAACTTCGGCGCGAAGAAGATTAACGGGTTGAAAATTTCTTTCACCTTCGCCATATTCCGTGTAGATAGCGCGGATAGTTTCGTCGGAAAGTTCATTTATTGCGCTAAAAAGTTCAACTGAACTTTCAGCGCAAACTTTATATTGTCTTGCCAAATTTGTAATGTATTCGATTTGTGTTTGCATAAATATTAAATGTAGCAAAATAAGCAAAAGCGGAAATTATTTTTTCTTGCCCAAATCAACGGCGCGTTTGTAGGCGGAATAGATTGCTTTTGACAAAACTGTTCGCAAACTGCCTTTTTCCATCTGATAAATTGCTTCGGCAGAAGTTCCGCCGGGCGACGTTACCATATTTCTTAATTCTGCCGGATGTTTGTTTGATTCGATGGCGAAAAGCGTCGAGCCGAGCATTGTTTGTTGGACTAATTTTTTGGAAACTTCGCGCGAAAATCCGAGATGAACGCCTGCGTCAGTCATTGCTTCCATCATCATAAAAATATATGTCGGACCTGTCGCGCTCAAAGCAGTTGCCATATCAATTTGATTTTCATTTTCGACGTAAAGCTCTTTACCCAAAGCAGTTAGAAGCATTTTTACTTGCGATTTTTGTTCGTCGGAAACTTGTTCGGCGCACGTCCAAGCGGTCATTCCCGCGCCGATTTGCGAAGGCGTATTCGGCATTGTTCGCACAATTAATTGATTATTTAACGCTTCGGAAATCGTTTCGATTGTTGCACCGGCAATGATTGAAACAATAAGTTGCGAAGATTTTATTTCAGATTTTATTTCCTGCAAAACGCCGCCAATTCGTTGCGGTTTGACGCAGAGAAAAATCGCCGAATCGTTTTCGGGCAAAGATTTTACTGCGTCTGCATTATGTTCAAAAACTTCGATTTTATATTTTTCCGCGAGTTCTTCGCGCCTGTTCGAGCGCGGATGCGAAGCGCAAATTTGTTCTGCGCTAACAAGATTTTGCCGCAAAAGTCCGGCAATGATTGATTCCGCCATTACGCCGCAGCCGATAAACGCGAGGCGTGTGCTTTTTAATAATTTATTGTTCATATTTCAGATTCCGGATCCCAAATTCCAAATTCCAAATTTCAGATTTCAGATTTCAGATTCCAAATTCCAGATCCCAAATTCCAAATTTCAGATTTCAGATTTCAGATTTCAGATTTCAGATTTCAGATTTCAGATTTCAGATTTCAGATGCGAAATTATGAGGCTTCGAGTCAGAAATTGAGTCAAGGTAATTTGTTCACAAATAAGTCCACACGTTCGACAACGGCCAATATAGGAGAAAATTAACGCACAAAAAACCCGCTCAACTTGAGCGGGCTTTTCTAATATAGATCCGGCGACTTCCTACTTTCCCACAATTGAAAACTGCAGTATCATCGGCTCTAACAGGCTTAACT
>JANNYB010000218.1:0-5317 GCA_031409875.1 Acidobacteriota bacterium | reverse complement strand
TTTTTTTGGTAAGTTAATCTGAATCCTGTGCGTAATACAAAACCAATAAAATCGCGGAGCGGACGCTCATTGCAAGCGCCCCCGCTTGCAATGAGCGTCCGCTTCGGGCGCGAAAAAGCCTTTGCTTTCATTCAACTTGATTTCAACTCAAACGCCGTTACACCGCTGAAAAACGCGGTGTTTGCAAGCGGGGACGCTTGCAATGAGCGTCCGCTCCGCGATTTTATTGGTTTTGAATTACGCACAGGATTCAGATTAACTTCCCAAAAAAAACAGGCTGAAACGAGTCGGATAAATTCGTTTCAGCCTGTTTTTATTTGATTTCTTCCCGCCGTTATTCGACGTTCACAAAATCCGTTCCCGTTCTGCCGAATGTTTCGGGATGATACATTTCTTCGGCTTTGGCGGGCGGAACAACAAATTGTCCGGGCGTGGTTGCTCGTGCAACGTAGCTGTAATTATAAACGCCTTCCCACAGCAAGGATGTGAATGCTTCGGCGCGTTCGTCGCGGAAATTTTGGTGTTCAAACCAATTTGCACGCCACCACCAACTGCTGTAATAGCCGCGTGAATATTCTTCGACGACGCTTGTTTGTTGCGTGTCGCCCGGAATTTGTTCCGTAACCGCCAAACTCGGATTTAAAATTTCCAAACCGGCAGGCAAATTATCAACCAAAGCAACATGATAACGCCGCGCTTGTGCAACCATCGTCAAGCGCACGCGAACTCTTGCGCCTGATTTAATTGTCCAACTTCCGTCGGCGTTTTGTTTGACATCATCGGCATTGTCAACGGCTTCGTATTTTCGCAAAACCGTAAATCCGTAATCTGCCGGAGCGAGTTTCAGATTTTTCGGCGCGTATTGCATTCCGATTCGATAATAAAGCCGACCTGCGCCTTGTTTGTCCAAAATCAGATTTGACGTTCCGCCTTGTTCAACCAAATATGACATCGGAATATTCAATTGGTTTGAATCAATCGAACGACCTTTGAAAAGCTGTTCGCCGGCGTAAGTATTTCCGAGCCAAACTTTGGTTACAAAATCGGGCGTAACTTTCTCGAAAGCGTTGAAATATTTGTCTAACGCTAACAAAATAAAGACATTTTCCTGCGTATTTGACCACGCGCCTTTCGTGCGATGGTCAAGCAATCCGCGCACCAACTTCGGAATTATGTCGTTATTTTTATCGGCTTTAATCAACGCTTCGAGCAAAACGCCGTCCGCACGACGGTTTGAATACATAATCAGCCACGCATTATCGCCGTAATCGGTTACGAAATTGGCGGTGGAAGCAGTTTCCGTTGTGCGATTCATCAAAAATCGTTTGATTGCTTCAACTTCAACTGTCGAATTTTTATCGTTTGCAAGAACCGATAAAATCCAGCCGATTGCTTCAAACGGAAGTTTTTCGAGCGTTGCTTCTTTCAATAACGCTTTCGCTTTGACAACATCTTTATCGCCCATCAAATCGCGGATATAAAGCGCATAAGCCGAAATTGTCCAGCGAACTTGCGGCGATTTTCTGTGCCATTCGTCAAAATGACTTTCGACATTTTTCAGATAAGGCTTTGTTTTATTGATCATTTCGTCCGGCACTTTGTAGCCTTTTTGTTTGGCTAATGCGAGCGCGTGGGCGACGTGAACCGTCAAAAACGGATATTCGTAGCGTTCACGGTCTTTTTTCCAAAGTCCGAAACTGCCGTCGTCGCGTTGGCGCGATTGCAAGATTTTGATGTCTTTTTCAAAATTCTTTTGCAACTGTTCCGCCGTCGGCATATCTTTCGCTTTGAACGCCGTCAAAACATCTTTCAGCGCGGCAATCGAAATCATCCGCGACGAAATTTGCTCCGAACATTCATACGGATAACGCTGAAGATACAGAAACGCATCGGTCAACTCTTGGAGTTGCGTCGAAGAAGTCGTAACTTCCAAACCGCCGAATTGCGGATAAACATCGCCCGGCGTTTGCACGGGTTGAAAAATCGCGCCATTCGCGTCAGTCGTGCCATAAGTCGCAAACGCTTCGGTCGTCGCCGGAGTCCAAACCGGCAACGAAATTTCCGCCGAATCAGCGAATTTGCCCGAAGTTACCGCAAATTGAAAACGTGCCGTGCCAGCTTTTTCAGCCGAAACCGGAAAGCGAACTTCGATGCGTTCATTGGCTTTGACGATAACGCGCTTGCCTTTTTCGCCCGTCAAAATCGCGTTTGTGGCACGAACTGCAACATCAACCGGCATATCTTTGTCGGTTTGATTTTGAATCACAACGGGCAATTCGATTTTGTCGCCGAAATTCATAAATCGCGGCGCACTCGGACGAACCATCAAAGGCTGTTTCGCTGTAATGTCCGATTCGGTTTTGCCAAATCGTTTGCCAGTATCAACCGAAATCGCCGTAACGCGATAACGAGTCAGATTGTCGGGCAATTTCACGGTAACAACAGCTTTTCCGTTTGAATCGGTCTTCACCGATGGCGCGAAAAACGCCAACGCATCAAAGTTTTGACGAAGATTTATCGGCGTGTCGGTATTACCTTTGTCGCTTTTCTCTTCATCTGCAACCATTTCTGCCATTGGAGCATTACTGTCCGCATCTTTCGATTTCATCGTCATCATCGGTTTCGCGGTTTCCCTTCGCATTACTTTGTTATCCGTCATACCGCCAGTCGCATTTGACATCACCGCAGTATTTGAAACATTTTGCTGCTGTTTCGCCACATCGAGCGGATTTGCCAGCAAAATATCTTTCCGCAAATGGAAATCGCGCACGCCGTTGCCTCGTGCCGTGTAGAAATACGACAGCGGATTTGCAATGCTGTAACCCGAAAGCGCAAGCACCGATTCATCAACTACGACAACCGCAACTTCTGAATTTGCAACAGGTTCGCCGTTTTTGTCGGTTACTGAAACATCAACTTTCGTTTCGCCTCCCGGCGCGAGAGTTTTTTCTTGCGGTTCGGCGGTAACGGTCAATTGACGCGAAGCTGTCGAAATTGAAAGATTGATTTGCCCTGTCGCAAACGCCGGACGTTTTGATAATTTTGTATCAATTTCGCCTGCGTCGTTTGTTCTTTCCGCCGCGCCGACAAGATCAACTTGCGCGTAAATGTTCGGCAAATATTTATCTTCAAGCGGAATTTTCAGCACGATTGACGAATCTTTTATCGTAAATCTTTCGGTTTTGACAATTCCATCGCGCCGCAAAGTCAAAACGCCTTCCGCATTCGGAAACGGCGACATCACTAAAAGTTCGGCAACTTCGCCCGAATTATATTCTTTTTTGTTCGGAATAATTTGCGCTTCTTCCTGTTCGACGGTGCGTTTCGGCTGAACTTTTCCGCCCGCAACCCAAACCGTAATTTCGGTTTCGTTGATGCGTTCTTTGTCGTCCATTACAGTCGCCGTAATCGTATATCGTCCGCCTTGTTTCGCCGGAAAAACACATTTTTGCGCGTCTTTTGCAGACTTTATCGAACAATTTTGCTCGTCAACAACTTTCTCGATCCAACTTCCCTTTTCAAAAGTCCAATCTTTCAAAACGGCTTTAATTTCGACATTTTGATTCGCCAAAAGGTTTCCGTCAATGTCCGAAACGATTGATTCGACATTGATATTTTCGCCTTTTTGGACAAAATATCGCGGAATTTTCAAACCGACATAAACGCTCGAAGGATGAACGAGCAAATTCGTCGTCGAAGCCCAAGTCTGTCTGTTCACATCCTGCACCGAAGCCGAAGCTGAAATTGAATAAGGTCGGGCAGGTTTGACCGATTCAAAATCAATTTTCAAAATATGTTTGCCGCTCGCGTCGGTTAAACCTTTGAAGTTTTGTGTTGTCGTATTTGAATAATCTTCGCTGTAATATCGCCACCAAGGAACAAAAGTTCCGAACGTAAAATCTCCACGATTCGGCGGCGTGTAATTCGTCGGCGTGGCGCGAACATTCCAATTCGTATCGGCATTTGCAAGTCCGCCGCCGGCAAAATATTTCGCTTCAACCGAAACTTTCGCCGATTCTTTGACGAAATAAGGAGCTTCCGTTTCGTTTCGCGCTTTGACTTCAAATTCGGGACGACGAAATTCTTGAATTTGGAACTGATGCGCGTAAGTTCCGCCGTAAATACTGCTGTTCGTTGACAAATCAACCCGCGCATAACCGAGATTTGTGTTGTCGGGCAGTTTGAATTTGAAATCAAACGCACCGAAAGCGTTCAAATTTGCCGTGCCTTTTCCGATTTCGTTGCCTCGCGGATCTTTCACCGAATATGTCAAACCGTTTGCCTTATCGCCAAGTTCCTGAACATCGCCCAATTTTCCGCCCGTGATGACGCGAATGTAACCTTTCATCGTAACTTCTTCTTTCGGGCGATACATTTTGCGGTCGTCAAAAACAAACCAACGAAGCGAATCGTATTCGGCACGCTTAAACCAACTTCCCGAATCTTGCCAGTAATAATCAGTATTTTCCGGCAAAAACGCGACATCTTTTCCCTTTCGCGCAATTAGCAAATTTTGTTGATTTGCGCCCGCATCAGGCAACGGCAGACGCAAAATTCCGTTCTGCGTCGTTTCGCTCGTTTTCGCTTCTTCGATTGTTTCCGCTGTCGAAACATCGCCGTTTTCGTCAATTGTTTCGGTTTCATTCAAAACATCATCCGAAGGACCGAAACTTTTTACCCAATTCCAAGCTGTTTCAAAAAAGCCTTCTTCACTGCTAACTGCTGACTGCTGACTGCTGACTGCCTTCCCGTTCGGATATATCGAAAGGTCAACACCTGAAAGCGGTTTTCCGGTCTTTAAATCGGTAACAAATCCGACAAGTTCTTGATTGTCAACAAACGCATCGAGTCCGATTTGCGTGGCTTGAATCCAAGTAAAAATGCGCGTTCTATCATATTTATCGCGTCTGACAGTCGGTTCGATTGAAACGACCGCGTTGCCGAAACCGCCAACCAAAACGCCTGTTAAATCAATGCGCGTTTCGACCATTTCATCGGCTTTCTTTTCGATATTAACGATTCTGTCGGAAACCAATCTGCCCGGAATTTGCGGTTTTTTCGTTTCGTCATCGTAATTTATGTATCTGACATAATTCTGAAATTGCGACCAATTTTCGGGTTTGACTTCGTAAATTCTAACTTTGACCGACGGCATATTTGTCGAATAAATCGAATACGAAGCTGCGGCTGTCGGATCAATCACGGCAAAAGTTCCGCCCTGCGAATAAAGGCTCGATTCGGCGGAACCGACCGTAATCGTTGCCGTTCCGGGCGTTCCGAGTTTTTGTTCGTAAACGTCTTGAATTGCGCCGTCAAC
>JANNYB010000217.1:0-7115 GCA_031409875.1 Acidobacteriota bacterium | reverse complement strand
GCAGGTCTTTTATTTCCCCAACTTTTTCAAATAAACTCTTTGCTTTTAACTGTTTCAACTTTTACTCACCTCAATTTTAGAAATAAATTGAAGTTTGACACATTTTCCCCTTATCTTACATTTTTAATGCGTTCGCCCTATTGCAAGCGGGGACGCTTGCGCTCCAGTCGTTGCATCGTGTTATACTTTCACATTGTTTTAATTCATAAAATTTACAGTTTGGAGAAAAATTTTGAGCGTTTTAGTTAATAAAGACACGCGACTTATCGTGCAAGGCATTACCGGGAAAGAAGGAACTTTTCATACATTGCAGATGATTGATTACGGCACGAAAGTTGTCGGCGGCGTTACGCCCGCGAAAGGCGGAACAACGCACGAAGGCGTGGCGGTTTTCAATACGGTTGCAGATGCCGTGCGCGAAACCGGCGCAAATGCTTCGGTGATTTATGTTCCGCCCGCGTTTGCGGCTGATGCGATTATGGAAGCGGCGGCGGCGGGAATTCCGCTCGTTGTTTGCATTACCGAAGGCATTCCGGTTGCCGATATGGTGAAAGTTAAAGAATTTTTGCGCGATAAAAATACGCGGTTAATCGGACCGAATTGTCCCGGCGTGATTACACCTGACGAATGCAAAATCGGGATTATGCCCGGACATATTCATCGAAAAGGTCGCATCGGAATCGTTTCGCGTTCGGGAACATTAACTTATGAAGCCGTCGGGCAAACGCGCGATTTGGGACAATCAACCGCAATCGGCATCGGCGGCGATCCGATTATCGGCACGACGCACACCGATGCTTTAAAATTATTTGCCGAAGACGACGAAACCGAAGGAATTATCTTAATCGGCGAAATCGGCGGAACTGCCGAAGAAGAAGCGGCTGAATGGGCGTTTGAAAGCGGTCTGTCAAAACGCAAACCGATTGTCGCCTTCATTGCCGGACAAACCGCGCCTCCGGGACGCAGAATGGGACACGCCGGAGCAATTATTTCAGGCGGCAAAGGCACAGCCGCTGAAAAAATGAAAGCACTCGAAGCCGCCGGAATCACGGTCGTCAATTCGCCCGCAGACATCGGCGCAACAATGAAAGAAAGACTCGGACGCGGCGCGGCAGTTTAAAAAGCGTTCTGAGTCCCGACTTCAGTCGGCAAAACCGCCAGCGAAGCGCGGCGGTTTTTGGCACGCTGAAGCGTGGACTCAAAACTTTTTATGAAATTTTCGCATTCGTTCAAAGTTCCGGCAGAAGATATTGACGAACAAAATCACGTCAATAACGTCGCTTACGTTCGTTGGATTCAAGATGTCGCCATCGCGCATTGGCAAAATGCGGCGAACGATGAACAAAAAGCAAAATTTACTTGGATCATCGTTCGCCACGAAATTGATTATAAAAAGCAAGCCTTTGAAGCGGAAGAAATAACCGCGACGACTTGGGTTGATAATTGGCGCGGTTTTTCGTGCGAAAGATTTACCGAAATCACACGCGGCACAGATTTGTTAGTTAAATCCAAAGCCGTTTGGTGTATGATTGATAAAAATACGCATAAACCGACGCGCATCGGTGAAGATTTGAGAAAAATATTTCACTCAAGTTATCGGTTATAATTTGAAAAGAAATTTTGCCCGCTAATTTTCGCTAATTTTCGCTAATAATTTTAATATTTTGCATTATTCGCGTAAATTCGCGTAGATTCGCGGGCAAAATTTGTTAATATTTGATAATCGGCAACTTGTGTTATCTCGGGAAATGGAGGAGAAATAAGCGATGTATTATCTTTTAATCAACGGACAAAGAACCGGACCATATCAAGCAAACGACGTTCAAAATATGTTGCGTCAAAAAGCTATCGGCTACGAAACGCAGTTTTGGAAAGACGGAATGTTTGCGTGGGAAACCGTCGGTTCACAGCGGCATCTGTTTGAAACTCCGATGTATCAACAACAGCCGCATCAGCCGCAACAGATGTATCAGCAACAGCCGCAGTATCAACAGCCGCAATATCAGCAACAGCCGATGTATCAACAACCGCCGGCACAGGTGAATATTTACAATAATCAGCCGTTGATGCACCAGCAATTTTCGAGCAAAAGCCGCGTTGCTTATATTCTGCTCGGACTTTTTCTCGGCGGTTTGGGAATTCACAATTTCTACGCCGGATATGCGGGAAAAGGTGCGGTTCAGCTTATTTTAACTCTGACGTTGTTTTGGACGATTGTCGTTCCCGTTATTGTCTGGATTTGGATTATCGTTGAACTCTGCACCGTTGACCGCGATTCTTTCGGACATCGTTTGTCGTAAAAAAATATGAGGGAAAGAATTTCAGTAAATACGAATATACATTTCGGCAAACCTTGTATCACCGGAACGCGAATTACCGTTCAGAGCGTTCTTGAGCTAATAAATGAAGGTTTGTCGTTTGAAGAAATCAAGCAAGATTATTATCCCGACCTTGAGATTGAAGACATCAAGGCTTGTATGGATTATGCGATTGCACTGATTTCGGCGGAAGACATCAGAGTTGCGGTATGAAACTTTTACTTGACCAAGATGTTTACGAAATCACGGCGCGGTTTTTAATCGGATTGGAACACGATGTCGTGCGCGTTGCCGAACTCGGAATGGCGCGAGCGACTGACGAAGAAAATCTGAATAAAGCGATAGAATTAAATCGGATATTTGTTACACGCGACAGAGATTACGGAAATTTGGTTTTTGTCAAAGAAATTAGAACAGGCGTTTTGTATCTGAGAGTTTTGCCGTCTGACATCGCTTCGGTTCACGCAGAACTTGAACGGATTTTGAACGAGTATGATGAAGAAGATTTGAAATCGGCATTTGTTGTTGTCGAAGCGGGCAGACATCGTTTCAGAAAGATTGATTGAAAATGGCGAAGCAATCCGACATCACGAGCAAACGCTTGATAGCCATTGCGCCGGAAGAATGGGTTCGTTGGGCAACGAATGTGGCGGACGCTTCAAATTGCGAGATTTTGAGCGGCGAATTTCAGGTTATCAGTCGTGAAACCGATATGTTGATTCTTGTTCACGAATCTTCCATCGGCGAATTTTTGACGCTTTTTGAAGTTCAAACGCGATATTCGGTCGAAATGCCGAAGCGAATTCGGGCTTACGCCGCTTTTGCCGAAGCGAAATATGATTTGCCGGTTTTCCCGATTTTGATAAATATTCTGCCTTATCAACAAACGATTCCAACTTGTTACGAATCAAACTTTTTAGGAATTTATGCAAGGCAAGATTATCGCGTCATAAACCTTTGGGAAATCGAGGCGGAGCAAATTTTGGAAGAAAATTTGACGGCTCTGATGCCGTTTCTGCCCGCGATGAAAGGCGGCAAAAACGAAAAGTTGGTGCAACAAGCACAAGCGCAGCTTCAACTTGATAAAAACTTGCGCGATACGGGAAAATTAGGTGATATGCAGATGGCTCTCTCGCTTTTTACCGAAGCAATTTTCGGCAAAGGCAAATCGAGAGAAATTTTGAGGTGGACTATGCTAGATATTATTGTCGAATCGCCGTTATATCAAGAAATTCAACTTGATGGTGCAAAAATTGAATCGCGGAAAATTCTGCTTAAACAATTTACGCGAAAATTCGGAACGCTCGAAGCAATGACTATCGAGAGTATTAGAAAACTTTCGCTCGAAGACGCAGAATCTCTTGCAGAAGCTATCTTCGATATTGAAACCCGAAATGATTTGGATAAATGGCTGGATGAACGAGATAAAACGGTCAATTAAGCTAGAATCATCCGTGTCGGATATTTTAATCGAATCGCCGTTGTATCAGGAAATTCAACTTGGCGGAGCAAAAATTGAATCGCACAATTTTTTATTGCGGCTTTTGGAAGAGCGGTTTGGTGGTATTGATGAAGATTTGAGAGCGCAAATCAAAACTTTATCAACCAACCAAGCTGAAGAATTGGGTGTAAAACTTTTCAGAGTGAAAACGCTGGAAGAATTTGAAAGTTATTTGGCGGAATTTGATAAAAGCCTTATTAACTGATAATTAAAATAGGCTTCCGCAGTAAAACAACAAAACCGAAATACAACTCATCAGATCTGAAAGAATTATTAAGTTGAGGTGAAATATGAAAAAATTGCAGATTTTGGTTTTGTTCTTATTAATCTTGAGCGGAAAAACTGCTGTATTAAGTCAAAACCGTGTGAAAGACCAAGTTTTAGTTCGCGGAAATGTAGAATTTGGAAAAACATTTTATTATGAAACTGGAAAATTAGCTGAACCAAGCAAACCGGGCAAAGATGCGGTTGTTGTTGCCGTAGATAAAAACGGAAACAAGTATTCAACAAATACTGATGAAAAAGGGCGTTATGAAATGAGTTTGCCCGTTGGAGAATATCAAATAAAAGCCTTTATTCCAACAAATTTCAGCATAGAAACATCATCGGATATAAGTAATCTTGTAGTAAAAAAAAGCAAAAAGATTAAACTTAATTTTATACTTTTTAATCGCGGTTGCGGTTAAAAAAATACAAATAGAAAAGGAAAAATAATTAATAAATAATGAGCAATTTAACATTTGGAATTATCAAGCCCGACGCGGTGGCGAAAGGGCATACGGGAAAAATTATTGACAGAATTTTGTCAAATGGCTTTAAGATTCGCGGGATGAAACTGATTCATCAGACGAAAAAACAGTCGGAAGGTTTTTATGCGGTTCACGCGGAACGTCCGTTTTTCGGCGAATTGACGGAATTTATGTCGAGCGGCGCGTGTGTCGTTTTGGCGTTGGAGAAAGACGGCGCGGTTAAAGCGTGGCGCGATTTGATGGGCGCGACAAATCCGACGGAAGCGGCAGAGGGAACTTTGCGAAAAGATTTTGCGGGTTCGATTGGCGAAAATGCCGTTCACGGTTCGGATTCGGACGAAAATGCGGCGATTGAAATCGCTTATTTTTTCAGCAAACTTGAATTAATTTAAACTTAAATGTATAAAAGTTGCAGGTAGTTACAGAAAGTTAGCAGGAAGTTGCAGATAGTTAGGCATTGAAAATACAATAACTTGCTGAAACTATCTGCAACTTCCCGAAAACTATCTGAAAACTATTAATCAAAGGACAAAAAACGATGAAAAAATGCCCTGTTTGCGAAAAAACTTTTGAAGATTCGATGCGCTTTTGCCAGTCGGACGGAACGCCGCTTAACGATTTTGTGGAAGCTCCGGCGGATGACCCTTTGAAAACGACGGTCGTGCGTCAAGAGGATTTCGCCTCCGCCATTCCGCCCGAAGACCCGTTTAAATCTTCGTCTGCCGAACCAACGCCGAGAGATGACAGCGGCGATTTATTACAACTTCCCGAAGAATACGATCCGATGAAAACGATGGTCGCCCCGAACGAAGCCGATTTCGGTTTGAATTTGAGCGAACCGAAAAAAGAAACGCCCGTTTCACCGTTTGGCACGCCTTTTGAATCGAAAATCGAAGAAAAGCCGCAAGAAATTTATGTGCCTGAACCGCCGAAATTCAGCGAACCGAATTTGAGTCCGCCAAGCTTTGGCAATATGTCAACGCCGTCGAGTTTTGACGAAAAGAAAGATTTGGACGAACCGCCGCCGACCGCGATTTATATGCCGGAAGCAAATTCGTTTCCGCCCGAATCTACAAAACCGATAAGTAATTCGCCGTTTGACCGTCCGATGGAAAAATCGCCAGATGCGCCGATTCCTTCGCCGTTTGAACCGCAGACACCGCAATATCCGTCGTTCAAAGACCCCGAACCTTTTACGCCTTCGGTCAGTCCGTTTGAACAACCAGCGTCGCCGTTTGGCGGAATGCAGCCGCAAGATCAAGGCTTTAATCAACCCGTTCAAAATTCGGATTGGACACCGCCGCAAACACCGGCGGCTTCAAATTGGCAAGATCAAGGCGGCAGTGCAAACGCGCAATATTCGCCGGTTGCCGGAGCCGGACAAGATCAAACAATGGCGATTGTTTCGTTGGTTTGCGGCATTGCAAGTTTTGTCGTCTGTCCGCTGACTGCGCCTGTGGCGTTAGTTACGGGATATATGGCGCGGAAAAAAGCACAGGAAAATCCGCAACAATTCGGCGGCGAAGGACTTGCCTTAGCCGGAATGATTATCGGCGGAATCATCACGGTTTTATTAGTTCTCGTTATTGCTCTTTATGCGCTGATAATTTTCGGTGCAATCGCAACTTCGAGTTTCTAACCGCAATTCATTACAAAATAAAGCCCGCTTCGTTTGCCAAGAAGCGGGCTTTTTAAGTTATAATTTAGTTTGAATTTTTAACCGCAAAATTATGTCAATTATCAGCGATGTTATTCAATCAACGGTTGCCGTTATCAAAGGAATGAAACGGACGATTTCGGAAATTCCGCGTGCCAAATGGACGGTGCAATATCCCGATGTTCCGATAACGGTTCAGCCGCGTTATCGCGGACAACATCTGCTCCACGTTGACGAAGCGGGCAAAGAAAAATGTGTCGCGTGTTATCTGTGCGCGGCGGCGTGTCCTTCGGATTGCATTTATATCGAAGCGACAACCGATTCGCGCCCTTACGAAGAACGCATCGGGCGCGACGAGCGTTACGCGAAAGTTTATAACATTGATTACGGACGCTGTATTTTCTGCGGTTTCTGCGTCGAAGCCTGTCCGAAAGATGCGATTACGCACGGCTATAATTTTGAAATCTCGGTTTATAATCGCGCCGATTTGCTGAAAACCAAAGACGATTTGTTGATTACGAAACAAAAACAATCAAAAAATTACCGCGTCGCGCTTTCGAGCGAAGACGTTGATTCGGAATACAAAGAAGTTGATAAAGTCGGGATTAAATTCAGATTCTAAAAATTTTGATGAATTAATTTGCCCGCGAAACACACGAAACATACGAAAAAAAGAAATAGTATTTTGATTTATTTTCGTGTCTTTCGTGTAGGGCTATTGCAAAGTCGTTAAAAAATTGAAAAGACCGTTCAAATTTGATTCAATCTAAGTTTGAACAAAAACACTAAATCAAAAAGGAAGGTCTTTTACAGATGGATAATACCACAGAATTTGAGATATTTGAACAGAAAATTTATCCGCCATTGGTGGCAAGTTTAGGTGAAATCAT
>JANNYB010000216.1:0-18040 GCA_031409875.1 Acidobacteriota bacterium | reverse complement strand
CTGTTCAAATATCTCAAATTCTGTGGTATTATCCATCTGTAAAAGACCTTCCTTTTTGATTTAGTGTTTTTGTTCAAACTTAGATTGAATCAAATTTGAATGGTCTTTTCAATTTTTCAACGACTTTGCAATAGCCCTAGTCTGTTTGCACCGGCAGTGCCGTCCAAACTATTAACTCGTGCAAAATTGGTGAGGGGAACAAAACTCATCCATCCGTTTGTGCAGGTTCCGACCTGTGTGTAATTAGTGCTGTTGAATCTGAAAGTAAAGCCGATTGGCACAGTCGCATACCTTCCGTCATCAGCATCACCGGATTGTAGCACCAAAGCGGTTGCGCCGGAGAGCGGCGTAAATGTTCCGCTCGACGGCGTAAAAGTATAACTCGTAATGGCTTGCGCCGAAATATTTTGCACTGAAGCAAAA
Source organism: Acidobacteriota bacterium (assembly GCA_031409875.1). GTDB lineage: Bacteria > Acidobacteriota > Blastocatellia > Pyrinomonadales > Pyrinomonadaceae > CALMEH01. Next base: position 17,617 of record JANNYB010000216.1, on the reverse strand, counting down.
CAAAATAAAATACTGAGCGCGGAAATTGCGCTAATCACTTTTATCTTAGACATAATTAAATTTTTCTCCACTATATTATTAAGTTCAGGCAGTTGCTGCAATTTTTGCAGATAAACTCAAATTGTTGAAAATTAAAGCAAATTAGCAATGAATGTATGGCAAGAAAACAGAAACCCGTGCGTAAGCAAGGGGGAATTAAGCCGGTTGCAATTTGCCCAAGCTCTAAGCGCGGGTTTCTTTGCTGTGGCTTCCAAGCCGTAAAAGCACTTCAAATCTACTCTAAAAGAAACTTTCGCCAATAATCAAAAGATATTGGCAGAAAAGGCTTTTTTTCGTTGAAAAAAAACAAAAAAATCGAATGCTTAGATAATATATCAATGTATTGTTAATTTAAAGAAAAATTTTTATGCAAAATAAGTAAAGCCGTCGAACTGTGGCTCGAAACCGCACAAGAATTCGGTGATGAAATTCCCGAACCGCGCCAACACAGATTAGCGGCGTAATTGCGATTAAGAAACAGAAGTTTGAGTGATTGAGAAAAATTTCCAGCCTTCGCCGTCTTTTTCTAAAACAACGTGCCAAGTTGCGCCAAAATTACCTAAAAACAATAAAGCCTTGCTCTTTTTACCATTGTAAGCAAGCAATTTTACAGATGTTTTCTGAGCATCATTCGGATGAAGAAAATACGCATTTTCCAAAACTGATTTTGCCAAATCACCATTTTCTTTGAAAACCTTTTTCGGATTATTTTTAATTATCAAATTTGTTCTGTCAACCCAATATTTTCCGTATTCACCTTTTCCCATTTCAGCGACAATTTTTTCGAGAAGTTCTCTTGCTTGTGTCGAATCATCTAACAAAAGCGGATAAATATTATCCATACCCAAACCAGATTCTAATACATCTCCAGATTGTTTAATTTTCCTTTCTGCAAAATCAAACTCCCATTGATTTATCGGTAATGGAATTGCCCCAGATGCAGCTATAAACTGTTTTTTCTGCGGATTTTTTAACCAATCATCAAGCCAAATATAAAGCGCATTTGTGCCTTTGGCGTTTCCAAGATAGCGGATAAGTCTTTGAGAATTCAGACGAACATTTTCATCCTCATCATCCAACGCAAATATTAAGTCATCAATTCCTTCATCTCCGATTTGAAATAGTTTCGCAAGACTTCCTGTTGAACTGTATTCTTCTAATTCCGCTAACAATTTTCGAGTTTCAGGATAGGTTTTAGAGTTTTTCTGACCGAAACAAATTAATGTCGCAGAAATAACCAAAAAGATCGTGAAAGTGATTTGTAATTTCCTCATAGCTTTATTAAACCAATTCGTCCAACGCTTCTTCCAGATTTCGCACACCGATTATTTTGTAAAATCAAAATATCACGCAGTTTTCAGACGCTCGGAAACGGCGTTTATGAAATTCGGATTTTTTGTTAATCGTTCGACAACTGCATCAAGATTTTCTTCTTCCATCGCCAAATCGCGTTCCATTGCGGCGCGGAGTTCTTGGTTTATTTGCGTTTGATACGGCGCAGAGTTTGGCGATTCGGCACGTTTTTTGAAATGTTGGAGAATGTCGCCGTCAATAAACATCGTCATTTTGATTTTCGCTTCACGCGGATTTATTTTGCGCGTCCGGCGGCGGAAAATGTGCTTGCCCGGCTTGGAAATATCGTCGTCTGTCCAACCTTTTGCCATCGCTTCGTCATATTCTTCCTGTGTAACTTCAAGAATTCTTTCTTCCGAATTTTCAGTGTTTTTGTCCATAATACAAATTTTCTTCTTTTTTCTTACCCTTTCGAGCGGAAAATATTCTAATGATTTCGTTGCCGGTTTCATCAAAACGAATGGTAAATGAAACGCGCAATAATCTTTTGCTTGAATTACCGATACAAATGTAACGGATTTCCAGAGCCGTTGAATGTTCTTTATCAAACTCTTCAAAAGCATTCGCGTCAAAAAACGCTTCGCTTGCTTCATCAAAATCAATTCCGTCGTGATTTTTGATGTTCTTGCGTTCTTTATTTTCGTCCCAATCAAAAATCATAGTTAATTATACAGACATTTTCCGATTTATACATACTAAAATAACTCGTCCAATGCTTCTTCCAAATTTCGCACGCCGACGACGCGCACTCCTAATAATTTTTCTAAACCTTTTCTGTTTGACATCGGCAGAATTAATTTCTTAAAACCGAGCGTTTGCGCTTCTCGTGCGCGAGATTGGGCTTGGAGAACGCCGCGAACTTCGCCCGTTAAGCCGACTTCGCCGAAAACTGCGGTGTCGGGCGGGATTGGTAAGTTGCGGAAACTTGAAGCGATTGCCGCGATAACGCCTAAATCTGCCGCTGGTTCGTCAATTTCTAAGCCGCCGGCGACGTTGATAAAAACGTCGTCGCCGGCGAGTTGGAAGCCGAGACGTTTTTCGAGAACGGCGATTAAAAGGGAAGTTCGGTTGTAATCGAAACCTTGCGCCATTCGTCTGCCGGTGCCGAATTTTGTTCCGGTAACTAATGCTTGAATTTCGACGAGCATCGGGCGTGTGCCTTCCATACAAACTGTTACGACTGAACCACTTGCGCCTTCGGGACGTTCTTGCAAAAAGACTTCGGACGGATTTCCGACGGCTTTTAAACCTTCGTTCGTCATCTCGAAAATGCCGATTTCGTTTGCCGCGCCGAAACGGTTTTTCGTGGCGCGAATGATTCGATGATTGTGATGTCGGTCGCCTTCAAAATACAAAACCGTGTCAACAATGTGTTCGAGTGCTTTCGGTCCGGCAATCGAGCCTTCTTTGGTAACGTGACCGATTAAAAAAACCGGCGTTGAAGTTCCTTTGGCAAACATCATAAATTGCGCGGCGACTTCGCGGACTTGCGAAACCGAGCCGGGCGCAGATTCGATTTTTTCGGTGAAAACCGTCTGAATCGAATCAACAATCACATAATCAGGCTTTAATTTATCAATTTCGATGAGAATATTTTCGAGATTTGTTTCCGGCAAAAGGAAAAGATTATTTGCATTCACGCCCAATCTTTCGCCGCGCATTTTGATTTGTTTTTCGCTTTCTTCGCCCGAAACGTAGAGAACTTTTCCGCCCGATTCGCTGAGTTTATCAGCCATTTGAATGACAATCGTGCTTTTTCCGATTCCCGGACTTCCGCCGATTAAAACCAACGAACCGGCGACAATTCCGCCGCCGAGAACTCTGTCGAATTCTTCAATTCCGCTTGAGTTTCGCGCATCGTCCTGCGATTCGATTTCGCCGTAGGCAATTGGTTTTGTATCACGAAAAGAATTAAATCCGAGTCGCGCCGTTGAAGTTGCGGAAGGTTTTCCGACGACTTGCGGAGTCGGGCGAAATTTTTCTTCGACGAAACTTCCGCCTTCGCCGCAATCGGGACAGATGCCGTGCCATTTGCGTTGTTGTCCGCCGCAGTTTGAGCAGACGAAAATTGTGTTTGGAACTTTTGCCATTAAGTAATTTTACATAAATAAAGGAGCAAAATAAATTGGACGTTTTTAAAACGGAAAAGTCTGCGAGAATTGCAGATTCTCGCAGACTTTGTAATCAATAAATAACTAAAAACTAACGAACCTACGCGCCGTAATTTCTGCCGATGCGAAGAACTTCATACCAAGTTTCGTTAATTTCGTCTGTGTAGCGTTCATCGAAACTTTGAAAATCTTCTTTCGTCAGACGTTTTGACGAACTTTTCTTGGCGTTCAAAAATTCGGAATAATTTTGCCAAGCGTCCATATGTTTGTTCCACGCGATTTGAAAATCACGCGGAAAACCGGTTACGTCCATACTGCCCGATTCTTCGACATATTCCGCGACTGAATCGGCGTGATCGGCGATTGAATACGATTTTTCCGAATAATCTTCAAAACTTCTAATATCTCTGTCGCGTCCGTTATTAATGTCGCGTTGGAGAAACGAGTCAATTGCGTTGGTGTGTTGTTGGTGGCAATTATGGCTCGAATAGCTGTAAGTCGGTTTAACGGGAAACCCAAAAAGAAGCCAAACAAGTCCGACCGAAACGGCAAATGTTCCGATAAATGCGATAATTCCTGCGATAATTCTGTTATTTCTCATAAAAACTCCTATATTTCAAATGTTCTCCAAAACCATTATCTCTTAAAAATTCCGAAAATGGAATACTTTTTAGACGATTTTACGCAAAAGATTTGCTAAAGTTTATTTTGATGAATTCACAAGACTTAATTCGCAAAGTAAATCAGACAAATTCAATAACTGCGGCAATCGAAAGCAAAATTTCTTCCATCTTCTCAGCCGAAATTTTGCCTAATTTCTGAATAAATCTTTGTTCGTCCATTCCGCGAAGTTGCAGAGTGTCAATAGCAGAAGTTTTTGACAAGCCGTTTTCAGAATTAGGTTTGATTTGGACGTGCCAGAGATTTTCGTTGAAATATTCTTTCCAATCGGTAATCGGCGCAACGAGTTTTATCGGCAAACGTCCGACGGCATCAGAACTTATGACAACGGCAGGACGTTTTTTTCTGATTTCCGTGCCGATTGTCGGGTCAAAATTTACCAGCCAAATCTCGCCGCGAAGCGGTTTAGAATTCAAAAATGTCGCCTCCTTGCCACGTTTCGCGTTCTTTTTTTTCACTTTCGTAATGCTTAATAAGTTTTTCGGCTTGCGCGGCAAGCTGTTTGCGGCGTTCTTCGATGGAAAGTTTCAAATGTGCGCGACGCATTTTTAATGTTATTATTTTTTTTGGTCTTTCAACATCAATCAGCATTTTTCGATTTCTCCCTTTGACATTATAATTTTAGAACATAAATGATGAATTCACAAGACTTAATTCGCAAGAAGCGCGACGGCGCGAGATTTTCCGAAGATGAAATAAACGCTTTTATTACAGGCGTTTGCGATGGCAGTTGGGCAGATTATCAGATTTCCGCGCTCGTGATGGCGATGTTTATTCAGGGCTTGAATCAAGCCGAGCAAAACGCGCTTGTCAAAGCGATGTTGGAATCGGGCGAAGTGCTTGATTTTTCCGATGTTGACGCGCCGAAAGCCGATAAACATTCGACGGGCGGCGTGGGCGATAAAACTTCTTTGATAATTGCGCCGCTTGCCGCAAGTTGCGGCGTTGCCGTGCCGATGATTTCCGGGCGCGGACTAGGACACACGGGCGGAACGCTCGACAAACTCGAATCAATCGAAGGTTTTAACGTCAATTTGACTAAGGCGCAATTTAAGAAAACATTGAAAAAATGCGGCTTTGCAATGGCTGGGCAGACGAAGCAAATTGTTCCGGCGGACAGAAAACTTTACGCCTTGCGCGATGCTTGCGCGATGGTTGAATCCGTGCCGTTGATTGTCGGTTCGATAATGTCGAAAAAATTGGCGGAAGGTTTGGACGCGCTCGTTTTGGACGTAAAAACCGGAAACGGCGCGTTTATGGAAAATCTTTGGGAAGCGCAAGGTTTGGCGAAAGCATTGGTCAAAACGGGAAATGATTTTAATGTTAAAACCGAAGCGTTGATAACCGATATGAGCCAGCCGCTCGGCAAATTTGTCGGAAACGCGCTCGAAGTTTATGAATGCGTGAAGATTTTGCGCGGTGAAATTGATGAAACAATGCAAACGACGCTCGATTTATCAATCGAATTGACGGCGCGAATGCTGGTTTTGACGGGAATTGCGAAAAATGTTGATGACGCTTCGGCAATGTGTCTGGAAAAAATCTGGGACGGCGCGGCATTGGAGAAACTTCGTCAAAACATCGAATTGCAAAAGGGAAATCCGAATATTTGCGACAAGCCGGAAACTCTTTTGGATAAAAAAATCAAACAAATTCCGATTATCGCGGCAAACAACGGTTTTATTGAAGAAGTCGAAACAAAATCAATCGGCAACGCAATCTGCGAAATCGGCGGCGGACGTTTCAAAGTCGAAGACAAAATTGATTACGCCGTCGGTTATTCGTGCGATAAAAAAATCGGCGACAAAGTGAAAAAAGGCGAAACTCTCGGCATTTTATATTGCCGCAATCAAAAACAAGCTGATTCAATTAGCGAAAAATTGCGAAATGCGTATAAAATAAGCAAGGAAAAACCGCAAAATTCGGAACTTATAAAAGAAGTAATTGTGTAGGACTGTATGAAGAAATTTTTATTGATTTCAGTTGCCTTAATTACTTTTGCTTTCAGCGGTTTATTTTCACATTTTTATAATCGAACCGACGATTTATCGCTTAGATATATTCTTTGGAAAAATAATCTTTGGTCATATCCATCCGATATTATTGCAGGTGGAGTGATTGCAGATAAAAAACGTGATTCGTTTGTGCGCGGAAAAACGAAAGCAGAAGTCAAACAACTTTTCCCGACGGCGCACGAAGAAGCAGTAAATGATTATCAAAAATACTACGAAAAGGAACTCAAAGGAAAAGATTATCTTTGGCTTGGAGATTTAGGCACGATTATCTTTTTTGAAAACGGTGTCGGTGAAAGAATTTCGATAATGAAAGGTTAATCCATAAAATTCTATGAAAATAAGATTTTTAATAACAATCGCTATATTAGCAATGTCCGTATTTTTGCTTTCTTCGTGCGGCACAAGCACCGAAGCGCAGAGAAATTGCAACATCAGAGTCGGCATTGTTTTTGACATCGGCGGCAAAAATGATCGTTCGTTTAATGCGGCGGCTTGGGAAGGTGTTCAGCGTGCGGAGAAGGAATTGAATGTTTGTTTGTATGATGTCGAGCCGGGAAATCCGACTTCAATTGAGCCGGCGATGCGGGCTTTTGCGGAGAAAAATTTCGATTTGATCATCGGTGTCGGCTTCGCGCAAGGTCCGATTATGCAGAAGGTTGCAACCGATTATCCAAACATAAAATTTGCGATTGTTGACGGCGTAATTATGGAAGCCGACGGCAAAACGCCGAAAACGAATGTCGCATCTTTGGTTTTCCGCGAACACGAAGGTTCGTATCTGGTCGGAATGATTGCGGCTTCAAAATCGAAATCTGGCGTTTTGGGATTTGTCGGCGGAATGGATATTCCGTTGATTCATCGTTTTGCGAAAGGCTACGAAGAAGGCGCGAAATCGGTCAATCCGAATGTCAAATTAGTTACCAATTTTGTCGGCGTAACCGATGCCGCGTGGAACAATCCGGGCAAAGGCAAAGAACTCGCGCTCTCGCAAATCGGACAAGGCGCGGACGTGATTTTTACGGCGGCAGGAAATTCCGGCTTGGGCGCGTTTGATGCCGTCGAACAATTCGGAAAAACGAACGGCGAAGCCAACAAATTCGTTATCGGCGTTGATTCAAACCAAAATATGGTCAAGCCGGGATTCGTTCTGACTTCGATGGTCAAGCGCGTTGACAATTCGGTTTATGATGTCGTCAAAGAAGTTTTGAACAAAAATTTCAACGGCGGTTTTCACGTTTTCGGACTCGACAAAGACGGCGTGGCTTACGCGATGGACGACAACAATAGAAGTCTGATTTCCGCCGAAGTCTTAACAAAAGTTGAAGAAGCACGAAGAAAAATCGTCGCCGGCGAGATAAAAGTTACCGATGCAATGGCGAAATAATTTGTTATAATCATTGTATCGAAAGGAGAAACCACGATGACGGAAGTTTTAGAAATCGAAGAAATCGCAACAAAAATGCACAACACGGAAGAAAATAAGATTGCTTCTTGGTTAATAAATATTCCTGAAAATATCATTGAAGCATTATATTTGCCCGAAGGTTCGCAAATTGCTTTGACTGTGAAAAACAGTGAAGTTTCAGGAACGATTTTGCCGCCGATGTCGCCGGGGTTAAAGAAAATCGGAAGTCGAATATTAAAAAAGAGACGCGGGCTTTATGAGGAGCTAAAACGAATTGGCGACTGATAAAATTGTTTATCTCACATATTTAGAGGCTGTCGGCTATCACTTTGAATTAATGTTGTCGTGCGGCGAAATTCGTTTCGGCGTTGACAGTCCCGATTTAATAAAATCGGCTTTGGCGCGTCCGCAACACGCCGTTATTTATGAAAACGCTGATATTATTCGCCAAGCCGCAACACTTTGTTTCGGGCTTATCAAAAATCATCCGTGGCTTGGCGGAAACAAACGCACGGCGACTTATCTGGTGGAAATTTTTCTGGATTTGAACGGTTTTGAGATAATCACGACAAATGAGCAAACCTACGAAATGGTTTTGAAGGTTGAAGCAGACGTTTGGAAGGTTAACGAAATTGAAATTTGGTTGCGAGAAAGAGTCGAGAAGTTTTGAAAATGTAGATTTTGGAAAAACTTGGATTCCGCAAAAATAATGCTAGAACTTAGAAACATTACAAAAACATTCGGCAATGTCGTCGCAAATAACGACGTTTCCATCAATATTGAAAAAGGCACGATTCACGCGATTGTCGGGGAAAACGGCGCGGGGAAATCTACGATTATGCGAATCGCTTACGGCTTTTATACGGCTGACAGCGGTGAGATTTTCGTTGATAACAAATCTGTGCAAATAAAAAATCCGCACGATGCGATTGCGCTCGGAATCGGGATGGTGCATCAGCATTTTATGTTGGTGGACACGATGACGGTCGGCGAAAATATCATCTTGGGCGCGGAAAGCGGAAATGCTTTGAGCGTTGATTGGAACAAGGCAAATGTTGACATTCGCCTTCTTTCCGATGAGTTGAAATTGAATATTGATCCGCATTCGTATATCGAAGATTTGTCGGTCGGCGCACAGCAGAGAGTTGAATTATTAAAAGCACTTTACCGCGACGCGAAACTTTTGATTTTGGACGAGCCGACAGCAGTTTTAACGCCGCAGGAAGTCGAAGATTTTTTCAATATTTTGCGGCGAATGCGCGAACAAGGCAAAACGATTGTCATTATTACGCATAAACTCGACGAAGTTTTGGCGATTTCCGACAACGTAACCGTGATGCGCGACGGAAAAACGGTTGGCAATGTGCCGACAAGCGAAACGAACGCGAAAGATTTGGCGCGAATGATTGTCGGGCGCGATGTTTTATTGCGTGTCGAAAAAACAAACGCCGAACCGCGCGAGGCGGTTTTGAATGTCGAAAATCTATCGGTTAAGGGCAAACACGGGTTGGCGATTGACGAAATTTCGTTTAATGTTCGTGCGGGCGAAATCGTCGGAATCGCCGGAATCGAAGGCAACGGACAAACCGAATTGATTGAAGCGATTGCAGGTTTGAGCGCAGTTAAATCGGGCAAAATCGAATTTTCGGGCAGAAATATTTCTAATCTTTCCGTGCGCCAACGCACCGAACTCGGTTTGGCGCACATTCCCGAAGACCGCCACAAACGCGGACTTTTGCTTGATTCAAATTTAGAAGAAAATGCAATTTTGGGCGTTCATTATCGTGCGCCGATTTCCGCCAACGGTTTTCTAAATTCAGCGGTTATTGAAAAACGCACAAAGGAAATCATCGAAAATTTTGATGTCCGTCCACCGAATGCAGAGCTTTCGGCAAAATCGCTTTCGGGCGGAAATCAACAAAAATTGATTATCGGCAGGGAATTCGGGCTTAATCCGAAATTGCTTTTAGTTTCGCAACCGACGCGCGGCGTGGACATCGGCGCAATCGAATTTATTCACCGCAAACTTATCGGTTTGCGCGATTCGGGAAGCGCAGTTTTGCTCGTTTCCGCCGAACTCGAAGAAGTTACCGCGCTTGCGGACAGACTTTTTGTGATTTACGAAGGCAAATTTGTCGGCGTGGTCAATCCGAAAGAAGTTTCAAAAGAAGAAATCGGTTTGATGATGACCGGAACGAATAGTGAGCAGTAAGCGGTGAGCAGTGAGCAGTCCGTAGTGCTTTTATTTCGCTCATTAAAATAACTGCTTACTGCTTAATATTTGACAGTTTTTGGCTAAGTGTCTAAAATCACTTTAGTTTGCGTATGTCAAAGAGGGTTTGCGTCAGCGGATTGTTCTGACGAAAATAAAATATGACCGAAGTCAATATTGGAGCGGAAAAACTTATCGGTGTCGAAGTTACGGGTTCGATGCTCAAAGCCGTCTGTTTGGACGCGGGCGGAAATGTTGTCGGCGGACTGCAAATACCGATTTTTCGCAAGGAAGAAACCGCGCCGCAACTGGTTGTTTTTCTCAAGGACTTAACGGAAAAATTCGGTGAATTTGATAAAGTCGGCATTGCCGTTCCCGGACTTATCAGCCGCGAAACTCAGCGCGTCGCGTTTTCGACGCATTTTCCCGAACACGAAAAAATTGATCTTTTGGGCGAATTGAAAGCAGAAGCAAAGCAAAAAATCGTTATCGAAAACGACGCAAACGCCGCCGCTTACGGTGAATTCCGACTCGGCGCAGGACAAGGAAGCCGCAATATGTTTTATGCGACTTTGGGCAAAGGCGTTGGCGGCGCATTGATTTTTGACGGGCAAATCTGGCACGGCGCGGGCGGTTTTGCGGGCGAATTCGGACATATCGCCATCAATGAAGACGGCTTGAAACTCGAAGAAGTTGCATCGGCTTCAAACATCGTCCGGCGCACGCGGGCGAGATTTCATCAAGACAGCACTTCATCTTTGGGCAGTTTGGACGAAGACGAAATCGGCATCAGCGACCTCGTGCGCGAAGCCGACAACGGCGACGATTTTGCGCGTTTGATGCTTGAAAGAACCGGCGGATATGTCGGAACGGCAATTGCCGGCGTGATAAATCTTTTGAATATCGAAAGAATCGTCATCGGCGGTTTGATTATGCAAGCCGAACATCTCGTTTTAGATTCGATTATGCGCCGCGCCCGCGAACTTTCGTTTTCCCCCTCGTTTGATTCAACGCAGATTTTACGCGGCAAACTCAAAGAAAATGCCACCGCCATCGGCGCGGCACTGCTTTCCGAGAGTTTGTAAAATAAACAACTTTTTTCAAATCACAAATGAACAGGCTAGATTTAATTATTCGCAGTCGCCGGGTCGTAATGCCGGAAACAGTGCGTCCGGCTTCGGTGCATATTCGCGGCGGCATTATTGCCGCGCTCGGCGAATGGGATGATGTTTCGCCGGAAATTCCGTTAATTGATGTTGGTGATTCTGTTGTCATGGCTGGACTTGTGGACGCGCACGTTCACATCAACGAGCCGGGACGCACCGATTGGGAAGGTTTTACGACCGCAACCAAAGCGGCGGCGGCGGGCGGCGTAACGACGCTGGTTGATATGCCGCTCAACAGCATTCCGCCGACTACGACGCTTGACGGATTTAAGGAAAAACTTGCGGCGGCGAAAGGTCAATGTTGGATTGACTTAGCATTTTGGGGCGGCGTAATTCCAAACAACACGCACGAATTAAAACCGCTTTTGGACGCTGGCGTGCGCGGCTTCAAATGTTTTTTGGTGCATTCGGGTGTTGATGAATTTCCGCACGTTACCGAAGAAAATCTGCTCGAAGCGATGCCCGAATTGGCGAGATTAAATGCGGTTTTGCTCGTTCACGCCGAACTTGCCGAACCGATTGAAAAAGCCGCCGAACAATTAAAAGACAAAAATCCAAACGATTATCAAACTTTTCTGCAATCGCGCCCGCGTGAAGCGGAAAACAAAGCGATTGAATTGATGATTCGCCTGTGCCGCGAAACAGGCGAGAGAGTTCACATCGTTCATCATTCTTCTTCGGACGTTTTGCATTTATTGAAATCGGCGAAGGCTGAAGGTTTGCCGCTGACGGTTGAAACTTGCCCGCATTATTTGACCTTTGCGGCGGAAGAAATTCCCGACGGCGCGACTCATTTCAAATGCTGTCCGCCGGTGCGCGAACGCGAAAATCGCGAAAAACTTTGGGACGCGCTCAAAGACGGCACGATTGATATGGTTGTTTCCGACCATTCGCCCTGCACGGCAAATCTGAAATTGATGGAAGAAGGCGATTTTCTCGAAGCGTGGGGCGGCATCGCGGCTCTGCAATTCAGTCTGCCCGTGATGTGGACAAATTTTCAAAAACGCGGTTTCGGTCTGCGCGAACTGACAAACTGGATGGCGAACGCGCCCGCCAAATTAGCCGGATTGGACAACCGCAAAGGTAAATTGGAAGTCGGTTACGATGCCGACATCGTGATTTTTCAGCCCGAAAAAGAATTCAAAGTTGTGCCGGAAATTATCGAATTTAAAAACAAAATCACGCCGTATTCGGGAATGAATCTGCGCGGCGTGGTCGAAGCAACTTATCTGCGTGGTGCAAAAGTTTATGAAAATGGTGAGTTTGCCACCAACGCCATCGGCTTATTGCTGACGGGATAAGGTATAATCTCGGATGTATAAGAGACAATTATGCGGAATTGTTTTGCATAATCATTAGTTCTACGTTTCTTAGTTATGGATATACACGAATCATCACAACAAAATTCCAGTTTCATATTCCGTCGCAACCTCGGAATGGCTATTCTTGCAAGTTGCGCCGTAACTATACCGTATTATTTTCTGATGAGAGCCGAAGCCGTTGAGGATTATCAACGACTTGACTTTCCAAACTGGGGAGATTTGTTTTTATTGTCGGCTTTTCCAATAGCGTATATTCTGGTGGGTATTTTGCTCTGGTGGTGGCGCGATACTTTTATTGGGCGAAAAGTTCCACATTGGATTAGCGTTGCTTTAATTGGCTCAATATTGCTAACTTTGCTAGTCAATATTTTTGTCCAAGTTCGAGACGGCTATTCACGTTTTCCTTCAGCAAGAGGTTTGCTGTGGATAGCACTTTTCACTTTAGTAATTAGTGCTTACGTTGCTGTATTTACAGTCTTGGTTTATTATTCATTCTCAAAACTTAAGATATTGAAATGAAGAGTTTGTGTGAAATAACGGCGCGTCGAACATAAGAAGTAGAAAAAAAAACTTATGGATTTTACTGAATTAATTGATTTAGCTTCCGAGAAATTGGATGGCGCGGTTTTGTTTGCGAATGATGATTTTTTTGCGCCGAAGGAGAATTTGCTCAAGCCGTCGGCGGCGATTTTTATTGAGGGCAAATATACGGATTTGGGCAAATGGATGGACGGTTGGGAAACGCGGCGGCGGCGTTCTCCGCGTTTGGACGAAAAATTTGATTGGTGCATTATTCGTTTGGGTTTGGCGGGCGTGATTAAAGGCGTAGTCGTGGACACGAGTTTTTTTCGCGGCAATTTTCCTTCGCATTGTTCGATTGAGGTTTGTGCGTTTGACGGACAGCCGACGGTTGAAGATTTATCAAATGCGGATTGGACGGAGATTTTGCCTGTTTCGGAATTGGAAGGCGATTCTCACAATCGTTTTGCGATAAACTTCCCGAACAGAGTTACACATTTAAAACTAAAAATTTATCCCGACGGCGGCGTAGCACGTCTGCGCGTGTTTGGCGAAGTTTTGCCCGATTGGGAGACGTTGAAAAGTCGTAACAGCGAGCTTGATTTGGCGGCGGCGGAACACGGCGGGACGGTTTTGACGGCGAGCGATATGTTTTTCGGAAACAAGCATAATTTGATTATGCCCGGACGCGCCGCAGATATGAGCGACGGTTGGGAAAGCAAGCGTCGGCGCGGCGAAGGTTACGATTGGTGCATAATAAAATTAGGCACAGCCGGAACAATAAAGCGCGTCGAAGTTGATACTTTGTGGTTCAAAGGAAATTATCCCGAAAGCTGTTGGATTGAAGTCGGAAGCGGCACGAATATTGATGAAATTGTCTGGCAGAAACTTTTGCCGAATACCAAACTTCAAGCGCACACTTTACATAGTTTTGCCAATGAAATAGCTGATTGCGGCGTGGTAACGCACGTTCGATTTAATATTTTTCCCGATGGCGGCGTAAGTCGTTTGCGACTTTACGGGCGAATTGCATAAAGTTTTTTGAGTTGTCTTTTTGCAGAGTTGGCGGGCGCAGAGCAACCCTTCCTGACCTGCAAATGTTATCAACTTGTCTTTTTTCCTTTATCTTGAATTCAAGTGAAAGTTTAAGAAATCAAGATAAAGCAGATTTCAGGTCAGAAAGGGTTGCTCTGCGCCCGCTTTCTTGTGGAATGAATGAAAATTTAAGAAAAATAAATCAAGCACCGCAAGAAACGGCTGAGTCTGTTTTGCTGAGTTGTTGCGGTTCGCATCGTTGGGCGCGAAAAATGGCTGAGGCGCGACCTTTTGCCGATGTTTCTGCGTTGCTCGATTGCGCCGAAGAAATCTGGTTCAATCTCGAAACTAAAGATTGGCTCGAAGCCTTTGGCGCACATCCGAAAATCGGCGCGAAAAAAGCCGTTCCGCAAGCAACGGCGCAATCGGCTGAATGGTCAGAAGGCGAACAATCGGGCATAAACACGGCAGCTAATTCGGTGCTGACGGAATTAGAAGAGTCTAACTATTTGTATGAAAAGAAGTTCGGGTTTATATTTATTGTTTGCGCCACCGGCAAAAGCGCAGCAGAAATGCTTGAAATTTGTCGGGAGCGTTTGAGTAATGATGCCGCTAAAGAAATTCGAGTCGCGGCTGATGAGCAAAATAAAATAACGAAAATCAGATTAAAGAAACTTTTGGAAATTGAATGAGCGCAATTACAACACATATTTTGGATATTTCGTCGGGTTTTCCGGCGCGTGGCGTGGCGGTTATATTGGAACGGCAAATATTGGACGGATGGCAAATTATCGGCAAAGGCGAAACCGATGATGACGGGCGTTTGCGAGATTTGCTTGCGTCTGATGAGTTGATGCAGATTGGCAATTATCGCCTGACTTTTGATACCGGAGATTATTTTACTCGCCAACAAATCGAAGGTTTTTATCCGCAAGTTACGGTGGCGTTCACCGTGCGCGATGCAATTTCTCATTATCACGTTCCATTATTGTTGAGTCCGTTTGGTTATTCAACCTATCGCGGAAGCTGAGAGGTCAGAACCGCCTGCGGTAGCGGGTGGTTTAACATAATTGTCTCAAACGATAACAAAGATTTGAAATCCAAACTTAAACCACCCGCTACCGCAGGCGGTTCTGACAAATTGTTTATGAAAATAGTTCACGATAATTACGGCAAATCGCGGGTGCGGCTTTTGAAAGTTGCGCGAAACGGCGATTTTCATTCGATACAGGAAACTACTGTTAAAATTGCGCTTGAAGGCGATTTCGACGAAATTCACACCGTCGGCGATAACAGTCTTTGTTTGCCGACCGACACGATGAAGAACACGGTTTATGCGTTGGCACATCAAACGACGGAAATTGAAGAAATCGAAACTTTTGCAAAGCGTCTGACGCAACATTTTCTAACAAATAATCCGCAAATTACGCGGGTGATTATCGAAATTGTCGAACACAATTGGACGCGACTCGGCGACAGCGAACCGCATCCGCATTCGTTCATCAAAGGCAGCAATGAACAGCGCACGACGAAAGTTAATACGACGCGCGATGCGGTGGCGATTGAATCCGGCGTGGAAGATTTAATCGTTCTGAAAACGACAAAATCGGGATTTGTCGGTTTTATTAAAGACCAATATACGACTTTGCCCGAAACGTCTGATCGAGTTTTTGCCACGTCCATCAAAGCCGATTGGCGTTATGCAAATGCAGACGCGGCAACGGGCGAGATTTGGCGCAATATACGACAATCAATTATCGAAACTTTCGCCGCACACGACAGTCTTTCGGTGCAACACACGCTTTATGCAATGGGCGAAGCGGTTTTGGAAAACTTTGCTGAAGTCGCGGAAATATCATTTTCATTGCCGAATATTCATTATTTGCCGGTGGACGTTTCGCGTTTCGGCTTGGAAAACGATAACCGAATTTTCCTCCCGACAGACGAACCGCACGGTTTGATTGAAGCACAATTGGCGCGTTCAGAGTTCAAACTTTAGTTTGTGCCGCGCCCGCGAAGCGTGGCGCGGCAAACGGTAGCAATCAATGACTACCACACTTGCGGCGCAACGGAAACCGCGACGCTTCGCTAGCGGTTTGGGCAAACTAAAGTTTGAACTCTGAACACAATTAAAATTTGCTATGACAACAACACTTTCCGAATCATCAATGCAGGAAATTACGCAATCTTTGAAATCGGCGCACTCTGCTTTTGCGTTGCGTTATCCGGGCGAATCGGGTCGCCGTCAGCCGGTTCATACGGTTTATGGCGGCGCACATCTTTTTAAATCCGATACCGCGCCACGTCTTGGCAGTTTGGCTGTGCGTTCGTTTGAAACTTACGCGCCGGACGCAACAACTTTCGCGCAAGTTCTCGAATTGCCGGATAATTTGGCGGAAACAATTTATGCGCGGGTTTTGGAAAAAATCAAGCGCGAGCCGGTCGAAGATTTTCGCATTGATTTTGAAGACGGCTACGGCACGCGCCCTGATGCAGAAGAAGACGGACACGCGATTTCAGCCGCGCAGGAAGTTGCCAAAGGGTTGAAAGACAACACTTTGCCGCCGTTTATCGGCATTCGCATTAAGACGTTTTCTGAAGAATTGCACGCTCGAAGCATTCGCACGCTGGACATTTTTCTGACGACACTTATCAAAGAAACAGGCGGAAAATTGCCCGAAAATTTTGTCGTTACATTGCCGAAAATCGTTCATCCGGCGCACATTGCCACGCTTGCCGATATTTTCGATTTGTTAGAGCCGAAACTAAATCTGCCGACAAATTCGCTCAAAATGGAGATGATGATTGAAACCACGCAATCAATCATTGACGCAAACGGCGAAATAAATCTGCCGAAACTGCTCGAAGCCGCTCGCGGTCGTTGCATTGCGGCGCATTTTGGGACTTACGATTACACCGCAAGTTGCAGTATTACCGCCGCTTATCAAAATATGCTTCATCCGGCGTGCGATTTTGCGCGAAGTATGATGCAGGTTTCGTTTGGCGGCACGGGAATTTGGCTTTCGGACGGCGCAACTAATATTATGCCCGTTGCTCCGCATCGCGGCGAATTAACCGAAGCACAAAAATCTGAAAATTTTGCAGTCGTGCATCGCGCTTGGCGGCTTCATTACGAACACATTCGCCATTCGCTCGAAAACGCTTTTTATCAAGGCTGGGATTTGCATCCGGCGCAATTGCCAACTCGTTATGCGGCAGTTTATACTTTCTTTCTCGAAGGTTTGGATTCGGCAAGCGAACGTCTCAGCAATTTTGTCGCAAAAGCCGCGCAAGCTACACTCGTTGGAGACGTTTTCGACGATGCGGCAACCGGACAAGGTTTGCTGAATTATTTCTTACGCGCTATCAATTGTCGCGCTCTGACCGAAGCGGAAGCGCAAAATTTGACTAGCTTGACGCTTGAAGAATTACGCGCCGGCTCGTTTGTGAAGATTTTACGGAATCGGCAAAAATAGATAATCCGCGCCGCCGGATAAAAGTGGAAAACTTAATAACCTAATCAGTTAATCTTATTTAGTGAAAACTTGCACAAACTAATGAAAGGAAATATCTTTATATCAGTATTTGCGGAATTTTCAAGATTCTGTAAAATTACGATATAAGAGTTAGGGGTAACTTTTTAAATTCAGTTATTAAAAAATTTGTAGAACGCGGCTGAAATCATTTTGAATTCGGTTCGCGTCAATCTGTAGGTTTAAGGCGAAAAAATGGCACAATTATTTAATCGCAGCGCAAATA
>JANNYB010000215.1:0-88067 GCA_031409875.1 Acidobacteriota bacterium | reverse complement strand
CCCTTTACCTGCAATATTTCGACAATCAACTGCACACCTCCGACCTGGACGATGAGCGGGAAAGATTGCTGAACCTTAAAGAAAACCTGCCGCCAACCGTAGCTCTTTTACGAAAAGTAAAATGCATTGATATACGGCCCGAACAGTTTGATGCCAGTTTTCCGGTGCTGTTGCAATCGCTGCAATAATATTTTTTAGAAGAATACAGCATCCCTTGACAGTGTTGTAGCTTTTTGCTGTGTAGTATGTGCAGCGTAAGGGTTTCACGGTGAGTGTATGATTATTTTTAGCGCATGCGGTGAAAAACCGGCAGGTACAGAAGCTCCTCGTCAGGCAGCGACCCTTTGCAAAATAATTTTGCAGGCAACAGCTGAAGTCACTTTCACCACATGGTTTTTATACAATGGAATTGCAAAAAAATCTCCCGGAAACAATTCAGTCGCTTCATCTCCTACAGTAATGCTGCAGCTGCCTTCCACTATCAGGAATTTTTCAAATTCATTGTCGTGCACTTCTCCTGGCGCACAGTCTTTTATCCAAACAATAGCAGTGATGGCTTGGGGGGTATATCCAATAATTTTTGCCTCTATGTTTTCGGTACCCTTGCACACCATATCGGGGCGGTTGAGCCAGGCGGCGTAATCATTTATCTCAGGCTTTTCATTCATAAGAGGCGGCTCCGTTACGGGTTCCCCGTTTTTCAACCGCTCCGTATAATCGATGATAGACAGTAAAAAGGGCTTTATCGCCGGATTGGGTTCAACGGCATGATTGAACGCATGTTGTTCCAATGCTTCATAGATAGCGTCCAGCTCCCTCCTCACGGCAGGGTCAGTTGCAACCATCTGCTCCACTTTAAGCGACTCCTCAGCGCTGGTGCATCCTACAGCATACTGCTCCAGAATACCCGATTCAATAAATGATTTACTGTTCTTCATCATGCTTTTATACCAGCCCCGTTTTTCAGGGCCATTCTAATGTTTTTTCCAATGTCTTCCACTGGTATTGCCAGCTGTTCAGCCACCGCTGCACAGCTTAATCCCTGGTAATACACCAGGTCAAATATAAGCTGTTGCACCGAACCCGGATTGGATTTTTCAGCAAGATTATTATCAGCACCGGTATATACGGAATTTTTGTTCCCCGGGTTTTTGACAGATTCCGGCTTTACTTTCTCAAGCGATTGGCAACGGGCAATATGTAGCAACCAGGTAAAAAAAGATTTTTCAGTAGCTAAAAAGGAACCTGAATGGTTCCAGGCATGCAAAAAAGATGTTTGCAAAATCTCTTCTGCATCGCTGTCTTTTTTCACCATCCTGCTAATCATACCCAGCAGTGCAGGTGCATATTTGTCGTACAGGGTGCTAAGCGCCTTCCGGTCTCCCTGCTTAACAGCAGCGGCCAACTCCTTGTCTTCATCCGCCTGGCTTTTATTTTTTGTCATGTTAGGCAAGGGATATAAGCGTTTTGCTTCACTTAAACCTGCAGCATATTTAATCAATAGATAAATGATACCTCATCAAAGGCAACACTATGCAAATATGAGCCTTATTGTATTGCAAAATTATTATAACCTAAAAGAAAAGTTACATTTTTCCCACTTTGTCCGCCATAGTTCGGTGTGGTCACCAACCATTTGCGCAATTAAAAACGCCCTGTTGCAACACTCCGTTTTGCCGCCCTATGTTCCGAGCCGGCGGGAAGCATTTTTTAGACCTTATTCCGATTTATAAATTTATTACCATTAATGGCGTTGTAGCTTTTGCTGTATAGTGTATTCAGCGGCAACTTTTAACTATGGGTGCATTATCGTTTTTTGTGGATAAGGTGAAAACCCTGCCGGGACAGTAGGCGAATATTTCACGGACCGAGTCCGGCTACTGAGGGATAATAACTTCAAATTTCTCTATTGCCATTGTCTTTACTTTTTACTTTTCACTTTTTACTTTTCCAACTTTGCGTCTTTGCGTTAAAATTTTTGTTTATGACAATCGAAAATGTCGAAAAATTTATCGCCGAATTTGCCAAGTCTTTAGCGGAAGAAACTTTCGTCAAAATGACTTTAGGCAATTATAAAGGCACGGACGAACATCTGCAAAAACTGCTGATTCGCGTGATTGAAACGCGCAAAGGCAAGCGGCTTTTTTTTCTATACAAATACGACACACGCGACACCGCGAAAAATTACGATTTTGCCGAAGGTGCGAAGATTTTGCGCCGCGTTTTAGGATTTGAATTCTTTAGCGGACACCTTTTCACGACCGAAAACGATTTTCAACTCGACATCGGCAAGAAAGGAAAATCGCGCTTAAATGTTGCAAAAGCAACATTTAAGGTTAAACCGAAACTCGACCACGACCGCGAAAAGAAAATCCAAGTCAATCAAAACGCTTTTTACTTAAAAGCTCTCGGCATCACGACCGACACGGGTGAAATCCGCGATAAACAGCAAGACAAATGGCGGCAAATCAATAAATTTGTCGAAACTTTGGCAAACCTTTTCGATAAATCAGAATTGAAAGACCGCAAAGATTTGCAAATCGTTGATATGGGTTCGGGCAAAGGTTATCTGACTTTTGCGGCTTACGATTTTTTCAAAAACATTCGTGATATTGACGTAAAAATCACCGGCGTTGACGGAAAAAGCGATTTAATCGGACTTTGCAACGACATTGCCGAATCATCGGAATTTGAAAATCTGAAATTCGTTCACGGCTGGATAAATGATTTTGAAGTCGAAAATGTTGATATTTTAATCGCGCTTCACGCCTGCAACACCGCGACCGACGACGCGATTTTCAAAGGAATTTCAGCCGAAGCCGATTTAATCGTCGTCGCGCCGTGCTGTCATCAAGAAATTCGCCCACAAATTTCACCGCCCGAAATGTTTTCTAACGTCTTGAAACACGGCATAATGCTCGAACGCGAAGCCGAACTTATTACCGACGGCTTGCGCTCTCTGCTTTTAGAAAAATCCGGCTATTCAACACGCATTTTCGAGTTCATCGCAACCGAACACACGCCAAAAAATAATATGATTGTCGGCACGAAGCAAAGTAAAAATGCTGATACGGAACAATTTGACGAGCAAATAAATTCGATAAAAGATTTTTACGGAATTAAGGAGCAAAGATTGGAAAAATTACTCGAAAACTATTGAATCTTTTGGAATTCAAGTTCAATGTTTTCACGAATCCAATTTCCAAATTCTGTTGAAGCATAAATATCATCAGTTGTTTTAATTTCACCTGAATCTGAGGCGCACTTTGGAATAACAACATCTATTTTTTGAGAATTGTCAGTTTCGGAAAAATAATGAAGTAAAACGGTTGTCGAAGATTGTTCCTCGCTAATTTGTATTTGATAACCATAGAGATAAGTTTCTGTCCCAGAGTTTAATTTTCTGCGCTTGTAACTTTCGGCGTTTTTAAGAATTTGTAAACCTTCTTGAATTTTGGTTGCATCTTTGAATAAAATTGTCGAACCTGCTGAGTTTTCTTCATTGGACATTTTTCTGACGCGAACGGATTTAACTTGATTCAAATCAAGATTTCGGCATTGCTTTATCTCATCATATCTTGAAATAAGATTCCAAGAAGTAAAAAATGCAAGCAAAAATGTAGCTGCCCCAATTACAGCATTTTTGGTAAATGCGCCCGCAGATTCTTTTGTGTTCCGTTTGATTGAAAGAACTATGAGCGTGCAAGCAAACACACTAAAAGCTAAAACGCCTAAAGTCCAAAAAATGATGAAAGCATTGTTGCCAAGAAAGGATTGAATTGAAGGAAATTCCCACATATAATTAAATATTTACAAAATATCACAAATGATCTTCGGAGGAAATCCGCTTGAATTTTTCATTTTAATGCTAAACTCCTTAGCGGGCAAATTTTCTCGCATTATGATTTTGGATATTGTAGAATCAGTTGATAGCGTTCCGATTCGTTTGATGGATGAGCGTTGGGAACATATTTTAATCGGACATCCGTTGATGAGCGGATATTATGAGCGCATTCTTTCAACGATAGAAAATCCGGCTTTTATTTTGCGCGGAAACAATCGTTCAAAAATCGCGGTCAACAATTACGGGCGCAAATTATGGCTTCACGTTGTTTATCGAGAAGTCAGCCGCGATGACGGCTTCATAATTTCGGCGTATATTAAAAAAGATTACAACGAAAATACGATAATATGGCAGTCATAGAGTTAAATCGAACAACGAACAAAACGGGCGAATTGCTTAAACTTGCAAATGAGCGAATCAAAATTCCGGGTAAATATATTGCTCTGGATTATCAAGCCGATGTTGATTTGTTATTTATTAAATTTACGAACGGCATCTCGACTTACAGCAAAGATGATATGAATAAAGGAATTATCTATAACTATAACGAAACCGATGAACTTGTCAGCATCGAAATTTTAGACCTTTACGACATCTTCGCCAAAGTTTAAAGCGAAAAGAAACAGCCAACCGTTTGACTAATTCAGCCGTCTAAACTTATTATTACAGTTTGCGTTTTTGAACGCCATTTTAATTAAATTATAGGAGACCATTGAAAAAATGAAACCTGAAATACATCCGAATTATACAGAAATTACCGTAACCTGTGCGTGTGGCAATATCTTTAAGACACGCTCGACAATGAAAGACAATTTGGGCATCGAAATCTGCTCGGAATGTCATCCGTTTTTTACCGGCAAACAAAAATTGATTGATACCGCCGGTCGTGTTGATCGCTTTAACAGGCGTTATGCGCGACAAGCCGCCAAATAATTTGTTTATAACCCGTTATTAGCTAAATAAAATTTAACGCCGACGCTTATTACCGCGCCGTTCACTCTTGGTGTAAAATTATTCCGAGAAAGAAAGACGCAAAAAAAAGTTTCGGCGTTATTTTTTTACAAAGATTTGCGATTGATTAGACATCTATAAAAAAAGGTGAGAAAAATTATGGAAAAGAAAAAATCTTTACGGAAAATGAAATTGATTCACACGCTTTTTGCGGTGGAACGAGATTTAATCGTCGGCGGTCAAGCCGTGATGGAAGGCGTGATGATGCGAACGCCGTCGGCTTATGCGATTGCGTGTCGAAAATCAGACGGCGAAATCGTTACGACAGCAGAATCGTTGCCGAAATGGAGCGATAAACACAAGTTTCTGAATTTGCCTGTTTTGCGCGGTGGCGCGACTTTGATTCAATCAATGGCTTTGGGCGTGAAGGCTTTGAATTTTTCGGCTCGCGTTTATGAAGAAGATTTGGAAGCGCAAGAAGCAAAGGAAAAAGCCAAAGAATTTGAAACGCAAGCCGCGTTGGTTGACGGAACTTTGGACGAAAATTTCAGAAAAGCTCCGGTCAAAGTGATTATGCCCGAAAAGCCGAAAGAAAAAAAACAAACGCAATCGGCAGGCGCAGTTGGCTCGATTATTTTTGCGCTCGGTTTTAATATTTTGCTTTTCATCGTTGCGCCGCTCGTTTTGACGAATGTTTTGTTCATCGCGCTCGGCTGGGCAACTGCGCCGACGCTTGCGGTTGATGCGAATTGGTGGCAAACGGCGATGGCTTACGTCTGGAAAATCAAACTCGACTCGTTTGGCGGTTGGGTCGGATTTAACTTGATTGACGGCTTGGTGCGAATGTTTTTCTTTATCGTAATGATTTTTTCGATGTCGTATATCAAAGACATTCGCCGCGTTTTTGAATATCACGGCGCAGAACACAAAACTGTTTTCGCGTGGGAAAAAGGTTTGGAATTAACGCCCGAACAAGCCAAAACGATGCGCCGCCAACATCCGCGTTGCGGAACTTCGTTTTTGATGGTCGTGATGCTCGTCGCAATCGTGCTGTTTTCGGTCATAAATTTTGAAGCGATGTGGATGAATCTGGTTGTGCGAATCGCGTTAATGCCTTTGGTCGCAGGACTTTCGTATGAAGTAATCCGCTACGCCGCGAAAAAAGAATCGGGCGCGATTTTCAAATTGATGACGCTTCCCGGACTTTGGCTTCAAAATATCACGACCCAAGAACCGGACGAAGAACAACTCGAAGTTGCCATCGTTTCGCTTAAAGAATCGCTAAAATTAGAACCGCAAGCGACTTAGTTTCAAAATAAAATGAAAAGCAAAGACTTTTGATTATAGCGTCTAAATTTTAGTTCTTTTCAAAGTAAGAAGTTCGTTGAAATGAAAAAAATTCACTCTCAAGAAAAACTCAACAAACTTCAAAAACGAAGGAAAGATAAGATATTTGAAAGTAGGAGAACAAGATCGAAAAGACTTGAGGATAGGTCAAAAGGAATTGAAACATCAGTTAAAGTTCAAAGATCAAATCCAAGCCGAGTCTCATTTAAATTAGATGCGCCTAAAATTTTTTGTTTTACGAAAAATACCGTTGGAATGATTGATTTCATTGAAAGACTTGAAAATGCGATTGATTCATTTGATAGTATTCTAATAAACTTAACGAAAATCGAAGACATTTCGACTGATGCGACTTTAGCGATATTTGCGAAAGCGAATAATCCGAAAAGAAAGAAAAATGCTGAAATTACTATCGTTTCTCCTACTATTCGGGAACTTGACGATAAATTGGTAGATTCCGGTATTTTCGGAAAAGAAGCGCGGATTTTTAGCGATGGAAAAGTTAGAGAACCAAGGGGTTTAATTGAACGTAAAAATGATATAAATGTTAAGTCGGAAGAAACATCTGACTTGATAAAATTTGCAACGAAACAGCTATTTGGCAATGAACTTAGATTTCAACAGTTACAGCGCGTGTTTGTAGAATGTATGAATAATACGGTAAATCACGCTACTATTGAAAGAGGTGAAAAAGAATCTTGGTGGGCATCAGTTTACTACGATGAAACTAACAAAACTGCCCGCTTTAATTTTTTTGATAATGGAATAGGTATTTTAGAGAGCATTAATTTACGATGGCAAGATAAAATACGTCAAAAATTTGGTTTGAAAGGAACCACGGATATAATGAGAGATGCTTTAGCAGGTGCGGTTGGTTCTCGAACAGGTCTTTCTTATCGTGGAAAAGGGCTACCAGCAATCTTAGAAGCATTTAAGCAAGGTTGCTTGACCAACTTAATCATCATTTCAAATGATGTTTATGTTAATTTAGAAAAAAATGAATACACAAATCTTGGGAAATCGTTCAAAGGCACATTCTTCCATTGGGAAATTGGCGAACAACAGAGAAATTTTTGCCGAGATTAAAATTAGTCAAGATTTTAGTCAAACGCCTGGACCGCGTTCACGCGATGAGGGCGATTTTTCCGGTCAAGAATTTTTGGAAACATTGCTGTTACCTAAATTTGAGGCAGTAATTGAAAGCGAGGGAAAACTCTCGATAAATCTTGATGGAACAGATGGTTATGCAACTTCATTTTTGGAGTCTGCTTTTGGTGGACTGTCGCGTTTATTTAAAGACAGATTATCTCCAAACAAAATTTTAGATAAACTTTCGTTTGTTTCCGTTGAAGAACCTTATTTAGTCGAAGAGATTAAGGAATATATTCAGGATGCCAATAAAAAATAGGTTAGGTTGGACTACATTTTTTGGTGGGATTTTGTGTGGATTGATAATAGGCGCATTTTTCACTTTATTTTTACTTAGTTGGCAAAAAGCAGCATGGCAACTTAACTGGAAAAATGAGATTGGTTTTGGAGACCTATTTAATTTTCTTAGCAACATATTTATTGCAGTTGTTATAGCTTTCTTGCTAACTCAATATATTCAAAAGTTTATTGCAGATAAAAGAAGTGAAAAGAATATTCTGATGACAATTATTGAAGGAGCGGAATCTTCTTTGGAATCTTTACACCAATTATTTATTACTTGCTGTGATGAAAATAAAATTACTGCGGCTAATCATCGTCAAATATTGACTAAACAACGAGAACTTTCAAATCGCTTGAGTTTATCACAATCTTGCCTTGATAAATGCAAATATCATTTTGATGTTGTTGAAATTCAAAAAGAACAAACTGAATATAAAAAAATTCTCACAGGAGATAGCTTCGATAAAAAGAAATATAAGCCAAACGACAAAGCATCTGCCGAAAGACATTATCTTCGGATGAAAGAACAATTACAAAATTTAACTATTGACATTAACAAGGCTTAATAAAAAAAATGTTAGAAAAACTTGAACAAATCGAACGAAATTACGAAGATTTGACCGCGCAGATTTCGTCGCCCGAAATTATGTCGGACATGAAAGTGTATGCCAAAACGATGAAACAGCATCGTTCATTGGAGGAAGTCGTTTTCAAATACCGCGAAGTCAAAAAAATGCAGGAAGAACTTGCAGGCGCGAAAGAATTGATAGAAATGGCGGATGACGACGAAATGCGCGAAATGGCGCAGATGGAAATCGCCGAAATCGAGCCGAATCTTGTTAAAGCCGAAGAAGCGTTAAAAGTTTTGTTGATTCCGAAAGATCCGAACGACGAGAAAAACGTGATTGTCGAAATTCGTGCCGGAACGGGCGGCGATGAAGCGACGCTTTTTGCGGCGGAAGTTTTGCGAATGTATGCGCGTTACGCCGAACGTCAAGGCTGGAAGTTTGAAACTTTAGACATTTCCGACACCGGCGTTGGCGGCATAAAAGAAGCGTCGGTCGTCATCGAAGGAGACAAAGTTTATTCGAAAATGCGTTATGAATCGGGCGTTCACCGCGTTCAGCGCGTTCCCGCAACCGAAACTCAAGGGCGAGTTCATACTTCGGCAATTACCGTCGCCGTTTTGCCCGAAGCCGAAGAAGTTGACGTGCAAATCAATCAAAACGATTTGCGAATTGATACGTTTTGTTCGAGCGGTCCGGGCGGTCAATCGGTTAATACGACTTATTCCGCCGTTCGTTTGACGCATTTGCCGACAGGCGTTGTGGTTTCGATGCAGGACGAAAAATCGCAAATCAAAAACCGCGAAAAAGCAATGCGCGTGCTTCGTGCGAGATTGCAAGAACTCGAAGAACAAAAAGTTCACGACGCGCAATCTGCCGAACGCAAATCGCAAGTCGGCA
This sequence comes from Acidobacteriota bacterium, assembly GCA_031409875.1. Taxonomy (GTDB): domain Bacteria; phylum Acidobacteriota; class Blastocatellia; order Pyrinomonadales; family Pyrinomonadaceae; genus CALMEH01. Next base: position 79,028 of record JANNYB010000215.1, on the reverse strand, counting down.
GCGGCGACCGAAGCGAAAAAATCAGAACTTATAATTTCAAAGAAAACCGCGTTTCCGACCATCGAATCGGCTTGACGAGTTACCAACTCACGCTGGTTATGGAAGGCGCATTGGACGAATTTATCGAAGGTTTGACGACGCATTTTCAAGCAGAAAAACTCAAAGCCGACACGGTTGCGGCTTAACAATTTGGGATTTGGGATTTGGGATTGCGGATTGCTTTTTTTATCCAAAGTAATCCCAAATCCCAAATCCCAAATCCCAAATCGAAATGCCGATTACAAGACTTTATCTTATCCGCCACGGACAATCTGCCGGAAATGCCGAAGGGCGTTTTGGCGGACACTCGCCGACACCTTTGTCTGAATTGGGAAAAGAACAAGCCGAGCTTACCGCAAAAGTTTTATCAAAAGAAAAAATTCACGCCATTTATTCGAGCGATTTGCTTCGTGCCGTGCAAACCGCGCAACCTTTGGCAAAATTGCTCGATTTGCCGATTGTTCAAACGCCCGATTTTCGTGAGCGGCACGTCGGCGTTTTGGAAGGTTTGACGTTTGACGAATCGAAACAAAAATATCCGAATGATTATTACGCGCTAATAAATCGAAACATTAATCACGTCATCACGCGCGGCGAAAGTTATCGTCAGCTTTTGCGCCGGGCGACGAGTGCGTTGCACGAAATTTTCGATGTTCATCACGGCGAAAAAGTCGTTATTTTTTCGCACACCGGCGCGATTTGTTTTATGACGCTTTATCTTTTGGGCGCAATTCATCGCAAAACCGTAACTACGCCTTGGCTTGTAACTTCAAACTGCGGCATCAATCGTTTTGAAATTCAAGGCAGGCGAAATGTCCGCGTTCTCGCCATCAACGACACGCGCCACTTGCAAAAACCAACTGGAAACGATGCTTTTGCCGCGCTTTAAAAGTTTTGAGTCCCGCCTTTAGGCGGCTTTCTGCCAGCGAAGCGAAGCAGAAATTTCGTTGAAAACCGAAAACTTTGATTGCCAACGAAAACCCGCTCCGCTTCGCTGGCGGTTGCCGCCTAAAGGCGGGACTCAAAACTTTTAAAAATCGTTTTCGCAACTGTCGCGCCCATTCCAACAGCGGTGCTAATTGTTGGCGATAATGGATTTGCAACATCGCCGACAGCATAAATATTTTTCACACTCGTTTCGCAATTTTCGTTTATTTTGATGTAACTTTGCGAATCTAATTCGATTTTTCCGCGCAGAAATTCCGTGTTCGGTTCAACGCCGATGCGAATTACAATTATCTCGAAAGATTGCCGTCCGCCGTTTTCAAATTCTACAAATTCAACATTTTCTTTACCTGAAATCCGTTTAACATTCGTTTCCGTCAACACTTTTATCTTCGGATTTTGTTCAACTTGTTCAACAAATTCTGCGCGGGCGCGAAACATCTTTCCGCGATATGCAAGCGTTACCGATTTTGCAGTTTCCGCTAAAATCAAGCAGTTTTCAAACGCCGCATCGCCGCCGCCAACGATTAAAACATTTTTGCCTCGTGCCTTTTCCGCATCGCGTTTGCCGGACGTGATAATTCCTTTATTTTGAAACTTTAACTCGCCTTCGATATTTAATTTTCTGCGCCGAATGCCGCTTGCAATGACGATTGAATTTGCCGATATTGTTTCGCCGTTTTCCAAAAAAACAGTGAACGATGATTGGCAAGTCGCTACCGCTTCTTGTTCTGACAAATTTAATTGGCAAGTCGCTACCGCTTCTTGTTCCGACAAGTTTAAAACCTTTGCGTTGAAACGTCTTTCAAATTTGCGATTTTCGATTTGGCGCAAAAAAATATCGCGCATTTCGCGTCCGTTTTCGGCTTCGATTCCGAGATGATTTTTTATTTCGTTATGCGTCCATAAAAGTTGTCCGCCGAATTCTTCCGCCGCTTCCAAAACAATCGCGGAAAGCCCTAATTCGTCGCACCAAAGAGCCGCCGAAATGCCCGCCGCGCCGCCGCCGATGATGATTATGTCATAATTCATTACAGTTTCAATTCTATCGCAGACAGATTGTTTTAGCTTTTCTCACATTGTAAAAATTACCATTTTTTGTCAATAAATATTCCGTTTTTTGTCACAATTTAAGATTTTCTTAATCTTATTTAATAAATTATGTTATCTTAATCGTTGTTATCACAACATTTACGTCATTTTGACCGATTGGCATTAAGATTGCTGTCAAAATGTATGCGGCGTGTGCCTCTGTGCGCTTGCCATCCACTAAAATCTTCTAAATTTAGATTCCCCAATTGCCAAATAAGAGAGAGAAAATATGAAACTCGACTTCGAATCGAACACAATGACATTTATTCCGGTTGTCGAAAATAATGTTTCGACAACTGCCGAACCCGCAGACAATTCAGCCAATACATCGAAAATGCTTCGTGAAGGCATCGAAGCCGCGCAAAGCGGAAAATCTTCGGAAGCGCGAAACTTGCTCCTTCGCGTTACCGAAGCCGAACCGAACAACGAAAAAGCGTGGCTCTGGCTGGCATCAATCAGCGAATATCCTGAGGAATTGCTCGTGTTTTTGAACAATGTGCTGAAGATAAATCCCGAAAACGAGAGAGCGATTGAATGGGCAAAAGCGACGAAAACTTTGCTTTCCAAAACATTTGTTCAACGCGGAATTGATGCTTCGGGCGAACAGGTCGAGTTTGCTAAGCAATGTTTTTCGCAAGCCATCGGACACGATGAAAACAACGAAATGGCGTGGCTCTGGATGGCTTCGGTTTCGGATTCGGAAGACGAAAAAGCATCGCATTTAGAGAAAGTTCTAAGCATCAATCCCGAAAACGAAACGGCGAAAGGTTTGCTCGGTTCAATGCAGAAACAAAAATGCAAAGCCGTGTTTGAAGACGCGAAAAAATTTGCCGTCGAAGGCGATAACGCGATGGCTTTGGATTCGCTGAAAACTTATCTCGCCAAATCTACCGAATCGGAAAATGCTTGGATGATGAAAGCATTTTTAGTGAACTCGTTTGCGGAAAAAATGGAATGTTTTGTTCAGGTTTTGGAAATCAATCCTGAAAACTTATTGGCTCGAAACAATGCCGATTATCTGCGTTCGATTTTGGAAAAACCGTCAACACAAGTAGAAACGCAAGAAGTTGTCGCCGCTGAAATGCCGCAAGCGGAAGAAGTTGCAACCCAAGAAAACGATTTTGCAATGCAACCGGCTGAAGAAAATAATTTTGCGATACAAGCAGACGAAGAGAATGATTTTTCAATGCAATCAATTGAAGAGTTTTCGTCCCAAACAATGCCGTCGCAAGAATTTCACGCGGTAGAAGAAGAAAGTTTTGCCGAAAGTATTTTGCCCGAAGTTCCGTCATATCAAGACTATTCGCACGAAGAAGCGCAAGCCGAATACGACGAAATGGAATTGAAATTCGACGAACCGGAAGCCGCAAACGATGCGCCAAAAACAAATGATGTGCCGCAAACATTGGAATTTGAAAATTCGTCAATCGAAGAAGTTTCGCCACAACAATCCGAGGCAGTAGAATTTGAAATGCCCGCCGAAAATTCTTTTGAAGCCGACCAAAAAGGTTATGAATTTTATCAAGCGGAAGAAAAAGCGGAAGAAAAAGTCGAAGAACAACCCGCGCCGCAAAGCCTTTACGATGCACCGCAAAGCACGTCTTTTGTTGATTATGAAAGCAAAACGGAAACTTTCAATGTTCAAGAATTAAATCAAATTTATGAGTTTCAACCTGCGCCGGCTGAATCCGATTACGCCAATAAACCGGCGGAAGTTTATCAAATAGAAGAAAACGAAGCCGCCACCGCCGAAAATAATTATTCGCATCTTTTTGAACCGCAAGCCGATGAAACGCCGACGATGATGAGTTTTGAAGCGCAAGACGCATCGCCCGAAACATCGTTTGAAGCCGAAGCCGAACAAATTGAAAACACGGAAGTTTCATTCGCCCCACAAACTGAAGTTTCATCTGTGCCGCAAACCGAAATGATGACTTGCGGATTTTGCAACGCGACAAATGAAGTGAACGCGCTGATGTGTTTTTCGTGCCGTGCTTGCTTGACGCTGGCTGATTTGGAAATGATTTTGACAAATCAGGAAGCCGACAAAGAAATTATCGGCAACGCCCTCAGCGAATTGGAAGCCGCAAACGAAACACGCGAATTGAACACCAATGAACTCAAGCAAATCGCTCTCGGATATTTGAACGTCGGCAATTTATCGAGAGGTTTGCAATATCTGACCGAAGCCGCCAAAGCAACGCCGGACGATTTTGTTTTGAGTGGACAAATCAACAGTTTGAAAATTCGCCAATCGGAAATCGAAAAGCAAAAAAACGCGCACGAAGGAATGCCGAAAAATCTGACAATTCTCGTAGTTGACGATTCGGCAACGGTTCGCAAACTGATTTCCAGCAAACTCGAAAAAACCGGACACGCGGTTATCAGCGCAATTGACGGCGTTGATGCGCTCGAAAAAATCAAAGATTTGGTCCCCGATCTCGTGCTGCTCGACATCAATATGCCGCGAATGGACGGCTATCAAGTTTGCAAAATAATTCGTTCAAACGATGCCACGAAAGATGTTCCGGTCGTGATGATTTCCGGCAAAGACGGATTTTTCGACAAAGTTCGCGGACGTATGGCTGGCACAACCGGCTATATTACGAAACCTTTCGGTCCCGAAACTTTGATGAAAACGGTTGAAACTTACATTGTTTGAATTTAGTAATTTTAGAAGATAATTATCCACAGATGAACACAGATGAACACAGATGAAGTCAGATTTTTAATATCTGTGTTTATCTATGTTCATCTGTGGACAAAATAAAAATGACTTCTATGAATAACCTGCCCGAGTTAAATCTGTCAGAAAAAACCTCAAATCCGATTGGTGAAAAGTTTGTCGTCTTTACATTGGGCGACGAATTTTTTGCCATTTCAGCCCGCAAGGTTTCGGAAGTTGCTTCGCCGCTTTCGATTACCGCTTTGCCGAAATCTCCCGAATGGCTTTTCGGCATTACCAATTTGCGCGGCGAAATCGTTTCAATCGTGCATTTACCAAAACTTTGGAAAACCAAAATTCCCGTTAATTTCGCTAAACCGAAACTCATCATCTTACGCGAAAAAACCGGCACGATTGCCATTGCTACCGACCGTCTCAACGAAATCGTCAGTCTTCCGAACGACGCAATCAAACCCTCCGAAGAAAATTCTCAAATCTACGCCCAAGCAATTTTTGAAACGAAAACTTTAAATTTGATTGATACGGAAAAGCTCTTTTCCGCTTTGTCAAACCAGCGTGTTTAAGGAATGCGGAATGATCTTATTCATCCCTCATCCCTTATCCCTTATCCCTTAAAAACTATGTCTCAATTTTCTTCAAATTCTTGGCTTAATTCGCTTAAAGGAAAAATTTGGCTCGCAACGAGTGCGCTTGCGCTGTTTATCTGCGTTTTCGGGCTGATTTCCTATATTGTCGTTTCGCTTCTGACGGATGATCCGTTTTATGCGGTGTTTATTCCGTTTATTTTTTTGGCGTTCACGGTAATGGTTTTCGGTTGGTGGTTGGCGAATGAAGTCATCTATCCGATTGAAAAAATTACGCTTCTGGCAAAAAGTATGGAACGCGGAACGACAACTTCCCTGCCGAAAACTCTAGGCGCAACGGAAGCCGACGAACTTCTGCAAACTTTATACCGAAACGACCGTCAAGTGCGCGTTTTGGTAAATTTGATGGACGAAGTTGCCTCCGGAAATTTAAATGTCGCGCTTACGCCGCTTCAAAATTCCGACCGTTTGACCAATTCTTTTCAACAGCTTCTCGCCAAAGTTACCGAATCAATTCACGCCAAACAAGAACTCGAAAAACTGAAAACCGCAGTTAATCTTTTAACGGCGGAAGTTGCCGAAATCGAGCGCGGAAAACTGCTCTCGGAAGTTTCCACCGATTCGGCGGCAACGAAAAAAATTGCCGAAACTGTAAAATATTTATCGCAAAATCTGAATGAAATCGCCGTGCAAGTGAAATCCGAATCGAGTTTTGCGCGGGCAACGGCGGACGAAATTCAAAAAGCCGTCGGCGCAATTGTTCAGCAGGATGAAGTGCGCGTGCAGGAACTCACGCAAGCCGCGCTAATGCTTAAACAAACGCCGCAAGGAATTCAGCAAATCGCCGAAAATCTCGTCTCGGCAACCGAATCCGCCACTCAATCCGTCGAAAAAGCTAGAAGCGGAGCGTATTCGGCACAGGAAAATCTCGCTGCCGTCAATCGGCTTCGCAAACAAATTCAGGAAGCCGTCAAACGCCTTTTCAAACTTCAGGAAAGTTCGCGCGAATTCGCCAAAATCGGCAAAGCAATCGGTGATTTGGCGCATCGCACAAATATGATTGCGCTCAACGCTTCGATTCAGGCAAATGATGAAGGCGGCACAAGTGGAATGCGTGCCATTGTTGAAGAAATCGAGCGTCTGGCGGAACGTGCCAATGGCTTGAGCGGACAAATTTCATCACTTGAAAAAACCGTTTCGGCGGAAATCGTCCAAACCGAAGGCAATCTGCAAACAACTTTCGGAGAAGCCGCAAATCTTTCAAAATTTGCGATTGAAACGAGCAATTATTTTAGCGAACTCGAAAAAAATACCTCAACTTTTATCCGTCTGCAAAACAAACAAGTTGCTTCGGCACAAGTGCAATCCGCCGAAGCCGAACGCGCTTTCGTAATGTTTATCGAATCTATCGGCGAAACGGAAGAATCAATCAGAAAGTTGAAAAAATCGAGTGCAAACGTCTCTGATATTTCAAAAACAATGGGAAATCTGCTGGTTTCCGTGTCCGGTTTTGAAACCGTTTCCAAACATACCACGCACATCTTACCAAACTTTTCCAAGCATATTTCCGCACCTGCAAATGAGGAGAAAATCTAATGCAAATTAACTCGATTTGGGACCCAATCGTTAAATTCGTTTCTGCGCTGGCAATTTTGCTTTCGATTGTGGCGGCAGTTGCGGCTTGCACATCTTATTTCGGCTGGTCGGAAAAGCGTTTCGGCATTGTCGCTTTGGCAATTATTTTTGCCGCAGGTTTGACCGTTTTTTCGATTATCGAACTGATTTTTACCGAAATTTCGCTGAAACGCGAACGCAATCAAGCCATCGAAATCGCCACGAAATTAGCCAACGGCGAATTTTTTGATGAAGACATTGACGAACGCAGCGAACTTCTCTCGACACTCAAACAAATTGCCGAATATCGCAAAAACAGAGCGGCGATATTGGAAAAAATCGCGGCGGGCGATTTGGCGGAAGATGTCGAATTGATTTCAGAATTTGATGCCGTCGGGCGAACGTATCAAAACGCGGTTGAAAAATTGCGTTTGAGCGTGCAAACACAAGAAACACGCGACCAATTGCAAGCCAGCGTTTTGAAACTTCTCGGCGAAGTGCGCGAAGTTGCCGCCGGAGATTTGACCGTGCAAGCGCAAGTTTCGCCCGAAATGACCGGCGCAATTGCCGAAGCATTTAATTCGATGACCGTAAATTTCCGCACGCTGATTTCACAAGTAAAAGATGTTACGTTTCAAGTCGGCGCGTCGGCAAATTCGGTAAATGATACAACCGAACAGCTTGCACGCGGCTCGGAAGCGCAAGCCGCGCAGATTTCGCGCACGACATCTGCCGTTTCGCAGATGACTTTGCAGATTCAGGAAGTTTCGCAAAATGCTTCGCTTTCGGCGCAAGTTGCGGGCGATTCGCTGGGCAATGCGCGTTACGGAACGCAAGCCGTGCAGGACAATATCAACGCGATGAACGCAATTCGCAAACAAGTTCAGGAAACCGCCAAACGCATCAAACGGCTCGGCGAACGCTCCCAAGAAATCAGCCAAATTGTCGAATTGATTGACGATCTTTCAAATCGCACGAGTCTTTTGGCGTTAAATGCTTCGCTTCAAGCCTCGCAAGGCGGCGAAGCGGGACGCGGATTTGCCGTTGTTGCCGAAGAAGTTGAAAGATTGGCGGAACGCTCAAACCGTCTGACACGGCAAATTGCCGAACTCGCGCAAACGATTCAAGCGGAAACAAAAGACGTTGTCGCTTCGATGGAAGAAACGATTCACGAAGTCGTTGTCGGCTCGACGCTGGCAGACCGCGCCGGACAAGCTCTCGTTGAAATCGAACAAGTTTCAACACGGCTTGCCGAATTAATTCAGTCAATTTCCGAATCCGCGCAACGCCAAGCAACAAGTTCCGAAGACATTTCACGCGCTATGACGAGCATTGCCAAAGTAACCGAACTCGTCCAAAACGGCTCGAAACAAGCCGCCGATTCGATGAAAAATCTGCTCTCGCTGTCCGATGAATTAAGCGGTTCAGTCGCATCATTCAAACTTCCCGATGACCGCCGGCGCAAATTGCCAACGACGGAAACCGGCGGAGCTTATGTTAATTAAATTCCAGATTCCAGATTCCAGATTCCAAATTGAAGAATAAAATCTGAAATCTGAAATCTGAAATCTGAAATCTGAAATCTGGAATCTGGAATCTGGAATCTGGAATCTGAAATCTGGAATCTGAAATCTGGAATCTGAAATATGCAATCCGAAAAACTACAAACCTTCATCCAAAAAACCGACGCATATCTGCCGATGATTCGCAGTAATATTTTGATTTGCGTGCGCGACGGAAATCATCACGGCGAATTGCAAACTGCGCTTGTGCAAATCCGCTCGATTGTCGCAGATGCCGTTTTGCCCGAACTCAAAGACATCAAGCGAATTGCGGGGAAGATTGAAAAAGAACTCGCGCCGATTGCTGCATCGGACGCGCCTTTGCCCGATGAAAAATCGCGCAAACTTCTTGATAGTTTGTCAATTTTGGAAGCATATCTGACAAAACTCACGTTCAGCGAAGATGTTTTTTCGATTGATGTCAGCGATTTTGTCGAAGAATCTTTTGAAAATCTAACCTTCAAAAAACCTCTGCCGGTTGAAGCCGTCGAAGCCGTTGAAGACGAAGATGAAATGTCCGGCTGGGAAGAAGAATTTGAAATTGACGAGGAAATGATCGAAATTTTCGCGCTCGAAGCCGAAGAACTTCTGCAAAATATCAATGCCAATCTCGAACTTCTCGAAGACGCGCCTTCAAACCGCGAAGCATTGATGGAAATCCGGCGTTCGGCACACACGCTCAAAGGTTCTGCCGGAATTATCGGCTTGAAACAGCTTTCTTCGCTCGCGCATCGCGTCGAAGATTTGCTCGATTATCTGGCGGATAACGAAATTGAATCCGATGTCAAAATTTTCGAGATTTTGCTGACTTCGACCGATTGTTTGGAAAATCTTGCCAACAACGAATTTTCCGAACAATTAGAAAAGAAAATCGCACGGCTTTACAAAAGTTTCGATGATATTTTCGCCTCGTTTCAGACGAAAAAGACAGAAGAACCGCCGCCGCCGAAACCGATTGAAATTGCCGCCGCCGCGCCCGCACAACCTGCAAATACACACGTTGCCGAAAATCGTCCGACGATTCGCGTGTCGCTCGAAAAACTTGATGAATTAGTAAAAATTGTCGGAGATTTGCTTGTCAGCCGTTCGGTTTTTGAACAACGCTTAACCGAATTCAACCGCCAAATCGAAGAACTTCACAACAGCACAAACCGGCTTCAGCAAGCGACCGGAAAATTGGAAGTTGATTTTGGCACAAACCAATTTCACGTTCCGAATTCGAGATTTCCAACGCGAAATTTCAGCTTTGACGGCAGTCGGCTTGGCGATACCGATTTCGATTCGCTGGAATTCGACCAATACAACGAATTTCACGAAACGACACGCGAACTCGTCGAAACAACTGCCGATACGTCCGCTATCAGCGGCGATTTGGATACGCTCAAAGACAATCTCGATTTGCTTTTTGAAGGTCAACGCCGTTCGATTGAGGAAATGCAGGAAAAACTTCTGCGCCTTAGAATGGTCAGATTCGGAACGCTTTCGGCGCGTCTGCAAAGAACCGTTCGCGTAACTTGCGAAGAAGAATTAAAGCACGCCGAGTTGACAATCGAAGGCGAAAATCTGGAATTTGACACGCAAATTTTAGATTCGCTCGTCGAACCGCTCCTTCATCTGCTCCGCAACGCCGTCGCGCACGGCATCGAACCGCCCGAAACGCGCCGACTTTTGGGCAAAAGCGAAACGGGTAAAATTGCTCTGAAAATTTATACGGACGGAACGCACGTTAATCTGAGTATTTCCGATGACGGACGCGGAGTTTCTTCCGCTTCGCTGATTAAAAAAGCCGTTGAAAGCAATCTGATTTCCGCCGAAAAAGCCGAAAAATTAACGGAAGACGAAGCCTTTGAATTGATGTTTTTGCCTGGACTTACGACGGCGGAAAAGTTGAGCCAAGTTTCGGGGCGCGGCGTTGGAATGAACATCGTCAAAACAAACATCTCACGTTCGCAAGGCACGATTTCGGTCAAATCGAAACCGCAAAAAGGCACGATTTTTACGATTCGTCTGCCGATGTCGCTTGCCGTTACACGCGCGATTTTGGTCAAAGCGGACGATCAAGTTTTTGCGTTTCCGCTCAAAATCGTCAACCAAGTTACGGAAATTTCCGCCGAAAATCTTGAAAAAGCAAAAGCCGAAAATCTTTTAACGACTAACGGAAATGATTATTTTCCGGCTAATTTGAGCGAGATTTTAAACTTGAATTTCACGGCAAAACCCGACGCGCAAATTCCGCTTTTAACTATCGAAATGGAAGAATCGCGCTTTGCTCTGGCAGTCGAAGAAATAATCAAAACCGAAGAAATCATCATCAAACCGCTCGGCTTTCCGTTTCAAACAAATTCTGCTTTTCTCGGCGCGTCAATCTTGGGCGACGGAAGCGTCGTGCCGGTTTTGGATTTGATGTTTCTGCTGAAAAATCAAGAAAGTGAGAAAGTGAGAAAGCGCGATAGCGAGATAGTCGGACAAGTTTCGGAAATTTCTCCCCTTCCCACTTTCTCCCTTTCTCCCCTTCTCGTTTTAATCGTAGATGACAGTCCAAGTATGCGCCACGTTACGACAAAACTCATCAAAAACGCCGGCTGGAAAACTCTGGTTGCCAAAGACGGCGTTGAAGCCTTAGAAATGTTGCAAGACGCAGGCGAATTGCCCGATATAATTTTAACCGATGTCGAAATGCCGCGAATGAACGGCTACGAACTTCTTTCTGCAATTAAGCAAAAAGAAAATTTGCAGAAAATCCCCGTCGTTATGATAACCTCGCGCACCGGCGACAAACACCGCCAAAAAGCCTTCGAACTCGGCGTTTCCGAATATCTAACGAAGCCGTTTGAAGATTGGGTTTTGGTGGAAATGATAAATGTTTTAACCGAATCTTAGAAAAATCTATAAACTATTGTTCCGCTTACGATTACAGGTGTTCCGTTAAACAAAGTCGGCGTAAATTTTGAACGATACGCGGCGGCTTCTGAGGCTTCGATTAATGCCGAATGTCCTTCGTTTTTGCCACAAGCCGATATTATCGTTCCTTCCCTGCTAATCAAAACTTCAACTTTAATTTCGCCTCGTGCGTGGGCTTGCTTTGCTTCGGCAGAATAAACCGGAGTTTGTAAATAAACGGCTTTGCCGTTGACGACTCCCGATATAAAAAGTTTGTCAGAATCGTTTTCGGCTAAAATTTGGGTAAATTTATCGAAATCGGCTTCGAGCGCATTAAATTTCATTTCGGCTTTTCGATAAGCACAAGCCGCTCTAAAATAAACCAATTTGTAATCGAGTTCTTTTGCGCTCGGATTTTTTATGACGATTTCAAATAATCGTTGATAATATTGGGCTGATTTTTTGTAACTCTTTTTCCAAAAACTGATATTCGCCAAAATGTATAAAGTTTTCGTAGGTTTCAGCGAATTTTTACCATCCGCTTTTTCAAACCAACTCAAAGCCTTTTCAAACAAGCTCTCGGCATCGGGTCTTTGATTTTTGAATTTGATAATGGCTAAACTTTCAAGCATTTCCGCAAAAGCAAGCGCATCTTCCGGCTCCAACTTCAGCATTTTTTCGTAAATAACCGAAGCATTCTCGAAATTTGTTTCGGCGGAAACGAGATTGTTTGTATGAAAATGAACGAATCCCAAATTTCTGTAAGCCTTAGCCGTTTCCAGACTATTGTTGCCGTGGATTTGTTCCGACATTTCAACGGCTTTTTTTGCCATATTTAACGCTTCGCCAAACTTTTTAAGTTGAAAAAGTTTGGCGATTTCACCGTTAAGTGTTTGCAAATCCCCGCTTGTAAAGTTCGTATTTTGTGAGTTTGCCAAGCTCACGGAAAATATTATTATGAAAAAGACAGTAAAAAATTTATTCATAATTGCTCCTATTTCTTCGGCGGCTTGCTCGGACGAATTTCGATTTTGCTCGGCAAAGCGCGGTCGTGCATTTTCAATAAATCTAAAACAACATCGGCGATGTCTTCGGGTTGGAGTTGCCATGCGTTTTCTTTGCTCGGTGTGTCGCCGCCGAAAAATGTATTGACCGAACCGGGGCAAATGTAGCTGAGTTTGATGTTGTCGGCGCGAACTTCCTGCATTAACGCTTCGCTGAAACCGTTCAAACCGAATTTTGAAGCGTTATAAGCCGCCATTCGCGGATGCGCGTTTTGTCCGGCGAGCGAAGAAATATTGATGATATAACCGCCGCCGCGTTTTTTCATCATCGGCACGGCGTAATGACACGCATAAAAAACGCCGAAAAGATTGGTTTCGAGCGTTTGTCGAAACTCGTCGCCGTCCATTTCTTCGACGGTTTTGCCGATAATTCCGATTCCGGCATTGTTAATTAAAATATCAATGCCGCCGAAAAGTCGTTCGCATTCTTCGAGCATCTGACGCACTTGATTTTCGCTCCGCACATCGCAGATTTCGCCTTCGACGCTTCCCGAAGCCGAAAGCCGTTCGAGCGCGTGTTTGAGTTCCGGCTTGTTTCGCGCACAGATAAAAACCTTCGCGCCCGCTTCCAATAATTTTTCGGCAATCGCATAACCGATGCCCTTGCTCGCGCCCGTTACAACGGCGATTTTGTTTTCAATGTTCATTTTTTTAATAAATTCCTTCGGCAATCATTCCGCGCCGTTCTTCGATGCGGTCAAGATTATTAAATTGCAAAATCTGCGCCGTAACTCTCGCTTCTGCCGTCAGAGATTCGATTTCTCCGGTTTCTTCAATCTGAAAATGCTGCATCCAAATTTGTTTTCGCGGGTTGAAAATCGGCGTTATATCACCTGTTACCGAATCATATCCGGCAATGTTCGTTCCTTTGCGACGATTACAACGCGAACAAGATAACGCCAAATTCTCTTCAATCGTTTCACCGCTATGTTGTTTTGCCCGAATATGTTCAATTTCCGGCTTCGCGGTGTCTATATTTTGCGGTATTTTGCAATATTCGCAACGATAGTTAGCGCGTTCAAATACAAAACGGCGTAATTCCGCAGAGATATAATGCGCCATCTACATTCCCTCTTTGAGTAATTTTCTCGCTTTGGTTTTCATCAAAATTGAAATATGCTCGAATTTTTCCCATTCATCAAGTTCTTTTTGATGTTTCTCCATTGCTTCGCCTTCTCGATTCCATTCAAGCAAATCGCCTAGTCTTTTTTGGTGTTTATCGGAAATAAAATAGTCCGAAATTTCTTTGGGCGAAGGATTATGCGAAAGAAAATCAATCAACTCGGCGGACACGCCGCGCACTGAAGGAAATTGAAAATCAGCTAAACGCAGTTCAACAATAGTTGAAGACCAATCGCCATACGATTGGATTTCTCTCGCCAAACTTTCAGATATTTGCATTGTTATTTCGACCATAAATTTCTCCGACAGTTCATTTCGTATTCGCCACCAAATTGCTTTGTTTGATATTGTTTTCAATTTCTTTTTCGCGTTTGATTTTCGGCGATTTTGTTTTCGATGTTCATTTTTTTAATAAAGCCCTTTGGTAATCATTCCGCGCCGTTCTTCGATGCGTTCAAAATTATTAATTTGCAAAATCTGCGCCGTAACTCTCGCCTCAACTGTCAGAGTTTCGATTTCACCAGTTTCTTCAATTTGAAAATGCTCCGTCCAAATTTGCGTTCGCGGATTGAAAAGCGGTGTTAAATCGCCCGTATCCAAATCATAACTTGCGACGTTTGTGCCTTTTTGTTTGTTGCATTGCGAACACGCAAGTGCTAAATTTTCGGCGACGGTTTTGCCATCGTGCTGAAACGGCAAAATATGATCAATCTGATGTTTTATCATCTTATTTGCTTGCGGCATTCGGCAATATTCACAACAATTTCTCGCTCGTTTTATAACTAATTACCGCAATTTCTCTGAAATATATCTTGACATTTAGCTGTTTTGCTTACCGAGTTTTGCCGCCTGAGTTTTGAGCAAAGTCGAAATATGATCAAACTTCATCCACTCATCCAATTCTTGTCGTTCATTTGTTTCAATTTCACCTTCGGCGTTCAAATCCAACAAATCATCTAATCTTCTTTGATAATTGTCAGCAATAAAATAATCAAAAACTTGGTGCGGTGAAGGGTTACGCGAAAGAAAATTAATCAATTCACGCGCCGCACCGCTCGTTGAAGGAAATTGAAAATCCGCCACTCGCAGTTCAATTATCGCCGCCGACCAATCGCCAAACGATTGAATTTGCCGCGCAAAACTTTCGGATACCTGCATTGTTATCTCAACCATAAATTTCCTGTTATTTCATATTTGCTACTAAATTATTTTGTTTGATATTTTCTTGCTCTTCTTTTTCACGTTTAATTTTCGGTGATTTTTTGCTGTCCAATTCCTTCCATAAAATCGTGATGCTGCCGTCTTCGTCTTTGCGGATGATGCGGAAAGCGACAAAAATATCTTCGCGTTTATCAAAATCGAGTTCGTTGTAAGTTACGCCGCCCACGGCACGCAGAGATGCGCCGCGATAGGCAATCGAGCGTAAAAAATAAGTTCGGTTTTCTTCCGCCGCCAAACCGCTTTTATAAACAAAACCGTCTTGTTCGATTCCCGCAACCAAACGGCGTTCGGTTTCGACGGCTTGTTCGTATTCGGCGGTCGGCGGAAAATCAAGTAAGAATTTAACGCCTTTTGTTTGCAATGAAATTTGTTCGAGCGAAATATCGCCGAGATTTATCAAAATTCCGTGCGTCAAAATGCCTGTCGTTTGAAAACTGTTATTCGTAAAAGTTAAATCAGCCAGCCGCCGAATGCGATAATTATTGATACGAAACGAATAAGAAGAACCTGCGCCGGGCATCGTGTAAAGCAAACAATCCGGCGTTGCCACTACGACAATCGGATTATCGGCGCATCCGAAATCTACTGCTAATTTCGTAATTCCGGCGTTTTCATTCTTCAAAAAATCGGCATATTTGCTGACATCTTCGGCGTTTGGCGCAATGGTTTTCAATTCTTCCTTAGTCGGTTTGCGGTAAAGCGGAACGATTCTTTCAAAAAAAATCTCGCGCCTCAAACCTTGCGGCACACTTCTGCGCCCACCGTTTTTCAGCGTATCGAAACGGCGATCTTTATCCTGTTCACGCAACACTCTTTGACGAATTTCCTGCGTCGTATCAGGATTTGAAATCGGTGTGGCACCCGGAACTTGCCCGTTTGCAAAAACAAAACCGCCGCCCAATACAATCGCCAACCACGCCAATTTTTTCATAGTCTTACCGCCTAAAGTTTATTTTTTAAAATATCATTAACAATTTTCGGATTCGCTTTGCCGTATGAGGCTTTCATTGTTTGTCCGACAAAAAAGCCGAAAAGTTTTTCGTTGCCGCCGCGATACGCATTTACTTGATTTTCGTTGTTTTTGATGATTTCGTCAACAATTTTTTCGATTGCCGAAACGTCTGAAACTTGCTCAAACCCTTTTTCGCTGATGACCGTTGGCGCGTCTTTTCCGCTCGAAAACATTTCGACTAAAACTTCTTTCGCTTGATTGTTATTGATTTTTCCTGCGTCTAAAGTTTTAATCAATTCCGCCAAATTTTCCGCTGAAACCGGTGAATCTTTTATTTCAATATTTGAATTATTAAGTTCGCGTGTTAATTCCGACAAAATAAAGTTTCCTGCGGTGCGCGGATTTCCTGACGCTTTTGCAGTCGTTTCATAAAATTCTGCCAAATCTTTGTCCAAAACAAGTTGCGAAGCGTCATTAAACGAAAGTTCGTAATTCGCCATAAATCTATCGCGCATTGCGTCGGGCAATTCCGGCATTTCCGCTTTTGCTTTTCTGATAAATTCCGCCGAAACTTTCAACGGTTGCAAATCCGGTTCGGGAAAATAACGATAATCGTGCGCGTCTTCTTTGCTTCTCATAACTCGCGTTTGATTATTTTTTTCGTCCCAAAGCCGTGTTTCTTGATTGACGATTTCGCCCGTTTCGTGCGCTTCGATTTGCCGTTCGATTTCAAATTCAATCGCTTTTTGCATAAACCGCACGGAATTCAAATTCTTCAATTCGACTTTGTTGTTAAAATTTTCCTGCCCGATTTTCCGCACGGAAACATTCGCTTCGCAACGCAAATTTCCCTTTTCCATATCGGCATCGCTTGCGCCAACCCATTGCAAAACGCGGCGAACGTGATTGACATAATCGTATGCTTGCCACGACGAACGAAAATCCGGCGCAGTAACAATCTCGCCGAGCGGCGTTCCCGCACGATTCAAATCAACGTAAGAATATTTGTCGGTTTCGGGCAAACCTTCGTGAACATTTTTGCCCGCGTCTTCTTCGAGGTGCATTCGCTCGATGCGAATTGTCATCGGCTTCCAATCCGTTGCGCGTCCCGATTCATCACGTTCCGCCGTCATAATCGTCAAATTTCCATCCGACGAAAACGGCTTGTCATACTGCGAAATCTGATAACCTTTCGGCAAATCGGGATAAAAATAATTCTTCCGTGAAAACACAGATGTTTCATTGATATTCAGCCCAAGCGCAAGCGCGGCTTTCGCGCCAAACTCGACAACCTTCTCATTCAAAACCGGCAACGCGCCCGGCAAACCCAAACAAACCGGACAAACATTCGTATTCGGTTCATCTCCAAAACCCGTCGCACAACCGCAAAAAATCTTCGTCTCCGTCGCCAATTGCGCGTGGATTTCCATTCCGATAATAACTTCCCAACCTTCTTTCATAATGTATTCAAATAAAAAAACGCGAACTATGTTTTAATCATAATCCGCGTTTGCTGAAATTCAAAATTTTCTTCGCTATTTATTGAGTGCGCCGGATATTCGGGTTTGTTTGCACGAATATCGGTTGTCGAATCGGTTGCGGTTGTCGAATTATGATGCTTTTCGTGCCTTGATTCGACAAATTTTGGCGGCGGAAATAATAGAAACCGTAGGGAGAATAATTGTAATAGAGCGGGCGAACCGTGCGGCGGTTGTTGACGGTTACGTTTTGGATTAAGTAAATCTGCTGAGGTTTGGCGGCTTCGCGTTCGATTTTTTCGCGTTGGAGACGCGCCGCGAGTTCCGAAAATTCGCGTTGATCTTGTTCGTTTTGTTTTTGAAGTTGCGCCGGCGAAGGAAGTCCGAGACGTTCGTAATTTTCGGCGTATTCGCGTTCGGCTTGCAGACGCTTTTGACGAAATTTTTCCAAATCGGCGTTCGTAATAGTTTTCGTTTGCGCGAATGCCGAAACTGTAAAAGCCAAAAACAAGATAAACAGCAATCTTTTGTTCATTTTATTGCACCTCTTTCATTTTTATTTTCGGCTTTTTGAACGATAATTGTCAAATAAAAATCAACCGCGAAAGATGCGAAAATGCGCGAAAAATTATTTATTTATTTTTCGCGCATTTTCGCATCTTTCGCGGTTGATTTATTCTTAAAACCCGAAAGCCAAACCGATTCGAGCATTTCTGCCGACGGTGCGGAAACCGTTTTCAAAATATTCGTAATCAAAAAGGTTTTCGATTGTTCCGAACACACGCAAATTCAGAGTTTCTTTTCGCATTTTAAATGTATAACCTGCCGTCAAATCAGCACGGCGATTGCCGTCGAAACGATAGACGTAAGTGCGAAAAACCGAATTCGAGAAAATCGGCGCGAGATACGAACTCGTTCCGACAAAATCGAAATTCACCCAAAAATCTTTGATTCTCTGTGTGGCGACAAACGTAAATTGATGTTCGGGAATGCCGAGCGTTGCGATGTTTCGATTGCCCGAAACTTGCGGCGTGCGTTGGTCGCTGTTCGTGAAAGTGTAAGACGCGAAAATGTCTGTCGAACTTGTCGCTTTCACGTTTGCGCTAAATTCGCCGCCGCGTGAAACTCCGCCTTTCGTGTTCAAATATCCGCCAAAAGGTCGCGTCGTCGTGCCGATATTCGGGACGACATTTCCGTATCCGACGGTTTCATCAAGCTGTGTGTAAAAATAAACCGCCGACAAACGCGCACGATTTTTGAACAGATTTTGTTCCACTCCGAAATCAAAAGCGATTGTTTTTTCCGGCTTCAAATTCGGATCGCCGAGCGCAATAAAACTCGTCGAAAACGAACTGTAAAACGTCCCGAATCTTTCATAAAGCGAAGGCACACGATAACCGTTGCCGACGTGAGCGCGGATTTTTGTTCCCGATTTGTCGAAAAAGTAGGAAACCGCGCCGTCAAACGTGAAAGCATTCGGCGGATTTTCCAAAGTCAAATTCGCGTAAGGCGCGTTGTTTGCGCTGAAAGTCGGAAGTTTGAGATTGAAAAATTGAGCGCGAAAACCGCCTGCAATTTGCAATTTGCCATTCATCAAACTAACCAAATCTTGCGCGAAAATCGTGTTGCTCGATTGCTTAACGCGAGTGAAAAAATTCCCTGCGCCCGTTGGCGTAAAACCGTCGTTGCCGTATTTTTCGGCTTCAAATTCGTAGCCGAAAGTTACCTGATTATATTTTCCGGCAGTCCAATTAAATTTTCCGTTCGCAGTTTGAATCGTGCCATCGAAAATCGAAGTCGAAGCTGATTGAAAACCTGCGCCCAAAACACCGTTTTCGTTTTTGCGCGAAGTTTTCAAGCCCGAATAAAAACCTTGAAACGTCAAATTTTTATTGATAATTTGCGTCAAAACAATTTGTCCGTTAAAGAACTTAGATTTTTGCGAATTGTCCGCGTCATTCGCGTCAAAAACAAAATTTACGCCCTGATTTGCATTCAAAATAGCTGCATTATTCGCGGGCAAAGTGCCGAATGTGTCTGGGCTTGAATTAAGTCGAACATACGCATTCGACACAAAAAATCTCGCTGAAATATTCGTTTTTGCAAACGGATTGTATTCGATGCGCGATTGAAAATTCGTATTATTCGCGTTGTCCTGTCCGTCAATTCCTTTCGTATAAACCGTGCGCGAAACGCCGAGATTAAAGCCGAATTTTTCCGTGCCGTAAGAAGTATTTCCGCGAAAACGCCCTAAACCCAAACCACCAAACGCGCCCGAAAGATTTCCGTGCCAACCGTTGTTTGGCTTCGGTGTTTGAAAATCAATCGTGCCGCCAATCGCATTTGTGCCGTAAAGCGACGAACCCGAACCGCGTAAAACCTCAATGCGCGAAACGCTCGTCAACGTAAAATCCGACAAAAACGGCGAAGCATCGCCCGTAATCGCCGAAGCATCTCGAAACCGCACGCCGTCAATCAAAATCGCCGTGTCTTGATTCCGCAAACCGCGAGTTTTCACACTCGCCAGCCGTCCGAATCCGCCGAGTTGCTGAACCCGAAAACCCGGAATCGTCCGCAAAGCGTCAACCAGCGAAAAATCTGCACGGTCGCGCATTTCTTGCGCGTCAATGATGTTGACAGTTTTGGAAACTTCGTCAATCGTCTGATTTGTGTCAGCCGAAATATTTACCGTAACTTCTTCCCGAATTGTCGGCGTTGCGGTCGGCGTTGGCTGTTGCGCCAAAATACCGATTGTCAAAAAACAAATTAAACTTAAAATTTTTATAATTTTCATATATCTCCTTTTCCGCCCATCGCGGAATTTGGTTAAATGCCTCAACAAACGCGCAAGATTTTCTGACTTATTTCGATTTGGGATTTAGGATTGCGGATTTCGGATTTATAAGAAAAATCCCAAATCCGAATTCCCAAATCTCAAATCGAAATTACAGTTGCGTGGGCAGTCGCGGATTTGCACCGCGTTCCCTTGCGTATTTATTTCAATTACAAATTACGAATTTCAAATTACAAATTGAATACGAAAAATAATTCGTAATTCGTAATTTGTAATTCGTAATTCTAAAAAATTGCCGTAACTCTCCTTTTTCCACTCAAAGGATTTTTGTCCAGCAACACTTTTACGTCGAAAACTTTTAATAAATTTTCTTCCGTCAAAACTTTTTCGGGTGAACCTTTTGCCGCAATTTTACCGTTTTTCAGCAAAATTATTTCATCGGCAAATTCCGAAGCCAAATTTAAATCGTGCGTGATCACGATTGCCGAAGATTCGCACGTTTCGCATCGCGCTTTGACAAGGCGAAACAGCAATGCTTGATGCGATAAATCGAGATTTGCGGTCGGTTCGTCGAGTAATAAAATCTTCGCTTGCGTTGCCAAAGCGCGTGCCAAAACAACTCTTTGACGTTCGCCGCCGGAAAGACGATTCATCAAACGCGATTCGTAATTTTTCAAATCGCATAAGTTCAAACAATCAACTGCAATCTGCAAATCACCTTCGGTTTCCCAACCGAAAGCCGCGCCGTGTGCAAATCTTCCCGCAAGCACGAATTCCAAAACCGACACGGGAAATTTCGTTTCGTTTTCCTGCGCGATGACGGCGATTTTTTGAGCAATTTCGCGGCGCGAATAATTTTCAATGGTTTGCGCGTCCAATAAAATCGAGCCTTTTGCAATCGGCAAACTTAAATTCAAAGATTTCAAAAGCGTCGTTTTCCCCGCGCCGTTTGCGCCGAGAAGTGCAATGATTTTTCCCGAACGAAGCGCAAAAGAAACATCCGCGACAACTGCGCGTTCACCGTAATTGATTGAAATGTTTTGAACTTCAAGCATTTTTTTTAAGCCACGAACAAACACAAAAGAACACGAAAATTCTAATTATTTTTTCGTGCTTTTTCGTGTTTGTTCGTGGCTAATTTCTTCTTAACAACCAAATAAACATCGGCGCACCGATTAACGCGGTAATTGCGCCGACGGGCAATTCTCGCGGCGCGATTGCAACACGCGCAATCGTGTCGGCAAGCACGACAAAAACTGCGCCCGCAATTGCCGAAAAAGGAATAACCAGACGATTATCGCTACCAATCGAAAGGCGAATCAGATGCGGCACAATCAATCCGACGTAGCCGACCGAACCGCTTGCCGCCACCGAAATTCCGACTAAAGCCGAAGCCGTCGCAAAAATTATCAGCCGAACGCGCCCGACTTCAACGCCGAAATCAAAAGCGTCGCGCTCGCCAATCATCATTAAATTCAACGCTTTGGCTTGCGAGCTTAAAAGAATTGTTCCTAAAATCACGGCGATTCCTGTCAAATAAAATCCTGTTTTTGACGCTTGCGACAAATCGCCGAGAAGCCAAAAAGTAAAACTGCGGAGCTTTGTCGTGTCCAAAAGCGAAGTCAATAAAACCAAAATTGACGAAAGAAATGTCGTAACAATCACGCCCGCCAAAACCAATCTTTCGGTGTTCATTCCGGCGCGTGATTTCGCCATTTGATAAACCGTAATCGTTGCCAAACCTGCGCCCGCAATCGCAAAAATCGGACGCGCCCATTCGACATTTGCAAAAAACACGAACGCCAACATCGTCCCCAAAGCCGCGCCATTTGAAACGCCGAGCAAATAAGGTTCCGCCAAAGGATTTCTCAAAAGCGACTGCAACGACGCGCCCGCAACCGCCAAACTCGCGCCGACCGTTGCGCCGAGCAAAACTCGCGGCAAACGAACATCAAAAAGAATCGCCGTTTGCGTTTTCGATAAATCAAAGAACTCTAATTTTTCGCTTCCAAGCCATACTGCTAGAAAAAGCGAAAGAAAAAATAAACCGCCGAGAAACAGCAATACGGAGTAAAAGTTTTTGTTTTGCGGTTTGGTTTTCATAATTTTTCTTCGGAATAACTGAAAACTGATAGCGAATAGCTGATAATAGTTATTCGCTATCAGTTATTCCGAAGATAAAAATCTATTTCAACGCTGCTGCAATCTGTTCAAGCGCGTCAACCAAACGCGGACTGGGGCGCGAAAGCAAATCGGCGTTTATCTTAAAAATCTTTTTGTTTTTCACCGCGTTCGAGTTTTTGAAAACGTCGTTTGGCTCAAGATTGTCGGGACTTTCCGAAAGAATTATGGCTTCGGGATTTAAAGCCAAAGCCGTTTCTTTGCTGAGTTTCGGATACGCCGTGGCGACATCTTTGGTTAATGAAATTCCGCCGCCGCGTTCGACTATTTCAGTTAAAAACGAATCTTTCCCGACCGTAAAAAGCGGCTCTTTCGAGATTTGCACGAAGGTTTTTATTTTCGTTTTGTCTTTAACTTGTTCGTCAACCGCCAAAATTCTTTCCTGTAATTCGTTAAGCAAAATCGCCGTTCGTTCGGTTGTTCCGAAAATTTCTCCTAATTGTCGCAGATTCGCCAAAACGCCGTTTAAATTTGTCGGATTCGTCACGAAAACCGTGATATTTTGCTCTTCCAGAGTTTTTGCAAAAGTTTCGATTTGCGACGCGGTGGAAACGAATACGACTTGCGGTTTGAGCGCGATAATGGTTTCCATATTCGGGTTCATCGTGTCGCCGATTTTGGCGATTTTTTTCGCATCTTCAGGGAAATTGCAAAACGTCGTAACGCCGACCAATTTATCGCCCGCGCCGACGGCAAAAATGTTTTCCGTCAGATTCGGCGCAAGCGAAACGGCGCGTTCGATTTTTTCGGGAATTTTAAGTTTGCGCCCCAAATCATCGGCAATATCGCGCATTTTTACATCTTCTTTTTGTGTGGCAACGCTTTTGCAGCTTGTAAAAAGCGTGATGCTAACGAAAAGAATTACGAAAAATTTCCCGCAAAGGCGCAAAGGCGCAAAGTTATTTTTTTGAAAATCCGGCATAAAAAAAATCCTGTCCGACTCGCTTTTCGCTAAACGAGTCAAACAGGATTTTTTCACTAAAAAAAGGAGAATAATGAAATGATCTAACTTAACCAAACATCTTGACGCGAGACGAGTTTCGGATAAAAACTTCGGAAAAGTTCCTGACTTCGGATTTGGGATTTGGGATTTGGGATTTGGGATTGAAACAAATTCAATCGCAAATCGCAAATCGCAAATCGCAAATCGCTTCACAGTGGCGCGACCGTGCGGGAATTTAACCCGCTTCCTTGATTTCTGAAGTTTCTTTAGTCTGAAAAAGAACGCTTTTTATTCAAATCAATTCAAAAAATCGAATAAAGAGTGAAACGAAAGTTATCACGGCATTAGTCAAAAGTCAAAGCTACCCGTTGTTAGTTGATAGTTGATAGTTGATAGTTGATAATAAAATCGGAAAACTACTGATTTTCAACTAACAATTAACAACTAACAACGAACAGTTATTTTATGAGTCAATACGAAAATGTAACGGCAGTAATTTTGGGCGGCGGCGCAGGTTCGCGGCTTTTTCCTTTAACTCGTGAGCGTTCAAAACCGGCAGTTCCGCTCGGCGGAAAATATCGTCTGATTGATGTGCCGATTTCAAACTGCATCAATTCTGCGATTATGCAGATTTTCGTGCTGACACAATTTAATTCGGCATCGCTAAATCGTCATATTTCCAGAACTTACAGATTTTCGTCGTTTTCGAGCGGCTTTGTCGAAGTTCTCGCCGCCGAACAACGCAAAGATTCGCCCGATTGGTTTCAAGGCACGGCTGATGCCGTCCGCCAAGTTCTGCCGCATTTGCGCGGTTGGAATGTCAAAACATTATTGATTCTTTCCGGCGATCATCTTTATCGGATGGATTACCGCGATTTTTTGAAACGTCATTTTGAAACAAATGCAGACGTTACAATCTCCGTAATTCCCTGCAAACCTTCGGAAGCGGAAGA
This sequence comes from Acidobacteriota bacterium, assembly GCA_031409875.1. Taxonomy (GTDB): domain Bacteria; phylum Acidobacteriota; class Blastocatellia; order Pyrinomonadales; family Pyrinomonadaceae; genus CALMEH01. Next base: position 54,918 of record JANNYB010000215.1, on the reverse strand, counting down.
ATTTGGGCTGTTGAAAACCGACGAAAATGGCAAAATTATCGAGTTTAAAGAAAAACCGAAAGGCGCGGAACTCGAATCAATGCGCGTTGACACGACAAATTTCGGTTTAACCAAAGAAGAATCAGAAAAACGTCCGTATTTGGCTTCGATGGGCATTTATGTTTTTAATTACGAACGCCTTATCGAACTGCTCGAAACCGATAATTCGTGGATAGATTTCGGGCGCGAAATTATTCCTTCGTCAATCGAAAAACTCAACGTCCAAGCGCATCTTTTTAACGATTATTGGGAAGACATCGGAACAATTCGCGCTTTTTACGAAGCAAATTTGGATTTGGCTTCGCCTCTGCCGCAGTTCAATTTTTTCGATACGGAAGCTCCGATTTATACGCGCAGTCGTTATCTGCCACCGTCAAAAGTTCATAATTGCAACATTGATAATTCGATGGTTTCCGAAGGTTGTATCTTGAACGGAATAAAGGCGCAAAATTCGATTATCGGCTTGCGTTCGCGGATTGATGCCGGAACTACGATTGAAAATTCAATCATTATGGGCGCAGATTATTTTGAATCACTCGATGAAATGCAAGCAAATCTCGATGCCGGAACGCCGCACATCGGCATCGGTCAAAATTCGATTATTCGCCGCGCAATTATTGATAAAAATGCCCGCATCGGAAAAAACGTGCGGCTCATCAATCAAAACAACATCGAAAACGCCGACGGCGATAATTATTGTATCCGCGAAGGAATTATTTTAATCCCGAAAAATGCGGTGATAAATGACGGAACAGTGATTTAATTGGAGCGCGGGCATCTTGCCCGCCGCGCGTTCAAGCGAAGCGAGAACAGGCGCGAACACCTCAGATTGCTCGCAAGTTTATTCAATGTTCGGCGTGAACGCGCCTGTTCTCGCAAAGCCTCGAACGCGCGGCGGGCAAGATGCCCGCGCTCCAATTTTTACGCTTAAATTTTGCTTCAAAATCAATAATTTGAAATTTATCCTAAATCGTGTTACAAATCTTTTAGTCTTTCTGAATTTTTCACCTTTCATTTTCCAAATTTAACTTTTTTTCGCCGAAGTGTTACGAATCGGTAAAGTTCGGCTTCAAATTTGTTCTTTTCTCGATAGTTTTGTGTCATAAATAATTTTCATAAAGGCATTATCAATGCAGTAAAAATCTAAATTCAGCTAAGGAGAAAATGTGAAAAGAAAGCAAATAGCAATCTACGCCGGAGTTTTGGCTTTGGCGATGTTGTGCGCGTCGGTTTTTATTTCGGGCGGTTCGCAAGCCGCAACGATTTTGACCGAAGGTTTTGAAGCGGGCGGAAAAACCGCGTATGCCGCCGCCAATGTTACGCTCGGTTCGGGCAGTTGGTATCTGGACGACGCGCTGACGGGCAACACCGCGAGCGACCGCAAAACAGGTTCGTATTCGGCGCGTGTCCGAGAAATCGGCAAAGTGCGGATGAATTTTAATGTTGCCAGCGCGGGAACGGTTTCCGTCCAACACGCCAAATACGGCACGGACGCGAACAGCACTTGGGAACTTTATTCGTCAACGAACAACGGTTCGAGTTGGACAAAAGTCGGCGCAACCGTTACGACGAGTTCGACAACTCTTTCAACGGCAAACTTTACCGTCAATAACGCAACCGCGATTCGTTTTGAAATTCGCAAAATTTCGGGCGGCGCAAACCGCGTCAATTTCGATAATATTTCGATTACCGATTACATTGCGGCAACGCCAACACCAACTCCGACTCCAACGCCGCCGCCGTCATCAAATGTGCATTTGACGATGGGAAATCCGTCAAACGCTACGGCAAACGCGAGTTTCCCAACAAACTATCTAATGGAAAAAACGCAATACGCGCTTTCCTATCACCGCGATAATGGCACGCCGAATTGGGTTTCGTGGCATTTGGCAACAAGTTGGTTCGGTTCAACACCGCGCCAAGACGATTTTCGCGCTGACACGACACTTCCCGCAGGTTGGTATCGCGTCGGCGGAAGTTCTTATTCGGGTTCGGGTTACGACCGCGGACATATGTGTCCTTCGGCTGACAGAACGAGTTCGGTGGCAAATAATTCGGCGACGTTTTTGATGACGAATATGATTCCGCAAGCACCGGATAATAATCAGCAATCTTGGGCAAGCCTTGAAACTTATTGTCGGACTTTGGCAAACAGCGGCAACGAGCTTTACATCATTTCGGGCGGCTACGGTTTTGCCGGAACGATTGACAGCGGGCGCGTGGCAATTCCGACGCACACTTGGAAAGTCATCATCGTTATTCCAAACGGCACAAACGACGTTTCGCGTGTAACAGGTTCAACCCGCGTCATCTCCGTTTTCGTGCCGAATCAAAACGGCATCAGTTCCGATTGGCGCACGTTTCGCGTTTCCGCCGATTACATCGAAGGCGTAACGGGCAACGATTTCTTCTCGAATGTTTCAACCTCGATTCAATCGCAAATCGAATCGGTCATTGATAATCAACTCATTGACGATGCTGATATGACAATTGATAAGGAAGCAATCGAAGAAAATCTCGCTTCATCTGATAAATTCGGAATTAAAAATAGAAAGTAAAAGGTAAAAAGTAAAAAGTAAAGCGTCTTGTTTTGAATCAACTTTCATTGCAAGACGCTTTTTTACTTTTTACTTTTTACTTTTTACTTGGCGTAACCGGCTTTGCGGTGTAGCTGTCCCGCGCTTTAACGGCGACGTTTTCGCGGTTGACTTTGACTTTGATTTTGTGGCGTTTGCCGTCTTTCGATTCTTCTTTCGGGGCAAAACCGATGCTGTAAAATTCGCGCAGCTCGGCGGCAACTTTCGAGAATGATTTTGAAATACTAACAATGTCGTTTGCCTTGAAAACTTCGCCGCCTGTCCGCGTTGCCAATTCACTCAAATATAGGTCGGCTTTTTCGTATTCTTCGCGGCTCGTGCCTTTGTCGCTCATCATTCCGACGTTCGGAATCGGAAACGGACTTTTATCTTTGCCCGGAATTTGTGTGGTTTGCGGAACAATCGGCTTATTTTTCATCGCTTGGACTTCGGCAAAAGTGTCGTATTGCACGACATAAATCAGCGAATCGGATTCAATCGCGGTTGATTTGTTCGACATATCGCTGGCGCGTTCGCTGGAAGTATCAACGCCGTCCGAAAAAAGCACGATTGCTTTGCGTCCGCCAATCTTGGCGAGTTTGTCGTTCAAAACCAAATCAACCGCGTCATAAACGCTCGTGCCGAAATCAATTTTCGTTGATTTTATTGCCGCAAAAAGCCGTTTTTTATCATTCGTCGGTTCACATAAAACACGAACTTCGCCCGTAAAAGCAACAATCATCACGCGGTCTTTCGGGCTGAGTTCATTCAGAAAAGCAATCGCCGCGCTTTGAATTTCCGCTTCCTTAAACTTCGCCGAATAACTCATATCCAACACGAGCGCGACGGTAAAAGGTTCTTGTTCATTGGAAAAATATGTAATTTCCTGTTCGACATTTTCCTCAAAAACCTTAAAATCTTCCTTCGTCAAACCGGCAACAAATTTGCTTTTGCGGTCGAGAACTTTAACCGGAATTGTAACGATTTCGGTATTAACTTCGATTACGCCTTCAACAATTTCAGCGTTTGCATCAGTTGTCTGCGGAGTCGGCGTTGCTGCCGGACGCTGATTTTTTTTGCTGCCGTCATCCGTCGTCGGACGACGCGATTGAGCGAAGATAAAACTAATACTCAAAGTTAAAAGACAAACGGCAAGCGCAATTTTTTTCATACGATTTTCCTAATTTCGACTATATGATGCGGCAAACATTTATAAAAGATGCACAAGTGAAAATGAGAAATGAGAACTGAAAAATAAGATATTCTCATTTCTCATTTCTCATTTCTCATTTCTCATCTCTCACTTCTCATCTCTATTGCACGATATAACTCGTTTTAGCTTTAACAACCAAACTCGGACGCATTACGCGAACTCTGATATTTCGACGTTCGCCTTTTTGTCCGATTTTTTCGGGATAATAGCCGATTGAATATTGGCGGCGCAATTCTTCGGCGATGCCGGAAAATGATGCGGTTAAATTGCCGCTCGTGTCCGCTTCAAAATTTCTGCCGCCGCTTTTTCGCGCTAATTCTTCCAAATATCGTTTGCCGATTTCGTATTCCTGTTTGCTGCTTCCTGCGCTTCCGCCGCCACCTGTTCTGACAGTTCCGCCGGTTATAATTGCGCCGAGAATTTTGCCGAGCGTTCCGCCGCCTTGCTTGTTGCCGCCTGTATTTCCGCCTGTATTTCCGCCGCCGCCGGACATATAATTTGAAGTATTGTAACGAATCGGATAAATCAGCGCGTCGAGTTCTTCGGCTTGCGCGACGGTGCTTTGATAACTTGCGCGGCTCGATGTCGTGTCAACGCCGTCGGTAAAAAGCACAATCGCTTTGCGTCCTTGAATGCGCCGAAGTTCTTGATTTATCACATAATCAACCGCTTCATAAAGACTCGTGCCGTCGCCGAAATTCGCTTGACGAATGGCGTTTATCAACATTCTGCGGTTGTTCGTTACCGGACTCAAAACCTGCACGCGCTCGTCAAAAGCCAAAACCATTACGCGATCTGCCGGACGAAGTTGATTGACAAATTCGATTGCCGCGTCTTGAATTTCCTCGATTCTTAATTGCGTCGAAGGACTGACATCAATCATCAAAACAACCGTAAAAGGCTGTTCGACCGATTCAAAATATTCGACTTTCTGCTGAACGCCGTTTTCAAAAATCTGAAAATCCTTTTGTTGTAACCCCGTGATAAAACGCCCGTCGCGGTCAAGCACGGACACGGGAAACGCAACGAGATTGGTTTCGATTTGGAGAACTTCTTCGTCCTCTTCAACCGCCGCATCTGCCGTATTAGTTTCGGTTTGCGTTTTCGTTTGACCAATAAGCACAGGCGCATTTTTAGTTTTTGTTTGCGAATCGCCCTGAATCGTCGGCGCGGGCGAAGGCACGACACGCGGACGAGTTTCTCGCGTCGTTTGCGCTGAAACAATTATTGAAAAGCACGCCAAACACACCAAAATAAACAAGATTTTTTTCATCTTCAAATTCTCCGAGCCGATTTTCAGTTTGCGTTTTGGGGAAAGCGTTTTTTTGATTGTAATTTTGCAGTTTTAGATGTCTGAAAAATTGCCATTTACTGGGAGCGCGGGCATCTTGCCTGCAAGATTGCGGAGCGTTTCGCACAGCAATCTAAAAGCGTTGCAAATAAAATCAAGTTGATTTTTACTCGAACTTCGTTAGATTGCTCCGCGAAACGCTATGCAACCCCGGCAGGCTGGGAAGCCTGCGCTCCCGGCGAATAGCGATTTATTTGGAACAAGCAAGTTCGTGAAATTTGCGTCTGACGGAATTCAAAATCACAAACGGAAGTTCGTGCGCGTGTGTCCGATTCGTCAAAAGTATAAAAATGCGTTCGGTTTCCGGCTCGATCCAAAGCGATGTGCCGGTAAATCCCAAATGCCCGAAACTGTTTTTTGACAATGATTTACCGGCAGAAGATTCGGGTGTTTCAGCAAGTTGAAAAGCAATCGAACGCGCTTCGTTTAAGTTTGGCGTAAAATTCGTGCGGAAAAGTTCGCAAGTTTCGGGTTTCAGTAAAGTTGTCTGATTTGGCAGAAATTGCCGTGCGATTTTGAAAACTTCTTCCGCCGTCGAAAAAAGTCCCGCGTGTCCCGAAACGCCGTTCATAAAATAACAATTTCCGTCGTGAACCTCGCCCCAGATTATTCGATTGCGAAATTGCGATTGCGGATTGCGGATTTCAAAACCTTGTTCGATGCAAGTTTTTTTCTCGAACTCGTTGCCGTTTTCGCTTGCGGCAATTCGTTTTTGTAGATTTTCCGGCGGATTATAAAAAGTATTTTTCAAATTCAAAGGCGCAAAAATTTTCTCTCGCGCAATTTCATCTAACGATTTTTGATAGATTTTTTCAATCAAAAAACCGAGCAATAAAAAATTCAAATCGCTGTAAACAACTTTTGAATTTATCGGAATAGCAAGATGTCGGGAAGCAACAGTATTTGAAATTTCAGATTTGAAATTTGAAATTAAATAAAACGGCAACCAATTCACAAAGCCCGAAGTATGCGTCAAAAGATTCTCAATCGTAATCTCGCGTTTTTCGTCTGAATCAAATTCGGTGAAATATTTTGCAATCTTATCGGACAGATTTAGCTCGCCCGATTCAATCAATTTCGCGCATAATAAACCCGTAACCAAAACCTTCGTCATACTCGCCAAATCGTAAATCGTATCAAGTTTTGCTTCGATGCGTTCCGGTTTGACAACTGCTAAACCAATCGCATCTTGCAAAACGATTTCACCTTTTTCCGCGACCAAATACGAAGCAGACGGAAAATCATTTGCTTCAATTCGTGATTGTAAAAATTCGGATATTCTCATTTTATTTCAACCACATAGAAACATAGAACACATAGAAAGAAAAACTCTATGTGTTCTATGTTTCTATGTGGTTCAGCTTTTTTCAAACATTCAAACGATTTCGGTGAATTTCTATTTTTTCCAAAACGCCGAGTGCCAAACTCAATGCGCGTCTGCCGTCTTCGGCAGTAATCGGCGGCGTTTTGTCTTCTAAAACACAATCTAAAAACGCTGAAATTTCAGCGCGAAGCGGTTCGATGTCTTCGATTTCAAGACGATTTATCGAAATTCCGAGAAGCGGATGAATCGCGTTTGGCGCAAGCGATGTGATGGACGCAAATTTTGTCCCGTAATCTAAAACGACGTAAGAATTTGTTTGATAAAATCGCGTTTTGCGGATTTTTTCCGTGCCGATTCTTGATGCGGTAATGTTGGCAACTGCGCCGTTTTCAAATTCGATTCGCGCATTTGCCGCGTCAACTTTGTCAGAAATTACCGGAATTCCGACGGCGCGAATTTCAGAAACTTTTGAATCTACAAGCCATTGAATTGCGTCCAAATCGTGAATCATCACGTCCAAAACAACATCAACATCGAGCGACCGATTCGGAAACGGCGAAACGCGATGAATCTCAAAATAAAGCGGATTATTGACGTGCGGACGCAGCGCGACCATCGCCGGATTAAATCTTTCAAGATGCCCGACCATCAATTTTGCACCTGATTTTTCGGCAGTTTCAATCATTTTATCGGCTTCTTCAAGCGTCAAAGCAATCGGCTTTTCGACCAAAACATTCACGCCGCGTTCCAAAAAAGCACAAGCAATTTCGCAATGCGTTTCCGTCGGCGTAACGATTGAAACAGCGTCAACTTTATCGAGCAATTCGCGCCAATCGGTGAAATATTCGCAACCGTTTTTTTCGGCAATTGTTTTTGCATTTTCTTCATTCACATCACAAACGCCGACAAATTCGCCTTTGCCTTCACGCGACAATTCGGCAAAATTTCGCGCGTGATGTTGCCCAAGCGAGCCAACGCCAATCACGGCAGTTTTTAGATTTCGGATTTCGGATTTCGGATTTCGGATTTCTTCCATAATTTGAACGCAAAAGATAAATCAGCGATACTTTATATTTTCATAGAAGATGTCGGAAATTACAAAACAACAATCGCAAATCGCAAATCGCAAATCGCAAATCACTTGGCTTTTATTCGCGTTTGTCATAATCGCCGTATATTTTTTCGCGCTTTCGATTCCTCTTCTCGGACCTGATGAGCCGCGTTATTCGCAAGTTGCGCGTGAAATGTTTGAAAAAAATGATTGGATAACGCCAACGCTTGGCGGTTTCGATTGGTTTGAAAAACCCGCGCTGCTTTATTGGTTGCAAATCGCGTCTTACAAAATCTTTGGCGTTTCAGAATTTGCGGCGCGTTTCGGTTCGGCAATTTTCGGTCTTGGGACAATTTTAAGTTTGTGGATTTTAGGAAGATTTTCAACGCAAAGACGCAAAGACGCAAAGACGCAAAGCAATTTGGAATCTGAAATTTCAAATCTAAAATTTGCAAACTATTTGGCTTTAATCGCCGCCTCATCAATCGGTTTAATCGCATTTTCACGCGGCGCAAGTTTCGATATTATCTTAACTTTTCCAATAACTGCCGCACTTGTCGCATTTTTTATTTTTGATCAATCAAGTAAAAAATCAGGTTTTACTTTTTACTTTTTACTTTTTACTTTTTACTTTTTCATCGGTATTTCACTTATTGCAAAAGGCTTGGTCGGCATCGTTTTTCCGTTTGCGATTGTCGGATTTTATTACGTTTTGAGTTGGAAGTTGCCGTCAAAAACATTTATTTTCAGCTTAATTTGGGGAACGATTTTAGCTTTAATCGTTGCGTCCGCGTGGTATTTGCCGATGTATCAAGCAAACGGCTGGAAATTTATTGACGAATTTTTTATTCAACATCATTTTCAGCGTTACACTTCAAACAAATATCAACATCCGCAACCTTTTTGGTTCTTTTTCGCCGTTTTGCCGCTGATGACAATTCCTTGGCTGCCGTTTTTTCTCGCGTCAATTTGGAATTTATTAAAAAACTTTTTTCAACGCAAAGACGCAAACATGCACAGACGCAAAAATCTCGCTTTCTCGCTTTCTCCCTTTCTCGCTTTCTCCTTTGCTTGGCTCGCAGTGCCGCTCGTTTTCTTCTCGATTTCCGGCTCGAAACTTCCCGGTTACATTTTGCCTGCGCTTCCGGCAGCGTTGATTTTGATGGCGATTGAAGTTTATAAATTCGTGCAAAAAGGCGCAAAACACGAATTGTTTGTAAAAATTATCGCCTTTGCAACTTTCGCCGTTATCGCTATAATTCTACAATTTTTTATAATGGATTATGCGCGGCACGAAACGACAAAATATTTAATCGAATCGGCAAATACGCAAGGTTTTCAGACGCAAAAAATTGTTAATCTTTACGCTGTTCAGCATAATTTGGAATTTTACGCCGCCGGAAGATTGGTGCGCGACGCGGATGGAAAACTCAAACGCTACGACGATTTTTCGGTTTTAATAAATGATATGAAGCGCGAAAACATCAATGAAATGTTGGTTGTTGTTTCAAATCACGCCGCAAAAAACGTAACCGAAAGTAATTTGGTTGAATCTAAAATCATCTCCGATAACGGCGAAATTTCGCTTATTTTCATAAAAATCAAAATTCTTTGAGCCGATTTTCTCACTTTTGTCGCATTAAGGTTTGTAGTATTTATTTCGATAAAAGGAGATTTTTTTCTATGTCAAGTATTTTAGATTTAAACACGCCTGCGGCAGTCATTACGCCCGAACAGATGCAAAAAGCCGGAAGCGTTAAAACATTGGGCATCGTAGCTTTTATGTTCGCCATTGTCGGTATTTTCGTTCCATTCATTTGCCACATTGCCGCGTTTTTCATTGCCCGCCACGCTTTGAAAATTTCGCGTGAAAATTTAATTCCGGTTGAAGCCGAAAAATTGGCTTATTGGGCTTCCCGCATCAGCATCACCGGACTTTTGCTTTGGACAGTCATTCTAATCAGAGTTTTGATGAAATAGTTTTCAGTCTTCCGAGGCGCGGCGCAATCTGTCCATCAACGCCGCGCCGATGCCTTTTTCCGCGACGATTTCGCAGTAAATCGTTGCGATTTTCCGCGTGTCGCATTCACGAAAAAACGCAAAAACTTCGTGCGCGTAATGCTCAACCGAAGCACAAATTTTTATTAAATCGAACTTTTTCGTTGGCTCGTTCAAACCAATAAAAGCAGAAGAATTTGAAATTTGAAATTTGAAATTTGAAATTAAAACAACTTTTGCTTTCGGCGCGTAATGTTTATGTTTCAATCCCGGACTGCGAGCGATTTCATCTTTTTTAATTTGATAATTTTGCGTTTCCGGCACGATTTCGCGCAAATCTTCCAACGAAATCGCGCCGCTTCTTAAAATTAAAGGAATTTCCGAAGTGCAATCAACAACCGTTGATTCCAAACCAATTTCAGTCATTTCGCCTTGCAAAATGCAGTCAATTCTTCCAGACAAATCTTCAAAAACCGCTTGCCAATTCGTCGGCGAAGGTTTGCCCGAAAGATTTGCCGACGGCGCAACAACCGGAACATTACACGCTTTCAAAAATCCCTGCGCGAGTTTATTTTTTGGCATTCTAACGCCGATTGTATCGAGATTTGCCGTTGCAATCAGCGGAACTCGCGCCGATTTCGGCAAAACCAAAGTCAGCGGCGCGGGAAAAAATGCTTCGATAAATTTCTGCGCCATCGGCGTGATTTTTTCGGTCAATTCGGCGATTTGTTCAAGACTTCCAACGTGCGCGATAAGTGGATTATCATTCGGTCTTTGCTTGGCTTCAAAGATTTTTGCAATCGCAATTTCATCAAAAACATTCGCACCGAGTCCATAAACAGTTTCGGTCGGAAACGCGACAATTCCGCCGCGTTTGATAAATTCGGCAGCTTTAATTGATGATTTTGTCAGAATAGTTTTCATTGAAAAAGTTTATTTTAACGCAAAAATGTCAGAACAGCCTGCGTGAGCGGGCTGTTTAAAGTTGCATTTCGAGAAATTTGATAATAAACGCTTAACAGCCCGCTCACGCAGGCTGTTCTGACTTTGCGCCTTTGCGCTGTGGGCGTTAAAATTTTCATAATGACTCTCGACGAAAAAATCAAATCTCTGCCGCTTTCACCCGGCGTTTATATTCACAAAAACGCGGACGGCAAAATTATTTATATTGGCAAGGCGAAAAATCTGAAAAATCGCGTTCGGTCGTATTTTCAATCGGGCAAAAACCACGATGCAAAGACGCGCGAACTCGTCAAACGCATCGTAGATTTTGAGTATATCGTTGTTGATACGGAAGTTGAAGCACTTGTTTTAGAATCGAATCTCATCAAACTTCACAAACCGCGCTATAACATTCAACTCAAAGACGACAAACAATATCCGCATCTCAAAATTACTAAAGAAGCGTTTCCAAAAGTCGTCATCACGCGCAAAATCGTCAAAGACGGCGCGAATTATTACGGACCTTTTCTGCCGGCTTCTTTGGCGCGAAACACTCTGAACTTAATCAATCGCACGTTTCAACTGCGAACTTGCGACATCGAAATCAACGGCAAATTGCCGCGCCCGTGTTTGGAATATCATTTAAAAAGATGTCTCGCGCCGTGCGTTAAAGAATTGTGCAAAAAAGACGAATATGAAGAAGCAGTGTGCGACGTAAAACTTCTGCTCGACGGTAAAAACAAAGAACTTGCCGACGAATTGGAGCAAAGAATGTGGCAGTTTGCCGAAAAACAAAACTACGAATTAGCCGCAAAATATCGTGATTTGCGCTCAACCGTTTTGCAACTTGGCGAACAACAAAAAATGGCGACTTCGCCCGAACGCGATGTTGATATGATTGGCTTTTACCGCGAAAATCAGCGTTTGGCTCTGCAACTTTTCACGATGCGCGAAGGCAAATTAATCGGTCGCCGTGAGTTTTTTTGGGAAGATTTAGACGTTGAAAGTTTCGATGCTTCCGAATTTCTCGGCGAAGTTCTCGCACAATATTATTCAACCGATTATGTGCCGCTCGAAATTCACGTTTCGCAAGATTTTGATGACCGCGAACTGCTCGAAAAAGCTCTCACGGAAAGACGCGGGCGAAAAGTTCGCATTCTCGACCCGAAACGCGGGCAAAAATTCGAGATGATTCGCCTCGTCGAAAACAACGCAAAAATCGCTTTTGAGCAAAGATTTCGAGTTCTCAAACCCGATTCGCAAAAACTTTTGGAAGAATTGCAGGAAATTCTCGAACTGCCGCATTTTCCCGAACGCATCGAATCTTTCGACATTTCAAACATTCAAGGCGCGGAAAATGTCGCGGGAATTGTCGTCTTTGAAAACGGCAAACCGAATCGCGCCGAATATCGCCGCTTCATCATCAAAACCGTCGAAGGCGCAAACGATTTCGCCTCAATGAACGAAGCCGTTTTCCGCCGCTACAAACGCCTGTTAAATGAGGAAAAACCGCTTCCAAACCTCATTTTTATTGACGGTGGCAAAGGTCAAATTTCGGCGGCGGCGGCGGCGATGCAAGCTCTCGATTTAGAAATGATTCCGATTGTCGGATTGGTCAAACCGCCGAAACATCACAATCAAATTTCGCATCTTTTGCGCTTCGGAAACGAAGAAAATCCCGTCCAATTTGAAGCCGGACTTCCCGTTTTTCGCCTCGTCCAACAAATCCGCGACGAAACGCACAAAACTGCCATCGAATATCACCGCAAACGCCGCGAAATGCGCGATTTCACTTCGGAACTCACCGCAATCGAAGGCGTTGGCGAAAAACGCAAAATGAAACTTCTCAGAAACCTCGGCTCAATCGAAAAAATCGCCAAAGCCACGCCCGAAGAATTATCGCCGTTTGTCGGAATGAAAACTGCAAAAATGATTTTCGAGCATTTTGAACGTCAGAGAAATTTGGCGAAAAAATAATCTTCTCGTGGTAATATGACGACAAGGAGTTTTAGATTTATGGGACAAGTTAAAATCGAATTGCCGCAAAATGTCAACCGAACTTATCATATCAACGATAAGGAATTCGGCGAACAAATTTTGCAGAATTTAGAAGATTTCGAGAAAAAAATAAAATCGGAAAGATTTGCAAACGTCATTCCGCCGCGCCGGAACAGTTTGAAAGAAGACGGCGACGCGGTTTTGGGAATTTGGGCTGACCGTGAAGAGTCGGCTGAAGAAATAGCGCGAGAAATCCGCAATCGCAACAACGGAAAAATCGAATGAATGAAATAATTGACGCAAACATCTTTTTCAAAATTTTCAAGAACAATTCGGCGGTCAAAAGTTACGTTGAAAGTTTGAATGCGGTGATTGACACAACCATTTATATCGAATGTTTGCAAGGCTCGAAATCGAATCGGGAAAAGCGCGAAATAAAAAAATATTTGGATAATTTTCCGCTTTTGCCAATTACCCCAAAGGTTTCGGAACGAGCAATAGAATTGATTGACAAATATTCAAACTCGCACGGGCTTTTGCTTGCCGATGCGCTGATTGCGGCGACTGCGCTCGAAAATGATTTGACGGTTTTGACTTATAATGTCGGCGATTTTCAATTTATTGCCGATTTGAAATGGCAAAAACCGACTGTTTAGAAAAATATGTTTTTTATTATCGGCACAAAATACTTCACTTGGGGCAGTTCGCAAACGACAACTCCGATTCGATGTTCGCAATGCAACATCGTCGCGCCGTTCACCGAAAAATCGGGAATGAATTTTCTGACGCTGTTTTTTATAATCCCGACAATCCCGATTAGCGGCAAGAAAAAATTAATCGAATGCCCGAACTGCAAAGCACGATTTCAGACTGAGTAATTTTAGTCGCAACGCTTGAGTTCGGCGTGTCTTATCAAACGATGCTATCTTCCAGCAGTGAGATGACTGCTCGGATTATTTCCTCTAACTTATCGGATTTCAGTTCTCCGATTTCTTTCGTCATTATTCCCGCGTTCGCCGTAAAAAGTTTTGTCGAACGTGCATAACTGGTTTTTCTCAGTAAGCCGCTTGTTAAATCGCCTGTTGTGATTTCGATTGCTTTTGTGTCGGCGTAAGATTGACTCGTAACTTGACACAAAATCCAATCGTTGCGTCCGGTGTCTGCCAAAACAATCGCCGGACGTAATTTTGAACGCGACAAATCGGAAAACGCACCAAAACTATTGTTCCGACTGAAGGTATGACCACGCTTCCTCTTCCTCCGGTCTGTCCCAATCTTCGGCTAAAGCGTCTTCGCTCAAAACCGCAGTTTCGGAAACTTTAACGGTCGGTTTTTCCTCAAGAATCGTTACCAACGCCCGCCGAGATTGTGAAAGACGCACATCTTGCAAAAGCTGAACTTTGCCTTGTTTATCAATAACAGCTTCGATAGTTTGAATCATAAATCTAAATTCCTCTGCCTAAATTTTGCTATGGTTTAGACAAAAGAGCAAGGATAAAATGAACACCATCAAATAAGCCCATGATAAGAGAGAAATTAGACTTATTGATAAGAAAGTTGCCGTTTTGCTCTCACGTCCATTGAATTGCTTGATGTATCATTCCATTCAAAACGCCGTTACTTTGCTTTGTATATCAATGCACCTTTTTTCTTACCTTTGCCAAACAATCCGCCAATGAATGCTCCGCCGACTAAACCCGCGATAGAAAGCAACACTACAGCAGAACCGTTATAATCGCTTTCAGAAACTGCATCTCTGTTCACTGCTCCACTAGCCGCAGCACCAGCTAAAAAACCAACTCCTGCACCGATGAGTCTAGCGCGTTTGCCTGATTTTGGCACGGCGAAATAAATTGCTTCGATATTATTCTTGAGTAATGAAAGACGACTGCGTTTAGTGGATAGTTCTATTTCATTGTCATTGACGGTTACTAATGAACCTTTAACAGTTTTACCGTTAGAGGTCTTGATAAGCAAATCAGTTCCCGTTGCGAGTTTTTGCACTATGCTCCAATCATTTTGCGAGGTTTGTGCCAATGAAAATGGCGTTGCTGTCAAAAATATAGAAACGATAAGAAAGACGACTAAAATGTTGATTTTCATATAATTTTAAGGTTACACGCCAAATTGCAAAGTTGAATAATGATTGTGATACTTTCTTCAACTGTAATAATTTGCGACCTCAGAATCTAAAGAAAACATTGAGCTTTGTTTTGAACCGAATTTCAGTTTTCTTATCTCAACTTTTTTATACCTTAGTTTTTCTGTTAAAGTCATTAAAAGTTTGATTTTACCTACAATGTTTGCGTTAAAATATAACTTTAAGTAAAAAATTTCAGACGAATTTTCAAATTATTTGAAACTTTAAATAAAATGGATTGGAAACAAGGCGAATTTATAATCGGCACGGACAGAGATCGTCTGCAAATTGACGTGATTCATCGTTATTTGTCGGAAGAATCTTATTGGGCGCAGAATCGGACGAAAGCGCAAACCGTTACGGCGATTGAGAATTCATTGTGTTTTGGCGTGTATAAAGGCGAAGATCAAATCGGTTTTGCGCGTGTCGTAACGGATTTTGCGACGTTTGCTTATTTGGGTGATGTGTTTATTTTAGAAGATTTTCGCGGGCGCGGTTTGAGTAAGTGGCTGATGGAAGTTATCATAAATCATCAAGATTTGCAGGGATTTCGGCGATGGATTTTGGCAACCAAAGATGCTCACACGCTTTACGAAAAATTTGAATTTGCTGCGCTGAGGTTTCCCGAAAGATGGATGGAGAAGACTGCACCCGATGCGTATTGAGAATTTTCAGATTTCCGAGTTGAATTTCAAAAAAGAGATGAACGAAAACCGCAGACCGCTGGCACTTGTCATAGTTGATGGTTGGGGAAATTCGCCGCGCCGCGAAGGAAACGCGATTGCGCTGGCAAATACGCCTTTTTACGATGAAATTTGCGCGAAATATCCGCAGACGAATCTCGTCGCGGCAGGTTTGCGCGTCGGTTTAACGCCGGACGCGCCCGGAAGTGCGGAAGTCGGACATCTCAACATCGGCGCGGGACGCATCGTGCAAACCGATATTTCGCGGATTTCTTACGCCGTCAAATCAGGCAGATTTTTTGAAAATAAAGTTTTAAAAGAAGCGTTTACCAAGGCAAAAGCGAATAATTCTTCGGTTCATTTGATTGGTTTGATGTCGGACGGTGAAGTGCATTCTTCGCCCGAAAATCTTTTTGCGTTGCTCCGAATGGCGCGAAACGAAGGCACAAAAGATATTTTTGTTCACGCGATTTTGGACGGGCGCGATGTTGCGCCGCGCACGGCTGATATTTACGTCGAAGCACTTGAAATAAAGCTCGCGGACATCGGCATCGGCAAAGTTGCGACGCTTTGCGGGCGTTATTATGCGATGGATCGAGATCAAAATTGGGAACGCACCGCCCGCGCCTACACGATGCTCGTGCATTCCGAAGGCGAACGCGCCACAGACGCAGTTCAAGCTATTCGCAGTTCGTTTTTGCGCGGAATTTCCGACGAATTTATTGCGCCGATTATTTTGGAAGAAAACGGAAAACCGATTGCTTCCGTAAAAAACGGCGATCTCGTGATATTTTTCAATCATCGTTCGGACAGAATGCGCCAACTCGTCAAATCGCTTTCGGTTTCGGATTCGGCAGACGCTTCGCTCGGAAAACCAAACATCGAAACCGTCTGTTTGACCGAATACGATAGAACTTTCGGTCTTCCCGCCGCGTTCAAAGCCGACAGCGAAGAAAACGTCTTAGCCGAAGTTTTTGCCGAGCAAGGCATTTTGAATTGTCGCATCACCGAAACCGAAAAATATCCGCACGTTACATATTTTTTCAATGGCGGCATCGAACTCGAACATCCGTGCGAACAGCGCGTTCTCGTGCCTTCGCCAAAACCGAATACTTACGAAACTGCGCCCGAACTTGCGAGTTTCAAAATTACGGACAAACTTTTGCGCGGACTCGAAGCCGGCGAAAATGATGTTTTTATCGTCAATCTTGCCGCGTCGGATTTAGTTGCAAACACCGGAAATTTAGAAAAAACTATCGAAGCCGTGCAGTTTCTCGATACTTGTTTAGGCGGAATTTTAAAGAAAATACGCGAAACCGAAGCTATTGCAATCATCACGTCTTCACACGGAAACTGCGAAGAAATGGCTGATTTATTAACCGGCGAACCGAAAAATTCGCCAACCGCAAATCCTGTTCCGTTTCATCTGATTGACGAAAAAGCCAACGGCTTAAAACTCCGCGAAAACGGCGCACTCGAAGACATCGCGCCAACAATTTTAGGAATTCTCGGCATCGAAAAACCAATCGAAATGACTGGCAAAGATTTAAGAATCCAAAATTAAACACATATAATCAAAGCAATGATTAAAGAAATCCGCTACAAAAACTTCAAAGCCCTGCGAGATGCAACCTTGCCGCTCGGACGTTTTACGCTCATTGTCGGCGCAAACGGAACAGGAAAATCAACGGCTTTGAAGGCTTTTGAAGTTGCTAAATATCCTGAAAATTTTACTTGGAAAGAACTCTCTATTGCAGGTTTGAAAGAAAATGAAAATGTAATGATTTCTTGGATTGTTAAAGACACAATCTATGAGCGCACATGGAATTTCAAAGGCTTTATTGATCAAAATTATAATAATAAAGCAGTGAAAGCTGTAGTCGAAATCTATGATAGCTTTGATAACGAGGATTTTTACAATGCTTTAGTTTTTAGTTTCGACCCGGAAAAGATTGCAGAAATTACACTTGTAAAACCTAATATTGAACTCGAATCTGACGGAACAAATCTTTCCGGCGTTTTACTACAATTACAAACTTCTGAAGATGAAAGATTTGAAGAATTAAATCGTGAAATCCAAAATTGGTTTCCAGAGTTTGAAAGAATTGTTTTTGAATTTCCCGAAGACGGAAAAGTTTCTTTTTTGCTGAGAAGCACATTTGGAAAACATAAAATAAAAGCCAAAGATTTATCTGATGGAACTCGCCTCGCACTTGCTTATCTAACGCTTGCATATTTGCCAAATCCTCCAAAGATAGTTGCATTTGAAGAACCTGAAAAAGGCATTCATCCGCGACTTTTGGGAAATATTCAAGAAGCGATGTATCGGCTGGCTTATCCTGAAAATTACGGTGAAAGCCGCGAGCCGATACAGGTTATTGCGACAACGCATTCGCCTTATTTGCTTGATCTTTACAAAGATTACGCAGAAGAAATCGTGATTGCCGAAAAGGACGAAAACGGAGTTCATTTTAATAAACTTATTGAAATGCCATACTTTAGGGAAATTGTTCAAGACGCGCCTTTGGGTGAAGTTTGGTTCACGGGCGTTCTCGGAGGTGTGCCTGTTCAACCATGAAAATAACGATTTTCAGCGAATCTTCTACCGATGAAGCGGCTTTAAAAATTTTGGTTGAAGCGATTTTAGGAAAAGAAATCGAAGAAGTTCTGCGCCCGAACACACTCAGAAGTCGAGGTTTTGCTTCAGTCGAAAACGAGCTTCCCGTGGTTATCAATTCCGTATATTATAAAACCGATGTCGAAGGTTTAGTCGTGGTTTATGATTCGGACGACACGCCGGTTCATCAAAAAGAACATCCGAAAGACGAAGCCGAAAAATGCCGATTTTGTATTTTGCAAGAGAAAATCGCTTTCGTGTTAAAAAACATCAAACCGCGACCTGAAAGAAAACCGTTAAAAATTGCATTTGGCGTTGCCGTTCCCGCAATCGAAGCGTGGTATTTGTGCGGGACAAAATTAGATACGAGTGAAGACGCTTGGAAACGTAAATTAACGGGCGAACCCGTTCGTTATGACCGCACGAGTTTAAAGCGAAAAGTTTATGGAGAAAAACCTTTCAAAAGAAAACAAATTGAAAGTGCTGTCAACGAAGCGAAAAGATTGGCTAAAACACTTGAAAGTTTGGAAGAAAAATTCCCTGAAGGCTTCGGAAATCTGATAAAAGAAATAAAATTGTGGCGATAATGCTGAAAAGAAAAATTATAATTTTGCTGGCATTTAGTTGCCTTTTCTTTACGTCTTGTTTTAATTCAAATCAATCGAATCAAAATACGCAAAGCAACGAAGAAACGAATTTTGAAGTTTCGACACCGAATATTGACCTTGCAAAACCTTTGGAGATTTCAAGCAAGCCGGAAGATGTTGCGCTTTCAAAAAAGGTTGACGAAATTATTGAAAAAAGCGAATTTGCGAATGCGCGTTGGGGAATTTTTGCGGTTTCTTTGAAGGACGGGCGCGTTTTATTTTCCAAAGACGGGCGCAAACTTTTTAATCCGGCTTCGGCGCAGAAAATTTTGACTTCCGTGGTCGTGCTTGATAAATTAGGCGCGGATTTTCGTTGGAAAACCGGAATTTTTGCAAACAAACAAATCGAAAACGGCACGCTTGACGGCGATTTAATTCTTTACGGGCAAGGTGCGCCGGATTTGTCGGACGAAGGAATTGAAAATCTTGCGAATCAATTGAAATCGAAAGGGTTGCTGAAAATTAAAGGAAATATCATCGGCGACGAGAGTTATTTTAAAGGCGATAATTTGGGCGACGGTTGGGCTTGGAACGAAATTCCTTGGTATTACGGCGCGGAAGCGTCTGCGCTTTCGGTGAATTTGAATTATGTTGATTTGAATTTACAGGACGGAAAACCGAAGGCTTCAAATGCCGTAATGCAAACTTCGGGCGAAGTAAAACCGGCGCAAGAAACGGAAGCAATTGGCGTAAAACGCGAACTTGGCGCGAATAAAGTTTATGTTTGGGGCGAAGGGAAAACTTTGGATGTGCGCGTTGCCGTGCAAAATCCCGCGCTGTGGTCGGCGACGATTTTGAAAGATGCTTTGCAGAAAAAAGGCATCACCATCGAAGGCGAAGCGAAATCGGCGAATTGGACGGCGGAAAATAAATTTGTTCCCGCAAACGCGACGGAATTGGCAAAAGTCGAAAGCAAAACGCTCGGCGAAATCGTGCGAAAGATGAACAAAGATTCGGTCAATCTTTACGCCGAATTAATTTTGCGGACGTTGGGCAAAAAATTCGGCGAAACTGCGCCGGACGAAAACCCGAAAATGCAAAAGGTTCGCGGCGACGATTCGGCTGGCGCAAATGTTGTCAAAAAATGGCTTGCGGAAAATAATATTTCGACGGACGAGATAAAAATCCACGACGGTTCGGGTTTGTCGCGTTTGGATTTCGTAACGCCCGAAGCTCTGGCGCGTGCGTTGGTTTTCGCGTCGCAATCAAGATTTGCGGAAGTTTTCAGAAATTCCCTGCCCGTTGCCGGAGCAGACGGAACTTTGCGCGGACGTTTGGGAAATGTTTCGGGCAAAATCGCCGCAAAAACCGGCTCGATAACTTATGTCAACGCGCTTGCGGGTTACGCGAATAATCAAAAAGAAACGCTGGCTTTTGTTATTTTGTGCAACAACGAAACGCGCAAAGCCGATAGTTCGAGCGTGATTGACCAAATCGCCGCAAGTTTTATAAATTAAGCACCAACACAAAATTACATTAAATCAAGCAAAATCAATTGAGCCATTTACTTGCCTTTGTAAATTAAAGTTTTCAGACTTTTTTCAAACCTTTCACGTCTAAAAAACGGACGCGATTAAATTGGCGTTCCGAAATCGCGTTTGGTAAGATTCTCGTGCGATTTTAAGTTTTGAAAAACGGACGAGTTTAATGGTGAATGATTTGACTGACGAGCAACTTGTCGAATTGGCAATCGCGGATAATGCGGATGCTTTCGGCGTAATCGTAAGCCGATGGGAGCGCAAGATTTTCGCGCTCTGTTTCGGTATGCTCGCCCGCGAAGAAGAAGCCAAAGATGGCTTCTTTCTACGCCGAATCGGTTGAGGTTGTGAGCGATGGCGATTAGTCCGAATTCGATTTCGGCTTTTTTAAGTCCTCGCAAATTTAATCCGGTGTTGATTCAGGTTCTGATTTCATTCGATGATTCGATTCCCGCCAGCCACATGAAATGGACGTTTTCCTGCAACCCTTGCTCCCTCTTCTGCGATGAATAAATATTCCGCAAATATTGGTAAATCAACACCTTCAACAACATTCGCGGCTGACAACGCGACGTCCCGCCGCTTTTGTAATTCTGTTTAAGTCTTACCGAAAAACTTGCCTCATTTTTTTTATCTTTGGACATTTAAAACATAATTCCCGATTTGAAAATTATCTTCCCAATTCAAGTTCGCCGTTTGTCCGGCGGAAACGAAATTTTCGCCAATCTTCACCGGATTTTGTCCGACTATTGAAAGACTTAATAAATCGTCCGGCTGATATGCCAAAATTGCGTGTTGACGGCTGATTTCGAGATCGTTTTTCAACTTTAGATCAACCGGAAAAGACGACGAGCCGCGCCCGATGGTTATTTCGGGTTGAAAAACCGGAAAACTGTTTTGCCAAACGCCTCGATGCAAAATATTTACGCAGTATAACTGTTTAAGTCTTTTGCTGACAACGGTTTCTTCGTCTTCCCAAAATGCCGGAGCAACTATCGTATCTTCGGCAAAATCCGTTTTGCTGTTAAAAGAAATCTTCGGCTGATAACTTTCTTCCCATTTATGATTAATGTTAATTTCGCCTTTTTCGAGTTCGGCAGACGAAAAAAGCTCAACAAAAATATTACGATTTGTTTCAATCGAAAGCATCCGCAAACATCTTTCGACAAATCGGTTGAGTTCCCCGACGAGAACCTCTCTTTTTCGCCCGACAAATTCGCGGCTGTCTTCGCAGCTTATTCGGATAGAATATTTAGTCGGCAGATAAATTTTATCGCTCTGAAAACCGAACTTTTGATTTACCATTTCGTCCTCCAACGCCGACATAATTTTCTCCGCAAATTCATCGCTCCGACTCTTATTTCTAAAGGTTCTCGGAACATATTTTTCATCATCTATCCAAGCCTGACATTTCAGCAAAACTTCCTGTAATTTTCCCGTTAAATCTCTGTCCATTTTCTTTTCTCCTTATATTGATTTGGAAAGAATTTGCCAAACTTCGACAAACTCTTTCGTTGCTCCAAGCCTAATTTTTTTGATTCGCAGATTCGTTTTCAACTTCGTCCAGCCAGCTTTGAAAATATTTTTGGTCTTTCAAGCCGTCGGAACGCTTCTGGTTTTTGGCAATTTGACGCGAAATTCCGAGATAATCGGCTTTTGCGCCGCCCCATTCCGAAAAGCGCGATGAAGCAAAATCGTTCGTGCCGTATCGAATCGCGTTATCAACATTTCCTTTCATAAGTTCGACATACCCTCGACCTTTGAAATTGCCGCGAACCGTTTTGGCTTTGCCCGTTCTAATTAATTCCAAAGCCATAATTTGCTGAGATTCTTCGGAAAAATCTTTGATGCCGAGATATTTCGCCATTTTGTCGAAATTGGTTTTGGTAATTTGATAAAATCCGGCGGCAGTCGAACAACCGTATTTGCTATGGAAAAAGCATCGCATACCTTTTGGAAACTGATTTGCCGGATGTGTGCTTGTGTTCAGATTTCTCATCTTTTGTTTGAACAATTTGGATTTGCCCTTGCCTTTGTCGACAATAACAAGCAATCCGCCGCCTTCGCCTTTCTGAATCGTTAGCAAAACATTCTGTCCCTGCGGCGTTTTCAGTATTCGTTTGTGCATTTCCAAAACCTTTGCCCGCTCAATCGGCGTAAGCCGTTCGAGATTTTTGGCGTTATAAATCAACCGAGACAATCTCGTATTTTGTTTTGAAAGACGTTTTTCGCCCGTGTTTCCGCGAGTTAAATTTCTCGTAACCTTATTATTGTTTTCCGTAAATTTATTCGGATTTTTATCGTCTTTTTTGTTTTTGACGTTCAATTTCTCCGTAATTGTTTTTTCCGGTCTGTTGTATGTCGGCTTTCTTTCCGTTTTCTTCGGTGTCGGCTTAGGTTTCGTCTTCACGGGAAGATTCGGCAGCATCCGCGTTTTGTTACCGTAAGTTCTGTTTCTTTTGGTTTTGGCATCAGCTATCAAATTTCTCGTATTAAAAATCAAATCCGTCGAAGTCGAACGCAGTCCGAGCGCGTTATCTCTCGACTGTTTAAAGCTGTCATTCTGTTGTTCGACATTTATCGTTCCATTTTCTGCAAAAATCGAACTTGCCGAAATGCCTAAAATTAAACTCGCCGCTATTATCGTTTTCTTTTTCATCTTTTTTCTCCTTACTTTTTATTCTCAAAAATGGTTTCGTAACTTGTCATCAAATCGCCCAAAGCCTTCACCACATCAATATTTTCTTCAATCAATTTTGATTTCTGCTCCAAAATTGCAATGTCGCCATCGGAAAGTTCTTTTTTCGACTTCAACAGTCTTTCTTTTTCTTCATCCAAACTCCTGATGTCGTTTTTCGCCCTATTAACAAAATCATCGTAAATCTTGGCAATTTTGTTTTTGTTGTCTTCGGCGGCATATTGCAATTGGATAGCTTCATCGGATTTCTCACGCAATCTTCCTTCATTGCGGAAAACCCAAAGTTTTTCAATGATGGATATTTTTCTCTCTTCGATTAGCAGTTTCGCCTGATTAACACTCATCACCGTCGGCTGATTGCCAATCGTTTCAACCGATTTATCAGTCAAAACATCTATCTCGCGGATAACGCTCATAAATCCCGCTTTCGACTCAACCGTCATTTTCGCACTCATCAAAAACAACGCAACAAAACCCAATCCGACAACCGTAATCATTAACTTTTTCATCACTTATTCTCCTTTTAATTCAATTATTCAAGTCAAAAACAAAACTAATTTTTTGCCCTTTCAATTTAGTAGTGTCGGAAGTTTGAAAAAAATGACGGAAAGTTGCAGATAATTTTTTTCGATAGATAATTTCAAACTATCTGCCGACTTTCCGTGAACTCAAAACCGCCGTTTTTTCAATTAATCCGGCAATTTAACGCTGCCCAATCCCCAATCAACATACAAATTACGCGGGTCGGTGTCGCGCAACCATTTTACGAGGCGTTTGAAGTCCGCCACCGAACGAACTCCGATACAACCGGCTGTTCCCGGACTATACTCAGCATTCCAATCGAGATGGAAAAGAATCGCACCTCGTTCCGTTTTGCCCGGCGAGACATAATCGAGCGGAATTTTTACCGGACCGAGACCTTCGCCCCAATTTCTTTTATAAGAATTTTTTCCGCCTTTCCATAAAATGTCGTAGATATACCATCTTCCCTCCGGCAAAGGCTCAAAAGAACCGCGCTGGCTATCCTCGCCGGTGCGGAAAAACTGACTGCTCGGCACACCGGAATTAACCAATATAAACTCTTTTGATTGCCCGTTTTTGACATATTCGAGTTTCAATTCAAACAATCCGTTCGGAAATTTTTTGCCGGTTTTGGTTAATTTAAGATAAGTTTTGCTAACTTTGTCTTTCTTGTGCCGATTGCGCTTCGCTTTATTTTTGTCAAATTGAATAAACGGCTGCAAACCTTGAAATAGTTCGTCTTCGCTCAACTCTTGAGCCTTGACAAAAACCGGATTCGCCAAAATACCGAAAATTAAAATCGCCGTGATAATAACTATTTTTCCCATCAATCATTCTCCTTTTATTTCTTAAAATTAAGTCCAAGAACAAAATCGAACTTTGCTCTCTTAATTAGCGGTGTCTGATTTATGGAAAAAATGACAGAAAGTAGAAATGTTTTTTGAAAAATTGATTTTAAAAGAAAATAAAGGCGAGGAGTTTCTTCCTCGCCTTTAAATTTACAAGATGTTTTTCGACAATTATCTCCAATTACCAATCAAAACGAATGACGACCAATAATAAGGATGGGAAAAATCGCATTTATTTGTGGTAACAGCCGAATTACTATTCCCGCTGACTGATTTTTCACAAGGCGGATTCAGTTTTCCCGCCATCATTGCGCGTTGGGCTTCGTG
The DNA here is from genome assembly GCA_031409875.1 of Acidobacteriota bacterium. Classification (GTDB taxonomy): domain Bacteria; phylum Acidobacteriota; class Blastocatellia; order Pyrinomonadales; family Pyrinomonadaceae; genus CALMEH01. The sequence goes on along the minus strand of JANNYB010000215.1, from coordinate 30,466 downwards.
TAATGACTTGACTTTTGTCCAGTTCGGATTTGCTTGATGAAGACGATAAAATTCCGACATCAGCCTTGCCGTGCTGGTATCGGCAACTTTCCAAAGCGTTACTAAAACCGATTTCGCACCTTTTTGCCGTCCCAACATTCCGAGACTTTCAACTTCCCCGCCGTTGCTGTCGCCGATTGTAACGCCCGTTTCACAAGCCGAAAGCGTCAGCAAATCAACCTCGAAGAAATCAAAACGGCTTTCCGTTTTAAATTTTGAAAGCGACAACAAATTTCCGTCTCCGAGCAAAATGCCCGAATCATCCCGATTGGTTTTTAAAAGAAAATGCGTTGCCAAATGAACCACATTAAATGGTTTGGTATTCGGCTTAAATTGCAAACTGCCGGAGAAACTGTTGTCGGTAAATTCCTCATTCAAAAGACTTAGACCCGGCAATACACCTTGAGTTTCTTGCGGATTTTTCTCATTGCGAACAATCGAACCGAGTTCGAACGGCACATTGGACAAACCGGGAAGACCGATGTATTCCTTAGAAACGCCCAAACCCAAAACGCGCCAACCTTCGCGGCTCGGTTTAGAAAATAAATCGCTGTCGCTTCCGAGCGTAATTACGGCATTTTGAAAACGCTCCGCCAAATATTGTTTGCCGTCATACAAAGTTCCAATCGGAATATAGCGCAAATTTCCGTCTAATGACCAAAGAATTGTTGTCGCCTTTGAATTTTTGATGTCGTTTTCGAGCGGTCGAATAAATATTTCGTAGAGTTCTTTTCCTAAAAGTTTAGGGTCGGATTTCGGGTTTTTTAAAGCTCCCTTAAAGTCGCGTATCTTCTCATTAACCGCTTTTCCATCTAAATTCAGAGTTTTATATTCTGTTTTACGGTCAACCGTGGCATCAGCCGTAGTGATAATAGCGCGAAAGCGTTGCGGCAAAAGATAGGTTGAAATCACAATCACATTTTCACCTGTTTCGGCTTTAATTTTCTTCAAGTTATTTCGTAATTCGATGATGTTTTGACCTGTAATAGTTCCTCCGGTTTCCGTTTTTTGGGTAAATTCCGCTTTCATTCTTTCAAAAAACTTCTTAACACCTTGGTTTGCCTCATCAATTTCTTTAACTAATTGCTCATATTCAACCTGTTCTTCTTTAGTTCTTTCTTTATATTCCAATTCGCTTTTTCGCTGACCTTTGGCGATTAAAACATCGGCAAGACGCGCATATTCAGCTATCTCTTTTTGTTCTCTGGTGTCCGTAATTACTTTTTTCGACAAGAGTTCTTTAGCTTCCGAACCGTCGCGCGTGAACTCGTAATTTTCTTGTTCCTTGAGCATTGCCAAAACCTGTTCGGCTTCGGCTAAACGCCCGGCTTCAATCAAAATATCAGCCAATTCGCGGTAAGAATCCGTAATCTTATCGCGGAAAACGTCTTGCGTTGCACGATTCAAATTCCGAATAGAACCACGCAATTCCTGATATTTATTAACCGCTTGTTTCCCGTAAAAAATCGCCAAAGAATTAATTCCTTTCGCTTTCCAAACCGACATCAAACCTTTCAACGCTTTGGCTTCGACATCTTTATCAATAATTGTCCGCGCAAGCGTTAAGGCTTCTTGATATTTTTCGATGGCTTTATCAAACTCGCCGTTTTTTTCGTATAATACTCCAAGATAAAAATTACAAATGTCTTCATGAAATTTGTTCTGATATTTTTGAGCAAGTTGTAAACCCTCGGTTAAATGTGTTAAGGCTTTTTCTTTTTGCCCTGTTTCAGTATAAACTCTTCCAATTCCGGTCAAGGCTGAAGATTCGCCCGTTTTATAATCCGATTCTCGGCTAATCTTTAACGCATCCTGAAAATAAATCAGGCTTTTGTTAAGATATTGAGAATTCTTTTCTTTTTTACCTATTTCTAAGTTGATTTTACCAAGCCCACTTAAGGCATTTACTTGGTCTCTTTTGAATCCAACCTCACGACTCAGCTTTATTGATTGTTGAAAATAATCAATAGCTAATTCATTTTCCCCCAAATCAGCATAACCAATCGCAATATTTGTCAAATTTGTTGATTCACCTGCTTTGTCTTTAATTTCGCGGCTAATTGCTAAGGCTTGTTCATATAGCTCTGAGGCTTTTCCCATTTCACCGATGCTTGAATAAAGAACCGCTTTATTATTTAAAGTTGTTCCAATTCCGTCTTTATCACCGAGTTCTTGATAAATTATTGAGGCACGATTAATATATTCAAAGGCTTTATCATTTTCACTTAAATAACCGAAAATATTACCTAACCTGTTTAATATTGACGCTTCTTGATTTTTATCGGAAATGTCTTGAGCAATCTTTAATGCTAACGAATAATAGGTGATAGCCTTCTTAGTATCCAATAAAACCGCATAGATAAAACCAATATCATCGAGAGCTTTCATTTCTATGCTTTTGCTTTTGATGTCCCGACTATACTGTAAAACTCTTTCAAGTTGAGTTATTGCCTTCTGTTTTCCTCCAATCTCAAAGTTTGCACTAGCAATATTTCTGAGAAATGCTATCGCAGCATCATACTCTTTTACATTTATAGCAATATCAAAGGCTTGCGTATATTTTTCTAAGGCTAATTTCATATCGCCCATTTTTGAATAAACTACTCCGAGATTATTAAGCATATACGCTTCAGTTGTTCTATTTTTTGATAGATTTTTTATGTTTTCAGGTGCTTTTTTAAATAATTCTAGGGCTTGATTATAAATTTCGATAGCTTTTTGATTATCGCCTGTAAAGGAATAATATCCTGCAATTCTAGACAAAATGGAGGCTTTTGTATCAATGTAATTTATATCTGTAACATCATCAAATATTTTCAATGCTTGGTTGTAGTGTTCGATTGCTTTATCAGGTTTTCCTGTTTCCAAATAATGCAAGCCGATATTCCCGAGAACATTTGCTTCCGTAACTTTATCTAAATCTTTATCAAAATATTCTCCATCTTTCAGCGAGCGAAATGTAAGAAGCGATTTTTCATAAAATTCCAGTGCTTTTTGTCTGTCTTGTTTTTCTCCATACATTAGCCCGATAGAATTTTGCATACGGGCAATTTGCGTTTTATCACCATTATCTTCGGCAATTTTCAAAGCTCGATCTAGATATTCTAAGGCTTTGTCATAATTGTATTTAAAGCGATAAAGCTGTGCGATTGCGCCAAGAATTGATGATATAGTCAGTTTGTCTTTTTTATCACCCTCTTTCTCAAAATAACTTAGTGATTTTTCCTGATAAATTAAAGCATTATCGAAATCCCCCGTATTTTCATAAATTCTGGCAATTGTCAAAAAAGTAAGGGCTTTTTGACCTTTCATTATATCTTGATATAACTTTTTTACTTTTTCAGATGCTCTTTCAAAAACAGTTTCTTCAATTGTCGAAACTATTTCAGCATTTTCTACTGCTTCTTTATTTTTTCCCAAACTTCCATAAGAACTCGCTATACGAGAAACAAGCATTACTTCCCATACTTTAATACCAAATTCTCGAAAATATTCTAATAATTCTTTGTCGAGTTCAATTGACTTCTCATATTCTTTTTTATTTTGGAGAATAAGGCTTGTCTCTATTAAAACATTAATTTCTCCACCTCTGTTTTTTGCTGATTTGTAAAGTTCTCGTGCTTGATTGCAAGATTCCAAGGCTTTGTCATAATCTTTTTGAGACCTCAGACTTTTACCAATATTCAATAATGTTACCGCTCTGCCGTTGTTATTTTTAGCCAACCATTTTGCTAAAGATTGATTAAGTAAGGTTAAAGCCTTCTTTTTATCGCCCATCGAATCTGCCATAAATCCGAGTGAATTTAAAAACTCGGCTTCTAAATCGTTATTTTTCAGTTCCTGCGCCAGCTTTAACCCGATTTCAAATTGTTCTACGGCTTTCGGCTTTTCCTCCAATCCGTTGTAAGCATTTCCAAAAAAAAGATAATAATAAGCAATTCCGAGTTTATTTTTTTCCGCCTTAAACAAACTTAATGCCTGATTGTAGTAATCAATAGCGATTTGGTGTTCGCCAAAACCGTTGTTCATCGAACCAATAGTATTCAGCGTGGCGGCTTCGAGCGGTTTGTCATCCGATAGTTTGACGATTTGTAATGTGCGGTCAAGATATTCGACGGCTTTGTTGTTTTCGAGTAGAGCGTTGTGTGCTGTTCCGAGTCGGTCAAGTGTGCGACCTTCCCAATATTTATCGCCGATATTTTGCCAAAGAATCAAGGCTTGTTCGCGCTTTTTGATGGCTTCGCGGATATTTACGGCGGTGTTTTCCTTCTGCAAAATTGTGGCTTCAGACAATAATTTCAAGGCTTCGATGCGTGTTTTATCGGTTTCCGTAAGCGAATCGGAAAGTCGCGCCACAAACCGATAACTACCGTTGCCGAATTGATTTTCAGAAGCACTTATCCGCAATAAATATTCGCCGCCGTTTGCTACAAAAATCAAATTTTCACGGTCATAACCACCGCCCAAATCAGTTTCCGCAATGATTTGTTTGTCGTCCGTTCTGAGTAATTCGACCTTGACGTTATAGGTTTCTTCCTGAAGTTCGACAAACAAAACCTGCTCGGAGCGCAAAGCTAATTTATGTTCGTGCAAATCTCCGGAATTTATCTTTCTTTCCTGCGATTTTCCGAATTTTAGTTCACGCACATCTGCAACCGATATTTGCCCGAAAAGATTGAAAGAGAAAAATAAGACAGCTAGACAAACTGCCAAAATATAATTAAACGCCGCTTTTTCTGAATTTGATTTTGTCTTATACATGTTTTTTGCTCACTTCTTTTTTTTCTTCAATTTCAACTTGAATTTGCTGACCGATACCGAACCGCTTCGGGTATCGCTAATCGGTTTTATTTCAATTTCTGCGTCATTTATTTGATTTACTGTTAAATCAAAAACCGCCGTTTTTTGCGCGAATGCTATATCTATGGTTTTGATAGTTACGCCATTGAGCTTAATCTCAATCTTGTCGTAATCATTATTTTTCGGCAATTGGGCAATAAATTCAGTATTAACATTATCGGTTTTGCCTTGAGTTAGCTTAATCTCGCCTGCGCCAACAGGTGAAATTTCAACCGCTATGGTTTCATTTGCAGGTTGTTCATTTTGACGGATCGAAGGCTTTATGTCGCGTCGCTTTTCTAATTCATCAATTTGTTTTTGGCGTTTTTCTATATCTTTTTGCCGCTGTTCATTTTCGATTTGCCGCTGTTCGGTGTTCGGTTGTGCATTTATATTTGAATTTTCGGATTGGCGATTATTTAATTCATCTTGGCGGCGTTGTTCATCAATTCTTTTTTGCTCTTCCGATTCTTGTTGTTGTCGTTTTTTCTGTTCATCTAATTCTTGCTCTTGACGTTGTTGCCTTTCATTGTCGGCAAAATCTTTTTGCATTATAGTATTTCGATAAACCAGAAATGAGGCAGTGCAAATTAGTAAAATTGCTAAAGTTCCGGCGGCGAGTTTTAAGCCGGAAGTGGAGATTTTGAAATATTCGCTTAACTTTTCCCAGAAAGTCGGTGCGGCAATGACGATGGTTTTGCGGTTTGCTTTTTCTTCGGCAATGAGGTTTTGGAAGATTCGGGCATCGGCAATTTTTTTGCGTCTTTCGGGAGATTTTTCGAGAGATTGTTCAAATCTTTGCAAGTCTTTGCCGTTTAATTTTCCGATGGCGTAACGGTCAATCAAATCGGTTTCGAGTCCGACTAATTCATTAAAATATTCAGCATCGGCATAATACCGTTCTTCGTGAGCATCGCTTTCTTCATCAGACATTTCGGAGAAAAGATAGCGTTTAATTTCTTCTGTTTGTTGTGATTCGGTCATTATTTTAAATCAAAATCGGCATCAAAATACTATGCCTCAATTTGTAGTGTCAAGAATTTCGGTTTTATGACACAGTTGCGTGGTTTTTCAGACATTCGTCTTTACATTTATTTAATTTCTCGCGCAGACGCATCACTTTAGCCGCTAGAGTGTTCATTGTGATTTGAAAACGCTCGGCAATCAGCTTTCTTTGGTCTTTCAATTTTTCATCTCTTTGGTCGTAATAATCAACAAGTATTTTCCTTTCTTCATCGTTTTTGCAAATTTCATATAAACAAGAACGCATACAAGTTGTTTCTACATCTTCTTGGTTGTCTATCTGATAAGTTTTGCCGTGATAATCGTCATCATATTCAATAACTTCCTTGCCGATAATATGGTCTCTTTTATAATTTAACCAAAGCCCTTTAGCAATCGCTTTGGAAATGGCGGGAACACTTACTTCGATAATAAACCCGCTTTCGAGCTTTCTTGCCAAAGAGTCTAAAGTCTTATCCGCTAACAATTCACTATCAACATTAGGTTCAGGATAGATTAGTCTTTCCAGATAATTAACTAAGATATAATGTAATTGAATATATTTTTCATCAGCAACGACACGATCTTCGTCTAATTGCTCTAAAAGCAAATCGTATCCGTTTGAGGTTGAATCTTTCACAAATGTTCTGTTGCTCCGTGATTTGAGATAGACGCACTGCTTAACGTGCATTGAAGATGTCCGAAACTATCTCAGAATTTTTCCGCAGTTTGTTTTCCCGAATTAAAATACCCGAAAAAAACTCTTGATAAAAGCCTGTGCTAAATAAATTTTAATTACGACATAAGAATTTTAGGCGACAACCCGCGAAAACGCAAGATTTTTTGTTTCATCATTAAGTTTTTCAAATAAATCGAAAAAAAATCATCAGTCCTGTCATAATTCCGCATTTTCTGAAACTACTAGAGTGAAGGGCAAAAAATTAGCCCTCAAAATTAAGGATTGAAAAATTAGGGAGAAACGAAAAAAATGAAAAAAATATTTGCAAAATTAGTTATCGCGTTGGTGGTTTTGAGCGGAATTCCGACTCTCGGTTTGGCAAAAACGGCTTCTTTGTCGGAAGTCATTACGGAAAATTCGGCAATCGAAGCTGGAACATTTCGGCTTTATGCGAATCGTCATGTTGTTCACGATGTGTTTTTGAATACGGGGTTTGCCGAAATTATCCTTGAGGGCGACGGTGATACCGATCTTGATCTTTACGTCTATGACAACAATGGCTTGATTGGCAGATCGGAGTGCCGATGCGATTCGGAAAGAATTCCGCTGAATATCTATCAAAGCGGAAACTTCAGAGTTCAGGTGGTCAATCGTGGGAATACCTACAACGACTACTCTTTATATGTCCGTTAAAGGCGAAAAATAAAAAAAATGTGCAATAAAGGTGATAATCGTGATATTTACGATTATCACCTTTATTATTTTTCAGACTTTTTTCAAACCTTTCACGTCTAAAAAACGGACGCGATTAAATTGGCGTTCCGAAATCGCGTTTGGTAAGATTCTCGTGCGATTTTATACTTTTGAAAAACGGACGAGTTTTTAATGGTGAATGATTTGACTGACGAGCAACTTGTCGAATTGGCAATCGCGGATAATGCGGATGCTTTCGGCGTAATCGTAAGCCGATGGGAGCGCAAGATTTTCGCGCTCTGTTTCGGTATGCTCGCCCGCGAGGAAGAAGCCAAAGATGCCGCGCAGGAAACTTTTATTTCCGCTTATCGAAACTTGAAAAATTTTCGCGGCGAGGCAAAAGTTTCGTCTTGGTTGCATCGAATCGCCGTTAATCAATGTCTGACTTTCAAACGCCGGACGAAAAGCCGTTCGGAATCGTATCTCGATGACGAAGATAACACGGCAGACAAGTTTTTTGTCGCATCGTCAGCTTATTCGCCGTCAAAACAGACGGAAAAAAGCGAGCGCACGGCTTTAATCAGACAAGCGGTTTCGTCGCTTCCGGCTGATTTGAAAGAGGTTATCGTGATGAAGGAATTTGAAGATATGACGTTTCAAGAAATTTCCGACAATCTCGATTTACCTTTAAGCACGGTCAAAAGCCGGCTTTATACTGCGCTCAAACAGCTTCGGATGAAACTGGAAAGAACGCCTTTGGAAATTATTTGAAATGTTCAGAGTATCGCTTTCAGGCGATTTGTAGAAATATTAAAAATCGCCTGAAGGCGATACTCTGAACATCGGAGAAGAAGTTATGTTGAAGAAAAATTGTGAATTTGCCGAAGAAATCGTGGCTTATATTTACGATGAAGCAAGCGATAAAGAGCGAAACAAATTTGAATCGCATCTGATAAATTGTCTGCCGTGTGCCGATGAAATCGCTGGTTTCGGACTTGTGCGTTCGTCAATCAACGAATGGCGCAAAGACGAATTTTTCGCGCTCGAATCGCCCGCGCTCGATATTCCGCAACTTCGTCCGATTGTCGTTTCGAGCGAAAAATCTTCGTGGATTGACGAAATTCGCAAACTTTTTTCATTCACTCCGGCGTGGGCTGGCGGTTTTGCCGCGCTGATGATTTGTCTCGGTTTGGTTTGGTTCTTTTACAATAATTCAAAAATTGACACAATCGCCGAAGTTCCGGCGATTGTCGAAGAAAAACCTGTCGAACTGCCGAAAGAAGAAATTGTTCAAACGGTAAATCCGCCGCAATCCGACATCAAGGAAACTCCGCAAAAGGTGAAGCAAATCGAGCAAAAAACCGTTGCGCCGAAAAATCAAATTGTTAAAACTGTGAATACCCCGAAATTGAAATCGAATCCGGTTCAGCCGAAAACGGATAACACGATGGCGCAAAATAATAAATCGAACAAAAATAATAACTCGACTTACGCAACAAAGAAAGATGCGCCGAAATTGGTTGAAATTGCTGAAGACGAAGATGAATCTCTGCGGCTTTCGGAACTTTTTGATGAGATTGGAAGCAGTAATTGATGAGGAAAAATAATATGAAACCCTTGAATTTGAAGAATTTAATAATTTTTGCTTGTTTGCTGATTTTCCCTGTCGTTTTTGTGAACGCGCAAGATGTGCAGGATCGTCCCAACACTGAACGCCCGAATATTCAACCGCGCCGACTGCTCGAACAACTCGGTCTTTCGCGTGAGCAGATTCAACAAATTCGGCGCATCAATCAGGAAAAACAACCGCTGATGCAAGCCGCTCAAGAAAAACTGCGCGAAGCTAATCGTGCGCTCGATTTGGCGATTTATGCCGAAACGCCCAACGAGGAAGAAGTCAAAAATCGCCTGAAAGACGTGCAAACGGCACACGCCGAAGTTTTGCGAATCCGCACCGTAATGGAATTTGAAGTCCGCAAAGTCTTAACGGCGGAACAACTTGCCAAGTTCCTCGAACTGCGCGAGGAACTTATGCGGCGGATGGAAGAACAAAAACAGCAAAATAAAAATCGTCCGAATCAGCAACGTAATAATCAAAAGCTCCAACAACGCCCGAAACAACGCTCGAATTTTTAAAAAACAGTTCCAAAAAGAAAAGAGTTCCAAGTTTAGCCAAACTTGGAACTCTTTTTTATTGTTCGCAAACCTTCTATGGCGAAGCGATAAAATCTGCATTTTCGACATTTTCCGAAGGCGTGATAAGCATCGTATCGGGATTGAAAACGAATCGTTTATTTCGCACGGAAATCGTATAAGTCGCGCCTGCTTCGAGATTGTCAAAACGATAGAAGCCGAACGCATTGGTCAAAATCGTGCGCGTCGAACCGTTTGAATTGATAAGCGTTACAGATGTTTTACCGATGCCGTTTCCGAACGAATTCGTTACGCGCCCGCCGACGGAAACATCTGCCGCAAGCGGCGCAAGTTGTGCCGTCGTCCAATCAGAAAATGCCGTTACGCCCGAAATAAACGCCGTATTTACTGCTGTATTAACACACGGCGAACCCATTCCGCAGTTGTTTGCAAATTGCAACGGAACGCCGCCTGTAACCCGCGTAATGACGTAAAGCGATTCGTTTCCGGCAACATCAGTTTGCAAATAATTAAAGGTCAAACTCGCCGTAAAAGTTCCCGTTCCGCTCAAACTCCAATAGCGGCGCAAACTTATCGCCGCGTTTAGATTCGGCTGATTTGTCTGCGCGACATTTGCCGTAACTTGCGTTGTGCCGCTTGTAATAGCAACAGTTACAGGCGAATAACCGTTTGCCGTGCCAATCGGGAAGGTGAACGCGGGCAATCCGGCAGACGAATAATTTTTGCGAACTGCGCCGATGACATAGCCGTTAGTGCGGATGGCGGCGGCGTTGTCAGCAAAAAACAAAAAATTCGGACTGCTGATGTTGAGAATTCCGTTTTGCAAATCGAGCGTTCCGGCAACTGTAAAACTGCCCGAATTGCTGAAAGTTACGCCAGCCGGATTGTTGATGGTGAGGTTGTTGAAATTGACCGAATGCGAATTGCTTTGCGCGGCTGTGCCGTCAAAAATTATCGTGCCGAAATCGTTGCCGATAAAGCCCGCGCCTTGCAGAGGATTTGTGCCGCGAAGCGAAACTGTCCGCGAAGTCGTGTCAAAAAATGCGTTGGCTTGAACGTCAATTTCGTTAAATTGATGATTGCTTTGCAGGGCAAGCGTGATGCTCGGCGCAATCGTCAGCAGATTGCCGACAAACGCGCCGTTGCCCGTCAAAGCCTTATTTCCGGCGGTGTTGACGTTGACGGATGAAACCGAAATCGTGCCGTTGTTACCGAGCGATGCGCCGTTAAAATTGAGCGTTCCCGCGCCCGAAATCGTGCCGTTGTTTGTGCCGCCTTCGATTGACAGACTGTTAGTCGCCGTAATCGTCAAAGTCGTGTTTGCGCCGACGGTTAAACTCAAAACGCTGAAACTTCCGCCGCTCAGATTGACCGTAAAATTGTCGGGAATCACGGCATTATCAACCGAAGTCGGAACAATTCCGCCAATCCAATTTGCGCCGGTGTTCCAATTCGTATTCATTGCGCCCGTCCAAATTATCGTGTCGCCCGCCAAAAGACGCGCAATGCTGATTCGCGCAATGCCGTCGTATTGCGAAAAATTGCCGCCGATGATGATTCGTCCGTCCGTCTGCAACCCGATTGCCGCCAGATTCGTGTTGACCAATGCGCCCGAATCAAACGACGAATCGAGCGACCCGTCCGCATTTATTCGCGCCAGATTAAAGCGCGTAATACCGTTATAAGCCGAAAAAAATCCAACGGCTAAAATGCGCCCGTCGGTCTGCAAAATCAAATCAATCGGCGAATTGTTAAATCCCGCGCCAACGCTGAAAGTCCCGTCAAGCGTGCCGTTTGAATTGAGCCGCGCAATGGCGTTACGGTTTGAGCCGTTAAATAGACCGAAATTTCCGCCGGCGACGATTCTGCCGTTTGTTTGCACCGCGAGTGTATTAACGGATGAATCGAAACCCGTTCCCGTGTTTGCCGTAAAAGCCGCATCGAGCGTGCCGTTGGCGTTGAGGCGGGCAATGCGATTGACTCCCATTGTGCCGTTGTAAGCGGTAAAATCTCCGCCGACCAAAATCTGTCCGCCCGACAGCAAAGCGAGGTCTTGAACTGAAGAGTCAAACCCGCTGCCGCCGTTATTGAAAGTCGTGTCAGTTGTCCCGTCCGCGTTCAAACGGGCGAGAAATTGGATATTCGTTCCATTAACAAATGTGAAATTTCCGCCGATTAAAATTCTGCCGTCCGTTTGCACGGCAACGGTGTTGATTGCGCCGTTTGTGAAAGCGTTGAAAGTATTATCGAGCGAGCCGTCAGCGTTCAGTCGGACGATCCCGAAATTAAATCCTTGCGCGGCGTTTGAAAAATTGCCGCCGACGATAACTTTGCCGTCCGTCTGCACGGCAATCGCATTAACCACGCCGAATCCGCCCGTGTCCAAACCCGTCGGATTAAAAGTCGTGTCGGTCGTGCCATCCGCATTGATTCGCGCCAAAGCATCGCGGAAAGATTCGTTCACGCCGCGAAAATCGCCGCCGATGAACATTTTGTTATCTGGCAAAACTAAAATTTCATTGACCGATGCGGGTGAGCCGATGACGGTTGTAAAAGTCGTGTTCAAACTGCCGCTCGAACTGACTTTGGCAATCGCCGAGCGCGTTACGCCGTTGAAGCCGGTAAAATTCCCGACCGCTAAAACCGAGCCGTCCGTTTGAATGGCAAGCGAACTGATAAACGTCGTATTCGGTCCCGTTCCGGCATCGAAAGATAAATCGAGCGTGCCGTCCGTTTGATTTATCCGCACTAAATTTTGACGTTCAGACATTGCCCCGAAAAAACCCGCTCCGGCGGCGAGAATTTGCCCGTCCGCCTGAATCTGAATGTCTTCGATTGCCGCATTTTGCGAAGCCGAAGCAAAACCCGTGTCGAGCGTGCCGTTGGCGTTGAGCCGCGCCAAATAAAACTGCGATGTGCCGTTGAAGTTGGAAAAATTGCCGCCGCAAACGATTCGCCCGTCGGCTTGCAAAGCAACAGTAGCGACTTGTGTATTAAAACCCGTGCCGTTGTTCGTGATAAAAGCCGCGTCCGGCGTGCCGTTGGCGTTGAGTCGGGCGATGTAGTTCGCCGAAGTTCCGTTGAGCGAAGTAAATTGTCCGCCAACCACGATTTGTCCGTCCGGTTCAAGCGCAATCGAGCGCGTTGTAAAATTAAATCCTGTGCCGATGTTAGTGTTAAAAGTCGTATCGAGCGAGCCGTTTGAATTAAGCCTGAGAAAAAATCCGACCGTTGTGCCATTATATTGAGAAAAAAAGCCGCCGACTAAAATTTGCCCGTCCGGTTCGATGGTGATTGCTTCGACGGAAGATCCGCTAATTCCCGCGCCGCCCATATTAAAAGTCGTGTCGAGCGAGCCGTCCGCATTGAGCCGCGCCAAATAATTGACCGATGTTCCGTTGAATTGCGTAAAAAAACCGCCGATTAAAATTCGCCCGTCCGTCTGCACCGCAATCGTATAGACATTTGCCGCCGAAAAGCCGTTGTCAGTTCCCGTCCCGACATTAAAACTCTGGTCAAATGTCCCGTCCGCATTGAGTCGCGCAACGCCGGGCGAAAAACGCCCGTTGACGGTTCGGAAATTTCCGCCGATTAAAATCCGCCCGTCCGTCTGCACCGCAACGGCATCTGCTGTCGTGCCAAACTGCGCTGCACCCGCGCTAAAAGTCGTATCCAAATCGCCGCCCGCGCCTTTGATTACCTGCGGCAAAAATGGTAACAAAGCCAAAATCAAAAACAATCGGAAAATATTTTTTTGTCGTGTCATTTTTTTTGAATCTCCTTTGAAAAATATCTGAATGACTCCATTTTGGCTTGACTTGTTCTCAGAAGTCCTCAAAAATGTTCTCAGAAGTTATCAGAAGTTATCAGAATTTATGTTAAAAGCCGCCGAGTCAGTTATTTATGAATTCGGCGAATTTCGGTTTAATGCCGACAGCCGCCGACTTTTTCATCTCCCGATGGGCGAACTTGTGCCGCTTCAGCCGAAAGCCGCTGAACTTCTGCTTTTTTTGCTCACCAATCGAGAACGGATTTTGACCAAAAACGAACTTCTCGATGCGGTTTGGGAAGATAATTTTGTCGAAGAATCAAATCTTTCGCAGACAATTTTTGTTCTGCGGAAAGCCTTACACGAAACTTCAAAAGAGCCACATTTCATTTTGACCGTCCCAAATCAAGGCTATCAATTCATCGCTCAAGTCAAAGAAATTCACCCCGAAGACCAGATTTTGGAAGAAAGCTATTTTCCCGATTCGCATATTTCGGAAAGCCCGAAATCCGAAACCGATGCGCCAAGAAAAAATCCGCAATCCGCAATCCGCAATCCGCAATTTTGGCGATGGCTGGCAATTCCATTGATTTTGCTGATTGCGCTTGGCGCGTATTGGTTTTATCCGAAAACGAAACCGGCGGGTTTGAGCGAGATAAAAACGATTGCAATCTTGCCGTTTGAAGATTTGAGTAACGAGCAGGCGGACAAATATTTGGGCGTGAGTTTGGCAGATGCTTTAGCAAATAAATTCAGCAATCTGAAACAAATCACGGTGCGCCCGACGCGGACGGTTTTGAAATATGCCGAAAGCCGCGAAGATGCGAGCAAAATCGGGCGTGAATTACAGGTTGATGCCGTGCTTGACGGACGAATTCAGCGCGTCGGTTCGAGCATCCGCGTCAGCGTTCAACTGATTCGGACAGCAGACAATGCAACGATTTGGACGGGAAATTTCGATGACCAATTTACAAACTTTTTCGCCGTGCAGGATTCAATCAGCCAAAAAGTCGTGCAATCTCTCGCATTGCAGATGAACGACAAAGAGCGCGAAAGATTTAATCGGCACGGCACGGAAAACGCCGAAGCCTATCAAAATTATCTGCGTGGGCTTTCTTTCTGGAATAAGCGCACCGGCGCAGATTTGCAAAAAGCCATCGAACAATTTGAGCAAGCCGCGCAAAAAGACCCGAACTTTGCGCTTGCTTATTCAGGATTGGCAAATTGTTACATATTGCTTCCCGAATACGGCGTGGCGACAACCGGAGAATCTTTCGGCAAAGCGCAAAATGCCATCGAAAAGGCTTTGAAATTAGACGATGAAATGGCGGAAGTTCATACTGCGCTCGGCTATAAACAAGCCTTTTTTGATTGGAATTGGACGGCGGCGGAGCAATCTTTCAAACGTGCGCTTGAATTAAATCCGAATTATGCTACGGCGCGTCAATGGTATGCCGAGTATCTTTCCGAAATGAAGCGTTTTGATGAAGCGCACGAGCAATTTGCGCTGGCGATGCAAATTGACCCGACTTCGCCGATTATTATCAACAGCGAGGCGTATAGTTATTTGAATGAGCGCAAATACGACCAAGCCATTTCACAAGCAAAGAAATGTCTCGAATTAGATCCTAATTTCGGCTTTTGCCATAGTGTTATGGCTTTTGCGTTTGAAGAAAAAGGAATGTTCGATGACGCGCTGGCGGCTCATATCAAAGCCGTTACACTTTGGAATGAACCGCCCGAAGCTGTCGCGGAACTTGAACGGGCATTTGCGAAAAAAGGCATCAAAGGATATTGGCAAGCGCGTCTTGAGCAGTTCAAAACACGACCTCATTTGAAAAATTTTCCTGCCCAAAGTCGGGCATTTTGTTATGCAAAAATTGGCGACAAAGAACGTGCGATAGAATGGCTCAACGCCTCATTTCAGCGGCGCGAACGCCATTTAACGACCGCGCGAATTTCACCAGTTTTTGAACTCCTATACGATGATTCGCGCTTTCTGGATTTAGTGCGCCGAATGGGACTTTAGAAACAAGTAATCCGTTTTTTATTTGTCCTTTACCGCTAGTCTATTGTAAAGTTTAGCTATTAGTTCAGAATAACGCCTTCAGGCGTGAAGTGTCAGCGTTTTTCACGGCTGAAGCCGTTACTCTGAACTCTATTTCTTTACCGATGAATCCACTCAAAAAATTTTTATTTGAGCTTCAGGAAGTTACGCTTCTGATTTATGCCTCATTTGTGAGTTTATTCAGCCGTCCGCGTTATCTCGGCGAAACAATTCGGCAGATGGATTTAATCGGTGTCGGTTCGCTGCCGATTGTTTTGCTGACCGGATTTTTTACCGGCGGCGTTCTGATTTTGCAAACTTTTCCGACGCTTCAATATTATTCGATTCAAAACGAAGCCGGACGCAGCGTCGCAACTTCGCTTGTCCGGGAACTCGGTCCTGTTTTGTCGGCTTTGATGGTTTCGGGTAGAATCGGCTCGGCAATTTCGGCTGAATTAGGTTCGATGGTTGTTTCACAGCAAATTGATGCGATGCGTGCGCTCGGCACTGATCCGACGCGAAAATTAGTCGTTCCGCGAATTCTTGCGCTTTTTTTTATGCTTCCGATTTTAACGGTTGCGGCGGACATTTTCGGCATAATGGGCGGCGGCATTATCGCTTCAGGGCTTTTTAATCAAGAAATTAATGTTTATCTGAATTCGGTTCGCGCCGGATTGACAACGCAAGACATTATCGGCGGCATCATAAAGCCGTTCTTTTTCGGGTTAATTATCGGCAGTATCGCTTGCCACAAAGGTTTAAGCACCACGGGCGGCACGGTCGGTGTCGGACGTTCGACAACAAATGCGGTCGTTGTTTCGTCGGTTTGGGTAATCGTTTTCGACTTCTTTTTGTCGAAAGCATTGCAAACAATTCTCGATTTAGGGCGCGTTTGAGTTCGTCGGAAGAATTATTTATCCACAGATAAACACAGATAAACACAGATATTTCTAAATGATTTGTTCGTCGGAATTCATAGTTTAATAACCAATCGGTTTTTATCTGTGTCCATCTGTGTTTATCTGTGGATAATTTTTCTCTATAATTTTAGAAAACTATGTCGCTTTCCCTGCAAAAAGAAGAGATAAATCCAACGGCTGAAGATTTTGAAATGCCCGATTTGGAAGAAGCGTTTGAAGATAAAAACCGCATTGTTCCGGCTATCGAATTCCGCGATATTCATTTGTCTTTCAACGACAAAAAAATTCTCAACGGCGTGAGTTTTAAAGTGCGGCGCGGCGAAACGAAGTTGATTTTAGGCAGAAGCGGCGGCGGAAAATCTACGACGATTCGTCTTATCTTAGGTTTGCTTAAACCCGATTCGGGACAGATTTTGATTGACGGCGAAGATATTACGAATTATTCCGAACTCGAAATGATGAAAGTGCGGAAAAAAATCGGGATGATTTTCCAAGAAGGCGCATTGTTCGATTCGCTTTCGGTTTATGAAAATGTCGCGTATCGTCTGCACGAACAAGGCGTTGACGAAGAAACTTGTGAAAAAGAAGTGCGCCGAATGCTGAGGTTTGTTGACCTCGAAGACGCGATTGACAAAATGCCGAGCGAACTTTCGGGCGGAATGCGGCGGCGTGTCGGTATTGCCCGCGCACTCGTCGGCGATCCGCAAATCGTGATGTTTGACGAACCGACTGCCGGACTCGATCCGCCGACGGCGCGAACAATTTGCGAATTAGCGATAAAATTGCGCGATTTGGAAGACGTTTCTTCGATTTTCGTAACGCACGAAATGAATAATTTGAAATATCTTTCGTCCGAATACGCCGTTGTCAATGACGAAGGCGAAGTCGTTTTCGAGCCGGAAGGCGAAAAACTTTGTCTAATAAATACGAACGTCATTATGCTCCGCGACGGCAAAATTATTTTCAGCGGTTCAAACGAAGAACTTGAAAAAGTAGATGACGCTTACATTAAGAAATTTATAAACGGAAAGTAAATTTCAGATTCCAGATTCCAAATTCCAAATTAAAATAGGAATCTGGAATCTGAAATCTGGAATCTGGAATAACCTAAAATTATGGCAACTTCAACAAGAAACATAACTTTCAGTCAGGTGCGCGTCGGAATTTTCGTGCTTTTCGGATTGGGCGTTTTGGCGTTTTTAATTTTGAATTCGACGGGCGATTTTAATCCGTTCGAGAAAAAATTGAAACTCAAAGCGAGATTTGCCCAAGCCGACGGATTGCGCGAAGGTTCGGAAGTTCAACTTGCCGGAGTTCGCATCGGCAAAGTCGGCGAAGTTGCGCTTCTTTCGCCCGATTCGCCTGCTGATGCAACGGTCGAAGCAACGCTTCTCGTTGACCGCGAACTCAATAATCGTCCGATTACGGAACGCATTCGCACCGATTCGACGGCGCAACTTATTGCCACTTCGATTCTTGCCAATGATAAAACAATCAATATTACGCCCGGAACTTCAAAGGGCGAAGCCGTGAGCGAAAATCACGTTTTAGATTCGACGGTTGCTATTTCAATCAATCAATTAACGCAAACCGGCAACGATCTTCTTCAACAAATCAACAAAATCGCTACGCCTGCCAATCAAATTTTGACCAAAGCTAATCAAGGCGACGGCACACTCGGACAAATTATCAACAACGATCAACTTTATCGAACTCTCGATGAAACCGTCAGCGAAACAAAGGTTACGATGTTGAAATTGCAAAACACGCTCGAAAAAGTCAATAACGGACAAGGAAGCGCGGGAAAATTGCTCAACGATCCGCAACTTTACAACAATTTGAATAAAACCGTTCAGCAACTCGAAGCTATTTCAAACGACATTCGCGCTGGAAAAGGAACAGCCGGAAAACTTCTTTCCGATGACGCTCTTTACACCGACACTCGCGCCGCAATCGCCGATTTGCGAGGAACAGCAAAAAAACTAAATCTTATTGCTGATGATTTCAAACTCATCACCCAAAATCTCAACGAAGGCAAAGGCACTGCCGGAAAATTATTAACAGACGAACAACTTTACACCGATGCCAAAACCGCGCTCACAAAATTCAGCGCAACCGCCGATAAAATTGACTTACTTATCACCGACACGCAAAGCGGCAAAGGCACAATCGGCAAACTTTTTACGGACGAAACACTTTTCAACAATCTCAATCAAACAACTTCAAACATCAATCAACTTTCATCAGAAAGCACGAAATTGTTGTATGATTTTCGCCAAAATCCGAAGAAATTTCTGAGCATAAAATTCAAATTGTTCTAAAGATTTAAACCGCGAAAGACGCGAAAGACGCTAAAATATTTGTCTTTATTTTTAGCGTCTTTCGCGTCTTTCGCGGTTTGATTGTTTTATCAATTTATGGTGGGGACGGAGAGACTCGAACTCTCATGGATTGCTCCATGGCGACCTCAACGCCACGCGTATACCAATTCCGCCACGACCCCAGATTATTCAAAAATCAAACTATTTCTTTTTACTCGCGCTTCGTTCTTTCCGATAATTTCTAAACCATCTTTTACGAGTCGTAACGTCTGTAAAACCTAAACTCTTTCCAAAAGTAGGAGTTTGGCTATGGCAATTCGGACAAAGAAAACGTAGATTTTCTCGCCGATTATCGTAACGATGCCCGTTGATATGGTCAATCGTCAGATTCAAAGGTTTATCGTTCCAAATATCTTCCAATCCGCACCAAGCACAACGATACGGAATACTGATTTCTAATAATGCCCGCCTGAGTTTGAATGCTTCTACAGGACGCGCAAGCGAGTCGCGTATCACAAGTATTTCATCAGCCGGAGTTTTTTCCGGTCCGCCGCGATGATTTTCGCCTTGATTTCGCGCTCGTCCGAGAAAATGGCTGAAATCAATTTCGTATTCGACAACCAACTTTTTGATATTGGTTTGCGAACCGCCCGTTTGCTTTAATCCGAGATGTCGCAGAATTTCGGCAAACGATAGCGATTTGGCGACAATCGGGCTTAAAATTTCAAAAGTATATTTACGTTTCGGCATAAAACTTTATAACCAAAACTGTTTCAAAAAAAACTATTTATTTGCGTTGGCTTTATTCGTGTTTGCCGCTGCGTTTGTTTTATTTGTATTTGCCGCGCTATTTGCTTTGTTCGCCGTGTTTGCAGTATTGGCATTAGACGGCGCAGTTATGTTTGCGTTTGTCGTGTTCGCATTTACTGCGGCGTTTATATTGGCGGTGTTTGCGTCAACCGCAACATTAGTGTTTGCCGTGTTTGCGTCAACAGTCGTGTTGGCGTTGGTGTTTGCCGCCGGCGTTTCGGTTGACGAACTTGTCGTTGAAAGAACCGAAACATCGCCCGTAATCGCGGGCATTGCCAAAAGCAGAGCCGAAAACATAAAAACAATCGCCGCACTAATGGTAAGTTTGGATAAAACCGTCGCCGTGCCGCGCGGACCGAAAGCATTGCTCGAAACATTGCTCGTAAAAAGCGCACCGGCATCCGTCTTGCCCGGCTGAAGTAAAACGCTTCCGATCAACACGATGCAAGCCAGAAAAAATAATGTGTAAAGAAAATAAGTCATTCTTTTTAGTGGTAAGTGGTGAGTGGTAAGTCGTAAGTGTAAGAATAAAAACTTACCACTTACCACTCACCACTTACCACTAATTTTTGTAATTCACAATTCGGGCGAAACTTTCCGCTTCTAAACTCGCTCCGCCGACCAATGCACCGTCAATGTCTTCGTTCTTCATTAAATCGGCGATATTTTCGGGTTTGACCGAGCCACCATAAAGAATTCGCGTTGCATTTGCCGAAGTTTCGCCGTGCGATTCCGACAATTTGGCGCGAATGAAGCGGTGCATTTCTTGAGCCTGTTCCGGCGAAGCGGTTTTACCCGTTCCAATCGCCCAAACAGGCTCGTAAGCGATTATAATACGTTCCATATCCGAACTTGTCAAACCGTCCAAACCATTGCGAAGTTGTCTTTCGATGACTTCAAAAAGTTTTTCCGACTCGCGCTCTTCGAGAGTTTCACCGACACAAACAATCGCCGTTAAACCCGAAGCCAGCGCAGATTTCGTTTTTTTATTGACCGATTCATCCGTTTCGCCATAAAATTGCCGTCTTTCCGAATGCCCGATAATAATGTGCGAACAGCCGACATCTTTCAACATCGCGGCAGAAATTTCGCCCGTATTTGCCGAATCTTTTGATTCAGCCGCACAATTCTGTGCCGCCACACGCACATTCGAGCCTTCCAATCTGTCCGCAACCGTTTTAAGATGCACGAAAACCGGCGCGATAATCACTTCGCAATGATTCGCATTCGACACCAACCCGCGCAAAGTCAAAGCCGTCCCGACCGCTTCACCGAGCCGTTTATACATTTTCCAATTTCCCGCAATAACAGGTTTTCTCATATCTTTTAACCAAAACTCAAGATTTTATCACAAAACTGAAACGGCTTGAAAACACTTGTATTACATTTGCCGACATTTTGGCAAAATTCAACTTCGCTTAATCTTTTCCGCGAAAAAACCGGAAAATATAACAAACTTGTCCTGTATGTTTTTCCGCATCAACAAATTCTATTTACTCTTCAATCCAGCCAACGATTTTTGGTGAATAATTTACATCTAAATCCAACCATTGCTGATTTGAATTGTTCCAAACTTTTATGCCGTCGGGAAAATTGAAAGATTTTTTCTCTTTATTAAATTCAACTGCTAAATAGTTTTTTGTCGAACGGCGATTTAAGGCGAGAAATTTCCCTATTTCTTTTTCTCCAAACATAAAGGTTTCTTCTCCGGTCGAAATAGAACCTTTAAATCCGTTGGCTAAATCAATAAATTGGGCTTCGGTATATTTACGATTCTCGACATCAATCAAATAATCTTTATCGGCGCGATAATGAATGTTTCCGCCAAAATCTTTATACAAAACCGGAATTGATTCGAGTTCTTCTTTGACCGGAATTTTCATTAGCTTTTTAATTCCATTCTTTTTGAAGTCAAGAAGATATAATTCACCGTTATTTTTTTGCGTCAACAAACGGTCGTCATCAAGCCAAAGCATTGGCAGACTGTTTCTGTCGTCTTTGCAATTCTTTCCGCAGGAAACTTTATAAACGCCGTCTAAATATTTTTCAAAATCACGCTCGCGGTCGCGCTTTCTATCCGTAACTTTTAATGAATTATTGTCTGTGTAATATTGAATACTGCGAAGTATCGAAGGCGAACAATAGCCAAACATAAAAGGAATACTCGGAAATTCAGGTTTATTATATTTTCTTGACGTGAGATTAAAAGAAAAAAGTTTGACATCCGAACCGCCTTTATTTTGAAAAATGTAAATTAAGTCTTTCTCGTTGCCAAGATATTCGCCGCGCTGTTCGCTGAATAATTCCTTCGTCTGAATATCAAAAATATCGCTCAACTGGGACACGATATAACGATTTTGCAGAAGTCTGTAACCAACTCTTTCAAAGCGTGTAGTGTTTGCATCAAAAGTCAGCAAATCTTCCGAAGCTATCTGCTTGCCGTTTTCAAAAGTGATCTTTTTGATAGTTTGCGGTTCACACTTCTTTTCTTTTGAAGCACAAACGGCAACAAGGAGTGAGGCTTTGGACGTTTCCTGTCCGTAAAAATTACTCGCTAAAAAAAGAATCAACAGAATTGGTAAAACTCGTAAACCTCGCAAGTCTTTCATAATGTCATTTTATTAAATGTTTTCTACTCTTTCAACTAATGCTTCAACGAATATTTTTCTCTTTTCCCCAAAATCATAAGTCTGTTTAGCAATTTGGTCAAAAATTTTTTTGTCCGACAGTTATTTTTCCGATTAAAACAAAACTCAATCATCTAATAAAGAGTATAGTTAAATTATGGTTTATATAAATATTCCGTTTGTCGAAGAAAACAAGCGTATTGACAAAGATTTAGCGGAGAAAGAATTGGAAAACGCACAGATTAGCTATGAGGCAAAAGTAACCGCGTTTGATGCAATCTATAATAAATTGCCGCGCGGAGTCGAATTTGCCAGTGAAAAATTAAAAGAAGCGTCGGCGTTGGAAACAGTTTTGCAAAGATTAGGCGTGCCATATAGACAATCGGAATTGCCCGAATTCAGTTGAAAATTATGAATTTAATATTTGAACAAACCGCTAATCGCCATCAATGCGGTTGCGAAATTCTCGTCAATGATTTTTTGATGCAATGCACTTTCTCATCATCAAAAACCGTGACGATTCCCGCAGGTTTGCAATTTTCCAACGGCAAATTAGAGCAAAACACAAGCGAAACGGCAACGATTTTACCAATCTGCGCCAATCACGAGAAACGTCTGCGAAATGCTTTTGATGAATTTACCAAAAAGATGGAAGTCTGAACCTTGCCAGAGCGCAGACATCAGTCAACCCAATTTTCGATCTCTAAATTTGGAAATTGTTTGAAGTGTTTTATATTTCGAGTAACTAATATCGCCTTATTCGCAAAACAAATACTTGCAATTAGCATATCTGCCCTGCCGATTTTGCGATATTGGCTGTTTTGTCGAAACTCATCGAAATTTCTTAACGCCTCTTCATTGAAATGAATTATTGGGAACTCGGCAATAAGTTTTTCACTATCAAAAAATAACTTTTGCGCTTTTTCAAGATTCTCAGAATTTTCGGCTTTTAATAGATAATCAATTCTTCCTCTTAATATTTCACCTTTTGTGATTAGCGTTATACCAACTAAATCATTTTGTTCAAGTTGTTTTAGAACATTTTGATTTCTTCGTTGAATATGACTAAAAGTGTCTGTGTCAAGAATGTGCATTAGGAAATAGCCGGAACTTTTTCGGTTTCAGGTCTGCCTCTTTCTTGATAAATTTTTTCAACAAGTTCATCAATCATTGTATCATCCTCCAACGCCCCAAATTGATTGATTAAATTCGTTATATTTCTTGAATTGGAAATCCGAACAATATCATCTTTTGTAAGCTGATATTTATTGTCCGAATGTCTCCATTCATCCAGCATTCGACGATAAATAGTCAACATCGGAAAATGAGAATCAATCGCTTCTCTAGTAAGTTTCTGATATACAAGTCTGTTTTTTATAAGATAGTTAGAGTAGGAAAGTTGGGGCGTTTCGTGGTCTGCATCAAAACCTGCAAAAGTAATTTTAGATTTCTCAACTTCTATATCGCCTAAATCTTCGAGACTATTTTGAATTTGACAAAACATTTCAAGTATTTTACGGACTTCTTCTCCTTCTCTTTCAGTCAATACTTTTTTATCAATTTCTGGAAACAAATTTACATATTCAGACTCAAATCCGAATTGTATTATTTCTAAACTCTCTGAATATGCTTTTTTCTTCTCCTCGCTATCAGTCAAAGCAATTAAAATCTCATATTGATTTGCCAACACCAATCTATCTTTAATCGTTAAATTCATAAAACCTCCAGTTATCTTATCTTAATAATTTTACTATTTCTCATCCAACGCTTCAACGCCCGGAAGTGCGTCGCCGGCGAGAAATTCTAAAGTTGCGCCGCCGCCGGTTGAGATGTGCGAGATTTTTTCGTCTAAGTTTGCTTGATTGACTGCCGCGACCGAATCGCCGCCGCCGACGATTGAGATTGCGCCTTTTTCGGTGGCTTCGGCGACTGCTTTGGCGACTGCAATCGTGCCTTCGTCGAAAGGTTTTTCTTCAAACATTCCCATCGGACCGTTCCAGACGATTGTTTTTGCGCCTTCGAGCGCGTGTGCAAAAATCGCTTGTGTTTCAATTCCGATGTCTAAACCGACTAAGCCCGTGTTTGTAAATTCGACCGGAATCGTTTTGCGCGAAGTTAGCGGTTCGTAAGAATCAACGACTTGATGATCTGTCGGTAAAATAAGTTGAACGCCTTGTTCTTCGGCGAATTTGGCGATTTCCAGAGCTTTCGGCATCATTGCGTCTTCGACCAAAGATTTGCCGACGGTCAAACCGTTTGCCTTGAAAAACGTATAAGCCATCGCGCCGCCGATTAATAATTTATCAACTTTGCGTTTGATTAAAGATTCGATAACCGGAATTTTATCGGAAACTTTTGCGCCGCCAAGTATTGCAACAAAAGGTCTTTCGGGATTATTCAAGGCTTTTCCCAAGAAATTCAATTCTTTTTCCATCAACAATCCGGCAACCGAATCTTCGACAAAATGCGTGATTCCTTCAGTCGAAGCGTGTGCGCGGTGCGCCGTGCCGAAAGCGTCGTTGACATAAACGTCGCATAATTCGGCTAATTGACGCGCAAAATCTTCATCGTTTTCTTCTTCTTCCGCGTGAAGCCGCAAATTTTCGAGCAAAAGAACTTCGCCATCTTTTAACGATTCGACTTTCTGCGCGACTTCTTCGCCAACGCAATCGTTGGCAAATTGAACTTCTTTTCCGAGCAATTCAGCCAAATCTTCACCGACAATTTTCAGCGAATATTTCGCCGCATCGTAAGGCATTCCTTTTTCTTCGGCTTTTTTCTTGTCTTTCAAAGGTCTGCCGAGATGCGACGCGAGAATTACTTTCGCGCCTTGTTCGATGGCGTAAGAAATCGTCGGCATTGCGCCGCGAATGCGCGTGTCGTCCGAAACTTTTCCGTCTTTAATCGGAACATTAAAATCCACGCGAATAAAAACCCGTTTGCCTTTAATATCAATATCTTTAATAGTTTTCTTGTTCATATTATTTTAAAGAAATATCTGCGAAAATCTGCGAAATCCACGGGAGAAAACAGTTTAAGTTCCCGCAGATTTCGCAGATTTTCGCAGATTATTTTATATCGCTTTTAATTTTTACAAGCGATTCAATTTATTTCAAATTAGCCTCGTATTTGTTGGTCAGCACGTCGTCTTTGAAAACGGCGGTGATGATGGAGTAATCGCTGCCTTCCCATTTGTGCGACGTAAAGGTGCTGTTGCCGCCTTTTGAACGGGTCATTTCTTCGCCGTCATTACCGATAATTCTGATAATTTCGCTTTTCTTCATACCGACTCTGATTTTGTCGTAAGACGCTTTGCTTACGCCCGTTCCCGATGAGGAAGAGGAATCGGATTTATCGGATTTATCGGAGTCAGATTTTGACGAATCCGATTTTGTCGAACTTGGACTCGGTGATGCACTCGCCGACGGACTGGGACTTTCCGCCTTGTTTTTAATCTCGTCCAAAGCCTGTTGGCATTTACAGCCTAAAACAATTAAGACACACGCAATAAGCGCGATGTTCAGCAAATTTTTCATAGATTCTCCTGTTTGATTTGTTAAAAAAAATATTACTTTTTATATTACTCGAAAAGGTTGATTTTACAAATGTAAATCAGGGCTTTAGTGAAGAAATTTTGGAAGTTTTGAAAGTTTTGAAAGTCGAGGAAGAAAAAACACTTTCTTCTGCAACTTTGAAAACTTCCGAAACTTCCAAAACTATTTTCCGAATTATGCGCCGAAATTAAATTTTCAACGTAAGTTTGCCTGATATTTATTCGTCAAAATATTGTCTTTGAAAACAGCGGTAATAATTGCATAATCATCGCCTTCCCATTTAACTGCCGTAAAAACACTGCCGCCGCCGACATTGCGGCTCATTTCTTCGGCGTTAAAACCGATGATTTGATTGCATTTGCGAAGCGAATAACCGATTTTCATCAGTCTGTAACTTCTCAGCGAAACGCCGGTTTGCAGATTATTTTCCCAAAAATTCGACGATTCCGAAACAGAATCGTTTCGCGCAAACGCCGTCTGCGAACCGAATGCCAAAAAGATAAACAAGCCAACCGTCAAGAAATTTTTCAGTAATTTTTTCATAATGTTCTCCTATTTTTCAATTAATTTTCAAACACAAAATATTGCGTTTTTTTCTGCTTCAGCGGCGAAAAATTTAAAATTCGCTTTGCACTTTCCGCCGTTTCTTTCATCTAGCAAACATTGAACGCTTGTAAATTGCAGTTTTGCGTCAAACGATGAAAAAAAATCTCGATTTGAGTTTTTTTTCCGATGTTAAATTTTTAATGAAATGAGATTAACATTATTATTATTTTATTTCAAATTTTTCCGTCAAACATCTGTAATTAAATCGCCTAAAGTCAGACACACTTTAGTTTGTCGCTCTTGTTTAACTTCAAAACTGCTAAATATCCGATGAACTTTTGCTTGAAAAGTGTTTGGCACTTCAACAAGCTAAAGCGTGTTGGACTTTAAGAATAAATTCTTTGAGCTGTAAAGTTAATTAAATCAATTACTTATTTTTTGGAAAGTTGTCTAGTAAAATTTTGCAACTCTAAATTTGCAAATGACGTAGTTATATGAAAATCTGAGAATTACCAAAAAAAAATCTATGAAAAATTTATTTATACCAGCGATTCTGACAGGCATTTTTTGTATGTTTTCGATAACGGCAACGGCAGAACTTCCGGCTTTAATTGACCGCGAATTATTTTTCGGCAATCCCGAAATTGCCGGCGCAACCATTTCGCCCGACGGCAAATGGATGATGTTTCGCAAGCCTTATAAAGACACTTTAAATATTTATGTCAAAGGCATTAACGATTCGTTCGACAAAGCGAAATTGATTACCAACGAAACAAAACGTCCGATTGCGGGCGCGTTTTGGTCGCGCGACGGCAAATTTATTTTGTTCGTCAAAGACAACGGCGGCGATGAAAATTTCAATGTTTACGCAGTCAATCCGATGGCTTCTGCGGCATCGGGCGCAGAAGTTCCGACGGCGCGGAATTTGACCGAAGCAAAAGGCGTTCGAGCTTTTATTTACGGCACTCCGAAGACGGATGCGGATGCAATTTACGTCGGCATTAATGAACGCGACAAGACTTGGCACGACCTTTATAAAGTGAAGATTTCAACGGGCGAAAAAACTCTGATTCGAGAAAATACCGAACGCATTACGGGTTGGGTTTTTGACAACGCCGACAAGATTCGTCTGGCAACGCGCTCAACGCAGAAAGGCGAAACAGAAGTTTTAAGAGTTGAAGCAGACGGGAAAAAATTCACCAAAATTTATGACTGCGGCGTTTTTGAATCGTGCAATCCGATTCGTTTTGATAAGACAAACACGCAAGTTTATATGTCAACAAACAAAGGCAGCCGTGATTTGCAGGAATTGGTTTTGTTCAATCCCGCAACAATGAAGGAAACCTTTGTCGAGAAAGATGCTCAAAACCGCGTTGATTTCGGTGGCGCGTCGTTTTCCGACAAAACAAACGATTTAGTGGCGACGTTTTACAACGATGAAAAAACCCGCATCGTGTTCAAAGATAAAGGCTTCGAGAAAGATTACAATTTTATCAAAGCACGTCTCGGCGGCACACGCGAACTAAATTTCGGCTCTTCAACAACGGACGAAAACCTTTGGATTGTAACATCTTACAGTGATGTTGAGCCGGGAACGGTTTGGCTTTACAACCGCAAAACGAAAGGTCTTTCAACGCTCTATCAAGTCCGCGAAAAACTGCCGCGTGAATCTCTGGCACAGATGACTCCGATAAAATATAAATCTTCGGACGGCTTGGAAATTCCAGCTTATCTGACTCTGCCGAAAGGTGTTGAAGCGAAAAATTTGCCGCTGATTGTCAATCCGCACGGCGGACCTTGGGCGCGTGATGGTTGGGGTTATAATTCCTACGCGCAATTTTTGGCAAATCGCGGTTACGCTGTTTTGCAGATGAATTTTCGCGGCTCAACCGGCTACGGCAAAAAATTTCTCGATGCCGGAAACAAACAATGGGGCGATTTGATGCAGGACGACATCACTTGGGGCGTGAAACATCTCGTTGCAAACGGCACGGTTGATGCCAAGCGTGTCGGAATTATGGGCGGAAGTTACGGCGGTTATGCAACGCTTGCGGGTGTTGCTTTTACGCCTGATGTTTATGCGGCGGGCGTGGCGATTGTTGCGCCGTCGAATATGATTACTTTGCTCGAATCAATTCCGCCTTATTGGGAGCCGATTCGCCAAATGTTTTATTTGCGAATGGGCAATCCGAATAACAAAGAAGAATTGGCGACAATCAAACGTCAATCGCCGCTTTTTTCGGCAGACAAAATCAAAACGCCGCTTTTTGTCGTGCAAGGCGCAAACGATCCGCGTGTGAATAAACGTGAATCCGATCAAATTGTCGTTGCGCTTCGTGATCGAAATTTCCCCGTTGAATATATGGTTGCGCCCGATGAAGGACACGGTTTTGCGCGTCCTGTAAATAATATGGCGATGCTTGCCAAATCTGAAAAATTCTTGGCACAATATCTCGGCGGACGTTTCCAAGAATCAATGACGGCAGACGTTTCCAAGCGTTTGGGCGAAATTATGGTTGATGTGAATACCGTAAAACTCGCCGGAACAACGGATATGAAAGCCAAAGCCGAAGTTGATGTTTCAGGTAAATGGACGATGTTGGCAGATGCCGGCGGTCAAATTATTCAAATTAATTTGGATTTGAAACAGACGGAAGCCGATTTTAACGGCACGCTAAGTTCAATGCTTGGCGGCGGCACAGTTGAAAACGGCAAAGTCAGCGGAAATAATATCACCGGAGATGTGAAAGTTGACGTGCAAGGACAACCGATGACTTTGAAAATGGACGGCAAAGTTGACGGCGATAAAATGACCGGAAATCTTGCCGGTCCCGGACTTCCGCCGATTTCATTTACGGCAACACGGGAGAAGTAAAGGTAAAAGGTAAAAGGCAAAAGGTAAAAAAAGCGTCTAACTTTGAATCTTAATTCTCGAAGAACGCTTTTAAATTTTTACTTTTTGCCTTTTTACTTTTGCCTTGTTTAGCGTTGACTACGCGGAATTTTTGAATCGGTCAAAATTACGAAATCGCCTAAGTTTTCGTGTTTGGCTTTGTCGAATTTCGTAAAATCTTCTTCGTAGCGCATTGTTACGACGAGAAATTTTGTTTTCGGAGAATATTTCAAAAGATGTTCTGCCGTTCCCAAACGGTTTTCCGTGTGAAAACTTCCGTTTAAGTGAACGACTAAAGCCTTTTTATTCGCCTTTAAAAATTCGGCAATCGAATAAGCCATCGTCGCGTCCCAAAGCGATTGCGCGTTGAGAATCGGCGAATGTTTCAGCGGCGTTATCGAATCGGTTTGTCCCATTAACGCATTAAATTTCTGCGCGTAAGCATCAGACGCAGCACCGTAAGGCAACGGCGCAAGCCATTTTTTCGCGTCATTTGATAAATTATCAAGCGATTCTCTGCCAAGCCGCGAAACCATATTGACATAACGGCGCGGCGCATTTGCCGCAATTACGGGCAAATTATTCTCTTTCGCAAGTTCGACGAGCGGACGATAATCGGTTTTATAATTTCCCCACGGACGGCTCGACTCAAGAAAATGTTTTTCGGAAATCAGATTTTTCAAATATTCGTCCAAAACAATCTGCACATCGCGCTCGAACATTTCCAGCGACAGCACAACTTTTCGTTCTTTGGAATATTTTTCGACCGCCGCTTTGAAAATTTGCAACTGTAAAAAATGCGCCGTCGCGTCGTCGTGCTGTTCGCCTAAGAAAGCAACGTCCGTTTTTTCAATTGCTTTTGCAATATCTTCAAGCGTTGCCGCATTGCCTTTGCCGTCGAAAATCCGGTAATTTGCTTCGCTGATTTGCCCGAAAACCGTAAATGTCATTGCTGAAATAATAATTAAAAGTAATAAAATTTTCTTCATTGCAGTTAAATAATATCACAAAAAGCAGTTTGTTTTGAATGGTTTGAGGCTGTAATTTTCAGGTTAAGAAAATTACAGCCTCGTTATTCTTTGGACTTGGGGTAACTAAAAGGTAGGACACATAATTTTGCCCGAAAGAATAATTTTAAGAAACAATCTCGCTCGATAAAACGTCGTCGGAAATTTCGTCTAAATCGAGCGGTTTGAAATTGTTTTGCAGAATTTCATACATCGCGTCGGTCAATTCGACAAATTCATTTCTCGTAAAATCGAGCATCACATTCGGCGTTTTCAAATGGACGTTTTGACAATGTTCGCAATACCAAAGTTGCAAATTTTCGCGTGGTTTATTCATAATATTTTATTTAAAAAGCGGACATTTTTTGCACGCTTTTCCTTTTTTGTATTTCTTACAGCACTTGTTTTTTTTGCTCATAATTTTAGGTTGTCAGAACGTGGAGCGGTAGCGACTCGCTTAAATCCGGCGAGTTTTAGGTTGTCAGAACGTGGTGGGGTGTCGACACGCGTAAAAAACGCGCGTCGCGAACCCACCCCCGTAGGTCGAAAAAAATTGTAAAAAAGTT
>JANNYB010000214.1:0-2812 GCA_031409875.1 Acidobacteriota bacterium | reverse complement strand
CGACGGCGTAGAAAAACTCGAAAATATATGCCGCGAAATAAACGGCGCACTCAATTTGTGGCGCAAATCGTTGGAAGTCGTGACCACAATCGGGCGCGATTTCCAATCGGAAACGCCGATAAATCCATCCACCAGACGCGGAATGTAAATCAGTCCGCGCTCAAGCGGCATCAGCATCGCGTCTTCGATGCTCGCACCGAATTTATCGCTTTCGTCGAGAATTAAAATCGGCGGGGCGTTATTTTCATTAGATGTCGTCGCTTGTTTTGCCAGATCGTAAGCCAAGCCCATTTCGCCCAAAATCAAAAATTCGCGTTTCCATTTTTCTTGTCTGGCACGAATCATAATTGTTTCGCGTTCAATTTCGGATTTATCCTTTGTCAACCGCAGATTTTCATTCATCCAGGCGGCTTGTTCCTCTTTGTCCCAATCGTAGAGAATTTCTTCCTGTTTCAAACCATCGCGCCCGGACACAATGCAAATCGTCAGATTGCAGCAACTCGCTAAGGCTTCGGGAAAAGCGGTTTTGCCGCTTCCGCGTGTGCCGGAAATCAGCCAACCTCTGCCCGATTTGAGCGATTGGCAAAAGTCGGAGAAATTTCTCTCTTCCGGGACGTAACCAGTCTGGCAAATCAGTTCATAGAGTTCGTTTTCACGCTGTTGCAAAACAAGTTTTCGCGGATTAATTTGTGCGCGGTTTTTATCGTGCGGAATCATAAAAGTCTTTCCTTTGAAAAATTATTTTCCTTCTATCGCCAAATATTTTTCCGCTAAAACGCGGAACTGCGGAGTCATCCTTGGAAGCGCAGCGCGGATATTCTCTTTGTTGCCTTCGCTGAAAAGGTCAGCCAATTCGGTTTCAGAGAGTCCCGTGGCGGTTTTCGAGTTCTGACCTAACCTTTCCGCGTCAGAAATTTCATCCGGCAAATCCGTGACCAGCACGAAAGCTGTTGTTCCGGCGGAAATTTCAACAAATTCGCTGATGCTTCGATTGTTACCGATCAAACCCGAAAGTTCATCGGATACTTGTTTGGTTGAATCGGAAATAACGACAGTTCCGCCCGAACGTCCGTTGCCGAGTGCGCCGAGCGCAACCGCTCCGGCATCACGAAGTCCGCCAAAGATGCGCGACCAAGTGCTTTTTATTTGCCGCCTTCGCCCGTTCACGCCCGATGCGCCGTCATTTCCCATCACTTCGCCTTCAAATTTGACGAGTCCGCCGCTGACGGGATCAATCAAACCGACAACCGAAATAAAGGCACGTTTATATTCGCTTCCTCTTAAGCTGCCGACTAAAACCGTGCCGGCAGGATACGAATAATTTTTACCTGTAACGGCTCTCGTCAATTCCATTCTGACCAAGCCGCCCGAAGCTCGAAGCGTATAAACCGCACCCAGAAACCGTATCGGCAAAAGTGTCCCAAACGGAATTGAAGGCATTGGCTGATTGGTAAAATTAACGCTTTCATTTTGGGAAACGGTTTGGGCGTTTGGTTGATTGGTTAAATTAGAAGTTGAAATTTCTTTGCGCTCAATGCCGAAGAACAAAGAACGTCCAATCGGCGCATTATTGCTGTCGCGGTTAGATTGAACAACCGAATTGTTAATTCTTTCATTGTTCGTTGAATTTTGGACAGAATTTGAAACAGTCGAAATCGGCGTTTTGCTTGTTTCGATGTTAGTAGTTGTAACCGGAGCATTGACCGAAGCTCGGTTGGTTTCCGAAAGCGGATCCGGCACAACAACGGGTTCGTTCAAATCGGTGGCTTTAGTCGGCGGAATATCAACCGAAGAATTTGAATTTGCCGCTACGGTTTCGCTCTGATTGGAAACATCGCTGGTATTTCCGTTCAGATTTTTTTCCGCAACCATATTCAATGCCATTTGCATTTTTTCATCTTGTGTAATCGGCACAGGACTTGATGAATTAGTTTTCGCCGTGCGGTCAACCGCTTGCGGCTTTGACGCAGCAAAAGCACCAATGCCGAAAAACCAGCACATTAGCAAAACCAGTAAAATAAAGCCGAAGACAAATAAGACAAAGGCAAAAAACAATTTTTTCTTTGAAGCTTTTGGAGTTTCGGCTAATTCTTCAAACTCTTCGTCTTCGGTTTCCTTTGATAAATTTTCATCTGTGCCAATCCTTTCGTTTGCGGCTTCCAACAATAATTTTTCGCGTGTCTCGCTTTCTTCCGCGATTGGCAAAGCGGCGGGTATGTCGGAAATTTCAGCTATTTTTACAGACATCTTTTTCTTACTCCTTACTTGAATTTACGCTCGGCAAAAGCGTCGTTGTCGGTGAATCGGCAGCTTCGCGGTGCGAAACTAAAACGCTCAAGCGTTGACTCGCGCCCATCACGGGAGCGTTGTAAACAAGCGCGTAATAAACGGTTGAACCCGGCAGAATCAAGCCTTCAAAACTCGTCGTTTCGACATAGATTCTTTCGAGCCGTTGGGTTTGCAGCGGATTCCCTTTGTCGTCAACAGTCAAAATTTGCAGTTCGGGCGTTCCCGGAACGAGCCGCAAATTGCTCGTCGAATTATTGCGAACTGCAACAATGACCATTCTTTGCGTTGAATCAATTTCCGAAACGGATGAAACCGCCAAACTCAACCCGTTGTTAGTTTCTGACCACGCCCCCAAACTTTTCGCCGGATTTTTCAGGCAATCCGCCAGTCGTTTATTAACGAGGCGGGAAAGCTCTAATCCGGTTTTCGGAGTTTGATTCGATTTGTCTTCTTTTTTCCGGCTGAGATTTCCTTTGGTTACTTCCGTAGAAGTCAATTTAACGGGAATGATTTCTTCTTTGTC
>JANNYB010000213.1:0-2793 GCA_031409875.1 Acidobacteriota bacterium | reverse complement strand
AAGAAATCATTCCCGTTAAATTGACCTCGACGGAAGTAACCAAAGGGAATCTCAGCCGGAAAAAAGAAGACAAATCCAATCAAATTCCGAAAGCCGGATTAGAGCTTTCGCGCCTTGTTAATAAGCGGTTGGCAGATTGCTTAAAAAATCCGGCGAAAAATTTGGGGGCATGGTCAGAAACTAACAACGGCTTAAGTCTTGCCGTATCGTCCGTTACGGAAATTGATTCAACCCAAAGAATAGTCATCGTAGCAGTTCGCAATAACACTGCGACAAATTTGCGGCTCGTTCCCGGCACACCCGAACTGCAAATTTTAACGGTTGATGATAAAGGCAATCCGATAAACACCGAACGGCTCGAAAGAATCTATGTCGAAACCACGAGTTTTGAAGGACTGATTCTGCCCGGTTCAACGGTTTACTACGCGCTCTGTTACAACGCTCCCGTAATGGGCGCGAGTCAACGCTTGAGCGTTCTGGTTTCGCACCGCGAAGCTGCCGATTCGCCCGTCAAGACGATTTTACCGGGCGTTAATTCAAGCAAGGAGTAAGAAAAATGTCTGTAAATATAGCTGAAATTTCCGAAATACCCGCTGCTTTACCAATCGTGGAAGAAGATACGGAGCGCGAAAAACTGCTTCGTGAAGCCGCCGATTTGGGTAAAACGGCTGATGATAATTTATCGGTTGACACGGAAGATGAGGAGTTTGAAGAATTGTCCGCCACACCGAAAGCGTCAAAGAGAAAATTATTTTTTGCCGGTCTCTTAGTTGTTTTCGGATTCGTTTTGTTGGTTTTGCTGATGAGTTGGTTTTTCGGAATCGGAGCATTTGACGCCGTTAAACCTCAAGCAGTTGACCGCACGAAGCAAACGAATTCGTCGAATCCCGCGCCCGTGACGGAAGAAGAAAAGATGAAAATGGCGTTGAATATGGTCGCTGAAAAAAATCCTAACGGAACTAACAGCGAGATTCCCAATCAAAGCGAAACGAGCGCGGCAAATTCAAATTCTTCGGTTGATATTCCGCCAACTAAAGCCAGTGATTTCAATGAGCCGGTAGTTGTGCCGGACCCGATTTCAGAAACAAACCGAAATTCAGTTAATACTCCGGTTTCGACTACTAATGGCGAATCAATTAAAACGCCGATTTCTTCGGTTTCAAATGTAACCCAAAGTTCAACGAACAACGAAAGAAACAATGAGTCGGTCATTCAGCCGACACGCGACACAAATAATACTCCGGTTGGACGTTCCCTATTTTTTGGCATCGAACGCAAGGAAATTTCACCGTCTAATTCAACCAAACAAACGAATGCCCAAATCGTTACTCAAAATGAAAGCGTTAATTTTACCAGTCAGCCGACACCGCCGATTCCGTTTGGAACGCTTTTGCCGATTCGATTTTTGGGTGCGGTTTATACGCTGCGGGCTTCAGGCGGTTTGGTCAGAATGGAATTGACGAGAGCTGTTACAGGTAAAATTTATTCGTTTCCAGCCGGAACAGTCTTAGTCGGGACTTTGCGAGGAAGCGAATATAAACGAGCCTTTATTTCAGTTGTCGGTTTGATTGATCCTGTCAGCGGCGGACTCGTCAAATTTGAAGGCGAAGTGATGGGCAATGACGGCGCATCGGGGGTGATCGGGCGCAAACGGCAGATAAAAAGCACTTGGTCGCGCATCTTTGGCGGGCTTCGGGATGCCGGAGCCGTTGCGCTTGGCGCAATCGGCAACCGTCGTTCGGGCGGAACTGTCGTCATTTCCGAGTCAACATCAAAAGTTTCCGATGAACTTTCGGGTTTGATCGGCAACAATCGAAGCAGCAGCGAATTTGTTGAAATTTCCGCCGGAACAACCGCTTTCGTGCTGGTAACGGATTTGCCCGATGAAATTTCCGACGCAGAAAGGTTAGGTCAGAACTCGAAAACCGTAACGGGATTATCTGAAACAGAATTGGCAGACCTTTTCAGCGAAGGCAACAAAGAGAAAATCCGCGCCGCCTTGCCGCGAATGACTACACAATTTCGTGTTTTAGCAGAAAAATATTTAGCGATAGAAGAAAAATAGGAAAGGTTTTTATGATTCCGCACGATGACAAAAAAGCACAAATCAATCCGCGTAAGTTAGTTATGGAAGGACAAGAAAATGAGCTTTATGAACTGATTTGTCGGACGGGTTACGTCCCCGAAGAACGCAATTTCTCAGACTTTTGCCAATCGCTAAAATCAGGCAGAGGTTGGCTGATTTCCGGCACACGCGGAAGCGGCAAAACCGCTTTTCCCGAAGCCTTGGCGAGCTGCTGCAATCTGACGATTTGCATTGTGTCGGGGCGCGATGGCTTAAAACAGGAAGAAATTCTCTACGATTGGGACAAGGAAGAACAATCGGCTTGGATGAACGAAAATCTGCGGTTGACAAAGGATAAATCCGAAATTGAACGCGAAAAAATTATGATTCGTGCGCGACAAGAGAAATGGAAACGCGAATTTTTGATTTTGGGTGAAATGGGTCTGGCTTACGATTTGGCGAAGCAAGCGGCTGTGTCGGATGAACAAAATGCACCACCGATTTTGATACTCGACGAAAGCGATAAATTCGGGGCTTCAATCGAAGATGCAATGCTGATGCCGTTGGAACGTGGGCTGATTTATATACCGCGTCTGGTGGATGGATTTATCGGCGTTTCCGATTGGAAATCGCGCCCGATTGTGGTCACGACTTCCAACGATTTGCGCCACAAATTGAGTGCGCCGTTTATTTCGCGGCATATATTTTCGAGTTTTTCTACGCCGTCG
>JANNYB010000212.1:0-8576 GCA_031409875.1 Acidobacteriota bacterium | reverse complement strand
GTTTGATATTCCGACAGAAAAATAAAGTTTGGAGCGCAAGCAACCATGCTTGCGTGTGTTAAGAAACACCAATCATTTGTTAATAAAAATTTCGCAAGCAAGGATGCTTGCGCTCCAGTCTTAAAAAAACCTAAAATCTATCCATTTCCCCATCGAAAGCATTCGCACATAAACATCGGAAAATCCGACGACGAATAAACTGCACCACGCGAAAAGCATATGTTTTTTGTTCAGCGAACTGCAAGCATTGTAAGCCGCGCATTGGAGCGGTTTGCTCGATAATTCGTCGCATCTGCCGCCGATTAGATGGCGCAGAGAATGACAGCTAAACGTATAACCGCCGAGAAAAAAGACGTTTGCCGTTAAAATTATCGAGCCGAGATTGACGTGAAAACCGTCGGCAAAACGAAATGATTGAATTGCGTCATACGCCAAAAACACTAAAAAAATCAGCGCGACATACAAAAAATAACGATGAACATTTTGCAAAATCAGCGGAAATTTTCGCTCGCCGCGATAATTTTCGCCGCGCGGTTCACCGACCGCGCACGAAATCGGGTCAGCCCAAAACGCTTTGTAATATGCGCCGCGATAATAATAGCAAGTAAAACGAAATCCGCCCGGCGCCCAAAGAATCAAAAGCGCAGGCGAAAACGGCAGCCAATCGGGAATCCACGAAGGTTTTCCGCCAAAAAGCGCGTGCGGCGAGTTGCCGAAAATTTCGGGCGAATAAAACGGCGAAAGATAATTTCCAAAATGATAATGTTCGCCTTGAAATGCCGCCCAAGTCGAATAAATAATAAACGCCGAAAAACAGACAAACGTCACTAAAGACGGCAGCCACCACGCGCCGCGCCGCATTGTTTCACCGAAAGAACGCCGGATAGGAAGACTTGTCGAAGACATAATTTTACTTACGAAAAACTCCTCTTCTTGCGAGAATTGTGATAATTAAACTTTCTAATTACTTAACTTACAAATTATGAGTCCAATTTATTAATTTTGTCAATTCTGTCAGAACAGCGAGCGGTAGCGACCTGTTTGCAGCATAATTTAACAGGTCGCTACCGCTCGCTGTTCTGACTTAAAATTTTTATTGAAATGCCTGTTTCATATCTGCTAAAATTAAAAAAGACCAAACGAGTTTTGATTTTTCCCGAACGTCAAAATTTCCCGTAAAATCTACCGATTTTTTTCAAAAAGGATTTACAAAATATGAAACAACAAAAGTTTTTCCGCTTGGCGTTTTGCCTTGCGATGTTGGCAATTTTCAGTTTGACCGCAAACGCGCAAACCACGCCCGATTTGAGCGTTGCAGGCGTAAAATTGGGCGACCGCGATTCGGCAAAGGCGTTTTTGGAAGGTTATTCTTTCCGGCTTGACGCGCAAAATCGTCCGGTTTATATGTTTTTCAGCAAAAACGGTTGGGAAGTTTTAAAACTTACTGCCGCGAGCGAAAAAGACGAATTTTTCATTACCGAAATCGAATTTTTTAACGTCGGGCGAAGCTATCTTGAACGGCATTACATCGCTGAAAAATTCGATTCGTTTGAAACCGAAAACGGCATCTTTTTGGGGTTGCGTCAATCGGCAACTTCTCTGCTTTTCGGCGTTCCGAACAAAATCGGTCCGAAAGATTTGATCAAGAAAAAAGGTGAACCGAAATCGCGCACCGAAAAAGATAAACGAGATGTTTTGACTTACGAATCAAGCAACGTCGGCGCAGATAAGTTTAATTATTCGGCGAGTTACGAATTTTACAAAAGCACTTTGAAAAAAGTTTCGTTGAAAATTTCAGACAGCAAATAGATTTTTGTGTTTGTGATTTTTAGTTTTTTACCTTTACCATAGTTTATAGCAATACCTAGAAAAAGAGTTTGACCAAGACGGGCGAGTTTTGCGGGTTACGAATTCATTCCGCACAGGCGAGACGAAACTTTGGACGACGAATGTTTATGACGAATCGCGCCGCGCCAAACAAGTAACCTTGCCGGATGTCGAGTTTTATTACGATGGCAAATATCTTGATGCAAACGATTATTTGCAAACCGCAACGGGAAGCGTCAAAGGAAAAACAACGGGTATGAAGTCTTCGGTTTCGAGAACGAATTACACGGCTTTCAACAATCTCAAACTTATTCTTTTTTTCGGGGAATTTAAAAATTGGAAAATTAACGCGGATTTGGCGGCAAAACGGTTTTCAAATTGTGTAGCTTAAGGTATATTTATTATTGCAATTTAGACAAATCCGGTTGAATTTTTGTTTTACCTTTAAGTTTTCGGAGTAAAGATTATGTCATCTGATTTTAATATCTGCCGCCGTTTTGCTTGTTTGATGTTCGGGGCGATTTTGCTGTGTCTTTTGGCGTTTGGCGGGAATACTTTGGCGGTCAATCTGCCGGAAGATGCGCCGATTTTGATTAGCGAAGTAGGTTCGACGCGGGTTTTGGCAACCGTCGGCGGTAAGCGCGGCACCAATTCGCCTGTTAAAATCGTCAATCCGGCGCGGCAGAATACGATTACGTTTTATCTGACGAATGTTAAAGATTTGCTCGAAAACGAAGGCGCAAACGCTTTTCGCGTCGAGTTTCAAGATGCAAATTATTATCGTTATCCGCTCGAAATCGTTTCGTTTGAACGCACGCCGGAGCGCAAAAATGTTTTTGCTTTGACGGTTCGCGTTGGCGGACTTGATGAATTGGGCGATGTTCTCGTGCGTGTAACTTGGCGCGGAATGTCGAGCAATAGATGTCGTTTTTCCGTTGGATTTGAAGGCGGAAAAATCAAAGACGACGAAGGTTCTGTGCCGACTCCGATGACTTTGACGGACGCGCCGACAAGCAAGACAACGGTTCAAAATCGTGCCGAATTGCCTTGGACGGGCGACCGCGTGCGCTTTATGCAACAAGCAACTTTCGGCATCAATTCCGCGCTCGAATTTCGCACTCGCCGCGTCGGTTACAGCACTTGGCTCACCGAACAGATGGACGAAACCGCGTTTCTTTCGTTCACTTATCCCGAATATCCGCTGCAACCGACAAACCCGATTCCGACCTGCGACGGCGACACGCAACCGACCGATGTTCCGATAACTTGTTTCCGCGACAATTACACGATGTATCCGTTGCAAAATTGGTTTTTCAAGGAAACGCTTTACAACGAAAACCAACAACTTCGCCGCCGTGTTTCGTGGTCATTGCATCAAATTTTTGTCGTGTCGGGGCGAACGATAAAACAGCCGAGTCAGATGTTGCCGTATATTCAAATTTTGGACAAAAATGCTTTCGGAAATTATCGAACTCTGCTCGAAGAAATGACGCTCAGTCCGGCGATGGGCAATTATTTGGATATGGCAATCAGCACGAATCAGAATCCGAACGAAAACTATGCCCGCGAAATTTTACAGCTTTTTTCTATCGGTCTCGATATGCTCAATCAAGACGGAACGCCGATGCTTGACGGACAAGGCAACCGAATTCCGACTTATAATCAAGAAAATATCGTCAATCTGGCAGAGATTTTCACGGGTTGGACGTATTGCAATACGGGCTGTCCGAATTCGCAATCCGTTCCCGGAATCGTCAACTACCGCGATCCGATGATGATTATTCCGGCAAATCACGACACTTCTACAAAAAATTTGCTGAATTATCCGGGCGCAACGCCGTTCGTTCCGGCTGGACAAACGCCCGAACAAGATTTGGATGCCGCGCTTGATAATATTTTTAATCATCCAAACACCGCGCCTTTTATCAGTAAATTGTTGATTCAACAAATGGTTACGAGTAATCCGACTCCGGCTTACGTCGGCAGGATTTCGGCGGTTTTCCGCAACAACGGGCAATCTGTTCGCGGCGATTTGAAAGCCGTTGTTCGAGCGATTTTGCTTGATCCCGAAGCTCGTGGAAACATCAAAACCGATCCGAATTACGGCAAATTGCGCGAACCTGTTTTGTATGTAACAAATCTGCTTCGCCCGTTTAATCCGACGGCGAATAACAATATTACCGTTCCTGCAAGTTGCAACGGTTTGAGCGACGGCGCAATCAACACGGTTACGCAACCGATTGACCAAGACGTTTGGAATCCGCCGACGGTTTTCAATTATTATCCGATGGAATATATCATTCCGAACACGCCGCTTTCAGGTCCTGAATTTCAAATTTTTTCGACCGGAACAGCGTTAAAACGCCCGAATGCGATTAACCAATTTATTCCGCCGAATGTAACGACAAGCGGCGGCATAATTGCCGTTACGGGCGCGGCTTCAAACTTTCCTTGCGGAACGCGGATTGATTTAACCAGATTGCAAAATTTGGTTGCGGCAGATACAACGGGCGGAAGCCTCGTGGACACGCTCAACCGCGAATTGATGAACGGCGGAATGAGCGCACAAGTCCGCACGGAAATCTTAAACGCAGTAACTGCCGTAACATCAACGAACACATTAAAACGCGCCCGAACCGCGCTTTATTTAGTTACGACTTCGCCCCAATATCAGGTGCAAAGATAACAGTGAGCGGTGAGCAGTAAGCAGTAAGCAGAAAAGAAAGTTTTTACTGCTTACTGCTCACCGCTCACTGCTCACAAAGGAGAGATATGAAAGACAACAGACGTGAATTTTTAAAGAAATCGTGCCGCGCATTGAGTTTGACGGCGGTGGCGACGCAGATGCGTCATTTCGGGTTGGTTGACGTTTTGGCGCGTGAACGGCGCGAAGAAACCGATGATTTGGGCAACGATTATAAGGCGTTGGTCTGCATCTTTTTGAATGGCGGCAACGACGGCAATAATTCCGTAGTTCCGACATATACGGCAGGTTACGCGCAATATGCGGCGGCGCGTCAGGCGCAAGGTTTGGCACTTTCTCAAGGAAGTCTTCTGCCGATTACGCCGCCTTCGATGGGCGGGCAAACTTACGGACTGCATCCGGCTTTGGGCGCGATTCATCCGCTTTTCGCGCAAGGCAAAATGGCGGTTGTGTGCAACGTCGGTTGTCTTGTTCAACCTTTGACGCGCACGACTTATCAAAACGGTGCGCCGCGTCCGTATCAACTTTTTTCGCATCCCGACCAAGTTGAACAGGCGCGAACTGCGATTTCGAGTTACAAATCAACAACCGGCTGGGGCGGACGAGTTGCCGACCGCACGCAAACGCTCAATCCCGGCGGCGGAATTCCGATGGTAACTTCGATTGCCGGCGCGACGCTTTTCAATATCGGCTCAAACACTTCGCCGCTCACGGTTACAGCCGCGCCGACACCGCTCAATCAAGTTTTAGCTCTTAACGGATTCGGCACGGCGGCGGACGAACTCGCCCGACGCGCGGCGATGAATAATATCCGAACCCAAGATTTGAGCTACACGATGGTTCAGCAAGCGAGCGTTTTGACACAGCAAGCCGTCAACGTCAGTCAACAACTCAGCACCGATCCGACATTGACCGTTCCTTTTCCGTCAACATCGCTCGGCAATCAACTCGCGCAAGTCGCCAAATTATTAAAATTCCGCACGAATTTGAATATGAGCCGCCAAATTTTCTTTGTCGAACTCGGCGCATTTGACCATCATACAAGCCAGCTAACGCCGCACAATAATTTATTAACGCAAGTCAGCAACGCGGTCAAAGCGTTTTATGATGAAACCGTCGCGCAAGGAATTTCTTCGCAAGTTACGACATTTTGCCTTTCGGATTTCAACCGCACATTCAATCCCGCAGGTTCGGGCAGCGGTGTCGGCTCGGATCACGGTTGGGGCGGACCGCTTTTCGTTGTCGGCGGCGCAGTTCGCGGCGGAGATTTTTACGGCAGACCGACTTCAAACGGAACTTTCGTTCCAACGCTGGTCAACGGCGGACCCGACGACGCAGACGCTCGCGGCAGATTTATTCCGTCCGTTTCCGTCGAACAATACGCCGCAACTCTGGCACGTTGGTATGGTTTGGCAGAAGCCGATGTTCCGCTCGCTTTCCCGAATATCAACAATTTTTCGACATCCAATTTAGGATTTATGATGTAATTCAGGATTCAAGTTGTATTTTTTTGATAATCGGACTATTTATTTTGCGCGAATAGTCCGAATTTTATTTTTGCAAAGTTGCGTTATGTTTTTGCCTTTAATTCTTGCAACAATTCATCGCATTCTTCGCTCATCTGATTTAATCCGTCTTTATCTTCAAGTTGCGGTAAAGAACGCCAAAAATCTCGAAACTGCGTAACGACTTTTTTGCAATTTCTAAACCTTAAATTTTTGAGTTGACGAATAGCTTCTAAAACTTTTGAATAACGATTTCGCAAATTTTCCGTATCGGGATTATTTATATCACTCCACCAACCTTCGCTTAGTTTTGGAGCAGTTTCTTTCCAAAAAATCATTTCTTCTTTAACAATTTCCGTTAAATCATTTCCGACTTTTTCGCCGCCGACTGCCGCCATAGTTTCAATAACTTTATCGTGAACTTCCAGCAAAGACTGATTTCCAAGCATTTTTCGCAAAACGGGCAACGCTTCTTTACCGCATTTTTTCAGTTCACCAAAGGCAGATGTTTGAGCTAAATAAAAATCGGAAACTACAAAATCCTGAAGTTTTTCCGCTCTCTCGGCTTTATTTTCAATTTTCAAAACATCATTAAAAGAATTTTCTATTCCGTTTATTTCAAAAATTTTGCTTTTGATTTCAATTTCCTTTTTTCCGTATCCGACTAAAATGCTGTTGCCCGGATTCATTGTTTGAATGAAAGCAAATGTTTCTTCTCCTTCAATCCACAAAACCGAAGTCTTGAAATCTTTATAAAAATCTGCCGATTCCCAAATTGTTTTCGATTTTGGATTCTTTCGCAAAAATAAAATCATCTTTGCACCCGTAACAAACTTTGAAGCGATTGGAATTTCCGAATAACCTTCTTTTACTTGTCGGGAAGATTCTGATGTGAAATTTGAAAGTTCCTGAATTGTGATTGTTTCACCGTAACCGAGATTTCCCTTTAAAGATTTAAGAACCGTAAAATTCCCGTCAATCGCTTCGCCTTCAGTTGCAACAATAATATGCGTTGCATTCCAAGCGGAATAATCCAAAGAGAAAGAAGGGCGAATTCCTGCGTATAAGTTTGAAACGCCCAAGAAAAAAACTGCGAAAAATATGAAATGTTTGTTATTCATTTGAAAGAAACCTAAAACTCTAAGCGGATTTGGAAATCAATGAACGCAAAGCCTTATTAACGGCTTCCGAATCTGGAAAATATTGATGCACATCGGCTTCGATTGAGGCGAAATATTGCTCGTCAATCGTTCCGTTTTCCTTAATCACCCGAACAGTATAACCGTTTCGGAAAGCCTCACGGTATTTTCCACGAACACCTTTTTTGCCGCTGAAATCGTATTCATCAAGCATTTCTTTATTCGCCTTGTTCATAAATTTCCCTTTCCGAAGCCGTTGCTTTTCGGCTACTGATAATTCTGATGATAATGACATCAGTTTTTCTGTCCTGTTCTGTGTGAACGACAAGCAAGATTCTATTATT
This sequence comes from Acidobacteriota bacterium, assembly GCA_031409875.1. Classification (GTDB taxonomy): domain Bacteria; phylum Acidobacteriota; class Blastocatellia; order Pyrinomonadales; family Pyrinomonadaceae; genus CALMEH01. The sequence continues at coordinate 1,057 of JANNYB010000212.1, read as the reverse complement.
TGTCGAATTGCCGATACTGATAAATCTGTTTTCTTCGTCGGAACTAAAATCATCGGGAAATGTTACAAGAAACGCATCATCGAAAATAGTTTTCGTTTCGTCGAAACTAATTTTATGCTTTTGCAAGTTCGATTTTGCCTTACTCTCATTCCACTCAAATATCAGTTCCATTACGAATAATTTACAATAAATAAATCTCTTTCACAACAAATTTTTATTCGAGATAAAATTTCATAATCCGTTCGGCTAAATCGTGTCTGCCCCAGAGTTCGGAGATGAACATTTTGAAATCCGAAATGCTCATCCAATATTTTTCGCCGATGGCTTCGTCTTTGTTGACTTCGTTAAAAATCACGCTTCCCAAAAGCCCGTTGATCAAACCGCGCGGTAAAAATAGTTTGCCCTGTTTTATTTCAAATGTTCCGCCCGAATTAAAATCGAAATCGGCGGGCATTTTGCCGAATCTCATTGTTTGACGCAAAACGAGTAAAACAATTTCTTCCGCACCGTAATGAACATTAAATTGCGGCACTATGCGCTTCAAATCGAACGGAATATTCAACGGCAGAGGCAACGCTCGCGGCATTCCCATAAATGAAATAATCTGCCAATTTTGCTTTAAAAAGCGTTTGAAATCTTCTTCGGAAATTGCTTCTTTAACTAAAACTTTTTTTACGCTTTCCTCAATCGCCAAAGCACACGGCAAAACAGCGCGTCCGTAATTGCCGCTGTTCATAAAATCAACTGATTCCTGCACCGATTCGCCGATATTTGTCATCTTAGAATTATATTTTCCGCAATACTGTGGAGATAGATCAAATTAGTCATCAAGGACGGCAACTCTAAACTATAAACTTTACACTCTAAACTATTTCGGAAAGAATTTTCCTGTAAAGTTTATAATGTAAAGTTTAGAGCAATACCTTCGCCAAATGATACTTGAAAATTTGAAATAAGATAATGAAATGAAACGAGTTTTTTAGTAGATTATTTTTACTGAAATTTTCCGACTAAAATTAACAACTCGTTTCGATGGATATTTTACCACTTTTTGCTT